>NZ_VXKS01000005.1 GCF_008711525.1 Cysteiniphilum sp. JM-1
GGACAGCGCTAATGATATGTTATTCATACGGTCTTTTTACAAGGCTGGGCGATGGGAAGATATTGAAAGAATGGCTTATGCAGGCGGGTTAGCAATGGCTTCCTAAAATACCCACAAATTGCGAATGCGCCCCAATCCAGTATTTGGTATATTTCCATTATTTCTATATTGCTGATACATCAGTTGCGTATAAATGTTTTCATTTAAGTTAAAACCAAGCCCTAATGCCCAATAAAGTGCTAACTTATGCTCGGATCCGGTATACTGACTCGAGCTCATATAAGTATAACCCATACCAATTTTACCAATTGCCGAGAAGTGTAGTACTAGAGGAATTCTTAAGACGCCAGCCAAATCAAATGAATTAAGAGTTGTCTTATCCCCTAGATATTCAGGTGCTGAAAAGTTGGTATAACCAAACTCTATTGAAGTCCACGGCAATGGCAAGCTAATGCCAACGTTTGCACTCCAACCAAAACCATCATGATCTGTTGCTGAAATGCCGTTGATACCATGATTATTAACATATGACCAACCACCATTAATATCAACATTTACTAATGCATTTGCTGAACCACAAGTAGCTATAATTAACGCACATAAACAAATTTTTTTCATACTATATTTACCTCAAATTTTGGTTGCTATAAAAATGTCATAAACCCCGAAAACGATAATTGCTTACTTACTTAATTGCACCACACATCCAGTAAGGTGCAATCAAGCCCCTAGCACTCCCCCGCTTTATTTGTTGTATAGTAATTCACTTAAGTGTTTGAAATGTTGTTATTTAGAGTTTTTATGTAAGTTATTGTAAATTAACCACCCCCATGAAATATGCAAAATCGTTAACAAAAATTGCTAGAGTTTACGTTTTACTTCAATAATTGATTGAGGAATAATGAGGATGCAAGTTATGCAACACAAGGAGGAAACATGCCAATAACAACCATAAAAGAAGCACCCTATGCAAAAACGGTCAAAGAAGATATTGAGCTATTAGGCAATATTTTAGGAAAAGTCATAGAATGCCAAACTGGCGAAGCTGGCTTAGCTATTGTTGAGAAGATCCGCCAAAGTGCGATTCATATTCAGACCAATCAAGATAGCTCTTTTAAAGAGCTATACCACTATATCCAAAGTCTTGATGCCAAACAAAGCATTATTGTTGCACGTGCCTTTGGTCATTTTCTTAATCTGGTTAATATTGTTGAAAACGTCCATCGTATCGATATTGAAACACCGACAAATAGCTTAAATGAAATTATTGCTAACGCCTCTCATGCTGGCATAAAGTCCGCTGAGATTGAAGACATTATCCAACAGTTATCAATCACCTTGGTATTAACAGCCCATCCAACGGAAGTCAAACGCCGCACCAATGTCCAAAAATACAACCAAATCAGTGAGTTGATTAAATGGCGTAAAGAAGCCAAAACAACGTATGACAAAGTCGATATTGATCGTAAATTACATGTTATTATCAGCAATCTATGGCTTACGGATGAGATTCGTCGCAAGCGCCCAACACCGATTGAGGAAGCCAAATGGGGCTGTGCGGTAGTGGAGGAAGCTTTTTGGCACAGTGTACCTCAGTATTTTCGCCGGATTAATTGTGCACTTTTGGATAGTGGGCTCACACCTCTTAGCCTTAATCAAACACCGCTGAAGTTTGGCAGTTGGATGGGTGGTGATCGTGATGGTAATCCGTATGTCACTGCCAATATCACCGAACAAGTGGTTATGCTCTATCGCTGGCGAGCAATGACCTTGATTTTGAATGACGTCACCGAACTGATTCAAGAGCTGTCGATTAATGCCTGTAATCATGAAATTAGCACATTGACAAGCAACGAGCATGAACCCTATCGCGTGCTATTAAGGCAGTTACGAGATCGCCTTAGCTACACCATTGACTGGTATCAACAACGTATTATCAAAAAGCGCTTTCGTTTAGAAAGTGCGTGTATCCAGAGTGTTGAAGAAGTACTAGACCCACTTTATCTTATCTATAACAGCTTAATTCAAAACAATGCCACGGCAATTGCGCAAGACACCCTTGAAGATTTAATACGCAAGATTCACACCTTTGGTTTACATCTTGTGAAACTGGATATCCGTCAGGAATCTTCACGCCACAGTGAGGTGATCGCACGCATTTATCAATATCTTGAGCTAGGCGATTACTGGCAATTAAATGAGTCACAAAAAATCACATGGTTAATCAAAGAGCTGCAAAGTAAGCGCCCATTATTTGATGATGATTGTCCCTTTAATGACGATGAACAAGAATTAATTGACACTTTCCAAACTATTGCCAAATTGCCACGTGATCAATTTGGTTCCTATGTTATCTCGATGGCATCGCAACCTTCTGATGTTTTAAGTGTTCTCTTGTTGCAAAAATCCTGCCACATTAAAGGCTACTTACCAGTTGTGCCATTATTTGAGACATTAAATGACTTAAAAGGAAGTGCTGAAACCCTATCGCAGTTATTTCAACTTAACTGGTACAAAGAGCACACCAAAGGCAATCAAGAGGTTATGATTGGCTATTCAGATTCTGCCAAAGATGCTGGGAAACTTGCTGCAAGCTGGCAGCTTTATAAAGCCCAACAACAAATGCTTGAAGTAGGTAAAGCGCATGATATCAAACTGTGTTTCTTCCATGGTCGCGGTGGCTCGGTTGGTCGCGGTGGCGGCCCTATTCAATCTGCATTATTATCATTACCACCCCATACGGTCAATGGCTGGATCAAAGTCACAGAACAAGGTGAGGTTATTCATAAAAAATTTGGCTCCAAAGAAAATGCCTTAGAGAACTTTATTCTATATACCAACTCTGTTTTAGCTGCCACGTTGGCACCTCCGATAGAAGCACATGACAACTGGCAAACACTAATGGATCAAATGAGCGACCAATCAGCTTCAGACTATCGCCACGTCGTGCATGATGAGGCATTTATGGCATATTTCACACAGGCAACACCTGCTAGCGCGCTTGGTAAACTCTGCATTGGTAGCCGCCCTGCTAAGCGCAAACCCTCAGCACGTTTAGAAGGCTTAAGAGCAATCCCTTATATTTTTGCTTGGACGCAGACTCGATTGATTTTACCTAGCTGGCTTGGTATGGAGTCAGCCTTACAATCAGCATTAGCTACAGATAAAGCATTGATCAAAGAGATGTTAAAAAACTGGCCATTTTTCAAAAACTTAATTGATCTTTTAGATATGACATTATTAAAAACATCACCCGAGATTGCTCAGTTTTATGATGATGAGCTCTCTTTAAGTTTACAGAATTATGGTCAGGATCTGCGTTTGCGACTCAATAGCATGATCAAGGTTAATAGCTTGTTAAATACACTAACCGATGATGGTCATGCCGCATCCAAATACTCAGCCATCCACTATCGTACACCGTATATTGATCCCTTGAATTTGTTACAAGCATCGACTTTACACAAACTAGCAAAAGGTAATCTAAGCACTGAAGAAGAAACCATCTATGAAGATGTACTAATGCTATCGATTTCCGGCATTGCTGCTGGCATGAAAAATACCGGTTAATTTAAATCATAGCAACTTCTACATCATTACATTCATGACACCTGCTAAAAATTAAGGCACAATACCTATCATTAATGTTTATACTGGAGTAAGCCCACATATGAAAGCTTTGACCATCGGTGGTGCAACATTAGATACAATTATCGAATACGAACAAATGGAAACCATGGAAATCCAAAAGCCATTCGCCAAGCAATCCTATTTATTACTTGAGGAAGGCGCCAAAATCGAGGTCACCGATCAGAAATGCTTTAGTGGCGGTGGCGCTACCAATGCAGCTGTTTCCTTGCAAAAGCTTGGATTTAATGTGCGTTTTTTTGGCAAAGTCGGCAAAGACAACATTGGTAAATCACTGCTAGAAGAGCTGAAATCGCAAGGGGTTGATACCTCGATTGTGCGCTACTCTAATCACTATGGCACCGCCACCTCTTATGTTGTACCATCACTTAAGGGGGATCGCACGATCTTTGCTTATCGCGGAGCTAATCGCGATTTATTAACCGAAGATCTACCAGTTGCTGCAATTGAAGAAGCTGATTTTGTTTACGTCACATCCCTTAGCAAAGCATCTGCCGCACAGCTGCCACAAATTGTCAAATTCGCCAAAGTATGTAATACAAAAGTTGCCATTAACCCAGGTTATAGCCAACTTGAAGTTGGTAGTAGCTTTATTTTAGAAGCCTTAAGCGGTATTGATATCTTGATCATGAACTACCAGGAAGCACAAAAGCTCATGAGCTCTTTGTTAAGCTGCGAAGATAACCCAACGGATGAAACAGCAATGGATCATCACCAGAACCTACTGCAGGCTCAACCTGTTTATCAAGATAGTTTTTTCTCATTAAAAGCCTTCTTTCAAAAAGCATTGAGCTTAGGACCACGCATCGTTGTCGTTACCGATGGCAGCGAAGGGGTTTATGTTGCAACCGAGAAGAAAATGTACTTTCATCCAGCACTTAAGATTGATAACGTTGTCAATACACTAGGGGCAGGAGACGCTTTTGGTTCAAGCTTTTGTGGTGCGATATATGCTGGTGAGAATGTGCGCACTGCGATTTGCTATGGCCTGATTAATAGTGCTTCAGTGATTCAATACCATGATGCTAAAACAGGGCTTTTAGATAAAGAAACCATTGCAGCTAAAATTGCCGATGTCCCTGATACCTTAAGCATTGTTGAGTGGTAATGCTTGAATTAAACTTTCTTCTTTATTCTTTCGACAAACCTGCTTGATCCCAAACACCTTCAATTTCCTCCAGTAAATGATCGATTTCATTATCATCAATGAGCGACTCTTCTTGATCATCGATAATGTCTTCTTTAAAGCGAATATCTTCACTTTCTGATAACATACTGACATCTTCCATCAACTTACGCCCTTCATTTTGCATAGGTTCGGCATAATCGCCTTGATGAAACTGCTCATCATGATAATTATTCTCTGCCATATTAGGTAAATCACGTAAAAAACGCATTGGATCACTTTGATAGAGCTTCTTGGCAATATGCCACTCCAATGAATTAGAGTTCTGCTCAATATGCTTATAAATCGTTCGTGCATTGGGTGCTAGATTTTTATATAGCGGGAAAAAGAGTCCTGGAAAATAATCTTTTGGGTCAAAATGTGTCAGCTCTTTTTGCATATCTTCATAAACGATTGCCGCCTCAAAAAAGCGTTTTGCATTGATCATGCTTTGTAAAATCAGTACTTTTTTGACGAACTTATACCATTTGACTGAAGCAAACTCATCAATATAACGGTTTTTAGTTTCCTTTTGTGGGACTTGTTTTGTCACAGGTTCGCTTGCCTCATCAACGCCAGTCGTTGAAGATTCATTTTGCTGCTCTTTATCAAGTAGCCGCTTAATCGCAAACTTAAGCTCTTTGATCGTTTTGTTCGTTGTTAATACCGACTTACGTGAGTCTAACTCCAGTTGTATTGAGGTTAGGCTTTGCACGGTATCTAATAATAATTCATAGGACTCAACCAACGCATCGACATCAAAGACCTTAACCTGCTTAATTTCAGCGGTTATTTTCATATCCAGCATTTGTACAAAGATGTCAATACCACTAAGTAACGTGGTATCAAAACGCTCTAAAGGAGATAAACGCCCCGATAGTATATTTAATTGCTGATCATAAGACTTAATACTTGTGTTAATATCTGCCAAAGATTTTGCGCTCAAAAACAAATCTGCGGCATACCCCATAAAAAGAATATAGACATCTATGCTTTTGGTTTCTTCAACATACTGGCTAATTGCCTCGATAACTGCTTCATATTTTCCTTCTTGATATTGATGCACAATGCCACTCATCAACATCGGATTTAAGCGTTTAAGCTGCACAATATCTTCAATCTCGCTTAAGAATGCTAACTGCATGTCACTCCTCCTTGTTTTCCTTATTACGCAAAAAAGTAAATGCCAAGCGGCACCAAAATACATATTGCAACAACACCCCAGACGATATTCTGCGCTTTACGACTATTGGGCATCTGTTGACGTGACGTTGTTGTGGCAACAACCTCTTCGTTTATATTGGTATTTTGATTAAAGTCCTTTAATATCGATTTGACGCGTGAAATATACTGGTGGCGCTCGGCATGATTTGGATTGTGATAATATTTCCCTAAAAAGTCATCTTGCAATACCATAAGAAGCACTTCATAGCTGATTTTGGGATATATTTTATTTGATAGCACTTCATCTAATACATCAAAAACAAACTCACCGCCATCCGTTCGCCCATAAAACTCAGCTTGTAAGGTATCCCAATGACAGGGCAACTCACGCTCAGTAATCAATAACATAAACTTCTCATCGACATTAGTAATAATCGGAAAAAGGATAAACTCAGCAATTTTACTACTATAGTCGGTGTTAAGCTGATTTTGCATCGCTAATAGTTGTGCCCGAATTTTCTCACGAAATTTGAGAACCTCTTGATCACTTGTTTTACCCGCATTATTAAGCATAAGCGTTTTTTTAAAATCACTTGCTGAATAGACTAAATCGCTTAACTGCGATAATAATTGAAGTTCACTTTGCATTGTTTCAACCTTCCTTTATCTTGTTATTAGCACGTTTATCTCATCGATTAAATCAGATAAAACCTATCGTACTGATTCCTTTTCACAGTCTAGCCTTCGCTGCTTTGTAATAAAATCATGCGATCAATTATCGCTATGTATACAGCAAGATACTATCACAGCAAACAAATATGTCTAGTCACTAAGAAGCAAAACATTTGGATTTATACTGATTAAAAAAATTAAAAAAATAACAACTTAATCATCAGTCCCAAAAGCACGAGCATAACAATCTTCTTAAGCCACTTAACATTCGCCTTAAGCACAAACTGCGCGCCCAACAAATAGCCCATCATTGCCGCAGGCAAAGCGATCATCACGATGTACCAGTCAATATTGCCCGTCCATAAAAAGTAAATTAAAGCACCAAAGTTCGCCGATAAATTAACAATTTTGGCATTCGTCACGGACTCTTTGGCTGACATCGACAAAATATACATAAAGCCTAAGAACAAAAAGGTTCCAGTGCCCGGACCAAAAAAGCCATCATAGGCGCCAACAATAAAACATACCAAACCCAAATGCAGATAAAATTTTGGTGTCAACGTGTAGTTACTTTCGGAACGGTAGTTTTTAAATGCACCAATAATTAAAATCGTCGGAATAATAATAAGCAACAAGGTTGTCATCAGCTGATAACTCACCAGATGACTAATCAGCTTCGCACCCAATAAAGAGCCGATAAATGCCAGTACAATACCTAAGATAATCGTACGCCAATAAACCTTTACCGAACACAACAAACGGATAACGGCAGAAAGTGTACCCATCGACATGACCATTTTATTGGTACCCAATACCAAATGCGGTGGCACACCAACGCTTAAATACGTTGGGATAGTGATCATGCCACCACCTCCGGCAATACAATCAACAAAACCCGCGAAAAAAATCATTACAAAAACAAAAGCACCAGATAAAAACGAGATGTGCTCCATACTAATCACTTCATACCAACCAATCGTTAGAAAGTATAATGTACTGGTTATTTGAAAGAGTTCCTAACTATTTTTGTGATTAACTGGGAAAAATCCTTGTGTATAAATTTTTTGAACTTCTTGCGCACTTAAAAATGATTGCAACAACATCACAAGCTTGTCAAATTCCTCGGAGATTTTAGCATAGGTTTTCTGATAAGAAGATTTCAGTATTCGATAATAATAAGCAAGCTCTAGGCTCGCTGTTTTACCAATATCACTAAAATAAGATGGTGATAAACCTAATTTTTGTGCTCGCTTTGGATACCATCCGGCGTAGATTAAAGAACAATCCAGCACTTTTTCAAGCTCATCGGTATTTTTATGTGAGATGCCAGTTAATAGGCTTTGCGCAAAGGTCATATCTTTAAGCTCAGTATATTTGACATTTCTTAGCAGAGCATAAACAACAAAAGCCTCAATCTCGACATCCAGTTCAATGCCAACAACTTTTTGCGCCTCACCGATCAGATTATAAAACGATTCAACCATTGTGTTTGCAATTACTACCATAAGCTTTCCTCATTGCATCATCCTGCAACAAGTATAGTTGACTTTTTAGACTATGGTATTTTATCAAGGTTATTTGCTAATCGTCAGACACCTAGGTGTGTTTTAAGCATCTCATATGCCGCACGAATACCCATTGCCTCACCACCAATCATTCGTCCTGGCATATTCGAGATATTCCATGCCATCAAATCAAAATGAAGCCATGGTGTATTATGTTCAATAAAGCTTTGTAAAAACAATGCTGCACTAATACTGCCAGCATATGGCACAGAAGCAGAGTTTTTAATATCTGCAACCTGACTATCAAGGAGCTTGCGATAAGAAGCATATAGCGGCATACGCCACACTGGGTCTTGCACTTTCTCTGCTGCTAGGCTTAGCTTATGCGCCCACTCCTCATCATTGGCAAAAAATGCTGACATCTCAGTACCAACGGCAATGCGCGCTGCTCCCGTTAATGTCGCAAAATCCATCACAAGATTTGGTTTCTCACGGGTTGCTTCAGTTAAAATATCAGCTAATACAATCCGCCCTTCCGCATCGGTATTGGTCACCTCAACCGTTGTACCATTATACATTTCAATCACATCACTTGGGCGATAGGCATTGCCTGAAATCGCATTTTCAACCGCTGAAATAAGTACGGTTAAACGCACTGGCAATTGTGTATCCATAATCAAGCGCGCTAATCCCAAGACTTGTGCCGATCCCCCCATATCCTTATGCATCAAGAGCATGCCACTAGCAGGTTTAATATCCAAGCCACCGGTATCAAAAACCACACCTTTACCAACAAGCACAATATGCGGGTGCGCTTCATTACCCCAATCTAGGCGAATGCGTCTGGGTGCTCTGACACTCGCACGTCCCACCGCATGAATACCGCGATAGCCTTTTGCTAATAGGTCATCACCCACGATTTCTGAAAAAGTCGCAGAGAAGGTTTGCGCTAATTTCTGAGTTTGTCGTGCAATCTCTTCAGGACCCATATCTTCAGCCGGTGTATTGATCATATCGCGCACTAGATATATCGCGCGCAAAGTTTTTTCAACCTCAGCAAATTTTTTGGGTAAATATAATTTAATGGTATTAGTCTTTTTGTCTGACTTATACGTTAGAAACTGATAACAGCCTAAACCAAATGCCAAATAGAAAAGCTCAGAATCGACGACATCAAAAGGGTCCACAATCTGATAATCACCATGCGGCAATGACTGGCATAAGCTTGCCATTGACCACATATCTTTAGCATCAACAACGACTAATGCTGCAGATAACTCGCCATCACTATTAAAAAATAAAGCACTCTTACCCGATATTGCTTTAAAGCTTTGCGCTTTAAGCGTATTTTGCTTTGATGGTTCTTGCTGTAACAACCAATCTTGATATTGCCCAACAGGGACAACAATTAATTCTACTGCTTCTTTTTTGATTGTTTTATAAAAACATGAAAATGCCATAATAACCTCACAACAACTTAATTGATGGAAGTATATTAAAGGATTGCCAAGGATTTGAAAGCCTCACCTGCAAAATATACTGCTGACTAATCATTTTGGCACTCTTGGTTTAGGTAACTCGGATAATCAACTTAATTTTAACACTGATCGTTTTTTTAATACCATCACTAAAAAAACAGCTAGTAGCAACAACACTAAACCGCCACCAAACCACGGTGAGTGATCACTGACAAAACCAATAGCGCCATAGATATCAAGATCAAACAACCCAAATAACTGAATAAATCCGACAATAAACGATGCACTGATCACGATCAGTAATATCGCAATATTGTAGCGACGAAAGCTCTGCTCATTTATTTTTTGAGTATTGATGAGCTTTGTCATTAGTAATGCATCTAATGAATCAACCCACGTCATGCCAAGTGCAAAAGCAATTGGCAATGCCAAAATAAGCCAGATTGATTCACCACTTAATGATGCCGTTGCTGCTAATCCTAAAAGTGCAATTTCAGTCGCTGTATCAAAGCCAAGACCAAATAAAAAGCCAACTGGATACATCTTATAAGGCTTATCAACCATTTTAAACAAAGGCTTAACCCAACGTGTTAAGGGTGAATGTGTATGTGTGTTTTGTTGATGTTTAATGAGCTTATACAGTGATAATACATTCATACCTCCTGTAAGCCACAAAAAGGCAATTGATACAACCGATCCAATCACAGCACCAATACCAATGATACCAAGGCTCTCCGCCTTACTTAGGCTTATCCCTAAAATAACCAGCAAAGTCAGCAAAAACACAACACTAGAATGCCCCAGTGCAAAGAACAAGCCAGTTGTCACACTGGGTTTGCCTTTTTGTGCTAATTGACGTGTAACATTATCAATGGCGACAATATGATCGACATCAAAGCCATGCCTAAGTCCTAACATAAAAGCAACAAACACGATGCCTAAAAGACTTAAATGCTGATAAAAGGCAACGCTAAAAATAAGCCATATCAGCAAGCTAATAAAAATAAATCCACGAAAGAACCTTCTATGCATAACGACCTCATGCGCGTTTGATATTTAATGTCAGAAAGTGAGCCGAACACGAGATACATGGATCGTAATTGCGAATCACCATTTCGGCATGCTGTCTTAACTCATCGTCTGATTTATCCAAGCCAAACTTGGTTAATGACTGCTTAAGATCCGCCTCCATACAAGCTAAGTTTTGCGCAGTTGGCGGTGTAATACGGATTTTTGTCGCACATCCTTTGTCATCAAACTCAAAGTAGTCAATCTGAATTCCACGAGGTGCCTCTGTCGCACCCCACGCCTTGCCTGCCTTAAAGCTCACATCAACATAAGGTTTATCAGGATATTCATACGCTTCAAATATACGCAGTATCTCACCAATCGCGTAATAGCATTCGATCGATCGCGCCAAAATACTATGAAAAATATTATTACTTGGAAACGAAATGCCCGTACTATTAGCAAGCGCTTGAACCTCTTTGGGTAGTTTATCAAAATTCAAATTCAAACGTGTTAATGGTGTTGTTAAATAGGGTTGTCCATCGCGTGTTGAATGAAGTGCCGTTGATTGTGGCGCATGAAACTCATAGAAATGCTCATCCCATTCTTCGATTGGAAAACACTCACCTCTGTTGGTTACGACATGTTCAGCAATTACTGGATACTGTCCACTGACATCGGTTAATGCCACTTGTAATACTTCATCAAAGCAGACATCAGGATAAGGTAATTGGGCAAACCACATCACAACATCTTTGGCATCTTTTAGCGCTTCTTGTAGTCGTGGGATAAGTGCTTTGATTTCTTTAGGCTTAGGTGCTCGATAGAATCCACCCACTTTAATCGCACCAGGATGCACCGATCTGCCACCAAATAATGACAAAATATCATTACCCAAATGCTGTAATCTGACACCTCGCTTGACTTCATTAGGGAAGTCTTTTGCCATTTCAATCGCTGAGTGATACTTCAAAAAATCAGGAGCAGCTAAAATATGCGTATGCAAATAATGCGACTCCATCCATTCACCAAGATACATCACGCGTCGCATCTCATGCACCCAAGGGGTCACCTCTACCTCAAAAGCTTTTTCCATCAAGGTCACCACACTCATTTGATACGCCATCGGGCAAATACCACAAATGCGTGCTACCGCATCAATGATTTCATTCGGCTGACGTCCTTCTAAGAACTTCTCAAAATAACGTGGTGGCTCATAAATACGCACATGACATTTGGTGATTTCATTGTTATTAATCTCTAAATCAAGCGCACCTTCACCTTCGACACGCGCTAAAATAGGCACTTCTATTTTCGTTGTTTTGACATTATTTGCCGTATTGATTTGATTACTCATGCGTTATCTCCAGCCTGCTTGAAACCTTGTTGCTGATTATTGATAAAATGATATTTATGTGCAATCTCTTCATCGGTTAGCCCCATTGATTTTAGCTTTGCCGTCATCGCATCAAAATTGGCATATTTTGCCGCACCATAACAGCCATAACATCCGCGATTAATATGCGGACAAAGTGCATCACAGCCATTAGCCGTCACAGGACCCAAGCACGGTTCATTACGTGCAACCATCACACAGGTGATTCCACGATGTTTACACGATGTGCAGACAGGTTCTACCACCTTTTCTGGCTCCACTTTAAATAACAATTGACGCACCGCATGATACATCTGATCAGAGCTTACCGGGCATCCCCTGATTTCAAAATCAACGCTGACATAATCCTCAATCGGTTTTGCGGTATCTAATTCCATTTTGTCAATCACATCGGTGTGTTGCGGGTAGACATCTTTCATCCAACCTTCAAACTGTTGGCGGGTAACATTATTTCTTAAAGCTTGAATGCCACCTGTTGTCGCACATGCGCCCATCGTAATAAGATATTTACTATTTTCACGAATCTTTTGAATGCGCCCTACATCATGTTTGGTATTAATACTGCCCTCAATAATCGCAATATCCACCTTGGCATCTTCGTCAACAGGACCTGCCTCAGCAAAGTGTTTGATCTCAACCAATTGTGATAATTTCAGCAGGCGAATGCCATCATTAATAAATGCCAGTTGACAACCATCACATGAGCTAAACTTATGCACAGCAAGTGTGGGTTTGTTACTTAGATCTTTTAATTTACTCTCATTCGACATTTTACACCCCCTTGATTGACAACAGTTTTTCAACTTGCGGATAGGCATAAACGGCACCATCTTTGCAGATAAACTCTTTGCCCATCTGGCAATGCCCACAATGCCCAATCGCACACTTCATGCTGCGCTCCAATGAGACAAACACATGATGCTCTGGCACCCCAATATCAATAAAGCTACGTGCGACATTTTTCATCATAATCTCAGGACCAACACTCATCACATAAGTATTTTGATAATCTAGCTTAAGATCTTTAACCGCTTCGGTGACAAAACCTTTATACCATTGCCATGGACCAAATGGCTCGCCCTCAGTTGCCGTTACAATCACCTGTGTATTTGGGATAGCATTCCAACGCGTGTATTTATCCTGATAAATGAGTCCTTCACTGTGACGCACACCTTGCACTACATAAATCCGTCCATATGCTTCGCGATTTTTTAGCATCATTTCAGTTGCGGCAACCAATGGTGCGTTACCCAACCCACCGGTCATAATCACAACATCCTTGCCTTGCGCTTCATCCACTGGCCAGCTGCTGCCAAAAGGTCCACGAATACCAACCTTTTGACCTTTTTTTAGTTGATGCATACCTTGTGTCACACGTCCAACGACTTGAATGGTATGTTCAAAAACATCATGATTAAACTCGCGATCATTAACAATCGAGATTGCCACTTCACCCACACCATAAAGATAAATCATATTAAACTGTCCAGGTTTGAAGCTATATTTCTGGCGTAAATCCGCATCACATAAACGTAAACGTAAGGTAAAAATATCTGGTGCATCATCAATAAAGTCAATAATCTCAGCCTCGTGTGGCAAATAAGCATCTTGTGGGTAAATCATGCTTTTTTCTCCTGCTTTTCCTGCTTATTCTGCTTCTTTTGACAGATAATGTTTATTTCATCCGTAACATCAATACTCACAGGACACCACGTAATACAGCGCCCGCAACCAACACAGCCCTTGGTTCTAAACTGCTCGCGCCAAGTGGAGAATTTATGTGTTATCCATTGACGATATCGATGTTTAGGTTCTTGACGATATAACTCACCATGCGTGTAACTATGATCTAAACCAAAGCATGAATCCCATTCGCGTAAATGCGTACTTATTTGCCCTTCCAAATCAGGCTCTTCTTTCTCGGTATGACAAAAGCATGTCGGACAAGATTGTGTGCAACTACCACACGATAAACAGCGTTTAGCAACATCATCCCATTGCGGATGATCTAAGTTGGCAAATAGCGCCTTTTCAACCGTTGTTAAGGGCGGGATGCTTTTCTCTTGCATTGCATATACCGCTTTGACTCTTTGTTCCGCTTCATAGGTTTGCGCACCAGTAGCTGGATTTAATTGCAGCTGCTCAATAAGCGCTCTACCTTTGTCGCTACCTGATTCAATAACAAAACCACCATTGATTTCCGTCATTGCCCACTCAAAGCCTTTATCAGCATATGGGCTATCACCTAGACTAATACAAAAGCAATTACTATGACAACTGGTACAATTAGCTGCAATGATAAACATCGCTTCACGTCTCGCCTTATAACGCACATCTTGATAGGCATTTTCGATAAACACACGATCTTGAATTTCAATCGCGCGCAAATCACAAGGTCTGACACCTAAAACAGCATATTTTTGTTTATTTAACGCTTGCTCAAACGTCAATTTACCGCTGTCATCACGCTTGACTTGCCATAATACTTCTTTCTCTTTAAATAGCATCGGTTTTACCGATTGAACTGGCAGACTCCATGCAAAAGCTTTGTTTTCATTGGTTTTTTTGACGTGATAATGCGCAGGTTTCTGCTCATCAACGTAGCCCCATGGCAATTCAGCTGCTTTTTCAATATCATCATACACAATCGCCTGATCATCAACGATTGGTGCTTTTACCTCAAAACCCTGTGCCTTTAAGGCGCTAATTAAATCATCTAGACGCTGATGCGCTAAAAAATAAAACTGACTCATTATTCCTCCTTATGCTTAGCAAATTCTTGGTAGTTGTTCACCACTTAGCCAATCGACGCGTCTAAGCCCACCAAAGCTTGTTTGCATATTGACCGATGCATTGCCTACTTTATCAACCTTAGCAATCACACTGGCATTTTTGCCCAACTCATCTTGCTGTAAACACGTTAATACCTTTTCAACTTCGCTTTCATCACAAACAATTAAAACCTTGCCTTCATTTGCAATAAAAAGTGGATCCAAACCCAGTAACTCGCAAGCAGAGCGCACTTCTTCACTAACGACAAGTGCAGATTCATCAATACTAATACCTACTTGATGTTGGCTCGCCCATTCATTTAAAGTCGCAGCAACACCGCCTCGCGTCGGATCACGCATTGTTTTAATACGACAACCTGATTGATGTAGTCTTTCAAGCAAATGATTTAGATTAATAGCATCACTTTTGACATCACAGTCAAAGCTTAAACCCTCGCGCTTTGACATCACAGCAACACCATGCTCGGCAATCGCCCCGTTGATAATGATGCAATCACCCATTGCTAATGGCTCATGAGTGACAAAGTCATCCATAACAACACCTATCCCTGTTGTGTTGATAAAAATACCATCGCCTTTGCCTTTCTCAACCACCTTGGTATCACCTGTTACTAATTGGACATGAGATGCTTTGGCTGCGTCAGCCATTGACTCAACAATCGCTTTTAAATCACTCAGTGGTAACCCTTCTTCTAAAATAAAGCCGACAGAGAGAAAAAGCGGCTTCACACCACCAACTGCCAGATCATTCACCGTACCATAAACAGCTAAACTGCCAATATTGCCACCTGGGAAAAAGTACGGCGTAATCACATAACTATCGGTTGTCATCGCAATTTTACCATTGAGATTTGGTAACGTCGCTTGATCCTCGCCTTGAGATAAATACTCATTATCAAAGGCTTTCTTCATCAACTGATCAATCAAACGATTCATCGCTTTGCCACCGGCACCCATCGCAAGATCCACCACACCTGATTTAAAGTTTAATTTAATACTCATGCCAACACTCCTTGGTATTGATAATGTGCCGCACATGCCCCTTCAGAGGAAACCATACATGCTCCCATCGGTTGCTCAGGTGTGCAGGCAATACCAAAGAGCTTGCAGTCTTTAGGCTCTTTGACCCCTCGTAAAATATCAGGGCATGCACACGCCTTATGCTCTTGCCCTTTGATGATTGGTATATCAAAGACCACCTCAGCATCAAACTGTGCATATTTATCTTTAATCTTTAGCGCGCTTTTTGGGATGAATCCTAATCCACGCCACTCAAAGGTCTCTCGTAATTCTAAATACTCAGCGACTAATTGCTGTGCAAAGGTGTTTCCCTGAGGCGTCACCGCACGTGTGTATTGGTTTTTGACACCCACCTCATCACGATTAATCATCTGGATCAACATCACAATAGATTGCAATACATCTAAAGGTTCAAATCCCGCAATCACCACAGGTTTGGCAAAGCGCGTTGCCACATCATGATACGCATCACTGCCAATAACAATACTGACATGTGAAGGGCCGACAAAGCCATCAATTTTGACTTCATCGGATAAGATAGCTTCCATCGCAATCGGTGTTAGCACATGATTACAAAATACAAAGAAGTTATTCAAGCCTAACTTTAATGCTTTATCTAATACTACGGCTGTCGGTGGTGTTGTTGTCTCAAAGCCAATGGCAAAAAAGATCACTTTCTTATCTGGGTTCTCTTTAGCCAACTTTAACGCATCTTCACTTGAATAGATCATGCGCACATCTGCACCGCGCGCTTTGGCTTTGAGTAGACTATCTTGGTTTGTGCCAGGCACTCGCAACATATCAGCATAGCTGCAAAAAATCACACTCGGCTGTAAGGAAAGAAAAATCGCCTGATCAACACGCGCAACCGGTAGCACACATACAGGACATCCAGGACCGTGAATCATCTTAATCTCAGCTGGCAATAGCCCTGTGATACCATAACGATGAATCGCATGCGTGTGCCCGCCGCAAAACTCCATCAAGTGATATTTTCGCCCACTTTGCACGCTATTGTTAATCTCAGTAATAAGTCCTTTGGCAACTTTTGGATCGCGAAAAACCTCAATATAGTTCATAGCTCACCTCGATCTTGTTGCAGCATTTCAGCAAAATCTTTTAACGTTTGTTTGGCTTGTGATTCATCTAGTTTACTAAGCGCAAAGCCAACATGAACGATCACATAGTCATTGATAACAACCTGATCTTTTAATAATGCCAAGGAAATCTCTTTGCGCACACCACCGATATTAACCAGCGCTTGGTCATCGCCATTAAGCGCTATAATCTGTGCAGGAATTGCTAAGCACATGCCTTTTCTCCTTGTTTAATTTATTCGCCGCAAGCCATGCTTGCCCTAAACTAACCCCGCCATCATTGACTGGGATTTTTTGTGGCACAACCGCCTCTAAGCCAAACGTTTCTAAATACTGCACAACTTGAGTCAACAGCACTTTGTTTTGAAAACAACCACCTGTTAATATCACTTGAGTAATACCTTTGTTGACTGCATGACCATGCGCCCATAAGGCTAAAGCATAAGCCAATGTCCCATGAAATAGCTCACTGCCTTTATCTTTTGGCATAGCAATTATTCTCGCGACTAATTGTGATACATCCAGTTGATTATTATTTATATCAATCAAGCTTTTATCAACCCTAGGTACGTTAACCAATGCTTCAAGTTTCATTGCAGCTTCTGCTTCAAAGCTATTGTAATGACAGACATCTAACAAACTTGCCACACCATCAAATAAACGCCCCATACTTGTCGTATATGCTAGGTTTTCTTTGTTTTTCTCAAGTAATTGTAAAAAACTTGGTGCTTTTTCATTTGCTAATAGATGCTTTGGCACTTTGAACTCCAAGTCAACACACAAACTAAGCGCCATACGCCATGGCTCTTTTTGCACCCGATCACCACCTAAATAGGGCATCGATTGAAGTGCTGATACGCGTGTAAACTTAAGTGCTTCAATATCACAATGATAAAGCTCGCCACCTCGCGCCATACCATCATCACCCAAACCAAAACCATCAAGTACAATCGCTAATACCGGAGCTTCTGGTGCATACTCCGCTACGGCTGCAGCAATATGCGCCTCATGATGTTGCACGCGAATAAGTGGTAAATTTAAGCACTCAGCAAACTCAGTCGTATAGAAGTCCGGATGCAAGTCACACGCCACGGCATTGAATCTCACACCAAATAAATGTTGATAGTGACGAAACGCTTTTTCAAAGTACTCAATACTATCGACGCTATCCATATCACCAATATATTGTGAGAGATATGCTTCATTGTGGTTGATAAAACAAAAGGTGTTTTTCAACAGAGCACCCGTTGCAAAGACACAAGGTAATTCACGATTGAGCTTAATTGTTAATGGCACAAACCCACGCGCGCGACGGATCATCATTGATTTATCTAAAACCACGCGCATTACGCTATCGTCACTTTGCATCGCAATTTGTCTATCATCACTCACAATCATATCGGCAATGGGTGCAAGCAACTGATAAGCTTGATGATTATCCGCAATAATACTGCCACCAGATAAGTTAGCACTTGTTACCACCAGTAATAGATCATTTGCTTGGTGCAACCAATCACGATCTTTCGGTTGACCTAAGAGATAATAAAAAAGCAAATAATCACCAGCAGAATTAGGTAACATCACACCTAGCTCATTAAGATCAGGTGCGAGCGATTTAGGCAACTGAGCCGTTGTTTTCTTTTCTAACAATAGAATTGGGCGAGCCGACGAATTTAATAGCACACTTTCTTCTTGATTACACTGCACATATTGTTCAATACTGGCTTGATTTAATACCATTAATGCGAAAGGTTTAGATGGTCTTTTTTTACGTTGTCTTAAGTACGTAATCGCTACTTCATTTTTAGCATCGACAACCAGTTTAAAACCGCTATGTGTTTTCAACGCTAAAATGTCACCTTGTTTCAGTGTTTGCACCAAATCAGAAAAGGCATGAGATAATTTGGGACCACACGCGTGACAAGCCGTTGTTTGTGCGTGATAACGTCGATCTAAAGGATTGCGATAAACACGCAAGCAATCATCACATAATGGAAACTTGGAAAACGTCGTCGTTTCTCGATCATAAGGTAAAGACTCGGTAACACTAAAGCGCGGACCACAATACGTGCAACTCGTGAAAGGATAAAGATAATAGCGACTATTTGGATCAAATAGCTCACTCAGGCAGTCATCACAAATAACACTATCGGCTGGAATTTTGGTCTGAGACGCCCCTTTACTACTGGATAAAATACTAAAATGATCAAATGCTTTAACAATATTGATTTCAGTCATTTTGATATGTTCAATTTGCGCAAGCTTAGGTAATTGCTGCCTCATCAATGTGCAGAAATTCTCAGCTTCCTGATGTGTCGTTTGTAGAATGATTTCAACACCATGTAGCGTATTTTGCACACTGCCAGATAAGCCATTTTTCACAGCCAAAGTATAAACAAATGGTCTAAAGCCCACACCTTGAACGATGCCATTAACTATGATTTTGACTGCTGTTATACCCATTTGTTATCTAACCAATTCAAAAAATTTGCCACACCCAGTTAAAGACCCAAGAAAAACGTCTTTAAGCTATACCCTTTCTTTCAAACTTATTAAAGAAGTTAGCCAGTTTAACCAGTTATCAAACCCCACTTCCATTTTAACCGAAAGCTCAAAAAATCGCATATCACGACGAATTTTACGAATGTTTTCAATGCAACGCTCAACACTAAAATCAACATACGGCAATAGATCCGTTTTATTAATAATCACCGTATCCGCATGATAAAACATATCTGGATATTTCAGTGGTTTATCATCACCTTCTGTCACAGAAATCACAGCAATGCGATACTTTTCACCTAAATCGAACATTGCCGGACAAATTAAATTGCCGACATTCTCAATAAAGACAAAACTGTTTTTTTGAATGTCTAAATGCTCATACGCATGTCCCACCATATGCGCATCCAAATGACATGCTTTACCAGTATTGATCTGATAAGCTTTCGCCCCTGCTTTACGGATCCGATTGGCATCGATGTCAGTTTGTTGGTCGCCTTCAACAACAACGATTGGGTGCTCAGCATGAAGCTTAGCAATTGTCTTTTCAAGTAATGAAGTTTTGCCTGAACCCGGACTGGATACAAAATTAAATGCTAACGCATTTTTAGCATCTAAAACCTTACGATTGGCATGCGCATATTGATCATTTTCTGCCAAAATTGCCTGTTCTAATTTGACACTATCAACCCCATGATCATGATGGTGATGATGGTCATGCGCATGTTGATGCGTGTGCTCAGAACCGCTGCAACCACAAGTTGTACACATAACTTACTCCTTAACTCTTAACTTTTAACTCTTAACTCTTAACTCTTATTATTCTGAAGTCACAAACTCAATTTTCTCCACCAACATATCTTGACCTGTTAGTATTTCTTTATCATGACTTTGACACTTAGGGCATGCATGATAAAACTTTGATAATTGATAATCATGCGTACATGTTAAGCAATGTGCCCATGCTAGTTGCGCCATGATATTCAAGGTACTTTGCGCTAATGGCGTATCTTTAGCAGCAACAGGAAACCAAAAGCGCATGGACTCGATATCAACGCCAGCTAATTGCCCAACACATAGTTCAATCTGTCGCACGGCTTGCGCCTCATATCCCATGCTTTTTGCTTTATCAAGCACAATAGTAATCACACTTTGGCACAATGAAAATTCATGCATAACTTATCAACCGATATATCACTGCAAATTAGACTAGCACATGACAAACAAGCGAGAATAGTATAACTGTGCTATTTAATGCCTTAAATGCGCAAATAATGACATAACGCAAGTTTTTCTTTGATTTATAACTTAGCCTTAAAAATTGGTCATGACCATATTACTGTTCACTTTGATTTTGTAAGCGTTGGCTGAGCGTAAGTCGAAGCCTCTATGAAGCGTGATTTTCCCAAGCTTACCCACTTCGACTGGTGCTCAGTGCATCGCTTCGACTTACGCTCAGGGTACGGTGAGCACTTATGGGTGAATATGTAGTCTTAGCCTTAAAAATTCTCACTCTCTTTTCAAGCCAAATTGCGTACTTGAGATCTTGGTCAATACCGCCTGTGCGTGATCAACAATCATATTGTTCATCTTGCGATATGCTGCATCAGGTAAATCCCAATAGTGCCAATACAAAGGCATTCGCCATACACTTTGTGTATCAAGAACGACAAGTTTACCCTCTGTCAGCTCAGTCACAATGTCTGCTTTGGGAATCAGTGCATATCCTAGAGCCTCTAAACATAATGACTTAAAGCTCTTCACCGATGGGGCAATATGCATATTATTAACATCAGGCTCAAAATGATAAAATTTCTCTATTACCTCAATGTTTAAATCGTCTTTTTGATTAAATGTCAGAAAAGGTGCACTTTTTAATGCGTGAAGCCATGAGCGAGAACCTACTTGGTGTTCGGCAAAATAACGCTGATAAAAGTCCACTGAAGCCACCAATAAATAATCCATACTTCCCAGTAATACACTTTGGCAAAATGGGTAATTAACTGTTTTGTTAGAAACACATGCCAATGCCTTACCTTCCTTGATATAGTTTGCAGTTAGCTCTTGATCATCAGCAATCATCTGCCAGCGCACGTTGGGATATGCTTTGGCAACCTTGATTAATACTTCGCTAAACCACGTATCCAAACTATCATAGTTAATCGCAATACTTAGCTTTAATGCCTGACGATGTGTCTCAATCTCCTGCGTGAGTGCTGACTCTAACCACTTAACTTTTGTCCAATGGTTTAATAGCTTTTCACCCAAGGCAGTTGGTTGATAAGGCAAGTAACGCAACATCAATGGCACGCCATAATGCTTCTCAAGCAGCGCTATGCGCTGTGATACCGCTGATTGTGATATATTTAACTTATTCGCTGCCTTTTCAAAACTTTGCAGTTCAATCACACTACTTAGCGCTGTTAGCCCTTTATAATCCATTACATACCAAATTATTAATATACCTAATGATTCATAATAATATTTAATTTAACTAATCACTGCAACCTAATATAACATTGACCTTAAATAATATGTAATGAATCAAGAATAAGTTGCGTCAGCTAGTACCTCTCCCCTTGCGGGAGAGGGCGTGCAGCTTAAGCTGCACGGGTGAGGGGAGTAATTGAAGCTCAACTTGTTTTTGAATTATTACTATGCTAATTAATAGGAGCAAAATATCTAATGGCATTTTTTACTGGTTTACTTCTTGGTTTAACTCTTATTATGGGCATAGGTGCGCAAAACTTGTTTGTTATCAAGCAAGCAATTACACGCCAATACGCTTATAGCACGGCTTTGATTTGCTTTATCTGTGATGTTATTTTAATTACTATCAGCATGTTTCTTACCGCAACAATGACGCATTATCTTCCTTTTGTGCGCCCGATATTACTGATCGCTGCCATTATTTTTTTGTTCTACTATGGCGCACTCTCATTAAAATCCGCCTATCAAAGTCATGTTTCAGTTAATACGCTATTAAAAAATGAGCAACCAAGCACTCAAACATTAAACATCTACAAAGTGATTTTTCTTAGCTGCTCATTTAGTTTATTAAATCCTCAGGCAATTTTAGATATCGTTGTACTTTTAGGTGGTGTTGCGTCTAAATACAAGCTCACCTATTTACAACTGGAGTTTATGGCTGGCGCACTCAGTGCAAGCTTTATCTGGTTTTTTGGTCTAACGGCTCTAGGCCTTCGTCTTAATCTTTTTTTCCAAAGTCGACACACATGGAAATATTTAGAGCTATTTTCAGGGCTTTTTATGTATGTAATTGCCATTAAATGCATCTTCCTGCTTATTCACTAAAGCATGACATAACGCAAGTTTTGTTTACTTTTGTACGCTTAGTGTATGTTTGGGTTTCCAATAAAGCACTGTCTTAGGCTATAGTGAGTAGCACTTAAGTCTTAATAGTTTTTAACCTATGCCACAGTACTTTCTTGTTTTTAATTGCGGTAGCTCCTCAATTAAATTCTCACTTTATGATCACAATACCTTGCTACAGACGCTTATTGGGCTGGTTGATAAAATCAATACCAAAGAAACAACGCTAAGCATTTCTGCTAATGGGCAAACTAAAACAGAGACTTCACCACTTAATTATCATCAAGCATTTGCCAAAATTATTGGTTTTTTAAAGCAGCAAGACTATTTCAATCAAATCATTGCTATTGGTCATCGCGTGGTGCATGGTGGACATCATTTCGATCGTGCCGTTATTGTAACGGCTGATGTTATTGCTAAAATTCGCGCCCTTACCCCTTTAGCACCCTTGCATAACCCTGCCAATCTTGAAGGCATTGAGTTTTGTCAGCAGCATTTTGTATCGATACCTCAGGTTGCTGTCTTTGATACGGCTTTTCACCAGAGTATACCTGAGGAAATCTATCGCTATGCCATCCCCAATACGCTTTATGAGGATTTACATATTAGAAAATATGGCTTTCATGGAATAAGTCACCAGTATATTGCTCAAGCGGCAGCTCAACATCTATCTCTTACACAAGGCAATTTCATCTGCGCGCATCTAGGCAATGGCTGCAGTGTCACCGCGATAAAAAATGGTAAAAGCATCAATACCAGCATGGGATTTACGCCGTTGGATGGACTGGTCATGGGCACGCGCTCAGGCACTATTGACCCTGGTATTTTTAGCTATCTTCAACAGATGCTTAATATGGATATTAATGAAATTAATCAGCTATTAAACAAACAAAGTGGTTTGCGTGGCTTATGCGAGTTAAGTGATCTGCGTGAAATTGAACATCTTATTGCCAAACCTGATATCGAATTAAAGCAAGCAAAACAGGCGAAATTAGCACTGGATATATTTAGTCACCGTGTCGCGAGCTTCATTGCGAGCTATCTTATGTATTTTGATCAATTTGATGGGCTTATTTTTACCGCGGGCATTGGTCAAAACAGTGCCTTAGTACGTCAACAAATCATCAATCGACTTAAGTTCAGCAGCTTTGCCATTGATGCTGTGCGCAATGAAAATGCCATAGAAGCAATTGAAATTCATGCTAATGGCAGCAAACGCATTATGGTACTCAAAACCGATGAAGAACGAATGATTGCGCAAAGTTGTCAAATGTTATTAGCTAATTAAGGATCAAACATGAGTCTACCAATCATACTACTACCTACCGGTCAAGGTGTTGGCTTGTTCTCGTTAAAGCAAGGCTTAAGATATGCCCTTGAACAGCGTGGCTATCGCGTTAAGCTGTTTAATCCATTATTTGATGCAGAAATCTCGTCTTCTGAAATTGAGCATTATTTTCAACAAAACAAAATGAAAGACTTCTTTGAATACTTGCTTAATATTTATGATAAAGTTAGCCAAAACAGTGATATTACCTTAATTGATGGCGTGTTTATCAAAGAACACAATCATAATCAGTTTGAATGGCTAAACGCTTACATCAATCTCTTTAATAAAACACTTATTCGCGCATTTAACGCTAATGTTATCCTCATTGCACGCCAAGGATATAAAACGCTAAAAGACCTTGAGATTCAACTAAAGCTATATCAACAGCAAATTCCCCAAGACGCACTTTTAGGCGCCATTGTTACTAAACTTAACGCGCCAGTTGATAGTGATGGCAAAAATCGTTTTAGTTTATTAGATGAAGATATTAACAGTAGCGTACCAAGCGTTACGCGATCAGACATTGAAGCATTAACTATCTTTAGCAGTAATCATCTGAATTTACTCGGGGTGACACATTGGCAAAATAATCTCACCTATCCTCGTGTTATTGATATCGCCAATCGTTTAAATTTAACTGCACTCTTTGAGGGCTTTGATCTTGAGCGCCGTGTGCATATCGTCACCATGTGCTCACGTACCGTCGATCACGCTTTAGATGAGATAAAACCAGGGACATTAATCATCACAGCTGCTGATCGCAGTGATATTATTCTAGCAGTGACAGTTGCCGCACAAAAAGGCATTAAAATCGCAGGATTAATATTAACTGCCTTCTCACTTGCCAATCGTGCCCTGCTGGATTTCTGTCTTGATGCGGCTAAAGGCATGTCTTTGCCTATCTTTGTGACCGACAATAAAAGTATTAGTACCATTTTGAAATTAGCTGATATTGATTACAGCAGCATTCCTAAAGATGATATAACGCGTTTAAATCTCTTGCGATCATCCATTGCTGAATGTATTGATGTCGATATGATTACACACAAGCTCACTGCAACACCCGCACCAACCAAACTATCGCCACCGGCGTTTCGTCATTATCTGATTAAGCGCGCAACTGAAGTCACCAAACGTATCATTCTACCCGAGGGTTTAGAGCCGCGCACAATTGAAGCTGCTATTTTCTGTAGCGAACGCAAGATTGCTACTTGTATCTTATTAGCAAAACGCGATGATGTGATTGAAGTTGCCAAAAAGCAAGGCTTACACTTATCGGATAAAGTCATCACAATTGACCCAGATAGCATCAAAGCTCAGTATCTCAAGCCACTTATCGATGCGCGCAAACACAAAGGCATGACCGAAATTATGGCGCGTGATGCACTTGAAGATAATGTAACCCTTGCAACCATGATGTTATATATGTCAGATGTTGATGGCTTAGTCGCCGGTGCTTTAAATACCACAGCACATACCATTTCCCCCGCACTTAAAATCATTAAAACAAAACCCGACTGCTCGATTGTCTCGTCGGTATTTTTTATGTGCCTTGAAGATCAAGTACTTATTTATGGCGATTGCGCAGTTAATCCTGATCCGACAACCGAGCAATTAGCTGAAATTGCTATTCAAAGCGCTGAGTCTGCCACAGCATTTGGTATTGACCCTAAAATTGCCATGATCAGTTATAGCACGGGAGATTCAGGTCATGGTGCCGATGTTGATAAAGTCAAATCTGCAACTGAATTGGTTAAGGCAAAACGTCCTGATCTAATCGTTGATGGTCCCTTGCAATATGATGCTGCCACAACGCTCTCGGTTGCTCAAAAAAAGGCACCTAATAGTGCCGTTGCCGGATATGCCAATGTATTGATTTTTCCAGATTTAAATACAGGCAATACAACCTATAAAGCCGTGCAGCGAAGTGCTGACGTCTTAAGCATAGGTCCCGTATTGCAAGGCTTAAACAAGCCGGTTAATGATCTCTCGCGCGGCGCAACCGTCGATGATATTATTTACACCATTGCAATTACTGCGATTCAATCACACGCCACTGAGTAAACGTTGATTAAGCGTAAGTCGAAGCCCTTCATTCTCAAGCGCACCCTTCGACTCATGCTCAGGGTGCGATAAGCACTTCAACCATATTTCATTAAGTAAACGTTGGCTGAGCGTAAGTCGAAGCCTTTATAAGCATACCATTCTCGGGCGTATGCAATACGCCCCTACGATTTAATCAACTGGAGAGTTATCATCTGCGCCATATTACTCACGGACTTTTTCACATCATCCGATAAGACATCATCCTTCACAAATAAATGCTTTCCTTGCACACCATAAAACAGCACATGATCTATCGGCATATAAAGCGCATTTGCCAATGCCAAAGAAGGTGCAACACCAATATTATGAGAAGATAAAAACCCACTAAACTCAAGAATTTCATGCGACTTTAGAGTGAATGGCACACCGGGCTCAACGCTCGCATTAACTGCATCGATCAGAATGATTTGAGCATAGTCCTTTTCTAAGAAACGCAATAAATTCAAACCTGGTCGATCAGCAATCTCAATATCAATATGTGAACGTTGGTTACTCTTGAGCATCTCTTTGATTTCTTTTGCTACTAACCATCCAAATTGATCATCGCCAAAAGGCGAGCCAATACCAAGAACAAGTGTTTTTTGTTTTCTCATCCTTACTTGTCATCACCAAAATCATAAGTCATTATAGATTTCGTCCTCATCATTATCCCACACTGCTTGAAAGCTTGACTGTGACATCATTGTGAAATCTTGACGCACTTTTTGCAAACTATCTTTTTGATGCAAAAAATCAATAAAATCCTCCACCTCTGCAAAATACTTCTCGGGTAAATGGTTTAGCTTCTGAGTGATTAAATCAATATGTTTTGACTGCATAAAAACTCCATATACTCATTGATGTCTGAAATTATGGACTACATTTCGACAAACATCAAATAAAGAGTTTAATCGCAATGACCAGAGCAATATGCTAAGCATTAGTTTTCTGCAAGGAATTGAAATTGATAGAAAATTAATGCATTATCATAAAAAACCTCACCTTTACCTGCACATAATTGACCCAGCGTTTTAAACCACTCAAGTGGATTATCACGAAAACACACGGGATTATTTGAGGCATACATGAGTCTCTGGTAACCAAAACAGTCAATTGCATAGTCAATAATCGCCTTGCTATGCGCGAGCTGTCCTAACATTTGCAGTCCTGACAATTTCAGTGAAACATGCTCAGTCTCGGATAAGACTCGCATACTTTGTTGCCATAGCTGACGCTGTTCGTCATTCTCCCATAATGGCAAACCACAATGTTCAATCGCTGTTTTAACACGTGATGCTTTAAGGTGTGGCGCAAGATTTAATAACTGTCGCGGGTAGGCTTGGCAGTCAAAAATAAGATCATAATCCGCTAATATTTGCAAATTAGCGATCACATTGGGATCCGTTGATAGATCCTGCGATTCAGGGCAGTAATCAACGTCCTGTTCATAGGCTAGAATATGACGGATACCAATGACTTGAGGATACTGCTTAAGCTTGTCTAGCTTGGCAATAAACAGTACTTTTGGCAATGTCATATCGACATAAGCAATATGTCTGATTTGAATTTCAGGGCATTTTTGCGCCGCTGCCATCAACCATTTAATTTCAACCTCTGTGTCAATACGACTATCATGCGCTTCAATATGCACCGCACCATAGAGTTTATCCTGCATTTTCTGCTGTAGTGTCTGAGGCAAGAAATCCTGCTTCAGCGCTTCATTTGATTGATTTAACACCCAACTATTTATCCTTTGATTTAAGTCCCAAAAGTGAACATGTGTATCGATAACCTGCAAAACCATACTCCATCAATTCAAGTTTTTTGTATTCTATACTCCCCAGAATTCATTTTACAGCGTTTACTGCCTCAACGCTGTAACAGTTTTGATACACGACAATACTCCATTGAAACAGCAAATTGTTTTATTTCTGCTATTCTTATCTACAGAAGCCCCCAGTAAAACCACAACCCAAGAGGTGAATATTATGAAATTATTTGACTTATATATCGACTACGTTCGTCAAAGCAAGATTAACAACGATACAGATCAACCGCAAATCTTCATGATCAAATAGGCAAAAGAAAACCCAAAATAACTGATCAAACAAGTTTCTCTGTTAGAGTTTTCCTCCCTTCTTTCCCCTCTCTAGCAGAGAGAGTTTCTCATCTAATATCTCAAAGAATTCATTTTCAATTTGAGGTGATATCGCCAAATAATACCAATTATCTTTGGCAAAGCCTTGGCATTTTACCGCATCTTTGTACGTCATAATGACAGGTGTGTTTTCATCCATCGCTTTAAAATCATCAAGAATGAAACTATGATGATCTTTAAAAGGATATTCCTCAACCATAAAGCCTAGATTGTTTAAGGTATTAAAAAAGCGCTTAGGGTTACCAATACCTGCCACAGCATAACATGTACTACCCACGGACTTCATTAATTGATCAATAGCAAACTGCTGACCTGTTGCTAAACTTACTAAGCTTTGAGGCAATAGTTGCATATCATATTGTGCTTTATTGCTTACGCTCGCCCTACCACCACCGTTGATAATCATCATATCAACCTCTTTTAAGCGTGTAATAGGTTCACGCAAAGGACCTGCTGGCAAACATAAGCCATTGCCAAATTGGCGCTGACCATCAACCACGGCAATTTCTACGTCTCGATGCATCACATAATGCTGTAAACCATCGTCACTGATAATGATATCAACCGTTTTAAGTTTCTGTTCAATATATTGGATCGCTTCAACACGCTTAGGTGAGATAACAATTGGGATATCTGGTAATAACTGATGCAGCATAAAAGGCTCATCACCACAGACACTTGCTGTCGTTGTCTGATCTATCCTAAAAGGATAGTGTGTTGCTTTACCACCATAACCACGAGTAATAATTCCTGGATGATAGCCCTGCTTTTTTAAATACTGGCAAAGGACCTGCACCACAGGCGTTTTACCCGTGCCGCCAACAGCAATATTGCCAACGACAATCACAGGCAATTTACTGTGATAAGCATTTTTTTGTAGCTTAACTCTGCGTTTCTTAGCAATGTATGAAAAAAGCCATGACAAAGGTGTCAAGATCATTGCGCGCCAAGTCTTATGCGCTGTGTACCAATCCTTTTGCATCACTTAGGACTCTTTAATGCAGCGATTGATGATAAAGCTGATAATATAAGCCGTTTTCATTTTGCAATAATGCTTTATGACTGCCCATCTCAACAATTTCACCACCATCCATCACCACGATCTGATCAGCGTGTTCAACCGTTGATAGCCTATGGGCAACAACAAACGTCGTGCGATCTTTCATTAAGCGCTCTAATGCCTGCTGCACTATGCGTTCAGACTCGTTATCCAGTGCACTGGTTGCTTCATCTAGGATTAATACCGGCGCATTTTTCAAAAGGGCTCGTGCAATTGCAACACGTTGGCGCTGCCCACCAGATAGACTTAGACCATTTTGTCCGACTTTGGTATATAAACCCTTAGGCAACTTCTCAATAAAATCCCAAGCATTAGCAGCTTTTGCCGCTTCAATCACTTCTTCTTCACTGACCTCGCCATCACGACCGTAAGCGATATTATGAAAGAGTGTGTCATCAAATAGATTAACATGCTGCGACACTAGTGAAATATGACTACGCAAGTTTGCCAAAGTCAGTGATTGCATATCCTCATTATCTAGAAGGATCTGCCCCTTTGTCGGTTGGTAGAAGCGTGCTAATAAGTTCACCATCGTGGTTTTACCACCACCTGATCGCCCAACTAAAGCAATGGTTTGCCCAGGTTTTGCGATCAAATTAATATGTTTTAATACCACTTGCTGAGACTCTGGGTAAGAAAAGCTTAGATCTTTAAACTCAACTTGACCTTTGACATGTGATAATTGCTTGCTACCCTTGTCTTCCTCAGATTTTGCATCCAAGATCTCAAAGATATCCTCGGTTGCAGCAATCGCTTTTTGAATGGTTGAGTTAACATTGGTTAAATTTTTAATCGGTTTTAAAATCGCCATCATTGATGCAAAAAAGGCAACAAAGCCACCGGCATCAAGCCAGCCACCTTCTTTTAAGCCATAGGTTGCCACGATAAACAAAATCACCGCAATAACAATCGCACCAATAAATTGAATAATCGGTGAAGATAATCCATCAAGCATCAAGGTTTTGATTTGTTGGCGATAGGTATAGCTTAGGTTGTGATCAAACTTTTGCAGTTGATATTTTTGCCCACCAAAGACGCGGATTTCCTTGTAATTAATTAATGCTTCTTCGGCAAAGTGTGTTACCGAACCCATTGCTGATTGGGTATTGCGGCTATAATGGCGAAATTTCTTACTGATCCAAGTGATAAAAACCGCAAGGAAAGGGGCAACAACAATCACTGTAATTGATAATTGCCAACTGGTTACGACCATTACAATAATCAATCCAATGACAAAGGTACCATCTTGCACGACAGTGATAATCGCAGAGCCCGTGGCACTGGTTACTTGATCGACGTTATATAAAAGCTTAGAGAGCAATTTACCTGATGAGGTTTTATCATAATAATGCGCGGGCAGATCTAAAAACTTGCCAAACATACGCTTGCGAAAGCGATAAACAACTTGCGCACCGAGCTTACCCATAAAGAATGATGATAAGAACGAGCCAACACCACGCAAAGTAAACAAAAGTAAAAACACCAAGGCAATGCCCTTTAAAAACTCACCTCCTGTCGGGGTAAACCCTTTGTTTAATAAAGGTTTAATCAAATACATCGCATAGGCATCACACGCCGAATAGATAATACTACCGATGACAGAGATCAATAAAAGTGGCCATAACGATCTAACTTCCCACAGTAATCTTTTGTACAAACTATAGGTTTTCTTATTCGCATTTTCAGAAACGTGCATATTTTGCATATTTTTATCTTTATTTTATTTAAGAAGCCAAATTGTCACAGAGTTTACCTAAATTTACTGATAACATAAAGAATAAGCTCGCTTAAGCTACAATAAACATGCAAACGTATTTAGTCGGCGGCGCTGTCCGCGATCAATTATTAGACCTGCCTGTCACGGATCATGACTGGCTTGTGGTTAATGCCAAACAATCAGACATGCTAAAGCTTGGATTTATTCAGGTAGGTAAGAATTTCCCCGTGTTTTTACATCCAAAAACACATGAGGAATACGCACTAGCGCGCACAGAAATAAAAACAGGTCGCGGCTATCAAGCCTTTACATTTGACACGGATGAAGTCTCATTGATTGAAGATTTGAAGCGACGTGATCTCACCATTAACGCCATGGCAATTGATGAAAATGGTCAACTACACGATCCTTTTAATGGTCAAGAAGATATCAAAAACAAAAAACTTCGCCACGTTAGTGATGCTTTTTGCGAGGATCCTTTGCGCGTGCTGCGTGTTGCACGCTTTGCTGCCAAGCTTCATTACCTTGGATTTACCATTACTGATGAAACGTTGAAACTTATGCAAACCATTATTGCTAATAACGAGCTTGAAGCATTATCTCACGAGCGCATTTTGCAAGAGTTTACACGCGCATTAAACACGGCAAACTTCGAGGTTTTCTTATCGACATTGCAACAGTTAGGTGCCTTTGAACATATTCTTAAACCCTTACAAACATTAGCAATCACTAAACTTAAACCATTATTAGATGCAATTGAATTACAATGTGAAAATCATGATATTTTGTTTGCTCTACTGTTCGTACATTTAGACAACGAACAGGCACTTATAGACGTATTAAATGAACTTAAACCGCCGAAAAGCACTCAAATACTTAGCCTTAGACTTTATCGTCATCATTGGTTTTTTAGCACATTACAACAGCACTCAGAAAAAGATATTTTACAAACATTCAAGGCAATTGACGCATTGCGCAATAAATCAGCTTTTCACGATTTCCAGAGAGCACTAAGACATCTTTATCAAAATTCAGCGCATGCCATATCTAATATATGTTTAAGTGCCAAAATTCAAAAAGCGTTAACCGAATATGATTATGGTTTAGCACTTAAAAATATTCGCAATAAGCAAACGATTGCTAAAACCGTGATGAAGTTACAGTTACAGCTGATCAAGGAAATAATCAAGAGCAAATTGCCCGATTAAGAGCAAATAAAGCTTTCGCTTTTTGCTATTAATAACTATAAAATCCGATCTTATACCGCGCGTAAATCATTTTGCGGTGTTCGGTGTCAAAGAAGTTTTTGATGCTTTTGAGCGATTGAATTGCAGGTAATAGCTTGGACTATTGGCAAAATTCAATCGCTTAAAGGCGCGAGAAATTCAACGACAGAAATGCTGTAAAATGGTTTATGGGCGGTATACACATCGCTAATGGTTTGCGCGAATTTGCGCAACGCAAGAGGGAATCTGGTGTAACTCCAGAGCTGGCCCGCAGCGGTAATTGGAAACGAACGATACACTTTGACTCTCACCACCTGAAAGTCATTGAAACGCACTGATTGAAACAATTGGGAAGCAGTATCTAGTAGGTGTTTAAATGCGTCCATAAGCCCGAATATCTGCCATTGGTTAAATTGATTTTATGTTAAAAAAGCTTTCGTGGAACAAAGCACACATTATGGTAAAGATAATTGGCATTGATTAATAAATTATTATCAACGCACTTCTTGCTCACTTATGTCCTTATTCCCGATTGCTTAGTTTAAATTAATCGCGGATAGAGGATAAAAAATGAATGTAAATGTCACCAAACGCTCAGGGCGATTAGAGCCTGTTAATCTGGATAAAATCCATCGCGTCATCACTTGGGCTGCTGAGGGTTTAGAAAATGTCTCGGTTTCTCAAGTCGAGCTGCAATCGCATATTCAATTGTATGAAGGTATGAAAACAGCGGATATTCAAGCGATTATCATTAAAACGGCTGCCGATTTAATCTCTGAAGAAACACCTGATTATCAATATATGGCAGCGCGCTTAGCGATCTTCCACTTGCGCAAATTAGCTTATGGCGAATTTGAACCTCCGCATTTATATGATCATGTTGCAGCACTAATCAAAGCAAAAAAGTATGACGGACATTTGCTTGATGACTACTCTCGTGCTGAGTTCGAGCAAATGAATACGCATATTGATCATTGGCGTGATATGAACTTTACCTATGCTGCGGTGAATCAAATGCAAGGCAAGTATCTCGTGCAAAATCGCGTCACTGGCAAGATCTATGAAACCCCACAAATGCTTTATATGTTGGTGAGCGCTTGTTTATTTTCAAAGCATGACAAAGCAACACGTATGCAATACGTACTTGATTTTTATGATGCGATTAGCCAATTTAAGCTGTCTTTACCCACCCCAATTATGGCGGGGGTACGTACGCCAACACGGCAATTTAGCTCATGTGTGCTTATTGATACTGATGATAGTTTAGACTCAATCAATGCTTCCGCATCGGCTATTGTCAAGTACGTCTCACAGCGCGCAGGCATTGGCGTTAATGCCGGCAAAATCCGCGCATTGGGTAGTGAGATCCGTCAAGGCGAAGCACTACACACTGGCTGCATTCCTTTTTATAAACATTTCCAAACAGCAGTTAAATCATGTTCACAAGGGGGTGTGCGTGGTGGTGCGGCTACCTTGTTTTATCCACTGTGGCATTTAGAGGTCGAGTCTCTCTTGGTGCTTAAAAATAACCGTGGAGTCGAGGATAACCGCATCCGCCACTTAGATTATGGTTTGCAAATCAATCGCTTAATGTACCAACGCTTAATCGAACAAAAGGATATTACCCTTTTCAGCCCCAGTGATGTACCTGGATTATATGATGCTTTTTTTGCTGAGCAAGGTGAGTTTGAGAGGCTTTATATTGCTGCAGAAAACACACCCAATATCCGCAAAAAAACAATAAAAGCCAGTGAGCTTTTCGCCCTGTTAATGCAAGAGCGCGCGCAAACTGGACGTATTTACATTCAAAACGTTGATCATTGTAATACGCATTCGGCATTTAATGCGCAACTTGCTCCGATTAAACAATCTAATTTATGCATGGAGATCACCTTACCCACTAAACCACTTGAGCATATTTTTGATGAAAATGGTGAGATTGCACTATGTACTTTATCCGCATTTAACTTAGGTGCTCTTGATTCTCTTGATGAACTGGCGTCTTTAGCCACGTTAATTGTCACGGCTTTAGATCATTTATTGGATTATCAAAACTATCCGTTAGCGTCAGCTGAAATTCCCGCAAAAGCGCGCCGCAGCTTAGGGGTTGGCGTTATTAACTTTGCTTATTACTTAGCTAAAAATCATTTTAAATACAGTGATGGCAGTGCCAATAAACTAACACATCAAACTTTTGAGGCTATTCAATATTATCTACTGAAAGCATCCAATCAATTAGCTCGAGCAAAAGGCGCTTGCACATACTTCAACGATACAAGCTATGCCCAAGGATTGCTCCCCATTGATCACTATAAGAAAAGTATCGATGAATTTGCTGATTTTCCACTGCAATATGACTGGGAAGCCTTGCGCCAAGACATTCAACAACATGGTTTACGCAATTCTACCTTAAGTGCGATCATGCCATCAGAAACCTCGTCACAAATATCCAACGCCACTAATGGAATCGAGCCACCACGCGGTTTGGTCTCGATCAAACAAAGTAAAGATGGCGTATTAAAACAGGTCGTCCCTGAGATTCAGCGTCTAAAATCTCACTATGAGCTGTTATGGCAAATGCCTAATAATACCGGTTATTTGCAACTTTGTGCGATTATTCAAAAGTTTATCGATCAATCAATTTCAGCCAACACCAACTATGATCCGCTTAAATTTAATGATCATAAAGTGCCAATGCAAACATTAATGTCTGATTTATTAATCGCTTATAAATATGGCTTAAAAACACTTTATTATCACAATACGCGTGATCACGCCAAAGAAAGTAAAGAGCCAACTAATAATACAATCGAGATAGCAGATATCGACGAATGCGAATCAGGGGCATGTAAAATATGACACAAAGTTACCATTACTCGACCTTTCAAACGACATCAAATAACCAACTGCATGAACCGATGTTTTTTGGCACATCAGTCAATGTCTCACGCTTTGATCAACAAAAGCACCCTATTTTTGAACGCTTGATTGAAAAGCAGCTATCTTTTTTCTGGCGCCCTGAGGAGATTGATTTAAGTCGAGATCGCGTTGATTTTCAAAAGTTCAACGCCATTGAAAAGCATATTTTCTTATCTAATCTACAGTATCAAACCTTGCTGGACTCAGTGCAAGGACGCAGCCCAAATATTGCCTTTTTACCACTTGTCTCGCTACCTGAGCTTGAAACGTGGATTGAAACATGGAGCTTTTTTGAAACAATTCATAGCCGCTCATACACACATATGGTGCGCTCGCTTATGGATGATCCAAGCCCTGTATTTAATGAGATTGTTGATAATCATGAGATTAGGAAACGCGCACAGAACATCACTTATTATTACGATCATCTAATCATGCAAACACAGCTTTTACAAACACAAGGCACTGGAAGCTATAACATTGATGGTAAAACCATTGAAGTCAGTCAACAAAGCATTAAAAAAGCACTTTACTTGGCTCTGCATGCTGTTAACGCCCTTGAAGCCATCCGCTTTTATGTCAGCTTTGCCTGTACGTTTGCCTTTTCTGAGCAAAAGAAACTTGAAGGCTGTGGCAAAATTATGAAGCTGATTGCGCGCGATGAGTCGGTACATTTAACCAGTACTCAGCATATGATTAATATCATCCTCTCAGGTAAAGATGGAGACACTGAGTTAACCGAGATTGCGCACAATCTACATGATGAGGCGCAAGCGATTTTCAAAGAAGCCATCGCACAAGAAAAGGCATGGGCAAAGTACCTGTTTTCACAAGGCTCTATATTGGGATTGAATGAACAGATTCTTTGTCAATATATTGACTACTTAGCCAAAGAACGCATGCAAGCTGTGGGACTTAATACCGATGATATTATCGCGCCCAAAGGTAATCCCATACCGTGGATTAATCATTATCTTAACTCAGATAACGTCCAAGTCGCACCACAAGAAACAGAAATCAGCTCCTATCTTGTAGGACAGATTGATAGTAATGTTGCCGATAATGCCTTTAGTGGTTTTGAACTATAACAATGGTTCTTATTAAGCTTAATGATCAAATTATAACGATTGATAATAATGAATTAACGATACTTGAATATCTTGAACAACAGGGCATTGCTGCCAATTTCCAATGCCGCGATGGTGTATGTGGCACCTGCCGCTGTCAACTAATCTCAGGAGAGGTTCAATACACCAAAGAGCCACTTGCTTTTGTTAAAGATGATGAAGTGCTTATTTGTATTGCTAAAACTCAGTAACACTTAACGCCCAATATGCGCAAGACGTTTACCTGATTTCAAATTTTGTTCTATTTGCTCTAATGAAACCCCTTTTGTTTCGGGCACAAAGAGTTTAGTAAAGAACATACACACAAGACAAACCAATCCAAAGCCAAAGAAGGTGTTGCCTGGTGCAAAGGTTAACCAGGTCAATGCAAAGTTACCTAAGATGGCATTACAAAGCCAGTTTGATGTCGTTGATGCGGTGATTCCTAAATCACGTCCTTCTAACGGCTGAATTTCAGAGCATATAATCCAAATCATGGGGCCCATCGAAATCGCAAAACCAAAGATAAATACCAAACAAAAAATTAATGTAATCCACTGTAGTGCAGAGCTTAACTGCATATGTGAAACAGGTAGGTTATTAATCAATTCAACCGAGTAATGAGTCTTGAATACCACACCAACGATAAGACAAGATAAAACCAATAAGCTCAAGCCAAAATAAAGAATTGGCTTGCGTCCAAATTTATCAACATACTTTATTGCTAAAATCGTTGTTAATACATTCACTAAGCCAATAACAATTGTAGCTACAGCTGGGTTACCAAAACCTGCCATCTTGAAAATATCTGTTGAGTAATACATAAAAGCATTCATCCCCGTAAACTGTTGGAATGCTTGCAGTAAAATTCCCAACAATAATACTTTTAAGAAAAAGCCATGGCGTAACATTTTAAAGCCACTGCCTTTAACATTAGTTGCATTTTTGATCTCGTCTACTTCCTGATAAGCTTCTTCATCATTATCACGAATCCTTTTTAGCACGACTAAAGCCTTTTCTTCCTGTCCAGTTAAAATCAACCAACGTGGGCTTCGTGGTAAGGTTAAGCAACCTAGTAACATAACGATTGATGGAATAGCAATACTGGCAAGCATGATACGCCAAGATCCTGTGGAACTTAACGCTGAGTTACACAGATACATCAAGAAAATACCAATCGTAATCATAAATTGATACATCGCAATAATGCCACCACGAAACTCTTTAGGTGCAATTTCCGATAGGTACAGTGGTGAAATAAAAGAAGCAATACCAACGGCTAAACCAACAACAAATCGTGATACCAATAACGCATCAAAGTTAGGTGCAAAAACGCCAACAAATGTGAATATGGTAAAAATTAATGCCGCCAGAATTAATACCACCTTTCGCCCAAAGCGCCGTGATAGAATACCGCTAAAAATCGCACCAATTGCCGCACCAACAAGTAACGTGCTTGCGACATGCTGAGACTGCGTTAAGCTTAAGCTAAAATTTTTGACAATCAAATCTAATGAACCATTAACATAGGCAATATCCATACCGAACAACAACCCCGCCAACGCACCAATAATGGCAACGCGTATGGTTATTGCGTTTAGTTTTTTTTCTTTCATTATTCCCACCCTGTTTTATTTTATATTTCTGGTTTTATCACAATTCCGCTTGCATGTTATCGATTTAATTTTTATTTGTAAATATTCTACCCGCTTATTATTTTCCGAACTCCTAATCCTCCCATTACTGAAATACACCAGCATGCTCAAAACTCAATCAAAACACATGACCCTAGAGATAAAGCCATTCTATGAAAGCATAAAAGCATTTGAATCTGCTTTTTAGTTTCGCTACCATTTACCGTAAATTTTCAACAGTTAAACCATAATTTCCTTATGACATCACCAAATCCATTATTTGAGCGCTCACATCGCCGTCGTAACCCTTTGACAGGCGAGTGGGTTGTCGTCTCACCACATCGTTTATCAAGGCCATGGCAAGGACTGAGTGAATTGCCACCTGCTAACAATAGACCAAAACATGATCCTGAGTGCTATTTATGTCCTGACAATATCCGTGCAAATGGCACCAAAAACCCCCAATATAGTCAGACATATGTTTTTAATAATGACTTCCCAGCCTTGATGCCATTACAGGATAATGAGCAGTTTGACGCGCTGACTGATCCATTAATGACAGCTCAACCCGCCAACGGTATTGCCAAAGTTATTTGTTTCTCGCCAGATCATAGCTTGAGCATGGCTGAGATGACTGAAAAAGACATCACAACGGTAATATCGACTTGGCAAAGTGAAGTTAATGAGCTTTCAAAGACCTATCAATGGGTTCAGGTTTTTGAGAACAAAGGTGATATTATGGGCTGCTCTAACCCTCATCCGCATGGGCAAATTTGGGCATGTGATTTTTTACCGACTGAAGCTGAAAAAGAACACCGACAACAACAGACTTACTATCAAAACCATCAAAGCAATTTACTCATTGATTATGTTAAGCGTGAACAAAAGGCGCAAGAGCGTATTGTGCTTGAAAACGATGAATGGCTTGTTGTCGTGCCCTTTTGGGCAGTTTGGCCATTTGAAACCTTATTAATGCCTAAATCACATTGCGCACATCTTAGTTATCTCAATGAACGCCAAAAAACTCAACTTGCCAGTATTCTCAAGGCGTTACTGCAAAAGTATGACCGGCTGTTTGGGGTTTCATTTCCATATTCAATGGGCTGGCATGGCGCACCTCATGCTAAGAATGATCCATTTTGGCAATTACACGCTCATTTTTATCCACCTTTGCTACGTTCTGCTTCGGTTAAAAAATTTATGGTTGGTTTTGAAATGCTTGCTGAATCACAACGTGATATTACACCTGAGGACGCTGCTAAGAGGTTACGTGCATTATGATATTAGCAAAATATAACGATGATCTACACAATCACTATCAAGCAATTTTTAATCGCCAAGATTATCAATGCTTTTACGCACCTGGTCGGGTTAATTTAATCGGTGAACACACGGACTATAACAATGGTTTCGTTATGCCTTTGGCAATCAACATGGGCACAACAGTTGCTATCGCACCACGCGATGATACTAAAATCAGCGTTTATAGCAAAAATTTGAATCAATTAGACAGCTTTGACTTACATCATTTTTCAAGCTCAGAACACTCACAATGGTGTCGCTACATCGGTGGCATGTTATCACTTATTCAGCAAAGCACTAAAAACATAACAAAAGTCAAAGGCGCTGATATTTATATCTCTAGTAATCTGCCAATTGGTGCAGGATTATCATCTTCAGCTTCTTTAACAGTTGCCTTAGGTTATGCTTATGCAACACTTTATCAACTGAAGCTTAGTAAAACTGATATTGCCAAATTTGCGCAGCAGGTCGAGCACCAATATATCGGTACACTTTGCGGCATTATGGATCAAATGGTCTGCTCATCAGCGCGTCAGCATCACGCATTGCTCATCGATTGCCAGTCACTTAATACAGAACATATCCCGTTTAACTTAAGCGGTGTGTCACTCATGATCTGTGATAGTAATGTCAAACACAACCTTGCGGAATCTGCTTATAACAAACGCCGTGAATCATGCGAGAAGGTTGCCAAAATCTTTAATATCGCTTCATTAAGGGAGCTAACCATTGAGCAATTAATAACATCAAAAGATTTGCTTGATATAGAGAGCTTACAATGCGCTAAACATGTTGTGAATGAAAATCATCGTGTTTTGCAAGCGGCTAATGCCATGAAAAATGCTGATTGGCTAACACTTGGTAAACTAATGTATGCCTCACACAATTCATTACAGTATGACTATAAGGTAAGCTGTGACGAGCTTGATTATCTAGTTGAGTTATCCATTGCATATTCTGGCGTATATGGTGCACGGATGACCGGAGGTGGTTTTGGTGGCTGCACGATACATTTAGTGCAAGATCATGTGATTGATGATTATCAGCATTACTTGAAAACCGCTTATTATAAACGCTTTAACAAGGCGCCTACTTTTTATATCTCACGTGCTTATCAAGGGGTCCATTTAGTCGATGGCGCAAATTAAATAGCAATGGCAAAACGATGACAAAAAACCATTCAATAACACAGATTCATAGCCAATGTTTAGATCAAACACTTGGCATTTATCAAACCAACATCAATCACCCCCGCATCAAATTACAGCTTTTAAATATCGGTGCGATCATTCAATCGCTATGGGTAGAAGATAAAAATCAAACTTGGCAAGATATTGTTTTGGGATTTGATGACTATCAAGATTATCTCAAAGAAAATGATCCATCTTTGGGTGCTGTGCATGCGGTTGTCACCAATCGTATTGCCAAGGCACAGTTTACCTTAAATGATCATATTTACAGACTTGATGCCAATGAATTAGCAAATGCTTTGCATATCGGTAATTTGAAAAACAAAGTTTGGCAGCAGTCAATCATTAGCAATGATTATGCTCAAGGTGTTGCTTATCATATCAAGCTTGAAGATGGATATGGTGGTTTACCAGGACCTATGACGATCACCATTGAATATCTCATCTTAGCCGACGGCACGCTGCAAATTGATTACCTGACAGAAGCTTATGACAATGCTGTGATTAGTAATCTAACCAATCACAGCTACTTCAATCTCAATGGCACGACACACAACAAGCTAGATCAACATCAACTAGCACTTTATTGTGACACTTACCTTGAGACAGATGATCAATTAATCCCAACAGGAAAAGTTATGAAAGCACATGGCGCGTTTGATTTTTCCCAAGCTCAACCGTTAACAGACAGTTTATTACAAAATGATAAAAAACTGCATCAAAACAAAGGTTATGATGTGTTTTATGTTTTGCCTCAATACGATGCTAAAGCACCTAAATATCAGCTATGCGCCGAGCTAACAAGCAAAAGCACAGGCATTCATATGCAGCTATTAACCACCTACCCGGGCTTGCAGTTATATAGCGCAAACTTTTTAAGCGACTGTAACGGCAAGCATGATGAAGTATACCAACCACATTGCGCTGTCTGCTTAGAAACACATGACTATCCCGATGCACCAAATCATGCTCATTTTCCTAGTATTGTCACACCAGCGCATCACTTAAGGAAACATAGTAGCCGTTATGTATTCTCAACTGCTTTAGCAAAAGCATAATGATCGGGCACACGCGCATTTCTCCCATTTTGCAATTTCTTTAAAAAATAAAGTGCAAAAAGCGCGCCTGGGATGGATAGTAAACCACCTAATGTAAACAATACACCATAGCCTAAATATGCTGCTAGAAATCCACTTATGGTCATGCCTGAAATATATATCAGTAATTCTGCACACACCAGCACGGTAAAGTCAGTTCCCGCCTGTTTTTTCGAGCAATACTCTGTAAATATCGTATACAGCACAACCATCTCCATTAAGCGTGATGCCATATTTACAAGCACAACACTAAAGACCAAAACACTTGAATTGATCCCACTTAACGCAATTCCGCCTAAAGAGAAATAACATACACCACGAATAATTGCCAACAACCCCAGCATTTTCATGCCGCCTAAAGGCTTAAACAAATAGCTTGCCGTTGTCGCACCTATTAATCCAATCACCGCAGAGCCTATGCCCATAACAATGCCAATTGTGCTTAAGGGAATCTCAAGATCAACCAAAAAAGCTGACTGCATACCCATAACCAAGCCCTCACAAGCCCGATATATCAAGCAAATTAAAAGTAGCAGTTTAGTTTCTCGGCGTTTAAAAAACGCCATTAATGAGGGCTTATGCTCCTGCACTGATTCAGTGGTATTTTTATTTTCAGTGATAAAAAACATATAACAGACGATAAACACACAAAGTACTGCCAACAAAGAGGTCACCGCCTGCCAGCCAAGCGTATGATATAACGATATCAAAAGCGCGCCACCTAGCATACTACCCAATGTTGTTCCTGCTACTCTAGCAAGGTTTCCCCAACGAAAATGATCTTTATCCAACTGCTCCACTAAGAAACCATCAATTGCAATATCCTGTGTTGCCGCAACCGCTGACAACAAAAAGGCTAATAGGAAAATAACAAGCCAATACTCTCTTGGTGTAAATAATGAAAAGATCAATAGCATTGCAATCGTGACAAATTGCAACCCCATAAACCAGCTTTTTCTCTTGCCGACTTTCTTAATATAATAGCGATCGACAAAAGGTGCCCACATAAACTTCACCACCCATGGCAACAACAATAGCCCGAGCATGCCAATCATCTGTAAGGATATTCCCTCCGCCCTTAATACCGTCGGTAAAGCAAAGGTACAAAAATATAATGGAATGGCTTGCGCTAAATATAAAACGCCTAAGTTTATAAAACGCTTATTCATCTGATACCCTCTTATGCCCGTTATTTATAAACCATGTTGCTGCAGTAACTTATGCGCCTGTTGATAGGCTGTCGCAACATCACGCACTGCAATACATTGAAAAGGCATGCCTTTGCGCATTGCCGGAGATTGAAGCTTTGCTATCATGGTAGGATCTTCTGTGACACGAAACATCCCCAAGCAATATTTTGCCAGATCGTTTTTGACTGTTTTAAACCACATTGCCTGTTTTTTACGAGCGTCATGTGTGAATTGATAATGCGTTTCAAATGTACTGATCAGTAAAAAAGGCATTTTCCTTTTAAGCAAACTATCACAATCATTCAACCAATGAATCACCTCATCATAGTGTGGATGGTTATGAAAGTGCATGCGTACAATAGGCCAATCTTGAATATCACATTGAATCATATTAAGACCTCTTTTTCTGCTTTTTCTACACTTTCTGCATTTGTTTCATCAATCGCATTTATTACTTGAGCTTTATCATTTTGCTTAAATTTATCAGCCTCACAGATAAAAACATATGCTGTTTTCTCAGGTAGCTGAATCTGCCCATACTTTTTATAGCCGAGCTTCACTGTGATTTTTTCTAATGCCACAACACTAACATCTGGCTCACACAACACTCGATAAGCACTTAGCTGATCAAAGCAATATGCCGTTAATGCCCGCACAATCAAATGCCCATAACCCCGCCCAATGGCGTGCGACTTACCAATAAGGACATGCCAACCATAATCCAATTCATCCACTGGATAATATTGCGCAATCCGATCAGCACAAGCCTTGTAAATTTCGGCATAACCAATCTCAACATTATCGACACTTATAATAAACAGCTGTTGATGCCCCGTTGATAATGCCTGACAAAAATGACGACTTAATTCAATTTTTGATTTAGCTAAACGCCAGTGTTTCGCAACATGCGGCTCATTCATCCAGCAATAGAGTTTATCAAGATCCTGCGATAGATTTAGCGCACGTAAGCTCACACGCCCTTTTGTATAATGCTTACAGGTATCCTCGTAAGCTTTAGCTAAATATAATGGATTAACAAGCTGATCCGTTGGCAGCACTTTAGGTCGTGCTTTAGCATCACCATAGCCTACTTCAATCACTCGCAAACGATTTAAACATAGTTTGGCATAATGTGGCTGATAAAAATCAAAGCGTTTAAAACGTTCTTTTAACCCTGGGTGCTGCTTCTGATAACCTGCAATGCATTGATGTAACTTTTGATAAAATTGAATTTCAGGATAATGTAACTTATTAGACAAGATTTCAGATAAATAGCGATAGTGCACAACAAACAAGCCCGTTTGAATAAACTGCAACAAATAATCATCTTCAACCTGTGGAATCGCCGCCTTGACTGACAATGGCAGACTTGTTAATTCTGGCACAGGGTTCTGGCAAATATTAATATCATCAACAAAGTCTTTCATTGCCAGTCCAATGGGCAAACCATTATTTAAGATTAAAATACTATTCTCACCATGTGGTGAAAAAACCATACCATAGCGATATAAGAAATGAAGAAGTGGCGGCACAGTGCTGGCAAAGTAAGCGCCAAGCCAATCATCAACATCAACATCACTGTGCTTGATCATCTCATGGACTAAGGCATTGCCATATTGATCTTGATGCACTAATGATGCCATAGTGATCGCTTTTTCATGTGTCTGAAGTTTACTGGTAATGCTTTCTCGCCAAATAACCCCTAACTGCTCGTTAAACTGATAAGGCGCGCCATCAAAGTCACTGTAAAAAGGGTGTTTGACATAAATACTAGCCAGCTCCCCTAACAAAATAAAGCGACAATCCTGACTTAAGAACACATCATTTTTTGCTATCGTTTGCACCCACTTTGTTAATAGTGGCGCAACCTGAGTCTGCTTTTTAGGAAGCCCGCGATATACTGCCGTATTAAAAATACTCAATGGCAATTTAACGCTGTACTTGCTGCTATCTGTGGTATTAGCAAAAGTCCGAATCGATTGCATCGCAAGATAATTATCATCTGACTCACCTAAATAAACGATCTCATTCTTTGCCAACATACAGCTAAATTGCTGCAAAATGACATTTTGCCACTGCCACTGATGCACAGGGACGAAAACATATAACTCCGGAATAAGCCCTTGTTTTATCAGCTTTTCCTTAAATTGCATTTGCATATCATCAGACAGCTCATGCTTTAATATGTCCTGATAGCACATCGGTGAAACCGCGCTAAAATTAACCTTCTCCTTAACAACCCCCAAATAATGTAATTTTTGCACTTGCTGCATTTCTGGGGCATGTAGTGCATAGTCTTTGGCATTAAAACCAATGCGCCCTTTATTGATCACAAACCATGGGTGCCCGTACATATCACCCTCAATATAAGCATAGGGCTTATGATAAATCTCTTTTGCCGAAATCCCTGAGTTTTCAAGCTTTAGCCTGATATTCATATCTGCATACAGGGTATTATTGAGCTCTTTGATAAAGTGTGCCGCGGTAATAGAATCAATGCCCGTTAAAGCCAAGGTATCCACCACAAATTCAATAGCATCTAGCGCAGGATGAGCTTTGCCATTGATGAATTTAATAATAGTACCTGAAACAATATCAAGGTTACCAAAGATGCGTTTGATTGCATGAAATTGATAATATTGATTAGGCGCAACATCAAGTCGATAGCATTTATCATCTTGAGCATCATAAACGGGCTTGAGCAGCCCCTCGTAGCTAAATTCCTCAATTATTTTTTGCAGCAATGCAGTACTTGCCTTGGCATAGTGCTTTTGGTTTTGCTGATTAAACAGCTCTGCAATCATCATCTTTTTATACATCCTTTTCTTTGTTCTATAGCCATAACAAGCCAATTTACAGCATTTCTGCTATTGCTTCCTCGCCCTGTTTCACTTCTTTTTGTGCACTTTCTTGCGCATTCTCTTGCTCTTTAAGATAACGTGTAGGCACGCCAAAATGTGTCAAACCATGTTGTGAGGCAAACTGATAATGTTTATACCCAAGCAATTGATTGGCAATCAATGCACTGCGATAGGCACCAAGGGTTAAATCAGGAGCGCCAACACCATGACTATGCATTTCAGCATTTTGTACAAAGGCACGTAATTCATGCACGTGCGCATGTTGCAGTTGATAGTTTTTATCGATCAGATAATTACCTGAATCATCGAGTGCGAAGTCGTCCGCCACCGTTTTTAACCAGCGCGATAAATTATCCTCATAACCTGTGGCAGCGATAACATGATCCGTCTCAACCTTAAATGATTGCGCTTGATCGCGTTGGTGATAATGGCATCTTAATATTTGCTGTTGCTCACTTGAATAACAGGGCTCAACATCAACGAGCTCGCTATTACTAATGACTTCAAATGAGTGATCACCATATATCTTTCTTTGGTAGAGGAGCGTATAGATTTCTTTAAGCGTCTCGCCACTAATACCTTTATGCAGCAAACCCTGCTTAGTGACTAACTTTGTCTTTTTTTCTTTGGATAAATCATAAAAGTAATCAATATAATCTGGTGAGAAATGCTCCAAGGCAAGGGGGGTATGCTCCATTGGGAAAAAGCTTTTGCTGCGCGTAATCCAAGTTAACTTTGTTGATATGTGCTTTGTAGACATCAAATCTAAAAATATCTCAGCTGCACTTTGCCCTGAGCCAATTAAAGTAATGTGCTTTTTTGATAACAGGCTATCTTTTATATCAAGATACTGTGCACTGTGATGAATATTCTCCTTTATTCGTTGTGACGCGTCCCTTAAGGCATGGGGCAACTGTGGCACCGAACCCACACCAAAGACAACATTCTCAGCTGTCAGTTGCTTTACAAAGCCATTAGCATCTTTAATCGCTACCTGCCAAACATATTTATTTTGCTGCTTTAGCGTCTTGATTCTCACTGCCTCCATTGCAAAATGACAACTTGAGAGTTGTGCAATAACCCAGCGGCAATACTCATTATATTCTTTGCGTAGCATAAAAAAGCTCTCTTTAAAGAAAAACGGATAGAGCAAGCCTTGCGCTTTAAGATAATTTAAAAAACTAAAACGATTTGTCGGATCCGCCATCGTCACGAGATCCGCCATAAACGGCACCTGTAAAGTAGTTGTTGGCATCATAACTCCTGCATGCCAATTAAACTCAGCCTTCTTGTCAACAAACATACACTTTAATGACTTATCAGCTAATAGCGCGGCTAGGCTTAAATTAAATGGTCCAATACCAACACCTATCACATCATAATGCTGCATCATACACCTCCGCCATCAATGGATTACTGATCTTTGTATACACTGATTGCCGCTCTAATGGTGCTTGCAATTCGTCCAAACCATTAAGACGCGTTAATAAGTTTGCTTTACTTGGTAGCGTCTCTGCTGTTAATAAATACTGACAAAACCGATTATTTGTTTGGTAAGTGCTTGAGAAGCTCTCTAAAAAACAGATCACCTTATTAATTAATATTTCCTCTTCAATCTCGGCAGGAATTGCTAAAGCCTCAATCACTGCTAACAGTTGATTGACAATAAAATAATAACAAAAATGATGATCAATAAATGCTTCATTGCCATCACATAGATGAATCAACTGCTCTTTGGTGGCAACATGATGCAAACTCGGATGATCGTGAATATAGTAATAGCCCTGACTATCACGATAAAACCCCGCAACAGGTAAAGCATCTTCAAAGCGCACCAATAAGTTCTGCTGGTGCGCCTCTAACGCTATACCGTATTGACTATAAAGCCATAACACTGGCGCAATCGCACATTTAAGATAAGCATTTAGCCATTTTACTGCTGCCACTGGTAATGATGATTTATCCTTTCGCGCATGATAAGCCACCATCTGATTTAAGCGGCAAATAGATTGCATCGGATGCAGACTGGTTAAACTCGCAATGCAGCTAACATCATCTTTAAGCGAGAAAGGATTATGCCGCACGATGCATATACTTGGCTCATACAGTTTACCATCCACTGTCAATCCCGCAAAAGCTGGATCCGTAATCAAAGAAAAACATGGAAATTTCCCTGCTAAAACATCCTTTAATTTATCCCTTGCCAATACATCAACAGCGACACTTCGATAACACTCTCTTGTGGCATTAACGCGCACTGAATTCGTAATCGCAATGTTAAGTGAAAATTTAAACATCACATCCACCTCTGGACTATAAACTGTGCGCACTGAGGTTGTTGCATAAAAGCATGGTCCTAAAGTGCCAAGATCAAGTATTTTCCCAGCTTTAAGATATGTTTGAATCTCAGGCTGCTGCAATAGGTAGCTAGCCTGCCATGGATGAGTGACAAATAGCGTTTGATTATCAGCAAGTGTGATCTTAGGTTCATTTTTTAAAAAGCGCATAATAATTTCTGTCACTGAGCAATCAAGGTTTGAGTGCGTATCTGTAATTGAGCAATCAACAATAAAATAATGAAGCTTAAACCCGCTTTGTGTTTCAGGTGAGTAATCAATCAGCTCCTGTTTATTAAAACCCTCTCGCGATTTGCCATCAGGCTGTAAACGGTGCCCTAATAGATGATTTTGCTCACTTAATAGAAAATTTGACTGAACATCGAGCATACGATCAAGACTAGACTGTCGATACGCCAAAATCATAGCCAACTGCTCGGCGGAGTTAATAGTACGTCTTAATGTATCATCCAAATACGTAAGTGAGATCTGCTCCGGCAAAGCCAATAAGATCAAATGCATTGCAAATAATGGGGTAATGTTTATCTGTTCATTAACCGTTTGATAACTTATGGGCAACTGCCAAATCGGTGATTTAAGTCTTGGTGACAAATGAACATTAATCAGTAAGCAAGCGTTTTCTTCTTTGCACGGAATTTTTAAGCGATATTGATCATCGCTAATTTTTTTAAGCATATAGTGGTGTTTAAATTCACGGTAATAACAATTTAGTAAATGTTTTAAAGTTTCTTCATAAGCACGCATTAGCATGACTACTTTCCTTTTTAGTCGTCGGGGTAATCAATAAACATTATATTGATAATAAATATCATTATCAATATTTTACGGCAAAACCGAACCATCAAGCAAAGCAATAAATACTGTAAAATGGTTTGTGGCTGGTATACAATGCTTGACAGTTTTTAACACCACGCTTTGCAATATGTAAAAGCGATTAATTAGGCATAAATAAACTTAACATGCAGCTGTTACGATTTGCAGATTTACATAACAATAAAAATCAAACACCAAGCATTGTCACCATTGGTAACTTTGATGGCATGCATTTGGGGCATCAGTATATTATCAATTATGTGCAGCAACTGGCTAAAACCAATAATGCTAAAGCGACAGTGGTGACATTTGAGCCGCAACCGAAAGAGTTTTTTTTAAAAGAAGCTGCGCCTTTGCGCATTACGCCTTTTCGTGACAAGATCCAAGCATTTAAAGCACTCAATATCGATCAGGTATTGTGCCTGCAGTTTAATCAAAAACTTGCGATGTTATCAGCTGGAGCCTTTGTTAAAGCAGTTCTTGTTGATGGTCTTAATGCTCAGCATGTCATTATTGGTGATGACTTTCGTTTTGGTTATCAACGTCAAGGGGATTTTAAGCTACTTAAAGACTTAGGGCAAAAATATGACTTTAGCGTAGAAAGCCTCCCTTCCTATACTTTAGATGATACACGCATTAGCAGCAGCCACATCCGCCAACTACTAAATAGCGGTCAATTCAATGATGCCGCGCATTTTTTGGGACACAGCTACTCGCTCAGTGGTCGCGTGCATCATGGTGATCAAAATGGGCGTAAAATTGGTTTTCCAACAATTAACATCCCAATGCCAACAGCCGTTGTCGTTTCAGGGGTTTATGTTGTCAACGTGCATGTTCATGGTAAAACATATCACGGCATTGCCAATATCGGCATCCGCCCAACAGTCGGTGGCAGATTACGTTTATTAGAGACACATATTTTTGATTTCACACATGACTTATATGGGCAATATGTTACGATTGAGTTTTTGCACTTTGTGCGTAGCGAGAAAAAATTTGCACACTTTGACGCACTCAAAGCACAAATTAATGATGATAAACTAGCGGCACTTACGTGGCTTGAAAAACAATAGAACAAATATAAAAAGAATAATAAGGGAACGGGTTAAAGGGTAAAATATGGCAGATTATAAAAGCACATTAAACTTGCCGAAAACATCATTTTCAATGAAGGCAAACCTTGCGCAAAAAGAACCGATGCGCTTAAAACAATGGTATAGCGATGAAGCTTACCAGCAGATTCGCGAGCATTTCGCTGGTAGAGACAAGTTTGTTTTGCACGATGGTCCTCCCTATGCCAATGGCGATATTCACGTTGGACACGCGGTCAATAAGATCTTAAAAGATATGGTGATCCGCTCAAAAACACTCTCAGGCTTTGACGCACCTTATGTCCCAGGTTGGGATTGCCATGGTTTACCGATTGAGCTGCAAGTAGAGAAGAAGCATGGTAAAGCGGGTGCTAAAATTAGTGCTAATGCTTTTCGTAAAGAATGTCGCAAATATGCCGCTAAACAAGTACAGCGCCAGATTACAGACTTTAAGCGTCTGGGTATTTTAGGCGATTGGGATAAGCCTTACTTAACCATGAACTTTGACTACGAAGCCAATATGGTGAGAACTTTAGGTAAGATCATTGAAAATGGTCACTTAACCAAAGGCTTCAAACCAGTCCATTGGTGCCCTGAGTGTGGCTCAGCACTTGCTGAAGCCGAAGTTGAATACAAAGATAAAATCTCACCTGCTATCGATGTTAAATTTGCCATTATTGAGCCAAACACTTGGGCGGAGCGCTTTGGTTTAGATGCTTTACCTGAAAACACATCTGCGGTTATTTGGACAACAACACCATGGACGTTACCCGCCAATCAGGCGATTGCCGTGCATAATGAAATAAGCTATGCCGTAGTAAACTTCAATCATGATCAACATATTATTGTTGCAACAGAACTGGTGGAGTCGATTATGAAGCGCGCTGGTATTGAAGAATACCATATCCTTGCTAGTGTTTCAGGTGATCAGTTGACTAATTTAAAAGCACATCATCCTTTTTATAACCGTATTGTGCCCGTGCTTCATGGTGATCATGTTACCGTTGATTCCGGAACTGGTCTTGTGCATACCGCACCGGCTCACGGGGTTGAGGATTTCGCGTTAGGTAAACTGCATGACCTACCTGTTGACAACCCCGTTAACAACAATGGCTGCTATCACAGTAACACCGAGCTTTTTGCTAATGAATTTGTCTTTAAAGCCAATGATCATGTGATTGAAGTGTTAACACAAAACAACGCCCTTCTTAATTTAAATAAACTAGAGCACAGCTATCCACATTGCTGGCGCCACAAGACACCACTGATTTTCCGTGCTACACCACAATGGTTTATCAGCATGGAAAAAAATAAATTGCGTGCACGTGCTGAAGAAACCATCAAAGAAGTGAAATGGGTGCCTAGCTGGGGACAAAGCCGTATTGAAGCGATGATGCAAGATCGCCCTGATTGGTGTATCTCACGTCAACGTACTTGGGGCGTGCCTATTCCTTTATTTATTCACAAGGAAACCGAAAAGTTACACCCACAAACTCAAGACATTATTGAGAAAGTTGCTAACGCCATTGCCAAAGGTGGTGTTGAAGCATGGTTTGATGCTGATGATAGTCAGTTCATTACTGAAACTGAAGATTATCAACGCGTCACCGACACACTTGATGTCTGGTTTGACTCAGGCTGCTCAAATGCTTGTGTGCTTGAGCATAATGAAGATTTGCAATTCCCTGCTGATTTATATCTTGAAGGTTCTGATCAGCATCGTGGTTGGTTTCAAACTTCACTCTTAACAAGCTTAGCGCGTCGCGATCAAGCGCCCTTTAAGCAAGTTTTAACCCACGGGTTTACCGTTGACGCCCATGGCAAGAAGATGTCAAAATCCCTTGGCAACGTTGTCTCACCACAGGATGTTGTCAACACATTAGGCGCTGATATCTTAAGATTATGGGTTGCAGCAACTGATTATCGCACTGAGATGACCGTATCTGATGAAATTCTCAAGCGTAATGCCGATACCTACCGCCGCTTGCGTAATACTGCACGCTTTTTATTATCGAATCTTGAAGGCTTTAATCCACAAACTGATTTAATCGACTTTGATCAGTTGGTTGCATTGGATCAATGGGCAATTGCCAAGGCAGATGAAGTGCAACAGAAAATTATAAAAGCGTATGATGAGTATAACTTCCATGTTGTGGCACAACAGATTCATCATTTCTGCTCAATTGATATGGGTAGCTTTTATCTTGATGTCATTAAAGATCGTCAATACACCGCAAAAGCCCACGGTTTGGCACGCAAGTCTGCACAAACGGCAATGTATCATATCATTCATGCTTTAGTGCGTTGGATGTCACCGATTTTATGCTTTACGGCTGATGAAATTTATGAAGCGATTCCTGGCGAGAAATCACCTTTTGTTAGCTGTGAATGGTATCAAGGCTTATCACAAATGCCGCAATCAGCTGAGCTTGATCTGCCCTTTTGGCAGACGATTCAAGAGGTGCGCACCGAATGCAACAAACTACTTGAAGCCAAGCGTGCTGAGGGTGTGTTAGGCGCTTCCCTTGAGGCCAATGTCACGCTTTATGCTAACGATGCCTTACTAGCGCAATTAGCTAAGCTTAAAGATGAGCTACGCTTTGCATTGATCGTTTCTGATGCGCATATTAAGCCATTAGCTGAAAAGCCTGAGTTTGCGCATGACTCAAGTATTAAAGGCTTAAGCATTGTTGTGGAGAAATCCACTGCACAAAAATGTGAGCGTTGCTGGCATCGCCGCGAAGATGTCGGCAGCCATAGCGAGTATGCTGATATTTGCGGCAGATGTATTGAAAACATCACCACTGAACAAGGAGAGCTACGTGAGTTTGCGTAACAATCAACTGCGTTGGGTTATTTTAAGTATTATTGTCATTATTATTGACCTTGGCACAAAGTACCTTGCCTCACAAAATCTAACTTATGGACAACCAGTTGAAATCCTGCCCTTTTTCAACTTAACCTTATTGCATAATTATGGTGCGGCATTTAGCTTTCTAAGTAATGCCAACACCACATGGCAAGTGATTGTCCTCTCCGCTATTGCCCTTATCGTCGCTATTGTGATCTTAATATGGTTAGCGCGTTTGCCTAAAAACAAAAACCTAACTGCCTGCGCCTTATCGCTTATCTTGGGTGGCGCCTTGGGTAATGTCTATGATCGCATGATTCACGGTTATGTCGTTGACTTTCTTGATTTTCATATCAACAATTACCATTGGCCAGCATTTAATATCGCAGACTCTGCCATTTGTATCGGTGCCGTGATTTTGATTTTGATGAGTTTTAAATCTAAAAAATAACAGCTATCGCCCTATTGAATACGCGTTGGCTGAGCGTTAGTCGAAGCCTTTTATACTACTTGCTATACACCCTTCGACTCCGCTCAGGGGACGGTCTACGCTAAAGAGACGAAATCAGCAGGTAACTGTTAGCTGAACGCCAGTCGAAGCCATTTTACATACTACAAGCACATACACCCTTCGACTTTTCTCAGGGTACGATATTAAAAATTGCAAACTGAGTTTGCAATTTTTAATTCAAATTGCAAACTCAGTTTGCAATTTGCATGATTCATCTGATACCATTCACCTATTCTCGTCAAATGTGATTCGTCATAATGTATAAAAGATTACTTAGCATTGATACCAAGATGAAAGCAAGTGTTTTCTTATTTGGACCTCGAGGCACAGGCAAAACGCATTGGTTAAAAGACACATTTCCTTCGGCTATTTATTTAGATTTACTAGATGATGCAACTTACACAGAGCTGCTTGGCGACCCAAAAGCATTATCGCGTAAAATTCCTAAAGCCTATAACGATTGGGTTATTATCGATGAAGTTCAGAAAATTCCAAACCTACTTAATGAAGTACATCGCCTTATTGAACATCAAGGACAGCGCTTTATATTGACGGGCTCTAGTGCTCGCGCACTTCGCAAAAAAGGAGTTAATCTTCTCGCAGGACGCGCATTAACTTATCATATGCACCCACTAACTGCCCTTGAGCTTTCCAATGATTTTGATTTAGCTTTTTCGATACAGTACGGGACACTTCCCATGACGTATAGCGTTAATCAGCCAGAGCACTTTCTTAAAAGTTATGTGCAGACTTATTTAAAAGAGGAAGTTCAGCAAGAAGCATTAACCAGAAGCTTATCTCTCTTCACAAAGTTTTTACAAACAGCGAGCTTTTCGCAAGGTGAAACAATTAACTATAGCAATATTGCGCGTGAAATTGGCAGTAACCACCAAAGTGTGCGTAACTTCTTTGATATTCTCGAGGATTTGCTCATTGCTTATCGACTGCCAATCTTCACACGACGTGCAAAACGTGATGTTATTACACAGCCAAAGTTCTATTATTTTGATACTGGCGTATATCGCGCCATTCGCCCCAAAGGAGTGCTTGATTCTGAAGAAGAACTCTCAGGTGCCGCCTTTGAAACATTATTTTTTCAACAAGCTAAAGCATTGAATGATTATTTTTTCTGGGGATATGACTTTTATTATTGGCGAACACGCACGCAACAAGAAGTTGATTTTGTTTTATATGGGGAAAGAGGTTTATATGCCATTGAAATTAAACGCAAAGCCAAGCTCACAGCACAAGACTTTAAAGGGTTAGCTCTTTTTCAAAAGGATTACCCGATGGCAAAATGCATTATGTTATATGGTGGAGATCAAACCTATTATGACAATGAAGTAAAAGTCATTCCCTTTGCAGTGGCAATTCAGTCACTTGATAGGCTCCTAGCGGGAGACGACTTATGAGAAAGGAAACTTTCTTGCCAATCTACTTTAATTTACAAAATACCCTTTTAGAATAGCATCCTTCCAATCATTTGGCGTAATATTCAAGTTATAATCACCCCATCCATGCCCTGTACTCCAAGCTGTCCAGCCAACAAAACCATAACCATTTGTCTCAGTATACGCATGTGATTTCATATATGCTAAGAAGTCACCTAATGGTTTAGCGCAGCTAGCTTGATCCTTCCCTACGCCAAACTCAGTAACTATTGCTTTAAATTTATTAGCCTTTAAGTAACTGACAAAAGCATCTAAGTTAAAGCCATTGTCACCTGTTGTTGTAATATCTTGTAAGCACTGATCATGCGTACCACTAAAATCACTATCTAAGTATTGATGCACATTGATAATTACTTGATTATCCAAAACTTCGCTACTGACACCCGCATTAAGAAAATTTTGACGCGTAAAGACTATTGCATTGCCGGCAGCATCCCAACTATGCAAGCCTGAAAAGTGAACACCTTCAACTAACAATTTACCTTTAAATCCCATACTTGTGAGGCTCTTAATAACGGCAACTTCCATATCAAATGCTTGTTGAGCTGTTAAGCTTTCTCCAGAAGCTGCTGATGGTTCATTCACTAAATCAAACATTAAATATTGCTCATTAATAGCAGGATCCTGCTTAATAGCACTGTATAACTTATTCCAGATATTGACATAATATTTTGGATCTGTGACTAAACTCCCTTGTGGACATTGCCCCTGCCCTGTACAACCAGCAACCTCACTACCTACTGTGCTGTAATGCATATAGCTATGTAGATCTACAATAGAGTAATATTTATGCGATGTAATTGTTGCTAATGTTGGTGCCACTAAATTATTAAAATAATCCTGAAATGCTGTTTCATTATTAGAACTATTAATATCTTGATACCCATATGGCTGCAAATATGCCCAGCGCACTGGCACACGAATAGTATTTGCTCCTTGATTTAAAAATTCAATGGTTGGCTTGTTATCCGCCCCATCATCAGATAAATCAGGAATAACACTACCATTTGGCATTGTTGAGAATTCAAGCCCCGATAAATTAATACCTGTATACCAATCATCTGTTACTCGAGTATTAGTTGGGAAGCTGTTACCTGCGGGTAATATTTTAGTAAAAGCAACTTTACCATTAAATACATTATTGGTAATACTATAATCTGTTAGCTGAATATGTGAGTTGTCGGCAGGCTTATATTTAACATCACTACCACTTACATCTAACCAACCTAAATAAATATCACTATCTGCGCATCCCCCTAAACGTAATGAAGCACCAAAATAGTATTTATTACCACTAATTGCGTTCGGGTCAAACTTTTCTCCATCCTTCCATTCAGTAAATTTACCGTCTGAATCTTTAACACATAAAAGTGGCTGCTGTGCTTGTGGTAATAAGGTTTCATCATACAAGCCGCTGATATTATTTGTCATCATTGCAGCAAAACTATGACTTGCAGCTAAAACAGTTGCAATGGCTATTCCTTTGGCTAAAAATTTCATGAGTCTATCTCCTGTTGTTATTTAAATCCCTTGCAATTATATGCATTAACGGATCAAACTAAATATAGTTCATATGACTAAAAATGACTGGATTTTTAACTAAATTATCAGAAAATCTTTAAGCCTACCTCTTAAAGATAAAATTCATCGGTATCAAAATAAATATCAATTGTTACTTATTTGAAACAGACAAAAGAATAATAAATACATACAATCCGCATCTATTTCAAACAAAACAAGATGCCACCACCATGAAAACAATACTTTTTGTCACTGCAAAAATGATAGCGATGATTACGCTAACAGAAAATGCTTATGCCATATATAACAGTGGTTATCCTGCGTATAAAGTAGAAACCATTAAGCGTCAAGATACCAACATAGATCAGAAAACTACTTATCCAGCATATGCAAGTACAGAAGAGATAAAAATCTAATGGATTAGGCGTTGATGTCTTTTTTAAGCTTGATCATATCTAATGCTGCTTTCAGCGCATATTTGCCTTTATGACCTTTCTCACCACCGACACGCGCTAACGCTTGATCCTTGTTATGCGTTGTCAACACCCCGAAAATGACCGGTAAATCATAGCTCATCATCACATCTTGTGTGCCTTGTGACACTTGCATACACACGTAATCATAGTGATCAGTTTGTCCACGAATAACACAGCCTAACAAAACAATAGCATCATATTTCTTGGTTTTAGCTAGCTGCTTTGCCGCATAAGGTAACTCGACAGCTCCTGGCACTTTGTAAACTTTCGGCGTTTTTATCGCCTGATTTTGCGCCTCTTCAAGTGCACCTTCCAATAACTTATCGGTAATTAACGCATTAAATTCACTCACAACAATCGCAATCTTTGGCATCTTCATACTCCTTTTATGCTATGGTTTAGCCGTTGTTTTTTAGTTTGTAAATATCCTTTATTATGCTCATGCACATCTGACTCTGATACGAGCACCTGCACTGCAATATTCGCCTTTTGCAGAGCTTGCACTTTTTCAGGGTTATTTGATAATAGCTGGCATGACTTTATATCATAATATTTCAAGACTTGCAGCGCATGATCATAACGACGATTATCTATTGGCAAATTAAGTGCTTCATTGGCTTCAATCGTATCCATGTGCTTTGTTCGCTGCAACTCATAGGCTTTAAGCTTATTCACCAAGCCAATGTCGCGCCCTTCTTGCTCAAGATAAATCAAAATCCCGCCATGCTCGGCAATCTCATGCAAGGCATGATGCAACTGTGATTGGCAATCACACTTTAATGAACCGAATAGATCCCCCGTAATACACGATGAATGAATACGCACGAGTGGATTATCTTTAATGTCTTTGCTAATGACTTTGATTTCACTTTGGGTCACCGGATCGATAAAAACACTCATCTCAAGCTCGCCATAATCACGAAAAGGAATAAGGCTACTTGCCGCTTTTGTAATGAGCTTTTCAGTTGCTAGACGATATAAACGCAGCTCCTCAATACTTAATATCGGCAAATCATGCGCCAAAGCAAAGCGCTCAATTTCTTCACCTTTCATCATGCTGCCATCTTTATTCATCAGCTCACACAAGACTGCTGCCGGATGAAAGCCTGCCATTTTTACTAAGTCAACACTTGCCTCTGTGTGTCCTTGACGTCCTAATACCCCATAATCATTTGCAACTAATGGGAAAATATGACCCGGACGGCTAATATCACTAGGATCAACCTCAGGGTTTGATGCCACTTGAATCGTATGCGCGCGATCTTTAGCCGATACACCTGTTGTCACCCCTTCTTTCGCCTCAATGGTAATAGTAAAAGGCGTTGTAAATTGACTGGTGTTTAAATCTGCCGGCACCATTGGGTTTAATTGCAAGCGTTTGGCATGCGCTTTTGACATTGCCAAACAGACAATACCACTGGCATGTTGTAGCATTAAGTTGACATTCTCAACATTTGCAAGCTGCCCTGGGAAGATTAAATCACCCTCATTCTCACGATCTTCATCATCGGTTACGATAATACTTTTACCTTGTTTTAGGGCATTAACTGCCGCTTCAACGCGTGTTTTAATTCTTTGAAACATATTGTATTTTCTCCATATAATGATGAATGTGTTTACCAATAGGATCCGCTTCAAGGTTGACCTTGGTGCCCACTTGATAATTCTTAACAATAGTGGCATCAATCGTATGCGGAATAAAAGTGACCGTAAAATAGCCGTCACTTACTTCAATCACAGTAATGCTCATACCATCAATGGTGATAAATCCTTTATTAACTAAATATCTTAATATCTCTGAAGGGGCAGAAATAGCCACAAGCCACGCTTCTGCCTCATGGGTAATCGATTTCACTTCACCGACACCATCAACATGACCTTGCACCATGTGCCCACCAATAAAATCACTTACGCGTAATGACAGCTCAAGATTAACATGCGATCCAGCAATGAGCTGTCCCAAGGTTGTTTTACGTAACGTTTCAGGCACAGCCTCAAAACTGACCAAACCCTTGACTTTATCCAAAGTAACGACCGTTAAGCACACACCATTAATGGCAATGCTATCGCCTATTTTACAACTGGCTAACTGCTCTGAGCGAATCACCAATCTCATTAGATCAGATCCTAACACAGACTCAACCGTTGCCACCTCCTGTACAATACCACTAAACATAATTACCCCTTACGACCTCTTATTTCCTATTGTTCCTGCTTTTTCTATGCTACCCATACAATAATAGTCATCATTCAAAAACCCATTGTCTTTGATATTAATACGCTTCTTGTGCTTAAAATCGGCAATGATCATCGGTGCTACATAACTTTGCACTTCATCGACTAACTGAGCCTCAAAAAAAGCATTCAGTAATGTTCTGCCACCCTCAACTAAGACACTGGTAATACCTCTTTGCGCCAATACTTCTAATACTTTTGCAAGACCAATCTCGCCCTGATTTAATGATACCTTAATGCACTCAATACCTTTATACGCCAATGCATCAAGCGTATCTTGATCCGCCAAATCACTGGTAATCACAACACTCTCAATACCATCATTAAAAAGCGTTGCATCACATGGTAACTGGCACGTTTTTGATAAAACAATACGTAATGGATGCTTAATAAACTCTGCATCTGAAACTCTCACGGTAAGACTTGGATTATCTTCAATCAACGTCTCACGCCCAATCATAATCGCATCAACGCTATTACGTAGATTATGCACTTGATGTTGTGATGTTTTATTAGTAATTTGTTTATTATCTTGTGGATGCGTCACCATCTGACCATCGAGTGACATACCCCATTTGGCAATGACATATGGGCGTTTATGGGCGTGATAATGAAAAAATATTTTATTCATTACAGTCGCTTCATGACACATAAGCCCTGTCTTAACAACAATACCTGCTTGTTGTAAACGCTTAATACCTCTCCCTGCCACTTGCGGGTTAGGGTCAATACTCGCGACAACAACTTTAGCAACCTGTGCCTTGATCAAGTGCTTGGTACATGCACCTGTTCTACCAACATGGCAACATGGCTCAAGAGTGACATAAACAGTCGCACCTTGCGCGCTATCCCCTGCTTGATCTAAGGCATGAATCTCAGCATGTTTATCTCCAGCAAAGCGATGCCAACCTTCACCAATAATTTGACCATTTTTAACAATCACACAGCCAACCATTGGGTTAGGTGACACGCTTAAAGCCCCACGCCTTGCCAACATCAGAGCTTGAGACATATAAAAATAATCCGCTTGAAACACTTGCAATAATCACCCTTTCATTAATTTACTTAACTTCAGGGACAAGCAAAAGAAATAAACATATGCAAAATAGATGAAAGTACAACACATTGATAATGAGTTCAACATTCAACATTCAACATTTTAAAATATAATGCACTTGCACTTTACATATATGTCATATTACTTCTTCTTTCATCCGGACTATAACCGTCGGCTCTGGAATCTCACCAGATCTGCTGACCTTTGACCTTTAAGCCAAAGCGCTCGTGGGCTTTTCTAAATATTTATAGAATTACCACCGGTGGGGAGTTTCACCCCGCCCTGAAGAACTAGAGTTGAATTCTACGTTGTTTTAAATGAAAAATCCAGAAGTGATAAGCACTTCAGATGATAACTGATAGGAACTACAAACACGCCTTAACAAAGCCTTCGAATAAGCGATGCCCATCACGCGGGGTTGATGTAAACTCTGGATGAAACTGGCAAGCCATAAACCATGGATGTGTTGGAATCTCAACCATCTCAACCAGTTTTTGATCCTGTGATTTACCACTGATAACAAGCCCTGCATTTTCCAATGCTTCAACATAATTATTATTAACTTCATAACGATGCCGATGACGCTCTTTGATGCTATCAGCAGCATAGACCTTGTGCGCTAAGCTATCTTTTTTCAAGTGGCATAATTGCGCACCTAAGCGCATCGTACCACCCATATCAGATTGAGATGTGCGTTGTTCTTTATCACCTGTTGCCGTTTGCCACTCGGTGATTAAGCCAATTAAAATATCTTGGGCTCTTGGGTCAAATTCAGTACTATTTGCACCCTTTAAACCCAATACATTACGCGCATATTCAATTACGGCAACCTGCATTCCTAAGCAAATCCCTAAAAATGGAATTTTATGCTCACGCGCGTATTGCACTGCTTTGATCTTACCTTCAACCCCTCGTGATCCAAAACCACCAGGCACTAAAATACCATCGACTTTACCGATAACTTTTTTAACATCACCTTTCTCAATATCCTCTGAGTCAATAAATTTAATATTAACCTTGGCATGATTGTGAATGCCAGCATGAAACAACGCTTCATTTAATGACTTATAGGCTTCTGTTAAACTAACGTACTTACCAACCATGGCAATGGTGATTTCTTTTTGTGGATTGTTAATCTCATAGACCACCTTATCCCATTCGGATAAATCCGCTGAGCGTACATGAAGCCCAAGTTGACTCACCACACAAATATCTAACCCTTGATCATGATATTTGCGCGGAATCTCATAAATACTTGATACGTCTTCCGCACTAAAAACTGCCGATTCGGCAACATTAGTAAACAAGGCAATTTTACGCTTTTCATCATCACTAAAGCTTTTCTCACAACGACAAACCAAGATATCAGGTTGAATACCAATAGAACGCAGCTCCTTGACTGAGTGTTGCGTTGGTTTGGTTTTTAACTCGCCTGCAGCTTTGATGTAAGGCAATAATGTCAAGTGCAAAAACAAACTGCGTGACTTACCTAGCTCTTGCGCTAGTTGGCGAATCGCCTCAAGAAAAGGTAATGATTCAATATCACCAACCGTACCACCAACTTCAACAATCGCGACATCGATCTTATCATCAACACCTTGTAAGATTTTAAGTTTAATCTCATCGGTAATATGTGGAATCACCTGAATCGTACCACCTAGATAATCACCTCGGCGTTCTTTTTTTATCACATCTTGATAAACGCGTCCCGTGGTGAAGTTATTACGCTTAGTCATTTTAGTACGTATAAAGCGCTCATAATGCCCCAAATCAAGATCAGTCTCAGCACCGTCTTCAGTGACAAATACCTCACCATGCTGCAATGGACTCATCGTACCAGGATCAATATTAATATATGGATCAAGCTTCATTAAAGTAACATTTAAACCGCGACACTCTAATAAAGTTGCCAAGGAAGCTGCTGTGATCCCTTTGCCAAGAGATGACACAACACCTCCAGTAACAAAGACAAACTTGGTACGTTGATTTTCAATACGAGTTGACATAAAAGATAATACATTAAGCGCTGTTAATGTTGGCAAAGAATAGCAAAAAGCCCTTTGTGAAGCTAGTTAAATTTATGATAAAGCATCGATGAGTTATCCACACTCCTAATTTATTGCCAAATTTAAGCTATTGGGATAATTATTGTTTTACATAATGTTGCTTATAAACTACAATCAGGACATGAAACAGATACGCATATACAAAACACCAGATGGTAAAGAACCATTTAATATATGGCTTGATAACATCAAAGACAAAATTACCAAAGCTAGGATACGTAGGCGAATTGATCGCTTATATTTTGGCAATGAAGGTGATCATAAACATGTTGGCAATGGTGTGTTTGAACTACGACTAGCGTTTGGCTCTGGATATCGTGTTTACTATGCTAAAGAAGCTGAAATCACATATATTTTATTGCTTGGCGGTGATAAAAAACACAGCCTAACGATATTAATCTAGCTCAAAAATATTGGCTTGAGCTAAAGTTAGGAGACCATTTATGAACAAAAATATTGAGCAAAATACAACAGATTATCATGCACACTTAATTCAAAGTTTACATGATAAAGAAGAAGCCGTAGCCTATCTAGAAGTTGCGCTTGAGGAATATGAAAATGACGGTGATAGTCAAGCTTTTATGCTTGCACTTAAAAATATCGTTGAAGCGCAAGGCGGAGTAGGCTCTTTATCAAAAAAGACTGGGTTAGATCGAGCACACTTATATAGAGTGTTATCCAGCAAAGGAAATCCAAGATTTATAACACTTGGCAATATATTGAAAGCTTTGGGTTTTAAATTATCAGTAAATTCCGTCTAAACCCACATAAACTTAAAAACAAAAAGCACGTATTTTGAGTCAGATTATATAGCATCTTGTATTATTTCCTCAATCGCAGAAATCGCTTTTGCAACATTAGCAACTGCCGTACCACCCATTGCTGTCTTACTATTAACCGCTGACTCAATGCTCAACACTTGATAAACATCGTCATCAATCATCACTGAAAAATGCTGAAATTCAGAAAGTGTTAAATCAGTTAATGACTTATTTTTACTTAAAGCATACGCGGTAATTTCTCCGACAATATGATGTGCTTTTCTAAAGGCAATACCTTTTTTAGAAAGATAATCAGCAAGCTCCGTTGCCACACAAAAACTACCATCATAGTTTTTATCTTTATTTACCGCCAAGCTTTCAACAGTTATCGTCGTTACTTTCAACAAGTCACTCACGGTGTCAACCGCAGCAAAAAGTGCTTCTTTATCCTCTTGCAGATCTTTGTTATACCCCGATGGTAAGGCTTTAACGGTTGTTAGTAATGCAACTAAATAGCCATTTAAACGTCCTGCTTTGCCACGAACCAACTCCATCGCATCAGGGTTTTTCTTCTGCGGCATAAGTGATGAACCCGTCGTGACTAAATCACTCATTTCAACCAAACCAAACTCGGTCGTTGAATAGATAATCATATCCTCAGCAAAGCGACTTAAATGCGTCCCAATAAGGCTAATCGCAGCTAATAGTTCAATAATGTAATCGCGATCACTGACTGCATCCAAGCTATTTTTGGCAATCTCATCAAACCCCAACGCATCTGCCATTTTCTGGCGATCTAATGCCCAAGCATTGCCAGCAATCGCCCCCATACCTAAAGGCGAGACATTAACGCGTTTTTTAATATCAATAAGTCTCTCATAATCGCGTTTAAGCATCTCATAAAAAGATAAGAAATAATGCCCCCAAGTGATTGGTTGCGCTTGTTGCAAATGCGTATAACCCATGACAAACACATCAACATTGGCTTTGGTTTGCGTAACAAAAGCCGCTTGCAAGGCCTTGATCAAATCGCATAAATGCTCAATATGATCAAGCACCCACAACCTTGTGGCACAAGAGACTTGTTCATTACGCGATCTCCCCGTATTGGCTTTATAGGCAAGGTCACCTATTTTATCAACTAGCGATTGCTCTACAAAGGTATGGATATCTTCAACGCCATCATTGATTGCCTGCTGAATAAGGTATGGATTATTATTAACCTCATGTTCGATCTCTGCTAAGGCTTGATGCAACGCCTTCAATTCGTTATCAGATAAAACATTGATCTCACATAACGCTTCAGTAAATGCTTCTGTCGCTTTGATATCATAGGAGAAAAGCCGATAATCAAAACTTAATGACTCATTAAAGCGTACAAATAAGGGATTATTATCCTCACTAAAACGCCCACCCCAGAGTTTTTGTTTTTCTTTTTTTCCTTTTTTAATTACTTCTGCCATGGCTTATCCTTTAATTCATTAAAAAATGTGATAAAAAATAGAACTCCCTCGTTGATTTGCTCTACATAAATAAATTCATCGGCACTGTGGGAGCGCTTTGAATCTCCTGGTGAGAGCTTAACACTCGGGCAATTCACAATCGCTTGATCTGACGTCGTTGGCGAGCCATAACTATTGATACCTTTTGCTAATAATGCGTGCATTAATGGATGCTCAAGTGGCGTTTTACTAGGCTTAATGCGTAGTGATCTAGGTGTAATCTCTGATGACATATACTGGCGCATAATATGCAGTACATCGTCATTGCCATAGGCATCAGTCGATCTAACATCAACAACAAAATGACATTTTTCAGGGACAACATTATGCTTCACACCAGCATCAATCATCGTCACACTCATTTTCACATCACCCAATGTCTCTGAAGTTTGAGCAAATTGATAATTGTTAATCCAATTAATATCATCAACAGCTTTTAATATTGCATTATCTCCCTCATCGCGTGCAGCGTGTCCTGTCTTGCCATGGGCGACACAATCACAAACCATTAAACCCTTTTCGCTAATCGCAAGCTCCATACTCGTTGGTTCACCAACAATCGCAAAATCAATAGCATCAAAAAAGGTTAGCGCCAACTCAGCACCATTTTGCCCTGAGATCTCCTCTTCCGCAGCCGCGCATAACAACAAATTAAAAGGTAAATCTTTCTTTTGATAAAAATAACTGAAGGTAATTATCATGCTCACCAATGCGCCTCCGGCATCATTGGATCCCAAGCCATATAACTTACCATCAATAATTTCAGCATAATACGGATCACGGGTATAGCTTTTGCTCGGTGGCACCGTGTCATGATGTGAAATCAGTAAAACAGATGGTTTATTATCATCATAATATTTATTCTTAGCACACACATTATTGCCAACTAAGGTACTAGCAATACCACGTTCAAACAGCCATTGTTGAATAAATGTCGCACTTTGTGCCTCATCTTTTGAAATCGATGGGATTTCAATTAAACACTTGAGCAATGCTAAGGCTTCTGCTTGTTTATGTATTATCTCTTCAATCAACACATCAGAATGCATACTTATACTATTTGTCATTAATTAATACCCTTAAATCAGATCGATTGTTACTATATTTCTTCAACACCCCGCCTCGCAAGCTCGGCACCCCTCTTGAAAAGAGGGGAATTAATATTCAACCTTTTCGATACATCCCTTCGTTTAAACAAGGGCTTTTCTACATTCCCCTCTTTTCAAGAGGGGTGGCAGTCGTAGACTGACGGGGTGTTTATAAAGTGATTACACTTCTCAGACACATTCTTTACCTCCTCTAACTGTATTGTCGTGACTTTAGCTTTCTCACCTTGCAAGCTACGAGCAATATTATCCGCATTACTAATTACCACTTGATAAACGTTAGAGGCTAATGCATCAAAGCAATTCTCAAGTTTCACCAACATGCCTTGTTGGATCTTGCCTTTTGCTTTTAAATGTTGATAGACATTTAAATCTAAGGTTTCAATCAATGAGTGTGGATTAGCAATATCCTCATAAACCCCTGCCAAATCCATACAATAATATAGATTGACCTGATATTGATGCGCCAAAGCTTTTGCAATTTCATATGCTACTGTGTCGGCATTGGTATTTAAAAGCTGCCCGTTGCCATCATGCGTAATCGGTGCAATGACAGGTAAAAAGCCATTATTGATCAAATCAATTAATACATTACGATTAACTGCTTTAACATCACCCACAAAACCAAAATCATGCGTTTGAATTCCGCGTTTGTTGCTCAGTAGCAAATTAGCATCGACACCGCTTAGCCCCCAAGCATTTATACCCATGGCTTGCAGCTTAGCAACTATCTGTTTATTGATGATCCCGGCTAACACCATCGTTACCAGATCTAATGACACTTTATCAGTCATACGCCGACCATTAACAAAGGTAGATTCAACACCTAGACGCTCGGCTAACTCGGTAACTTGATCGCCACCGCCATGCACGATAACACATGGATCACTTGGCTTTGAAATAGCATGTAATAGCGTATTAAGCTTGTTTTCATCATCGATTACACGCCCACCTAACTTGATGATATTTAGCGCTTTATTCAACTTCATCGGCATAGACCTTTTCATTCAATAATGGTGTTTTTGACGTTTGTAACTTCAACGTTTTGACAAGTTCGGATAGCACATATTGCGCGGTATAGAGTCGATTCTCGGCTTGCTCGATAACAATTGAGCATTCAGAATCAAGCACATCATCAGCAATCACTAAATTACGTCTCACGGGCAAACAGTGCATCACCTTGGCATTGGGAGCATTTTTTAGTTTCTCTTGAGTAATCATCCATTTGTCATCAGTATTGATCACCTTGCCGTATTCTTTAGTGCTTGACCAATTTTTGACATAGATAAAATCAGCATCTTTAAATGCTTCATCTTGGTCATAGACCACTTGAGCATCACCGATAAACTCTGAATCCAGTTCATAACCTTCAGGATGTGTTATTACAAACTCATAATCCATCAACTGCATACCCTCAGCAAACGAATTTGCTACTGCATGTGGCAAGGGATTAACATGTGGCGCCCAACTTAACACAACTTTTGGTTTTTTTAGTTTTTTTGGTTTTTTATACTCTTCAATCGTTAGAATATCAGCCAGACTCTGTAAAGGATGACGCAAAGCTGATTCTAAATTCACTATTGGGCAATCCGTATATTTTTTAAATGCACTAAAGATTTGTTCTTGATAGTCTTGCTCTTTGTCATTGAGCTTGGCAAAGGAGCGAATTGCGACAATGTCACAATAGCTTGCAATGACTTGAGCGGCCTCTTTGATATGCTCAGGTTTATCAGCATTCATCACCACACCTTCGCTAAACTCCAGTGCCCAGCCATTATTCACATCAATTGGTAATACATTTAAACCAATATTTTGTGCCGCTTTTATCGTTGAAATTTTAGTGCGTAAACTTGGATTTAAAAAAATAATGCCTAAAGTTTTATGTGCACCTAATTTATCATTAGCATGTGGATTTTGCTTAATCTCAATACATGATTGAATCGCTTCTTGGATATTATCTATATCGTTAATACTTAAATACTGCTGCATGTTTTTCACTCCTAGAAACTGTGTTTCTTTTATCTTATAAATTCTCTGTTGGCTAAGCATAGTCGAAGCCCTCACATTTGCGTTGGCTGAGCGTTAGTCGAAGCCATTATAAATGTTATCCCTCACCCACGCAGCCCAAGCTGCACGAGCAATCCCGCAAGGGGAGAGGTGCCAGTTGATGAAACTTATGTCATATGATTATCATGCTACCCTTCGACTTCGCTCAGGGTGCGATGTGTGCTTTTGGATAAATGCTTAGCTTCAATCACTTCTTTTAATGCCAAAATAAATGCATCTATATGCGATTGCTGAATCGTCAGTGCGGGCAGTATACGCATCACTTGTCCGGCTTGAGCCACACCAGTAAATATATGCTTTTGCTTTAAAAGCGCATCACGAATTGCCTTACAATCTAAGCTAAATTCAACACCTAGCATAAGCCCTCGCCCTCTTACGGTTGTCACTTCAGGGATTTGTAGTAATTGTTCTTTTAAATATGCCCCTTGGTGCTTGGCATGATTAACAAGTGCTTCATCGTCAATGACTTCAAGCACAGCTAACATCGCAGCACAGGCAAGATAACTACCACCAAAGGTTGTGCCTAACATGTTTTTCAATACCGGAACATCATCTTTGATTAATACGCCACCAACAGGAAAGCCATTACCCGCCCCCTTAGCAAAGGTAATCAAATCCGGTTCAATACCGGATTGCTGAAAACTAAAAAACTCCCCTGTGCGCCCAAAGCCAGATTGAATCTCATCAACAATTAACTTTGCACCGTACTTTTGACATAACTCACTTGCCGTCTGTAGAAAATGTATATCCGGCTCATAGATACCGGCAATGCCCTGTACACCTTCAACAATCACTGCAGCCACGTCATTATCCATCGCTTTTTTCAACGCACCTATATCATTTAACGGCACACTAATGACTTGAAAACCGTTTGAAAACGGTGATTGAATGGCAAGATTATCAGTAACTGCTAAGGCGAGATTTGTGCGCCCATGAAAGCTATTATTAATGCTAATGATCTTATTGCGCTTGGTGACAACACCAGCAAGTTTAAGCGCATTTTCTACCGCTTCCGCTCCTGAGTTGACTAGAAATAACTGGTAATTATGACAGCCACTTAATTGTGCTAGTTTATCTGCCAGATGTTGTTGCATCGGCATCTCAATACTATTGGAATAAAAACCGATATGTTGCAACTGTTGAGTGATTCTTTCAATATAATGCGGATGGCTATGCCCAATCGAGATCACTGCATGTCCACCGTATAAATCAAGATATTGTTGATCATTGCTATCCCAAACATATAAATCTTTGGCTTTATTTAATGCAATGGGATAACGATCATATACTTCATATAAATTCATAAAATCACCTTAAAAAACACTGGCTTTGAGGGATAGGCCTAACTCACAAGGCAAACCAAACATCAGATTCATATTTTGTAGAGCGTGCCCTGAAGCCCCTTTAATCAAGTTATCAATGACACTGACAACATGCAGATACTCACCATGTTTTTTCACGGATAATAAACAAGCATTGGTATTAACAACCATTTTTAAATCTGGCTCATGATCAAGCACTTTGACAAAGGTACTTTGCTCGTAAAATGCTTGCAAAATTCGTTGTGCCTTTATTTCAGTGAGATCTGACTTAAAATAAATCGAGGCAAAAATACCACGACTAAAATTCCCTCGCATTGGCACAAATAATATTTGATTGTTTGCTGATAACTTAAGTTCCTGTTTAATTTCAGTCAGATGCTGATGTGAGAATGCTTTATAGACAGACATATTATTAGTGCGCCAGCTAAAATGTGAAGTTCCACTGTGCATCACACCGGCACCTGTTGAGCCGGTAATGGCATTGATATGAACATCGCCATCAACATAATGACGAAAAGGCATTAAAGCTAGAAGTATTGCAGTCGCAAAGCAACCAGGATTGGCAATATTAGATCCAATTGCAACCGCACTTTGCTTAATATCCGCCAAACCATAGACAAAATCTGGATTTGCCTGAGTATCTCGATGATCCTGACTTAAGTCAATTATCTTAGTACCCTGCTTGAATTGATGAGATTTAAGTGCTTCTTTGGCTTGCCCGTGCCCCACACATAAAAACACGACATCGACATTATAATTTATCTCTTTATCGAATACGCGTTTATTATCGATCAGATAGAAATCATGATGGGTTTTGGCAATTAACTCACCGCCTTGTGAGGCACTATGTATGAATTGAATATCCACCTGTGGGTGATGAGTCAGTAGTCGCAATAACTCACCAGCGGTATAACCCGCACCGCCTAAAATACCAACCTTTATTTTTTTTATTTTTTTGTTATGCTCATTCATAAAACCTCACCCTGTCACCGCTGCTTTGATTGAGCTTAATGGCGTTGTCTTAACTGATTTATCTTTATTCTGCAATTGATAATAAGCAGCAAGTTGTGTGCTCATCACTTTAGTGAATCCTTTGACATCATCACCAGTGAAACTTGCATTTTCCTCGCCATATTTGGCATGTTGCGCCTGCATTAAATCATGCTCAGACTGTATACCCAACAGTACGAAATGAAGTGGATAAAGCTTCACAAATACATCCCCTGTGACCTTTGCCTGAGTCGATAATAGCAAGGCTTCAATATCACGTGCTGCCGGATCAAGAAATTGTCCTTCATGCACCATCTCCGCATAGGTGTCACTTAAGCTTGTTTTAATCTTAAGTTGTGCTTTAGTCAGCACATGCTTTTCTAATAAGTGATGTGCCTTGATCAGTATTAAAGGCGCAGGCGCTTCAAAGCCAACACGCCCTTTGATGTTGATAATGGTGTCACCGACATGAATGTCGCGCCCAATACCATATTGACTGGCAAGATCATTTAGTTTTTGAATCACCTGAATTGAATTTGATAACTCGTCATTTAAGGCAATTGGCTCACCATTAATAAAGGTAATCTTTAGCGTTTCTTCTCTATCTTTCGCTTTATCTATCTTAGTTGGCCAAGCCTCATCTTTGAGATATAAATGTGAACTTAAGGTCTCAACACCACCAACAGAGGTGCCCCATAAGCCTTTATTAATCGAATAGTTTTTGCTACTTTCGCTGCAACTTGCACCATGCTTGATCAGATATTCCTGAGTAGCAGCACGCGATAATTTCAAATCGCGAATGGGCGTTATAATTTGAGCTTCTGGAGATAATATATGAAACATAAGATCAAAGCGCACTTGATCATTACCTGCTCCCGTGCAGCCATGTGCAATCTTAGTGATCCCCATCGTATTTGCTACCTTGGCAATCGTCATTGCTTGAAAAGCACGCTCAGCACTGACAGATAATGGATAACAATTGTTTTTTAGTGCATTAGCAAAGATCAGAAACTTAACACATTCCTGATAAAAGTCTTTGGTGACATCAATACTTTGATGCGTTTTCGCACCCAACTGATAAGCCCTGCGCTCAATCTGAGCTAACTCAATTTGAGTGAAACCACCCGTATTGACAGTCACGGTATGCACTTCTAGATCATGCTCCTGCTGTAAATACTTAACACAAAAACTCGTATCTAAACCTCCACTAAATGCGACAATAACCTTCATTGGTTGCTCCCTTTTATTATTTTTATTACCTTGATTCTTTTGTAATACACCTTGCTCTTGCTGCTCTATTTGCTCTTTCTGTTCTTTTTGCTTTTGTTTTCTTTGCGGATCGTACAGCATCCCCGTGCATAAACAGTTTTGATATTCTTTGGCTTGTAAAATAGCGAAGTTCACGCAACTCATACATCCTTGCCAAAACGTTTTATCCGTTGTTAAGCCAGTAAAGGCAGCCGGCTCATAACCCAACTCATAATTAATACGCATCACCTGCGGGTTGGTTGTTAACCCAAAGATCTTGGCATTAGGATAATATTCACGCGCTAATATAAATGCTTTTGACTTTAGGGCTTTGGACAAACCTAAATTGCGATATTCTGGGAAAACAATTAAGCCTGAATTAGACACATAAGCTTTGTCTTGCCATGACTCAATATAACAGAAGCCTACGATTTGATTAAGCAGGCGATCAATCGCAATAACTGCATGTTTTGAGCGCATTTTCTCTTGCAAATAATTCACACTGCGCTTGGCAATACCGGTCTTTCTTTGCTTAGCACTTTCCTCAATCTGTACGGCAATGGCACTGGCAAAATGGCAATGTGTACTATTAGCAATAACGATGTCGACATGACTTAGCTTCATCTAGGTGCTTTTTTGTTAATCCAAACGAAGCTCAACGATAGCAAAGCCTTAATGATAGATAAAATTCATTTTTTATATGTTTTAATGAATTAAATTCATCAAAACATGGTTTTCCATTAGTGAATTAATTAAAAGCTTCCATTGCTTTAGCGATTTTTGCAGCAATCACTTGATGCGTCTCTGCTGTTGGATGTACTGTGTCTTCAAATAGATGTTTTTTATTATCAGCTTGCGGTGTACACAATAGTGCAGAATTAGTCAAAGCTGCTAATGGGTTACCTGTTTCTGACGCCTGTATACAAGCAGGTGTTGTCACATCATCAAACTGATAGGTTTTACCCAATGCAGACATCTCATAATTTGCCACCATATCATTCATTAAATTGAAAACATCTACCGGCACAATTTTAATGCTTGAATCCTGCTTTTGTAATGCCCCTAACATATTACTCAATGCGGTGTTATAAGCAACAGATGCTTTTTCAAGTGCGGATTGCTGGTTAGCCGCAATCGCCAATGGTGTTAAACCAATATTTGGTAAAAATAGCACAACAAACTTCTTAGCACCATGCGCTGCAAGATACTGAACATCATAGGCAATATCGCCTGCAGCTTGCGTCATGACCTGAGCAACCTCTGCCGCGGATGGTGTTGGCTGTTTTGCAACCTCAAGGAATAAGTTGTTGGCACCGCCCCATAAGATATACACTTTATCTGGGTCCGCATACTTTAATGATTGTTGTGATAAATAGCTATCAATTTGATTATAGCTTTCAAGCTGATCATAAACAGGCTGCAAGCTTTCATTTGGGCTTTGCGCTTTAGGGCAGCTATAAGCAGGTTGACCATTCACTTGTGGAATAGGACCAATCGGTGATGGCATATATAATGGTACATTTCCAGGTGGAAGTAATTGAGGATTAAACTCTCCTAATACTGTAAACATCGCTTGCGGCAAAACAAGTCCAATTCCTGCACAAGTGGTTGTTGCACCACCTTGGGCATAATTATTACCTGCTAAACCTTTACTTTCCGTATCAAGTGAGATATTAGCAGCTTGCAATATCGTGTTAACCAGGTTATACCACTGCGTATATGCTACCTTTATTGGCTGCATATAGTGACTATTGTTAGGTAAAGTCATTGCGCTTGATGCCCCGACCAACTTAGCTAAATCAGTAACCCAAACATTGCCACCTGGGGTGGTATAAGTTGCTGATTTATCAATTGAGGTTCCTGGCACTGTTGGCCATTCAGGTAATACATTGGGTAAAAATGCATGCAACCCTTTAACCAAAGCAGCTAGCTGATCCTGAACACCTGCATCTGACAAACTATCGCCAAATACAACGAAGTCTTGCCCTTTATCACCTTTAACCGTAATCGTTTGTGTTGTGCCGCCAACACTTATGGTTAAAGTGTCCTGTTGATTATATTGCGCATCTGAAGTTGGCGCATAGCTCAAACTAAATTGACAACTTTGACCATTACTAATAGCTTGCGCACATGACCCAAGATTAACAGTAAAACCAGCATTTGGATTGGATTGTGTGACACTCACCTGATATGCATTTGACTGACCGACTGCACCAATGCTTTGATCACCAACGCTTACAGTGAACTCTTTTTGGTTATTTTGATTGATATCCGCATGGATTACATTATCTGTTGGTGAGCTGACATTAACAGCGACACCAGCGCTGTCACCCCCACCTCCGCCACCACAGGCAGATAAAAGCATTGCAGCGCTCAATAGACTGATTTTTTTCCATTCTTTTTTGTATTGCGAAAACTTTATGTTCATCATCTTTACCCCATAATTAGAATTTATATCTCAGCGCCAAACCGAATATATCAGCGAATCCGCGATAATTAGCAGATACCTTGTTTTGCTCAATATTTGGAATATTTGCATTTGAACCAGTATACTCAGTGACATTGATACTTTGATTGAGCATAAAAATATGCTCATAAACCACATCAATTGAAAAATGATCATTAACATGGTACGTGCCACCCAATGTTACCCAAATGCGATTAGTATCTGGCATTCTTGCATCTCTTGTTTCTGACACGGTTGGCGTTTGATCATATGCTACACCGGTTCTTACCGACCAATGTGGAGTGATCTTATAATTGGTACCTAATGAAAATAACCAGCTGTTTTTCCAACCTAATTGCATCGTTGATGAGGTTGAATAGCCTCCTGGTGTATCAATGGTAAGCTTATCTAATGTGCCCCACATTGTATACTGCACAGTGCCTCTGACTTGCCATTTTGACGTAATATCTTGAGTAATACCAAAGTTAATCACACCTGGTGTTCTAAATGAAGTCGATGCATCAGAAATATAGCTATTATACGGTGCTCCTGGTGTTATTGGTGTACTACCTGTTGGCAATAACCATTGATTGCCTGTGCCTTCAATGTTCATCTTAACTGGTGTGCGATAACTCAAACCAAAATAAGTCGCTTTCACTGGGTGAAACATCACCCCAAAAATTCCACCAACACCCCAGCCATTACCATTAATATTAGTCGCTTGATTTGTAGGCGTTGCCAACTCACCATCATAGTTTGAAAACTCAGCACTGGCATACTGGATTTGCAAGCCCGCGGCAATCGAGATCTCTGGAATAATATTAAAGGCAATCTCAGGCGTTAGATTAATCACTTCAATCGATGTTTTCTGTGCGGCATAGCGCACAACTGAATTATCATCATAATTTGTTGTCATTCCCCATGGTGCGGTTAACGCCACACCTGCAGCTAATCGATCATTAATACGCCATGCACCATATAGATTAGGCACTAGCGCGCCCTCAACCACACTATTTTGTGATGATGCGCCTGACACAGGGTTATCCGCGAAAGGGATGGTGCTGTAATGCACACCATGACTGGCTTGTGCATTAGTCATTTTCACACTAGGTAAGATATAGCTGCCGCCAAGGTAAACGCTGCTATCTTTAACAAAGCCCAAGTTAGCCGGGTTGTTAAAGATACTACTAACATCATCTGGACTTGCAGCACTTCCTGCCATTGCCATCCCTTGTAAATAAACACTATTTTCATTGACTTGAAAGCTCGCTGCTTCGGCATGACATGCCATAGCAAAAGCCACTGCCACAAATGACAACTTATGTAATTTTTTCATGTTTTCCCCTCTTTCAACAAAATACGCTCACACATGTATTTAATCTACACGTAAAACAGAGCGATTGTACTGAATCTAGCTGATCAGTCAAATTGACACAGGCATAATCAGAATGAAAAGGTCTCAGGAATACAATGCGCCCTCATTGTTGGGTAACTTATCTACACAATAGATTAGGGATAATACAACACATGCTGCACATGCACATCAACTTTCACATTCTAATTGCTCATGCAATTCAAGCCAGATAAGCTCTTTTTCCTCAAGCTCGACTTGCACTTGCTGATGTGCTTTGAGTAACTCATTGAGTTGCGCCTTATCCTGATAAATCGCTTCATCCTGAAGTTTAAGATCAAACGCTTCTTTTTGCGCTTGCAGCTTAGCCATTTCCTTTTCAATTTTTTTAATTTTGTCGATAAGTGGCTTTAATTTTGCTTGTAATTGCGCGCGTTGTTGGCGGGATTCTTTCTTATTTTTTGGCGCTTCTTGTGTTTCTTTTATTTCTTGCGTCTCTGATATCCCTGCTATTTCTGAACTCTTATTATCGACAGCATTAGAAGCTACTTTTTGCTTATCTTTCTTCTTTTGCTCAAGCACATATTGATAATAATCGGTTAAATCACCATCAAAAGTAGACACCTGCCCTTGATCAACTAACCAATACTCGTCAACCGTGCTTTCTAGTAAATAACGATCATGCGATATCAATACCAAAGCACCATCAAAAGATTGCAAAGCAAATGCCAAGGCTTCGCGCACTTCAATATCTAAATGGTTGGTCGGTTCATCTAGAAGTAAAAAGTTAGGCTTTTGATAAACGATTAATGCAAGCGCTAAACGCGCCTTCTCACCACCTGAGAAACCACCGACTGCCGATAACGCCATATCATTACTAAAGTTAAATCGCCCCAAAAACTTGCGTGCCTGCTCATCGGTAATTTTTGTATCCAAACGCTTCATATGCGTCAAAGCAGAGGCATTAAAATCAAGTGCATCCAATGAATGCTGGGCAAAGTAGCCAATCTTTAGATCAGGGTGTTTTTTGCTCTCCCCTTGAGATAATGCCAGATCTCCAACTAAACCTTTAACAAAGGTTGATTTCCCAGCTCCATTTTTACCCAAAAGCCCTATGCGCATCTCTGGCAAAATCATGGTGTTAAGATCACTTAAAATAACCTTATCGCCATAGCCCAACATGCCGTTTTCAAGAGTTAACAAACTACCTGTTGGCATCTTAGAATTCTCAGCAAAGCTAAAACTAAAACTTTGCTTATCATGTACCGCCTCGATACGCTGCATTTTTTCGAGCATTTTAACGCGCGATTGCGCTTGTTTTGCTTTGGATGCCTTGGCTTTAAAGCGATTAACAAAGCTTTCTAAATGAGCAATTTTCTGCTGTTGTTTGACATGCGCTTTTTGTTGTAACAAGCGTTTTTCATGATATTGCTTTTCAAAAGATGAATAATTACCTGTGTAACTATCAATGCCTTTATTTTCAATATATAACACACGCTCAACGACATTATCGAGAAATATTCGATCATGAGAAATAAGGACGATCGCGCCTTGGTAATTCTGTAAATAACGCTCAAGCCACATCACCGCATCTAAATCCAAATGGTTTGTCGGCTCATCCAGTAGCAGAATTTCGGCTTGTTGTAATAAAGCTTGCGCTAAATTCAAGCGAATACGCCAACCGCCTGATAAGGATTTAACAGGTTCATGTAGCTGCTTTGGTTCAAAGCCTAAACCATCTAACAATTGCGCGGCTTGCGACTCTAGTTGATAGCCACCTAAGGCTTCAAAATCAGCATGAAGTTGCGCATGCTCTTCATAAGCCTCCTCAGTGAGCGCTTGCTCCATTGCCACCGTTAATCGATGCAATTCAGCATTGCCTTGCATAACATAGCGCACAACCGAAGCCTCTAAATCATCGACTTCTTGTTTGACCGTCACAATACGCGTGCCCTTGGCAATTTCAAGTTCACCTTGATCTGCCTGTAAGCCCTGAGCTAAAAGCATAAATAACGAGGTCTTGCCAGCACCATTCGCACCGACAAGACCGATTTTTTGCTTATCATAGATGGCGAAGCTGACATCATCAAACAATGTCTTTAAGCCGCGCTGTAATGAGATATTTTGTAATGTAATCAAGCACGAGTCTCCATAAACTCTCGCCACGATTTAACGTGAATGGGCGCGTCATGCAATTCAGCCAATGAACGCAAGGTTAACTCAGCAATCTGCAAATTAGTAATCAGTGGAATATGGTGATCAACCGCAAGACGACGAATCTTAAAGCCATCAGATACATTATCATCACTAACATGTTGCTGACGACGTGGAATATTGATAATCAAATCAACACAATGATCCGCAATTACTGTTTCAACGTTTGGCGCTTCTGATTCACTGATTTTGTGGGTTAATTTGGTTTCAATACCTAAATCACTTAAATATTGATGCGTACCGGTTGTGGTATAAATCTCCCAACCTTGTTCATGCAAACGCTTGATCTCAGGCATGAGTTTAACCTTCTTATCACCGCCAATGGATAAGAGAATCTTCTTGCGTTTAACAAACATCTCAGTCGCCTGCCATGACTTATAAAATGCATCTAGTAAATCATAACCAATGCATCCCACTTCACCAGTCGATGACATCTCAACGTGAGCAACAGGGTTCGCACCCTTTAAGCGGTTGTACGAAAACTGCGATGTTTTAACGCCAACATAGTCAAGATCGAGCGTGTTATAACGCTTTTTCTTATATTTACCGATAATCACTTCCGTCGCGATTTCAATAAAATTGTGTCCTGTAACTTTTGAGACAAACGGGAAAGATCTTGAAGCGCGTAGATTACACTCAATCACCTTAAGGTTATTATCTTTAGCGATAAATTGAATATTAAAAGGTCCTGAGATATTTAATGCTTTGACAATTTTCTTGGTAATACGCTTAGCACGACGAATCGTCTCTAAATAGAGATTTTGCGGAGGCAATACAATCGTGGCATCACCTGAGTGAACACCTGCGTTCTCAACATGCTCAGAAATCGCATAAATGACAATTTCACCATTCTCAGCCACGCCATCCATTTCAAGCTCTTTAGCATTGTTGATAAAATCTGAAATAACCACAGGATGCTCAGGTGAGACAGAGGTGGCTTCTGCTAGGTATTGCTCAAGTGCATCTTCTGAGTAGATTACATTCATCGCCGCCCCTGATAATACATACGATGGACGCACCAAAATTGGATAACCAACTTTATCTGAGAACTCTTTGGCTTTTTCAAGCGTTGTCACCGATTGCCATTCGGGTTGGTCAATACCCAAATCATTCAACATCGTTGAGAAAATCGCACGATTCTCTGCCTTATTAATATTCTGAGGAGAGGTGCCTAAAATTGGGTAACCTGCTCTTGCCAATGGCACGACCAAGTTATTGGCAATTTGCCCACCTACAGAAACAACGATGCCTTTTAGGTTTTCAAAATCGGCAATATCCTGCACACGTTCAAATGTTAATTGCTCAAAGTATAAGCGATCAGACTCATCATAATCAGTCGAGACAGTTTCAGGGTTTGAATTAATAATAATTGGCGATTCACCGAGTTTCTTCAACGTATGAGCAGTCGTCACGCCACACCAGTCAAACTCAACGGATGAACCGATACTATAAGGACCTGAGCCAATAATTAAGCTTGCCTCAATTTCAGACGGTTTAACATCATGCTCAATCCCGTGATACGTCATGTATAAGTAATTCGTTTCTGCTTCAAACTCTCCTGCTAGGGTATCGATTTGTTTAACATAAGGCACAATGCCTTGTGAAATACGCCAAGCGCGTAAAGCCTGTACATCCATGTCACGAAAACGCGCAATCGATTTATCAGAAAAGCCAAGCTTTTTAGCTTCTTTTAACAACTCTTTCGTCAGTGGATTATTTAAATTCTTTAAGCGGTTTTCCATCTCAGCAATGGTATGCATATGATTTAAGAACCACTTATCAATCTTTGATAACTGATAGGCTTTTTCAATATCGCCACCTTGCACAAAAAAGCGATGTAACGCAAAGATCCGGCGATCAGTCGCGCGTTCAATCTCAAGCTCAAGATCAGGAATCTCAAAAGGATAGTCCGATAAATCTGCCGCACCAATATTGAGCATGCCAACGGCTTTTTGTAAGCCTTCAGGGAACGACCGGCCAATTGCCATCACCTCACCGACTGACTTCATCTCAGTCCCGATAAAGCGCTCGGCTTTTTTAAGCTTATGCGTATCCCAACGCGGGATCTTGACAACAATATAATCAAGGGCTGGCTCAAAATAGGCACAGGTTTTCTTGGTTACCGCATTTTGTAATTCATGGAGGTTATAACCCAAAATCAATTTCGCCGCGATAAAGGCTAGTGGATAACCTGTCGCTTTTGACGCTAGAGCTGATGAACGAGAAAGACGCGGATTAATCTCAATTACCCGATAATCTGACGTCTCGAGATTAAATGCATATTGAATATTACACTCACCGATAATCTCAAAGTGATTAGCCACATCAATCGCGATCTTACGTAAGCGATGATACTCTTCATTGTTAAGGGACTGCGAAGGTGAAACAACAATACTTTCACCGGTATGAATCCCCATCGGATCAAAGTTTTCCATATTGCACACGGTGAGCACATTGCCTGCCATATCGCGCACAATTTCATATTCAAACTCATTCCAGCCTAACAAACACTCTTCGATCAGTACTTGTGAGGTAGCATTTAATACTTCAGTAACTCGATGCTTAAGCTCGCTTTCCGTTCTAACAATCCCCGAGCCCAAGCCACCTAATGAGAAACCTGAGCGCATCATTAATGGAAAGCCTATTTCCTTAGCCGCAATAATGGCATCTTTTAATGTTGTCGCGACAAAGCTCTTGGCAGTTTTAACATTAATCTCATCTAACTTATCTTTAAAAAGCCCACGATCTTCAGCTTCTTTGATCGTTTGCACTGAACTGCCTAGCACTTTGACATTATGCAGTGCTAAAATACCCTTTTCTTCGAGTTTAAGACCCAAGTTTAATGCCGTTTGCCCACCGAAGCTTAGCATGATCGCATCAGGCTTTTCTTTCTCAATAATTTTGGTTACGTGTGCTAAGTCTAGAGGTTCAAAATAGACCTCATCCGCCATACCAGGATCGGTTTGAATGGTTGCAATATTGGGATTAACCAAGATGACTTTGATACCTTCTTCTTTTAATGCCTTGATGGCTTGCGATCCGGAATAATCAAACTCACCTGCTTGTGAGATGCGGATTCCGCCAGAACCTAATAGTAAAACTTTTTGAATATGCTTGAATTGCTCGCGATGATTAATCATTGAAATTTCACGTTGTCCGAGGTTACCTTATTCTAAAGAAATTTTTGTGAAAGGCAATTGGCGATTTTTATTTTAATGCTCATCATAAATTACTTTTACAAGCACATACCGCTTTAAAAACTAAAATTTGCTATGGCAATCTATCCGTGACATTTTAGTTACTTTAAACACAAAAAAGCCGCAAAATCTGCGGCTTAAGTGTAATAGTGGTTAGTGAATAATTAGGAATTATTCAGCAATAACAACCAATTTGATATCAGCATCAACATCTGAGTGTAAGTGAACTGATAGCTCGTACTCACCCAATGAACGGATGATACCTTCTGGCATGCGTACGTGACGTTTTTCAACTTCAACGCCTACAGCCGCGATAACATCAGCAACTTCTTTAGTCCCAACAGAACCAAATAGCTTACCACCATCACCAGCAGCTGCTTTGATTGTGAATACTTGACCTGAGATTTTCTCAGCTTTCGCTTTAGCCGTTGTTAAACGCTCAGCTTCTAATTTTTGTAATTCTGCTTTTTGCTTTTCAAAAGCAGCAATGTTCGCTTCAGTTGCTTGAACTGCTTTGCCATAAGGCACTAAGTAGTTACGCGCATAACCTGGCTTCACATTTACAACACTACCTAGCGTGCCTAGGTTTTCTACTTTTTCTTTTAAAATAACTTGCATTGTCAAAGACCTCTAAACTTAAAGATTAGTTAAAGTGACGATCACAGTAAGGGATCAACGCTAAAAATCTTGCTCTTTTGATTGCATTAGCAAGTTGACGTTGATACTTAGTTGATGTACCTGTGATTCGACTTGGAACGATTTTGCCAGTTTCAGTGACATAACCTTTCAATGTATTTAAATCTTTGTAGTCGATCTCTTTAACGCCTTCAACGGTAAAACGACATACTTTACGACGACGATTTGGACGCATCTTTTCTCTCCTTACTCAGCAGCTTCGCTTGTTTCTTTAACTTCTTTTTTCTCATCTTTTGCCATCATAATTGATGGCTCAGTGATCGCTTCATTTTGGTTAAGCACTAAACGACGTAGAATCGCATCATTGTATCTGAATGATTCATTTAACTCGTTCAACGCTTCGGTATCACACTCGATATTCATCAAAATGTAATGAGCCTTGTGAAGCTTAGCGATTGGATAAGCAAGTTGACGACGTCCCCAGTCTTCTAAACGGTGAATTTTACCGCCTCTAGACTCAACGATTTCACGGTATTTTTGCAACATGTTTGGTAACTGATCGCTTTGATCAGGGTGAACCATGAACACGATTTCATAATGTTTCATAATTTTACTCCTTTCGGTTTATCGTATCTACTCTCGATAAGCTATTGCACACCTTGAATATAAGGGCAACAGCAAAGAGCCGCGCTATTGTCACAGATAGCAGCTTAAAACTCAAGCACTATTATGTGACACAAACAAAAAAGGCTCCCAATTGGAAGCCTTTTAAATCTCTGGTGGGTGCTGAGGGGTTCGAACCCCCGACCCTCGCCTTGTAAGGGCGATGCTCTCCCAGCTGAGCTAAGCACCCGAGAACGAGATGAGATTATAGGGTTAAAAAAATCAAAGTCAACGCCTAAAATCAATATTTTTTGTTTTTATTAATCTTTTTAATATTCCTGTTCAGCACGGATTTCCACTTTGTTTATTTTGCCATCAGCAATCTCACGCAAAGCAACAACAGTTGTCTTATCATTATCCCAGTCGACACGTGGTTCTTGACCACTTAGACTTAGAAAGCGTGCTCTTTTTGATGCTAAAACAATTAATTCAAAGCGACTATCGATTTTCTCTAAACAATCTTCAACTGTTACACGTGCCATACATATTCTCCAAAGTTCAAAAGCCGGTCAATTCTATAGAAGTTTTATGATTTTGCCAAGTATTACAGAGTTTAAACTACTGCCACTTTTCAGTCACTGGGTTAGTCACAGTATTCTTTTGAATCGTGAAAGTCCCATTTTGTTGAGCAATCATATCTCCTGTGTCAGTAATCGCATTTTGAATAAAAACACCATTGTCCTTTTTACCAATATTAATAAAAGTTAACTGATGGAATGCAGTTTTATTACCCCAGTCTGACGATGGCAGAGAGACGTACCTAATTGTGTATGTCTGATTTTTAAAGTCTCCTTCTAGTACATATACCCCATAATGGTTTTCTCCCTCTGAGATTAACTTGTAAATACCATTATCATAATAAAATATTTTGGCATCTGGAAAAGGCTTTTTGCTATACATCTTTCGATAGTGTAGTGTCTGCTCATAAGTTGGAAGACCAAATTGTAGCTCAAGCTTAGTTTTTGAAGATGCAACCGTTACCTTGCTATCCGCTTCATCCCTAACGACATCAGCGTTTGCAACAGAAACACATACCAAAAGAGATAAAAAAATGGATCTATTGAAACACACTAATTTCATGTCTAATCCTTAAGTTAGAGAATACTTGTTTTGAAGCAATGTTTTACTTTTCAAACTGCTTAGCAACAAAATCCCAATTAATAATACTCCAGAACTCTTCGACATATTTTGGACGCGCATTACGATAATCAATATAGTACGCATGCTCCCATACATCGCAAGTTAAAAGTGGTGTGTGACCTTCAGTTAATGGGCACGCTGCATTACTGGTACTTACTAGCTCAAGCTCACCTTGCTTGGTTTTCACAAGCCACGCCCAACCAGAACCAAAAGTAGTTACCGCTGTTTTGCTAAACGCTTCTTTAAAGGCATCAAAGCTACCAAACTTTTTCTCAATCGCTTGCAATAAAGCGCCTTCTGGTTTTGCTTTAGCATTTGGAGTTAAGCAATTCCAATAAAACGTGTGATTCCAGATTTGTGCGGCATTATTAAATACACCAGCTTTTGAGGTTAAAATCACATCTTCTAATGATTTACCGGCAAAAGATTTAAACTCATCTGTTTTTAATAGGTTATTTAAGTTAGTGACATACGCCTGATGATGCTTGCCATAATGATACTCGATTGTCTCCTCAGAGATCACGGGTGCCAAAGCATTTTTAGGGTATGGTAACGATGGTAATTCAAACATTTCTTGCTCCTTGTTGGTTGACCAAAATTTAGAAACTGATATATGATGTACGCGCAATATAATACTAATCCTGTATCTTTTCAAGTTTAGACAATAATAAGGAAACAATAATGCATACAAATCATAACTTTGATGAAGAAAAAGTAATCGAAACGATAAAATCACAAATTGCTGAAAACAGCATTCTGCTTTACATGAAAGGCACGCCTAAAATGCCACAATGCGGATTCTCAGCACACACGGTTGCTGCAATTCAAGCCTGTGGCAAGCCTTTTGCGTTTGTTAACATCTTAGAGAACCCTGAGATTCGTGCCACATTACCAAAATATGCTAACTGGCCGACTTTCCCACAACTTTATGTTAATGGTGAACTCATTGGCGGATGCGATATTGTTCTTGAGTTACATGAAAACGGTGAGCTTCAAGAAATTATTGATCAAGCTAAATAGTTTGACAGCACATTTTGTTAGCGTTAGCATAACTAACTGTCATTACACTGTCGCTGATTTAAAAACAACTTGCGGGCGACATAAAACAACACCGCTAAAGCGTTTCTATAGATTTTCCCTCTAGAAGCCTTTTAGCTTGTACAAAACAAACATAAAAGGAAACCTCTCATGGCAAATGATTTTCTATTTACCTCTGAATCCGTCTCTGAAGGACACCCGGATAAAATTGCTGATCAAATCTCTGACGCAGTTTTAGATGCTATTTTAATTCAAGATAAAAACGCACGTGTTGCTTGCGAGACACTGGTTAAAACGGGCATGGCACTTGTTGCTGGTGAGATTACAACCTCTGCATGGGTTGACATCGAAGAAATCGTTAGAAACGTTGTTATTGATATTGGTTATGATAAAGATGATTTGGGCTTTGATGGTAACTGTTGCGCAGTGATTAATGCTATTGGTAAACAATCACCCGAGATTGCGCAAGGTGTTGATCGCTCTAATCCATTAGATCAAGGCGCTGGAGATCAGGGCTTAATGTTTGGCTTTGCCACCAATGAAACCCCAACACTGATGCCCGCTGCCATTTATTACTCACATAAACTCATGCAGCGCCAAGCATTCTTGCGCAAGAATAAAACGCTTTCATGGTTACGCCCTGACGCTAAATCTCAAGTAACACTGCGCTATGTCAATGGCAAGCCTGTTGCCGTTGATACCGTTGTTATCTCAACACAGCATGCTCCTGAGATTCGACAAGATGTAATCAAAGAGGCAGTCATTGAAGAGATTATTTTACCGGTATTGCCTAAAGAATGGATAACAGACAAAACCAAATATTTTGTTAACCCGACAGGTAAATTCGTTATTGGTGGTCCCGTTGGCGATTGCGGTTTAACGGGACGTAAGATTATCGTTGACACCTATGGCGGAGCAGCACATCACGGCGGTGGCGCATTCTCTGGTAAGGATCCATCCAAGGTTGATCGCTCAGCTGCCTATATGGGTCGTTATATTGCTAAAAATATCGTTGCTAGTGGCTTAGCGGACAAATGTGAAATTCAAGTGTCTTACGCCATTGGTGTTGCTAACCCTACATCGATTATGGTTAATACCTTTGGCACAGGCAAATTAGATGATCATATCATTGAGAAGCTTGTTCTTGAGCATTTTGATTTACGTCCTTATGCCATCACGCACCAACTTGATTTATTACGTCCTATTTATCAAAAAACGGCTGCCTATGGTCATTTTGGTCGCGAAGATGCAGATTTCACTTGGGAGAAAACTGATAAAGCAGCTGTTTTGGCGCAAGCTTTGAATTAAATCCAACTCATGCATGAGTTTCAATCACCGTTAGTGAATTTCTCTCTGCATTGAATTGCATCAAAGCAAACAGTTACCAAGAGAAAAGTTATTTTTTGCAAATTTTTATAAATCACGGCACAATAGCCGCATTATTTTTTGATCATTTTAGAGCTTATGTCACAGAAAATTATTGTCGGTGTCTCCGGTGGTGTTGATTCATCCGTTACCGCCTTATTACTCAAAGAGCAAGGCTTTGATGTTGCAGGCGTTTTTATGAAAAACTGGGAGGAAGACGACAATGACGAGTTTTGCTCAGCCGAAGAAGACATCAAAGATGCCCAAAGTATTTGTCAAAGTATTGGTATTGAATTTAACAAAATCAACTTTGCAGCAGAATACTGGGATCATGTCTTTGAATATTTCTTAGAGGAGTACAAAGCTGGGCGCACGCCAAACCCTGATATTCTATGCAACAAAGAAATTAAATTTAAAGCCTTCTTAGACTACGCCAAGCATCTAGGTGGCACACACATTGCTACAGGGCACTACGCCAGAAAAAGAACCTTACCAAATGGCGAACATCAATTATTAAAAGGCTTAGACCACAACAAGGATCAATCCTATTTTCTCTATACTTTGGGACAGCAACAATTACACTACGCCTTATTTCCAATTGGTGAGCTTGAAAAACCAAAGGTTCGCGCACTAGCTGAAGCACATAACCTTGTCACACATAATAAAAAAGACAGCACAGGCATTTGCTTTATTGGCGAGCGTAAATTCAAAGCTTTTTTAAATCAATATTTACCTGCACAACCCGGTGAAATTCATGATGAAAACGGTATTGTTATCGGCAGACATGATGGCTTGATGTATTACACCATTGGACAGCGTCAAGGCTTGGGCATTGGCGGGGTTAAAAACCGCCCTGAAATTCCATGGTTTGCCGCACAGAAAGATCTTGAAAACAATGTATTAATTGCCGTTCAAGGTCATCATCACCCACTACTATTAAGACAAAGCTTAACGGCTATTAAATTGCATTGGGTCAAAGGACAAGCGCCAGCTGATAGCTTTAGATGTACTGCCAAGGCACGCTATCGTCAAGCCGATCAAGCTTGTCAAGTCACGCTAACAAAAGACAAGGTTGAAGTCACATTTGACCAACCACAACGTGCGATCACACCAGGGCAATCAGTGGTATTTTATGATGGTGAAGTTTGCTTAGGTGGTGGCATTATTGAGTAATGACAAACGATCTTTTTTCTGATGTCTTACGCTTATTTCAATTTTGTAAGCTGTACTTTTGCTTTGTCTGCCACATCCACATGTGGATATTTGTCAACAACATGTTGTAAATAGGTTTTAGCAGTCTTAACGTTACCTTTGCTTAATTCCAATAATGCCAAGGCATAAGTGGCATCAGCAATTTTGATGCTTTTCGGATAACGAGTTACAATCGTTTTAAATTGTGTATAAGCATCATTAATATCACCATTAATCAGATATATTTGACCAAGTAGATACAACGACTCTGAGTAATGCTCACCATTATAATAGTCTTTAAGATACTGTTTAAACAAACCTTCCGCATCTTTGTAATTTTTGGCTAATAATGCCTTGTTTGCCTTATCAAAGGCTGCATTATCCTGCTGCAATTTAAGCTCTTTGGGTGATGGTTTATTCACTTCAGCCTTTAAGCTTTCAAGCTCTTTTTCAAACGCTGCAAGCTTCGTTGAAACCACATCATTTAGTTGGCTTATTTTATAACTATTTACTTCAATCTTGCCGCGCAAGTCATCTAAGGTCTGATTGAAATTTTGATTCGTTGCATTGGCTTGTTGATTAATTAAATATTGCACCTGGTTATTCAACTTAGTTGTTTGCAATTGCAGTGCTTGCACGTCTGACTCAACACTCGCAAAATTGACACTAGGCAAGAGAATAATTGCCAATATGCTCATACCAATAGTTTTGGTTTTCTTAAACGAAAGAAACATATGCATTAACCACACTTTTGTCCAAAATCAAGCTCAGCACGTCGATCCAAATAATAGGCATGCTGCTGCGCCTTGGCTTTCGTCATCTCACCATAGAACTGTGAAGGCGCTGCCACAGGTTGCGATTTGCCATAGCTTACCGTACATAGCTGATTGCTATTAACTCCTTGTTGCAATAAATATTGACGCACGCTATCAGCACGACGCTGACCAAGGTTTAGGTTATATTTCTCGCTCCCTCTTGGGTCAGTATGTCCTGCCAAACGCAGTGGTTGATTATATTTCAACAAATAACTCGCTACTTGATTTAGACATGTTTTAGCATCATTGGTCAAGGTCGTGCTATCAAAGGCAAAGTAAACTGTTTTGCATGAGCTCATACTATTTAACGCAGCAATCATTGCTTGTTGTTGTGCTGGCGTATATTGTCCGATATTGGCAATTTGGCTTTGTAAATCAGCAATACTTTGACTATCTAAACTACCTGCTTGTCCTAAAGCATTCGTCTCCACACCACTACCATGCGCTGCCATGCCCGCACTTCCCTCAGGACCAATACCTTCAATCGGTGCTTGGCGTTGTGAAGCACATCCGGCGATCAATAATACTGACAAAATGCCTGCTGCTGCCAGTGAAGTGGATTTTTTAATTTTTAATTTCATTGTATTTCCTTAAGCTTTTCGTTATTTCTTTATTTGATTGGTCTTGTATAAATCACACCTTTAAATAGCCGGTGACCATGCAGGTGACTGAATGGCGCCTTGTGTGTTAGATGGTAAGCTAATTTGAACCTTGCCGTCAATCGACACCATCGCCAGATTCGCACCTCCTGAAGGCTGACCTTGTGCATAGATAACCATATTGCCATCTGGTGATACACTCGGAGATGAATCCATTGAACCATGCGTTAACACCGTAATCTTCTTGTCTCTTAAATCGACTTTAGCAATCTGTGTACCTGAGCCACTGTCTTTTTGATACATAAACACAATACTTTGGCCATTTGGCGTATATTGCGGATCAAATGCCTGTTTTGTACCATATGTTAAGCGCTCTGACGATGGATATTTGCTATCAATAGCCGTTGTATAAATCTGTGGATTACCGCCACGATTTGAGACAAAAGCAACCTCTTTGCCTGTTGGCGAGAAAGTTGGCGCGGTATTAATACCGTTTAACGTCAATTTCTTATATAACTTATCATTATTTAAGTTCATCAAGTAAATATTGGTATTCTCAGAATAGCCTTGTGAAAGCGCCATTGCCAAAGTTGTGCCATTTGGTGAGAATGCGGGCGAGCTATTGATCCCTTCATAATTAGCAACCTTCTTACGTTCACCGCTATACACACCAATCGTATAAATTGCCATGCCACCCTTGTGATAACTCACATAAGCAAGATATTTACCGTCTTTCGACCATGTCGGTGACATAATCGGTTCTTTGGTTTGACGCAACAACACATGCGGATTAAAACCATCATAGTCAGATACCACAAGCTGATAAACTGCCTTTTTCACATTATAAGGATTCTCAACGTCAACATAAGCCAATTTTGAGGTAAAGTAACCTTTGCTGCCGGTAATCGCCTCATAAATATAATTACTAATGGTATGCGCTAATAGTCGCAATTGACTTTCTTGAAGATTCGTAAATTTACGCGCACTTAACACCTTGCCACTAAGCTTACTGGCTAACTCATACGTGATATTATAATGCCCATTGTTTTTATCAATCTGCCCTATAAGCACATAATCTGCCGACCATTTCGACCAGTTGATCTGCTGTACATTATCAATCTGTTGTGGGAAGCCCGATGTTTGTGATTCAATACGCCCAGAATTGCGAAGATCATCAGCAATAACCGCTGCAATGCCATCTGGCAGCTGACTACTTTTAATCATTTGCCCATTAAATGGCATCACTGCCACAGGAATTTGCGAAGACACACCCTGAGTAATATTAATGGTCAAACGCGCCTGCGCTGAGCAGGTTACTATCAATGTTAAAAAAAGCAGCCAATATATTCGTATTATGTTGCGCATATTTATCACCCTTGTTGTCCAAATTTAAAATCAATACCTTGTGCAATAAGCTCTCTTGCGCGCGCATCTTGCGGCAAGCTTGGCGCTTGTGCATTCTTAAATGCCAAGAGTAATGAGCGATCACATTGCGCACTACCGCTAGAAACTGAAATCGTGGGGTTACTCCCTGGGGTAACCATCACCGTTGGCAAATGATCCGCACTTATTTTGCGACAATCATCCATTATCCACACCGCTTCAATTCGCGCCTTATAGGCGCTAGCATAGGCTTGCAATGCTTTCTCTGTTGCACTTTGCGCATGAGCCTCCGCACTTTGCGCATTTAAATCATTTAAAGCAGATTGCCTTAAGGCATCTAACGCGGCTTTTCGCGCTGCAGCTGCTTTTGCTTCTCTTGCTACTTTTTCCTTTTCCTCAGCTTGCGCTTTCAATGCGGCTTCTTTCGCTTCTTTTGCCTCTCTCGCCTCTTTTGCTGCCTGAGCTTTCTTAGCTTCGGCTAGTTTTTGAGCCTCTTGTTGCGCTTTTAACGCCTTTTCCTGTTTTTCTTTTTCCGCTTTCTCTGCTTTTGCTACTTTTTCTTTTTCTGCTTGTGCTAAAGCTTTTTGCTTTTGCATTTCTTGAGCACGCGCTTCTGCCTCTGCTTTTAACTTAGCTTCTGCTAATGCTTTTTGTTTGGCAGCATCTGCAGCTTTTAATTCCTCCTGACGCTTGATCTCAGCAGCATGTGCTTTTGCAATCTTCTCTTCAATCGCTTTGATCTTTTGCTGACGCTGTTGTTCTTTAGCAAGCTTTTCTTGTTTTAGTTGCTGTTGCTTTTGATCAAATTGAGCCACTTGCTGATCGACACTTTCACTGGATATTGCTGTTGCTTGAACAATCTCTTTACTATTTAAGGTCACAACAGTACGACCTCCTGCAAGATTAAGCGTGTTCTTTTTTGTCTGCAAAACACTGGCAATAATAATTAAGCCAATCACTAATGCCACATGCAGCAAAATAGAGTAACAAAAACTTAAGCGCTCGGGCGTTGCCGTTGCAGCCATATAAAGCCGCTTAACATATACCTTTAGCTGATTAAACTTACTCGATTGCTTCGACTTATTGGTCATAAATACGTCGCTTACTCTTTGGGGTCATCAGTAACTAACCCAACACTTGCTACACCTGCTTTTTGTAGCAATACCATCGCTTCAACCACTTGACCATAGTTGGCATTTTTATCACCACGCACATAGATCTGTTTATCTTTATCTTGCGCTAAAGTCGTAGCAACTAGCTCACTTAACTGACTTGCCGTTAATGCATTTTTCTCATCATTACGATTTATAAAATATTGCCCCTGTTGATTGACTGTCACAATCAACGGTTTTTGATCCGAAGGTGGGATTTTCTTGGCTTGTGCTTGTGGTAAATCAACTTTGACACCTTGAGTTAACATCGGTGCCGTAATCATAAAAATGATTAACAATACTAACATTACGTCGATATATGGAACGACGTTAATCTCAACCATAGCCTTACGTTTGGTGCGACGCGAGTTTCTTCGACGCATTATGCTTCCTCGCTTATCTCAGATTTATACGCTTCGCGATAAAGCAAAGTACATAACTCATCTTGAAAGTTTTCATACTCAAGCAATACACCATCGACCAAGCGCGAATAACGGTTATAACCAACCACTGCAGGAATTGCCACAAATAGCCCCAAAGCAGTTGCAATAAGTGCCTCGGCAATATGAGGAGCTACCATCGATAAAGTCGCTTGTTCAACACCACCTAAGGCGGTAAACGATGCCATAATGCCCCATACGGTTCCTAACAAACCTACATAAGGCGCAATCGAACCAATCGTGCCTAACAATGAAATCTGATGCTCAAGCTTCTCACTTTCTTGCATCATTGCCACACGCATCGAGCGCTCAACACCTTCTAAAACAACATCGCCATGCAACTCTCCTTGTTTACGTAAACGCATAAACTCACGAAAACCACAGCTAAAGAGATAAGATAATCCTTGGTTTTTGTGTTTATTATGTTGTAACTCTTGATAGACTTTATTGATATTGCCACTTGACCAAAAGCGCTTTGCAAAAGCTCTTGCTTCCGTTTTGGCAGACTTCAATACCTGATAACGCTGAATCATAATCGCCCACGACCAGATAGAGCCAACGATTAAAATTAAAATAATTAACTGCACAACGATGTCAGCATTTAACACCAAATGCCAGAAAGACAAATTATTGGACACACAAGATCCTTTCAAACTTAAGTAAAACAGGTACTTTATTGTATTATGATTACATAAATTACCAAAGGAAATTACGGCGGATTTCTTTTAACGATTGGAATCAAGTTTGAATTCACTGATTGGCGTTACTGAAAGTCACTCAGATTGTTTTTGCAACTCCCATAACCTGTTTAGCTCATCAGCATCCGTATCAAGCATACTACGATCTTGCACTTTTAATGCTGCCTCCACTCCGCGAAAACGTCGGGCAAATTTCTGATTTGCTTGACGCATTAAAGCTTCAGGATCTGCTTTTAAATGCCTTGCAAGATTTACACAACTAAAAAGTAGATCACCCAACTCCTCTTGTGCTTTCTCTTGATCATGCAATAGCACCTCTTTAAGCTCACTCACCTCACTTTCAAGCTTGGTAAAAACGTCTTCTATGTTCTGCCAATCAAAACCAACACCTGAGGCTCTTGTTTGCATTTTCTTGGCAATGGTTAATGCTGGAAGATTCAAGGCAATACCATCAAGCTCACTGTTTAATTTGCCGCGCTCACGCCGTTTTATATCTAGCCATTGTCGCTCTAAAGCTTCAACATCTTTAATATTACCTTTAGCAAAAACATCTGGGTGACGCACAATTAACTTTTGTGTCAAGGCATCAACAATATCTTCAAAATCAAATAGCGCTTGCTCTTTAGCAATTTGTGCATAAAAAACCACTTGGTTTAATAGATCTGCTAGCTCATATTTCACCATATCTGTTGCCTGATTTTCTATTGCATCCACTAACTCATAGGCTTCTTCAATCGTATGTTCTGTTAAGCTTTGCCAGGTTTGCTCTATACTCCATGCGCACCCCTTATCTTTATCACGCAATGCTGACATGACTTCCAAAAGATCAGTTAGTTGATATTTCTCCAAGGTTTTAGAAGACATCTTTACGCGCTCTTAATTCACAAAATGCTGTTTGCGCATCGATGATATTGGCATTGGCTTGGCGCAATATTGCTTGGAGTTCACTTTCATTCGCTCTAAAGAAAATATTCATTTGATTCTCATCAGCAAGCGTTGTAATCGGTTTATCCTCAGCTGCTATGTCTGTCACTTTGTTAAACCATTGACGATAATAATCATCTTGTGGCTGAATGGATTGCGCAAAAGACAAATTATTTTCAAAGTAATCATGCGCCGGATATAGCTTTGTTGTTTCAGGCAGTGATCGCAATTTCTCAATACTGTGATATAAACGCACCACATCTGCCGTACTATCTTTGACATTGCCAACACCTGCTGTAAATATCGTATCACCGCAAAAAAGAAGCTCTTGTTGTGGCAAATAAAAACTAACATGCGAGGCGATATGCCCAGGACATGTAATCACCTGACAACTCGCTGTGTTGAAACTCAATTGCTCACCATCTTTGACATAATGGTCAACCTGATGTCCACGATAATGCTCAAAATGCGCATACGCTAGGATATTGTACTTTGCTTTTAGTGCAGCCACTGCTGCAATATGATCACCATGATCATGCGTAAGCAAAATCGCTTCTGCCTCGATATTTTGTTCATTTAAAAACTGTTCATAATGCTCCGCCATCGTCGGATCAACAATCAAAGCCTTATGATTAGTATCATTAATAACAAGATAATTATAGTTTCTAAGTGGATTGTTCAAATACCAACGTTTAACATATATCATAAATGCTCCAGTAATAATTGATCATGTAGCGCACGATACTTTTGCGCCTGATTTGGCATCGATTGCTTATAGGCTAATCGCTCTTTTGCTAATAAATATTTCAGCTGCTCAGGTGTCGTTAAAGCACTTTCATGCACCTTGGATAAGTTTGCAGCGACAAACTCATCATCTTGATAAATCAAGGCAAAACTGATGATCAAGATATTCAAGCTTTGATCATCTTGCTTTATCTGTTTAAGCCAGCATGATCGTACAAATTCATAGGCAGCATTATCCTTTGCCAGCTCTAAATATAAGCTAATAAGTGGCTTATCAAATGACATAAGTAAGCGCTTTTGCATACGCTCTTTAAATTCAGTCTGCGGCACCAGGCTATATAAACGATTAAAGTATGCATATTCTGCATCAAGTGTTAGACTATGTGTCCGTGGCACACTCTGCCAGATTTCATTTAAATCACGTAAGGAAATAGCATGACTAAACAACTGCTGAAATGCGTTATCAATCGTTGATGACGATAAAACGCGCTGATGTTTTAATAGTGTGTTTTTCGCGTCAATAATTCTTTTTTCAGCCAACTGACTATTGATTAACGCCTCAATAATTTCAATGCTATTTGGTGAGTCTTTGATTAATGTCAATAGCAACGGCATCGCCTCATCAAACGCTGCCACCTTATAAAAAACCATTGCCTGATAATAGCGCCAAACAAATGTCTTTTTGTTGGCTTTATTTGAAGTTTGCAAAATACTTTGCAGCTCCTGATATTTACCTTGCGCTAACAAGCCCTGCCAATACAACATCACCAAGCCATCGCCAACTATAGGCATATTGAGCTTTGCTAAGGTGTATTTTTTTTCCAATAAATGATGGTCTCTTAATAAATATGCCCTTTGCATTTCAACCAACTTATACGTCAATCTATCACGCCTACGTACACGCAGACCTTGCCACCACTGCTTAGGACTCAACAATACAAGCCTTAATAGATGATATAACAGTCTAAGCATACAAAAAAGTGCCACGATCAATACCACAAAAAGCCATAATGGTAATTTGATTAAGGTATCTTTGACAAAAAATGCGACAACACCAGGGTTAGCAATTACCCATAAGCTAATCAATACAGCTAGCGCACAAATCAATACCAACCAGATGATTTTTTTCATGGCTGATTACCTTTGGTTTGAGTTGCAAGAATATCTTTGTTTGAAAGGTTACCCCCTTTTAATATTGCATTAGTTAATGCATCAATATCGCTATTAATCACATCGACATTAACCGCATTGATTGCTGCTAAAGCAGTCACCATTTTCTTGCTTGAATCATCCGCTTTAAAATACTGCTCAAGTGTTTGCTTAAACTGTGCTTTCACTTCAGCAAGCATCTGCGAGTTGTTATTAATCACCGCAAGTTTTAACTGCCAAATCAACTGATAAAGTCCAGCTAAAACTTTCATTTGCGCATGTTGGCTTAATAATAATTGGTCTTGCGGCTTGATTTTCTCAACTTGGATAAGTGACTTCATTTGTTGCCATGAGTGCGATAATGCATCCTGCCAATTATTTTTTTGATTCTGTTGATTCATTTCATTCAAATCATTATTGCCTGAGTAATTATTTTTAGCCAAAGTCAATGGTGATTGAATGTGCAAGCTTGATAGTAATTGTTGTAGATTGTTAATTTTAATCAAGCTTTCATCAATACTTGGTTCATTATTAATTTGCGTCATCAATGCATCTAAAGCCGGCATCCATTTCGCTGCACCATCAACATTCATCAATAGTGTTTTTGCTTGATTTAAGAAAAATAAACTTTGCGCTTTACTGCCTAAAACCTGCCATGCCTGTTTGGCAAATTGCAGATTAATAACAACGGCTTGCTTATGCATTTGCTGAATTTGTTGACTTAATTCTGAACTAGGAAGCAAATAGCTTTGTTTTAGTTGCGCGACATTTTGTGATAGCTGCACTTGATTAAGCTGATTGGCTTTTAGTGCTTCAGACACCACATTTTGCTGACTTGTTTGCTTTGCCTTAAGATCATCAATCATCTTGGCTTGATTATCAAGCTTTACCGTCTGAGCATCTAACTTACTTTGTAGAAGCTTCGCTGCTGTGTCATCGGTCTTAACAGGTGTTATCACCACTGATTCAAGTTTTTGTAAAGTCTGGTTGTAATTTTGCTGCTTATACAGTGCGAACATGCTTGCTGCCAAACCTAAAACCGCAAAAACAAATACCACAACAACAATAGCAATATAGCCTCGCCAGCAACTTATTTTATTTTCCTTATTGCCTTTTTTTGCAGTTTTGAGCTCTTCTTTAGGATTATTGACGATCACATTCTCATCGTTCTTTTTTGCCGCAACTGTCGTTTTGGCTAAATCAGCATCGTTATCCTCTTGGCTTCTTTTTTCTGACATACTGTCACATCCTCTTATCGTAGCTTAATGATCTGTGCTACAAGCTGATCATGGGTTAAATTCTCTAACAGATATAATTTAACAAAACCTTGGCGTTTAGCCCAGTCCAACATTCGCCTATTTGTCACGGTAACCGTACATTTTTGCTGCCAATCACTAAAAATATCAAAAACAGGCATTGACGCTTTGAGTGCATCAAAGCTTGTATAAAGTAAAACTCTAGGATGTCTATTATACCAATCAATCTGCTGCAGCTTCCTTAGCAAATCCCTTTTATCACAAGGTTTGCGCTCATAGCAATTGATCAGCGACAAACTTGCCGCTTGCTGTTGCAGGACATTAGCTAATAACTCACGACCATCAGCACCTTTAATCAATAGGAAATGGCGATCACTTATCGATTGATTAGTATCCGAAAACATTGCTAATAGATGTTCTGAATCGGCTTTATCAGGATAATGCGCCTTGACACCATGCTTATGTAAGGCTAAAGCTGTCGCGCTACCAACTGCCCAGATAGTCGCATGAGCCATTACTGCATGATCAGGATCAGCACTGAAAAATGACTCTACTGCATAGGTACTGGTAAAAATAATATCCGTATATGCAGCAGTTGGTATTTCAAAAGGAATATATTCAATTGTAAACGGCTCAACTACCAACGCATAAACTTCATGAAAACAAAGTGTATCAACCAGCAAAGAAGCCTTTGGTTCAGGTCTAAAAACAATAATCTCAGGCGCTAACATCGACATATTTCTGTGCCGTACCGTAGATATAATTAATCATTGCGTGCAGTCCATTGTTGCGCGTTGGACTTAGATGTTTTGCTAAGCCAATTTCACTCATAAAGTCAGTATCTGAAGATACAATTTCTTTTGGCGTTGATCCGCTATAGACTTTAAGCAACAATCCAATTAAGCCTGAAACAATTGCCGCATCACTAACTGCATAGAACGTAAGCTTACCATCATCCAATATGGCATCAAACCATACTTGTGATTGACAGCCTTTAACCATATGCGCTTCATCTTTTTTGTCCTCTGGGAATGGCTCAAGACTTTTGCCTAAACCAATAAGATAGGCGTATTTATCACTCCAGTCATCAAAGAAATCAAAATCATCAACGATTGCCTGTTGGCGTTTTTTAATTGTCATCATCTATCCAGTATTTTTTCGTGACAAGCCTTGCACTCAAGCGCTTCATCACACATGTCTATTCTTTAATTTTTTTCTCTAGCAAGCCAACAAACACCAAAATAAGTGCCGAAACTAAAAACGTCAAATGTAGTACAACATACCACAGTAACTCACGATTTGATAATTGTGGGATATCTAGGAATTGTTTTAACAATGAAATCGATGAAATTGCTACAATTGAGCCTGCAATTTTAAGTTTCACACCGGTATGTGATAAACGCTTAATCCAAATAGGCTCACCAGATTTATGCTCAACATCAATTTTTGAGACAAAATTCTCATAACCACTGATAATGACAATAACAATCAGGTTTGCCACCAAAACAGTATCACAGAGTGTCAACCCCAGAACGATAAGCTCATGCGGCTTAAGTACATTGAGACTAGTAAAAAGGTGCAACACCTCATTCGCCATTTGATACACAAATGCTAAAAGCACCAATATCAAAATAAGATAAATCGGTGCTTGAATCCAACGACTAGCAAAAACAATACGCTCCAGAAAGACTTCCAGATAGCTCAATCTGCCATCTTTTTTGTTATTTGACATTTAGAATATGCCTTCTGTTAACACTAAATTTTACTGCTGCTTTTAGTGGAAACTTTATCAGCAGTGAGCCATTTATTAATCGCATCAATATCTTTATAGCTAATCACACCCGCTGTATTCTTAAGTGTTAATAGATCATTGATATAATCATATTTAGCTTGCGCGTACTGTTGCTGCGCTTGGAAAAGCTGTTGCTGTTGTTGTAAAAGATCAACAATCGTATGTGTTCCCACTTCATAACCGGCTTTCATTGCTTTAACAGAAGCTTCCGCGGCAATAACTGCCTGTTTATAAGCTTCCACTTGAGCAATGTCAGATAAAACCGTCAAATAAGCTGTCTTTAACTGGCTTTCAGTCGCACGCTCAGCTTCTAACAAAGTGTATTTTGACGCTTCTTTAGTATATTGCTGCTGTTTTAATGACGCGTAATCACTACCACCGTTTAATACATTCCAAGATACACCTACACCCACAGATGCACTGTTACTCCCTGATGTGTAATTAGTGTTTTGATAACTTAATCCTCTTGACGCTTTGGCTGTTAGTGTCGCTGCAGGCAAGAAATTACCCCATAAACCACTAACACCTGCTTTAGCTGCTTCTAAAAGAAACTGATTCTGGACGATGTTATAGTTTTGCTTCAAGGCAATGTCCATCCATTTATCCATATTATCAGGATCCGGCTTATCAAATGGAAACTTATCACTTAGATTCTCAACGGCAGTCACTGACTGACCAATAATTTGACTTAATGCAGCATATGATGTTGCTAGATCATTCTTTGCCTGAACTGTTGCCGCTACAGCTTGCTCATATTGCGCTTTAATTGCCTGAACATCGGTAATGGCTGATAATCCAACCTTGTATTTCTCTTGTGTTTGACTTAATAGCTCTTTGTTCCATGATTGGTTCGCTTCTGCATACGCTAGGTTATCTTGCGCTTGCAATACCGCAAAATAAGCACTGGCAACATTGGTAATTAAACTTGCTTGCGCCATGGCAAAGGTAATCGCATCAGCTTTTGCCTGATAGCTTGCGTAATTATAACCACCCCAAGCACCCCAGTTAAAAAGTGCTTGCGTTGCCGTTAAGCTTGGTGATTGTGTAAAGTATTTTGATTTTTGACCCTCGGATGCATTTGCACTCGAGCTGTAATTGCCTTGTGCATTATAGCCTAGTGTGATGTTTGGCAAGAGCTTACCTAATGCGGCAGGCACTGCCTCTTGGCTTGAATTAAATGTCGCCTCAGCTGCAAGGTATTGCGCATTTTGCTTTTGCGCTAACTGATAAATGCCTGACAGGTTTTGTGCTTGTGTTTGCGGAGCATCCGCTGCACTTGACTTTGCTGTAGTTGCTACTTGTGCTGGTACCACTGCAGTTGAAGGCTCTGCTGATGCATATCCCAAGACAAGCAGTCCACTCATTATTAAGGTGATTTTTTTCATCTATTTACCTAACCTTTTATCATTATTACCTAAAATTGAAATGTCTTATCTTGTAACCTTTGCCCTACTGGCTTATAAACATCAAAAGTTGACATTTGCTGGTAAGATCCATCTGTATTCTTTTGTACCAAAACAGCCTTAGCATAGCTATCTTTTTCTAGAAAGTACAACATTCTACCATTGGCAGCGAGATATTTTAGATAATCGGTAGGCTCTGATTTTTGCATCTCTTTAACAATCACTAAATCAAACACATTATGTTGTTGGAGTAATTGATTTAAAGCATCAATTTTATTTTCTTTATTCACATGATATTTAGCATTGTAAACACCAATCGTTTTTAATGCATTTTTGACGTGATTTAACATATCTTCATGCTGATCGACGACATCAACGAGCTTAGTAAGCTTTGCTAAAAGTGCAGTTAAGTAACCACTGCCACAGCCAATCTCAAGTACTCTTTCATGCTTTTTAGGTTGCAGCAATTGCAGCATTTTAGTCACTGTTTGCGGTGTCAACTCATATTGATGATGATTAAGAGGAATCTCAACCTCTGAATATGCCACCTCTTTGTAATTGCTAGGGACAAAAACCTCACGTGGGGTATCAATGATCACACTGAGCAAATCACCGTAGGGCACACCTAATGTGCGTATCTGCTGTTTGATCATATTCTCTTTTGCAAGCTCTATATTCATGCACAAAACCTTTTTTCTTTTTTGCTTTCTTTATATTTTAAGTCTAAACCAATTTGGTCAGTGGCAACTTAGTCACTTCCACTTTTAAGTGAAGCGCACTATATCATAATTTAGTGCTGGTTATTCTAAATGCATTAGTTAAGATATTCAAATACTGTTAGCGCTTATTACATCGCTTTTAAATGACGTATTCAGCTCAATATAAAAGAGTTTTTAGATTTTCCTAAATTTTAGCTGGACAGATCACAGTTACGCATGTATCGTTACACTAATACAAAAATTTGGTCGGATGATCATGGAATCCAACTGGAAAAGTTTAGTTAAACTGTTACAACAAACAAATGATGAAACTGAAATGACAAAATTATTGGATTTTTTGTTCACACTTGAGGAAAAACATCAGATATCTAATCGCTATGCTTTAGCGGAGCTTATGATATTAGGTGAGAAACCGCAACGTGAAATTGCTAAGAATCTCGGGGTCAGCATTAGCACTGTAACGCGTTGTTCTAACGCATTGAAAGTGTTACCTGACGAAATAAAACAAAAGTTCATACAACCACAAAGCTAAAAAAAGCCAATACTTAAGGAGCGCTTTATGACGATTCAAGCACTAACAAAAGCACATCAATCACAAGTTCAACAACTTTTTGCTGATGTAAACTTTTTTAATGCTGAATGGTTTTTTAGTCCAAGACAGCTCTTTTTTGGCTTTTTTACCAAGAGCAACGAACTGACCGGCGTTGCTCACATTGAAATCTATCACAACGCCATGATTGTCAAAACATTGACAACACACAAAGCACACCGCAATCAAAAAATTGCAGCGAAATTACTAGCCCATATTGAACAGCTTGCTGATAAGCTTAATTGCGATGCGTTATATGCATTTACACAATTTGGTGCAAACTACCTTGAGTGCAGTGGTTTTGAGCAAACAATCAAGACCAAACTGTCACTACAAATGCGTGATTATATGTCTAATCACAACTTAAGCGACACAATCATTATGAAAAAGGTATTATCCAACGCAAAAAAGTATCTAATGCGGCAAGAATCGCTAACAACTCAAGCCCAATTGAGTCATCTTGTCGCATAAATTAATTTCTTGATTTAAATACGTCTATTTAACTACCTATGCAAATATTATCAGGTATTTTTTGAGATCCTCGTATCAAGTCCGAGAATTGTCATATTCGGGCTTGACCCGAATATCCATCATTACCAAGAAACTATTGTTTAGACACTCACTTGCATTCAACCAGCAAGATATTTTTTAATCTCTGCTACAACTTTTTCGACAGCATCTAACTTTGCAACACCTTTTGCATGACTCGACATTTTCTCAAGCTCGGCACGATTCATGTCCATTGCACGCACAAAAGCCATTAACTTTTGCGCATTAAAATTCTGCTCACGAATACAAATCGCCGCCTCTGCCTGAACTAGAAATTGCGCATTGTGATATTGATGATCATCTACCGCTTGGGAAAAAGGCACAAAAAAAGCAGGCACTCCCGCACAAGCAACTTCAGAAACAGTTAGAGCGCCTGCTCGACAAACAACGATATCTGCCCATTGATAAGCTGCTGCCATATCACTAATAAAAGGTTCAACTTTAAGCTCACACTTATAATCAGCGCATACTTCATCATAGGCGTCTTTTGTCTCTTCATAAGTCCTCTCACCTGTTTGGTGCCACAGATTAACGCAAGCATCTTTCGGCAAGTCACGCACGAACTCTGGCATCGCGTCATTTAATATCTTAGCCCCTTGACTACCCCCTAACACCAAAACATTTAACACATGCTTATAAAAATCATGCTTTTGCTCATGCAACACCTTAATCTCATCACGAATCGGATTACCAATCACCTCAATACTTGACTTTGCTTTAAAGGCACTTGTTGGAAAGGCACACAACACTTTACGAGCAAATTTAGCGAGTGTTTTATTGGTCATCCCTGGACGCGCGTTTTGCTCATGAATGATTAAAGGCACACGCATAAGGCGAGCTGCTAGACCACCAGGTCCTGCTGCATAGCCACCAAAACCAACAACCACTTTGACTTTTTGCTTACGAATAACACGCATTGCCTGTAAGACTGCATAACTCAAACTAAAGGGTAAGCTTAATTTTTTGAGCATGCCTTTTTTACGCACGCCACGAACAGATAGATAAAACAGTGGATAACGCTCACCAACTAGTTTAGTCTCAAGACCGTATTCAGTACCAAGCCATGATACCTCAACATTTTGACGTTTAAGTTCATCTGCTACCGCTAACGCTGGGAATATATGCCCACCAGTTCCTCCTGCCATGATAAGCACACTGTGTTTTGAATTATGATTATGCTTCATGCCATCCCTTATCTATGTCATCTCACAAATTTTGCTAAATTGTACAGCACATCTTATCTGCAGCAAATGATTATGCGCTAATTTATATATACACATATAATATACGCTTAGCAAATAACACCTGCAAAATGATTTCCTAATGATATACTGACGAGCATCTAAAATTTATAAACTTAATGCCGAAGGAATCCTGGATGAAAATATTAGTTATTGGTAATGGTGGTCGTGAACACGCACTGGCGTGGAAACTTGCTCAATCTGAGCATGCTACACATATCTATGTCGCTCCTGGCAATGCCGGCACTGAGCGCGAGGATAAGGTCAGCAATGTTGACATTGCGGTGACTGATATTCCGCACTTAATAAACTTTGCCAAAGATAACGAAATTGAGTTAACTATCGTGGGACCTGAATTACCCCTTAGTCTTGGGGTTGTCGATGAATTTGAAGCGCACGGTTTAAACTGCTTGGGACCGAAAAAGCAATGCGCACAACTGGAATCCTCTAAAGCCTTTAGTAAAGACTTTATGACCAAATACAATATACCAACAGCCCGCTATCAAAACTTCACCGAAGTTGACAAAGCCAAAACATATCTCAAAGAAATGAGCTTACCCGTTGTTATCAAAGCCAGTGGCTTAGCTGCAGGCAAGGGCGTTGTTATTGCCCAAACCATGGATGAAGCCCAAAGCACGATCGAAGACATGCTTGAAGGAAATCGCTTTGGTGATGCCGGTTGCGAGATTGTTGTCGAAGAGTTCCTTAATGGCGAGGAAGCAAGCTTTATTGTGCTGTGTGATGGTACACATGCGCTAGCAATGGCAAGCTCCCAAGATCACAAAGCACGTGATAATGGTGATAAAGGACCAAACACTGGTGGCATGGGCGCTTACTCGCCAGCACCCATTGTTACCAATGAAGTTCATCAACAAGTCATGCAACAGATTATTCAACCTGTCCTTGATGGCATGAAAAATGAAGGTGAAGCTTATAAGGGCTTCTTGTATGCTGGGCTCATGATTATGCCAAATGGCGAGATCAAAACATTGGAGTTTAATTGCCGCTTTGGCGACCCTGAAACACAACCTATTATGATGCGTTTAGAGTCTGATTTAGTTGAACTTGCATTTGCTGCATTAAATGAAGAGCTTGACGAATATGAAGCTCACTGGAATCCAAGCACAGCCCTAGGCGTGGTCATGGCAGCAGGCGGCTATCCTAACAACTATAATACTGGGGATATTATTATTGGACTTGATCAAGCACATCAAACTAACAGTAAAGTCTTTCATGCTGGCACCAAGCGCGATGGGGTAAGTATTGTCACCAACGGCGGGCGTGTACTTTGCGCTACTGCTTTAGGCAATGATATTGAAGAAGCCTATGCTCATGCTTATAAATTGGTTGATAGCATTACTTGGCAGAATGAATATCACCGCACAGACATTGGTAAAAAAGCATTTTCCAAAACCTCAACACATTAACAATAAGACTCACCGACTTTGGCAAGCTCCTGCCACCGCATAAAATCAACCACTTCTTTGTCGCCCTCTTTGGGCGCCCACTTGGCAAAATCATCTTCGGCTGTTGGCGTAAAAGGTCCAGGCTTTACTTCAAAAAATAAAGCATCTTCACTGATCGCATACAATGCATGCCATGTATTGGGTTTCATCTCAAACCCCAAAGTATCCCCATCTGCACCAAGCACAAACTTGTCAACAATAACACCCATACCATCATAAATAAGCACGCCCATTTGACCTTTAAGCGCTATGATCAACTCCCACTTATGTGATTCTGAGTGTCTATGCGGGCGAATATAAGTGCCCTTTTTAAGATGAATAGCTAATCGATTGACTGGGTCTGATAACTCAGCGTGGAAATTATGGTGTGCACGTAAACGCGGTGATTCCTTGGCATTTTGTGCCATAGCAGTCATTAACGCATGATCGATTTTTTTCATATAAATACAGATCCTATTTCAAAAGTGTCTTACTTTAAACTTCTGATAAATGCTAACACTTCTTCAACATGCCCTGGCACTTTGACTTTACGCCATTCTTTGATAAGTTTGCCTTCCATATCAATCACAAACGTGCTGCGCTCAATGCCCATGTATTTTTTACCAAACATGCTTTTTTCTTTCAGCACAGCAAATGCCTCACAAAGCACTTTTTCAGTATCAGCAATCAGCTCAAACGGCATATGATATTTTGCCTTGAACTTCTCATGTGAATTTAAGGTGTCTTTTGATACACCGAAGATTATGGCATTAACTTTAGCAAAATCGTTATAATGATCGGTAAATCCAATACTTTCCGTGGTGCATCCTGGCGTACTATCCTTTGGATAAAAGTAAATCACCAAATAATTGCCACGGTAATCATCAAGTGTAAATATTTTGTTTGAGGTCATTGCCACCTGCGGCAAGCTTATTTTTTCACCCACTTGCAAAGTCATCTTGCATACTCCTAAACTTTCATTATCATAAACACCTGTGTACTTTAACAAAGATAATCTTGAGATAAAGCATGTTACAACAAAAACCTTTTATTTTAGATCCCATCAAAGCTGCTAAAGAAGGCATGGTGCTTAATCAAACCTTGAGTTTTTCACACTTATCCTCACTACACGAATGCATTGTTGATGGCACTTATGATTTTCAACTTAACCTTAAATTCCACTTTGAAAACAATAAACCATTACTTGATGGACAGCTTGCTGGCAAGATAACACTTATTTGCCAAAGATCGCTTGAACCTTTTGAGTTTCGCTTTGATGATCCGGTTAAACTTGGCTTTGTGACAGATGATCGTTTTTTTAAAAACTTCCCAGCCACTTATGATCCATATATTTATAAAGATAATCAAATCAATCTCGTTGAACTATTAGAAGAGGAAATCCTGCTCTCAATTCCAATGATCCCAAAAAAATCACTTAATGATTGTCAAGCTGAACAAAATACGTCATACTATGGCGTTTTTGAAACTAGCGACACCGAAAAGCAGGACAAACCGAACCCGTTTTCTGCTTTAAAAGAGCTAAAATTTACAAAGAAAGATTAATATTAAAGTAGTGAAATAGGAGAATTAATAATGGCTGTACAGCAAAATAAAAAGAGTCGTTCAAGAAGAGATATGCGTCGTTCACATGATGCGTTAACTGCTTCAGCACTTTCAACTGACAAAACAACTGGCGAAATGCACTTACGTCACCACGTGTCTGCAAACGGTTACTACAAAGGTAAGAAAGTAGTTGCTGTTGCTTCTGATGATGAATAGAATAGCTGCACGATAAGGCAATTATTCTGTATTACTGTGACCAGTTCAATATCTTATAAAATATCTATTGATGCCATGGGTGGTGACCATGGATTAAAAACCACCATTCCAGCCTGCTTATCTGCGCTGAAAAAATTCCCTGATTTGCATATTTGTCTCGTTGGCATCGCCAAAGATATCGAGCAATTTCTAACTGCACATAAAACGCCATATGATACGACACGTCTATCAATTGTTAACGCCAATGAAATTGTTGAGATGGACGAATCTCCTGCATTAGCGCTTCGCAATAAAAAAGACTCATCAATGCGCGTTGCCATTAATCTTGTTAAAAGCGGCGAGGTTGATGCTTGTGTGAGCGCAGGCAATACGGGTGCTTTGATGGCAACTTCAAAATTTGTATTAAAAACACTTAACGAAATTGATCGCCCAGCAATCGTTTATGCAATTCCCTCGCTAGATCGCAAAACCAAGAAAATGAATCCTGTCTACATGCTTGATCTGGGTGCCAATGTCAACTGCTCATCGGAGCAGCTTTTCCAGTTTGGCATTATGGGCTCTGTATTAGCAGCAAATCTTAAGGGCACTGAACGCCCACGAGTTGCCTTACTTAATATCGGCGAAGAAGAAATGAAAGGCTTAGACAGCATCAAACAAGCTGCCAAGATGCTACAAAATTGTGACCATATCAACTACATCGGTTATGTCGAAGGCAATGATATTTTTTCAGCCAAAGCTGACGTGATCGTTTGTGATGGCTTTGCCGGAAATATCGCCCTTAAAACAATGGAAGGTACGGCTAAACTTATTGCTGACATGTTAAAAGATAGCTTTAACAACAGCATTTTCTCTAAGCTTGCGATGTTGATCAGCGCGCCAGTGCTGACAGGACTTAAACGCAAACTCGATACCAACCAATATAATGGTGCGTCTTTGCTTGGTTTAAGAGGTATTGTGATTAAAAGCCATGGTGGCGCTTCAGCTGAAGCTTTTGAAACTGCCATTTACGAAGCAATCAAAGAAATCAAATACAATATCCCGCAAAAAACACAGGCGCAAATTGAGCGCATTATGCAATCTTAAGGCCAGAATAATGTTTGCAAAGATCACGGGCACAGGCAGTTACTTACCCGCCAAAGTATTACATAACACCGATATTGCCAAAATGGTTGATACCTCTGATGAATGGATCACGCAACGCGTTGGTATCAAACAGCGCCATATTGCCAATGAATCAGAAACTACAGCACATATGGCAATTGAAGCTGCCAAAAACGCCATGAGTATGGGCAATATTCAAGCTCAAGATATTGACCTTATCATTGTTGCCACAGGAACAGCGGATTACATCATGCCGTCGACTGCAAGCATTGTGCAAACACAAATAGGTGCACCTTGTTGCCCCTCATTTGATATTAGTGCGGCATGCAGTGGTTTTGTTTATGCTGTTGATATTGCTAAACAATATATTGAAAACGGCAGCGCCAAAAATGCCTTAGTCATTGCTTCTGAGCGCATGTCACGCACATTGGATTGGCAAGATCGCTCAACCTGTGTTCTATTTGGTGATGGTGCCGGTGCGATTATCCTAAGCCAAAGTAATGAAGCGGGTATTATTGCCTCAACGCTTTATTGTGATGGTGAAGGCAAAGATATGCTAAATATCCCAGGACTTTTAAGTAAAGTACCATTTACCCAAGCTCATTATCATGCGATGTTACACATGGAAGGCAATAAGGTCTTTAAAAAGGCTGTTTCTAAGCTTAGTGATTTGGTATCTGATTTATTAACTAAAGCCAATATGCAAGATTCAGATATTGACTGGCTAGTACCCCATCAAGCCAACTACCGTATTCTTGAAGCCACTGCCAAGAAGCTTAATATGCCGATGTCACAGGTGATCCTTACCCTTGAAAACCATGGCAACACTTCAGCGGCCTCCATTCCTTTGGCACTTGATCATGCCGTACGCAACAACCAAATAAAGCCAGGACAAACCATCCTTACCGAAGCCTTTGGTGCTGGTCTTGTTTGGGGTGGATTTATCGCCAAGTTTTAACATGCCACAAAAAATTAACTGCATTTGCCTTTGTCAACGGATCCGTTTTAACTGTGAAGCCAGCAAAATAGCAGCTTTCTGCCATTGTAGCGTTTGCCAGAAATCACACGGCACGCCCTTTGCTGCACAACTCTCCATAAAACCTCAAAGCCTTATGATTGAGCATGGCAAGGAATATTTAAAAAGCTATGCATCATCACATGACTTGCTACGCATGTTTTGCAGTCATTGTGGCAGTCGACTCTACAATATAAGTAAAGATAAACAGTCTTATGCCAGCGTTGCCTTAAGTGCAATTGATAACAAAAACGCTGTATTCAAAATCAAAGCTCATATATGCACTGACACTAAAGCAGATTATTATCAAATCAATGATTCCATTAAACAATACCCAGATTTCTTTGGTATTGATCGCAAATAACAATAAAGCATACTTGAAAAGACCTAAGGCATCATGCAGAATGCATCTAGTTTAAATTTATACTTTGATCGACATGGGTTTATTTAACCGCTTTAAACGTAGTAATGAACAAAAAATCAAACGTCCTGATGCGCATACTATTCAAGAAGAGCAAATACAACAAGATGTTGCAACAGAAGCAAAGCCTCAGCAAGAAACTGTAAATGAAGTAGAAACCTCAACTGTTTCAACACCAGTTGAAGCAGAAGCCGAGCCTAAAACAAACACTGATATTCAAACACCTGAGTCATTAGCACCCGCTAACACAGAGACATCAACAAAAGACCATAAAGAAAAAAACATTGCAGTTGAAACAGCTAACAAGGATAAACGTGGACTATTTGCGCGTTTAAAAGATGGTTTGAAAAAAACACGTTCAAAACTCGGTGGTGGCATTGGTGATTTACTCTTGGGTAAAAAAGTCATTGATGATGATCTAATCGATGATATTGAAATGCAGCTACTTACCGCAGATATTGGTGTTGAAGCAACTCAGGAAATCATGGAGACGGTGCGTAACAAAGTCAGTCGCAATGAGCTACAAACCATTGAAGCACTTACCGATCTTATTAAAGAAAAGCTCAAGGAAATTATCACGCCTTCTGAGAAGCCATTAGTGATTGATAGCGCACATAAGCCATATGTTATTCTAATGATTGGTATTAATGGTGCTGGTAAAACGACGACAATTGGTAAACTTGCTAAGAAATTCCAAACCGAAGGTAAGTCGGTGATTTTAGCCGCAGGTGACACCTTTCGCGCAGCTGCTGTTGAGCAACTTCAAGTGTGGGGCGAGCGCAATCATATCCCTGTTATTGCTCAGCACACGGGGGCTGATAGCGCTTCAGTTATCTATGATGCAGTACAAGCAGCCAAATCAAGAAATATTGATATTGTCATTGCTGATACCGCAGGACGCCTGCATAACAAAGATAATTTAATGGAAGAGCTTAAGAAAGTCGCACGTGTGATGAAAAAGCTTGATGATACGGCTCCGCATGAAGTCATGCTGGTACTGGATTCAGGTACTGGGCAAAATGCCATTATGCAAGCAGAGGTATTTAATAAAATCCTTTCAGTTACCGGCATTACGCTTACTAAAATGGATGGTACAGCCAAAGGTGGCGTTATTTTCGCTATTGCTAAAAAGCTCCAATTACCCATTCGCTTTATTGGTATTGGTGAGAAGATCGATGATCTTCGCCCATTTCATGCCGATGACTTTATTGACGCACTATTTAGCCAAGATTAATGCATCTATAGTGTTTATCTGGCATACTACCGCAAAAAATAACTACTTAATTTTCAATGAAACATACGGGACTTTTTGAACGCACAGCCATTCTTGTCAATGATGATGGTATTGAACGACTAGAAACATCACATGTATTACTTGCAGGTGTCGGTGGTGTTGGCTCTTTCGCCGCTGAAGCCTTAGCGCGTGCTGGCATTGGTGAAATCACATTAATTGATCATGATGTTGTCTCAAAATCTAATCTTAATCGCCAATTAGTCGCATTAAACTCAAATATCGGCATGAAAAAAGCCCAAATCATGCGCGAGCGCATTTTAGATATTAACCCCAATTGCAAGGTTAATATTATCGATGATTTTATTCGCAAAGATGATATGACACCTATATTTGATAAACACTACGACTTTGTCATTGATGCGATTGATAGCCTTGTGTGCAAGGTTGCCTTTGTCGCTTATGCCCATGAGCATGGATACAATGTTATCTCAAGCATGGGTGCTGGTGGTAAACTTGACCCGACACAAATTAAAGTCGCTGACATCTATCAAACAAGCATTTGTAAACTCGCCAAATTCGTGCGTATTCGCTTGCGTCGCCTCAAAGTTAAAAAAGGCATTCTTGCCGTATACTCGACAGAGAGTTCATTACCACCGCTTCCACCTGAGCCCGTTGATGGCGATAGTCGCGACCGTGCTGTTAATGGTACGATTAGCTATATGCCGGCATTGTTTGGGCTAACGATTGCTGGCATGGTCATAAAGCACCTTGTCGGTGACAATCTACACGCCAAGCAATAATACCCCTATTTAACCTGTGCTGTTTGTTTACCTTTAAAAACTCGCGCAATACTGCCTGATAGCGCGTAAATCATAAATATCACAAACAAAGTAACCGATGGATCGATAAAGATAATCGCAATGATAAAGACGACAAATACTGTTTGTGTAAAGACCACCTTGCCCTTTAAGTCATAATCTTTAAAGCTTCTAAACTTAATATTGCTTACCATCATCGCTGATAAATAAAGAGTGATAATCGTTGCGAAAAATGTCACCCATCCTTCAGCGGATGTGTGTCCCAGGGTATTGCAAAACCACACAAATCCAGCAATCGTTGCAGCGGATGCCGGACACGGTAATCCTGTAAAATAGCGTTTACTATCAGGGCTGTTATCATCAAGCTGTGTGTTAAAACGCGCCAAGCGTAAACCAACACACGCCAAATAAATAAATGCAACTGCCCAGCCAAATTGTCCTAAATGGTTTACTGCCCAGAAATAGATAATCAAAGCAGGCGCCACACCAAATGACACAATATCAGCCAGTGAATCATATTCCGCACCAAATGCGCTTTGTGTATTGGTTAAACGCGCAACACGTCCATCTAATGAGTCCATGATCGCGGCAATATAAATACACACTGACGCCAGCACAAAATGACTGTTAAATGCAGCAATAATCGAATAAAACCCTGCAAACAAACTCGCTGAAGTGAATAAATTTGGCAGAATATAGATACTTTTAATGCGCTGCGTCACTTGTTTATCTAACGATTGGTCATCTTTCATCGCATTATCCTTACACGTTACTGTTATTGGCTTTCACACCGCCAAGCTTAGTTTGCTTTAATAACTTTGGTAAAGGAAAAGTTACCTCTTCCTTAACGCCTTCAAAATCAACAACATAGGCATCGGCAAAGTGTGCTTGCAAGAAGCTTACCACTTGCTGCACTAAATACTCAGGCGCCGAAGCCCCAGCAGTAACACCTGCATTATGCTTATGAGCAAACCATTCAAGATTAATGTCATCCTTATTATCAATCAGGTATGCATCTACCCCCTCTTTCTCAGCTAGCTCACGCAGACGGTTTGAGTTAGAGCTATTTTTAGAGCCTACCACCAAAAGAATATCAGCCTCTTTAGCCAATTCTCTTACTGCATTCTGGCGATTCTGGGTGGCGTAGCAAATATCTTCTTTTTTTGGTGAACTGACTTCAGGATATTTAGCCTTTAATGCAGCAATAATATCTTTTGTTTCATCAACCGATAAGGTTGTTTGGGTTGCAAAAATAAGCCTTGTTGGATCTTGAACATCTAAGTCTGCCACATCATCAACATTTTCAACCAAATAGATCTGACTGTAGTCATTTTTATATTGTCCAAGTGTCCCCTCAACCTCAGGGTGTCCTTTGTGCCCTATAAGCACACATTCGACACCAATATTACTGGCCTTTTGCACCTCTTTATGCACCTTTGTCACCAATGGGCAGGTCGCATCATAAATTTTAAGTGCTTTACGCTTTGCTTCTTCCTCTACCGCTTGCGACACACCATGCGCACTAAATATACACACGGCATGATCTGGCACTTCATGTAATTCTTTAACGAAAATTGCCCCTTTTTCTTTAAGGCTTTCAACCACCGCACGATTATGCACCACTTCATGGCGCACATAGACAGGATGAGGTTCCAATGCAAGCACACGTTCAACAACATCAACAGCGCGTGAAACACCCGCGCAAAATCCCCGTGGGTTGGCTAAAATAATTTTCATTAGGCAAATTCCTTATCTGAAACCTCTAAGATATCAACATCAAACAAAATCACCTGCCCTGATAATGGATGATTGAAATCAACCGTCACATCATGCTCATGAATCTCAACGATCACACCAGGTAATTCTGTCCCATCTTTCTGTGAGAAGGCAACGATTAGACCTTGCTCTAATTCCATATCTTCTGGGAATCTTTTTCTTGGCACTTCATAAATCATCGCCGGATGTTTTTGACCAAAAGCATCTTCAGGCATCAACATCATCTTACGATTAGCACCAATTTCTAAACCAAGTAACTCATTTTCTACTTTTTCTGAAAACGTGCCCTTGCCCATTTGAAAAACATATGGGTGATCATAGTTTTTCGTATCTTCAGCAATGGATCCATCTTTTAAACGGATTTTAAAATGCATCTTTACAAAGCTATCTCTTTGTATTTTCATGGAATTCCTTCGTTTTAGTTGTGCTTTTTTTGCTTTTCCCCAACATCTAGGCTAGAGTTTTAGCAGATTACTAACGCGCACATTCTACGAGATTTATAAAAAATGCACAAATATTCCTTTGCACGACAAGCATCACTTAGCAGTATTTCACACAAACTGCTACTGTCTATCGTCTTTTTCTCATTAGTCTCACTGTTAAGCAAACCCGTAAATGCTGAATCTTTATATGAAAGATATCATACCTTTTTTAGTAATTTTTATTTATCTGACATTCCTTTGAGGGATGCAGCCAAAATCATTGCCTCATCAAAAGGGCAAACTCTTGTCAGCTCTGGTGACACTGTTTATGTTTCCAAAACCAATGAAACACCCTTTTACTACATTTTTTCACATGTCAATAGCATTCCTTATGCTGAGAATAAATACGATTATATTTTCAAACGCCTTGGCAAGGCTGAATTTATTAGCAACTACCAAGGCACACTAGTCATGCGCATTATGAATATTACCCAAGAGATTAATATCGGTGATCATGCGCTACCTTCTGATTTAGTGCAAACAAAACTACCTAACGATGAAATTGTCGCTGATAGCAATATCAGCGGTGAAGTCACACAACTAGAGGGTGAAGCTGATTTTGCCGGGACCTATCAATCTGTTTTAATCAATACAGGACAAAGCGCCGGACTTAAAATGGGTATGCGCGTTTATTTTGAATCACCTGCTAAAAAAGTTGATGGTTATGCCATCCCTGGACAGTTTTTAGGGCAAGGATTTGTCTATCGACTTGCTAACCATCATGCTATAGCACTCGTAACTGACGCTCAACAAGAAGTTATGATTGGCAGCACAGTATTAACTCAACTCCCCAAACACCATGCAAAACATGAGCTTTAGTGTTTTACACACTATCCCTGGATTTTCTTTTAAGCACTATCAAAAACTTGTGAGCCTTGAAGTTAGCATTGATGACTTTCTTGCCAAACCACATAATTATCAACACGCTTTAAATTTAAATCATGAAACGATTACTTTTATTCAAGAGCAGAAATTCACGCCTTATCTCAAAAAACTTGAAACTTGGCTTCAATCTTCTGATAAACATCATTTGATTCATCTTACTGATCTAGTATTCCCGCCACAATTAAAACAAATCAGCGATCCACCATTAAGCCTCTATGCCATTGGCGATATTGCCCTTTTAAACACACTGCAACTTGCTATTGTTGGCACGCGCCAAGCCAGTCTTTACGGCAGTGAATGTATCAAGGCACTGATCCCTAATCTGTTACAAGCCAAACTTACCATCAATAGTGGTATGGCGCTTGGCATTGATACGTTGGCACACCAAGAAACACTTAATCAAAATGGCAAGACCATTGCCGTACTTGGCACTGGCGTCAACATCTGTTATCCGGCACAGAACCGTCACCTTTATGCTCAAATTCAAGCACAGGGTTTGGTTATTTCTGAGTTTTTATTAGGACAAGCACCTAAGCGCTTTCACTTTCCTAAAAGAAACCGATTGATTAGTGGCTTAAGCCTTGGTGTTGTTGTCATAGAAGCAGCGCACAAAAGTGGCTCATTGATCACGGCAATGCATGCTCTTGAGCAAAACCGCGATGTTTTCGCTATTCCAGGCAATATATTTCACAGCCAAAGTCATGGCTGCCATAAGCTCATTCAAATGGGTGCAAAACTTGTTTGTTCAGCAGAAGATATCATTGATGAGCTAAATCTCACACAAACGCTCAATACTTCGCAAACACCCTTTCAACAATCATTATTACTCACCAACGAGCAACAGCTTGTTTTTGACAGCATTGGCTCAAGTTGTACCACGATTGACAAAATTATCGACACGACCAACTTAACATACGCAAAAATAACTGGCATACTGTTTGAGCTTGAGATGGAAGCGCTTGTTAGCGCAGTTCCTGGCGGATATAAACGAATCTAATAAGGTAACATGAACAACAAAGCCCCTATACTACAAGTTCTCATGTCGCTGTTTAGCGATTTGCCCTACTTCGATGGTGATATGGTCAAATTGACAAACTCACAAGAGATATTACATGAATTGCAAAAAGCAGGTCTTGCACCACAGGCGATTGAGCAGGCAATTGCTTGGCTTGAACGTTTCAGCAAATTCAATGACGAGCCAAGAGCAGACTATCACCCTGAAACCGTGCGTGTCTTTACACCACAAGAAAAGGCAATTATTCCAACAGAAAGCCTGCGATTCTTGCTTGAAGCCTACTTAGCAGGTGACATTCAATCGCATGAGCTTGAGTTTATTATTGAACAAATCATATCCCTTGGCACGCACACCATTACTGAAGAACAATTCCTATGGATATTTGAAATGACCATTGCCAACCAAGAAGATGAGCTTTTTGGTGGATTCATCCCTATTGAAGAAGTATTAACAAGATCTTTTCGTATTCACTAATCATTACCCTGTTTTCCTTAACATTTTTTATTGCTTTATTTTAGCTGTCTAACGTTGCGCTTAGCATTTATAAACCTATACTCATAACTGTTACACCAAACAGCAAGGAGCTTATATGTTTAAAGTTATTACCAATAAAGACGGGCAAACACAAGAAATTCAAACTTCCCTTTCTGCCCATGAACTGATGGACAATCCACTGTTAAATAAAGGCACCGCCTTTAGCAAAGAAGAGCGTGATGCGTTTGATTTACACGGTAAATTGCCAATTCAAGTTGAAAGCCTATCTTCACAATTGATGCGTGTCTATCGTCAATTTCAAGAGAAAAATGACAATATCCAGAAAAATATTTTTCTAAATACCCTGCATGATAGCAATACAACGCTTTTTTATAAATTTTGCTCACAACATATCGACGAGGTATTGCCGATTGTTTATACACCAACGGTTGGTGATGCCGTTGAGCAATACTCTAGCGAATTCAGACGCCCTGCTGGCGTTTATCTTGCCTATGATGAACAAAAACAAATGGATAAGATCCTCAGCAATATCGCCAAAAAGCAACAGATTGATTTTATTATTGTTACCGATGGCGAGGCTGTCCTTGGTATTGGCGACTGGGGCATTGGCGGCATGGATATTAGCATTGGCAAACTGATGGTTTATATTATTTGTGCGGGCATCAATCCTGCCAATGTGCTTCCTGTACAACTTGACGTTGGCACCAACAACCAAAAGCTACTAGATGACCCGATGTATCTTGGCGCGCGCCATCCACGTATCACCGGCAAAAAATATGATCAATTTATCGAAAAATTTGTCATAAGTGTAAAAAAGCACTTCCCCAATGTCTATTTGCACTGGGAGGACTTCGGTCGAGGTCATGCGCGCGCGATTTTAGAGACTTATCGCGACCAGCTTTGTACATTCAATGATGATATGCAAGGCACAGGGATTGTCGCTACAGCTAATGTGATTTCAGCCATCAGAGCCACCCAAACTAAATTTACGGATCATAAAGTTGTAATGTTTGGTGCCGGCACCGCAGGCTGCGGCATTATGGATCAGATTCTTGATGCCTTTATTGCCAGTGGCATGACAAAAAAGCAAGCTTTGGATCGCTTTTATATTATTGATCGATTTGGTCTTGTCGTTGATGATATGCCTGATTTACCAGACTTTCAAAAGCCCTATGCTAAATCAAGAAAGCAACTTAAGAATTGGAATATCAATAATCAGGAAAATATTTCATTGCTTGAAGTCGTGCAAAATGCTAAAGCCACAATCTTAATCGGTTGTTCAACGGTTAAAGGTGCTTTTAACAAACCGATTGTCACTACCATGGCGCAAAATATTGAGCGCCCGATTATCATGCCATTATCAAATCCAAATTCACACTGTGAAGCAACACCTGAAGATCTCATCAACTGGACCAATGCCAAAGCCATTATTGCCGCAGGCAGTCCATTTGAACCTGTTGTTTATCAAGGAAAAACTTACCAGATATCTCAAGGCAACAATGCGTTCATTTTCCCAGGACTTGGATTAGGTGCCATTGCTGTTAAAGCGACCAAGATGTCTGATGGTATGATTCGCGTTGCCAGCGAAACACTAGCGAGCTTCTCACCACTGCATCAATCCGTTAACAATCCAGTATTACCACCAATTCATGATGCCACCATTGTTAGCAAAGCGGTCGCTATCGCTGTTGCTAAACAAGCGATTAAAGAAGGCTTATCAAGTATCAAAGCCAAAGAAGCTGATGTCGAGAAACTCGTTAACAACGCACAATGGATACCTGATTACTATCCACTAAAGAAACAGTAAAAACGTCTTAACTCCCTGATTCACCTGCACTTGTTGCACTAATCTTAGTGGTATTAGCTTGTGCATCAAACTCAATGCTATAGTTTGATTTTTCATTATTCTCACCTAAATCTATCCCCATATTGAGTTTTTGTTTTTTGCCTGTCTTATCAGTACTTGCTTGGAGTGACATCTCCTGATCTGCGCCCCAAAACAACGATTCAAGCTGAGTCGACGCCTCAATGGGCTTTATAATTTTCGTTGCAATAATGCCATCAAGCATTACATATTCAGGGTTACATTTCAGCATTACCCTTGTGCCTACTTTCAATGGCAAATGATATTGAGCATGTGTGATATAACCACTAACAGGAACCTGTATCAGTAGATTGTTAAACTCAGGCAATTTAACCCAATAACATAGCTCATCTTTTGTCAATTGATCTAAACTCATACCGTCAATTGCTGGGCTTTTATTTTTATCTACCACATATAAATATTGTGCTGATTTATTACTTTGCTGTTGATTTGCATCTGAGCTGCCGACAACAACCCCCTCTGTCGTTATTAATGGCATATCCCTCACTTTGGGCGTAAACGCAAGATCTTGCTCTTTGGGGTCAGTAAACACATACTCTGAAACAAGCGTATGCGTTGCTGAATAATATCTTTTAAGATCTGCGGCTTTCACCTTTCCAAGACGAACACCCTCATTGTTTGCTTGATGAAGACTCATCATCAATTTAAATGAATGCACTTGAGCAGATTTATCGCCGAATAAATTTAAGCTTTCACCATTAGCTAACGGTAAATTCAAATCCATTTGATCAAGTGGAAATATTCGCCCTATAAAGCTTGGTAATACATCAAACTGCATTATTAATTGCTGCAATGGCAATTTCTGAGTTGTCTCAAATTTTAATCGCTGATTTGCTTGTTTTTTAGCATCATCTTCAACGGCAGATGATATGCGTCTATTAACAATACATATTGGCTTATCCTCAGCACTCTCAGGATAGCTTTTTACTAATTCAGGGAAGGTATTAATCACCTGATCTGCTGTTTGTGATTTTGTGATATTTTCAAGTTTGATATTAATCAACTGCTGCCAATCGCTAAAAACCAAATTTGTATTGGATTTGGAGCCTTCATCTGTCGCAAGCGCTTTTATTTGATATTTTGGCGTCTTTATCGCAGGCCAGCTAATCACACTACCATCAAAATCCTTTGACAGCACCACACTTGGCTTTTCCTCCTGCATCGCCTGATAATCAAGGGCTAACACACCACCATAGTGCGCAACAATAAACACTAGATATTCATAATGACTTATATTCTTTCCATGCACACAAGGGATAATAACGCGTCTTTTCGTTTGGTAATCCGCGAGCTTTTCATCTACGGTCAAGGTACATAGTGCTGTAAATGGTGACATGATATCGGCGATGACATCACCATAACTTTTATCCTTAAATCCCATGCGTTTACTTGATTGCTTTAACCAATATTGCAATGGGTCAGTAAATTTCAATCTTAAGCGCTGACGCATAGATGTGATCACAGGTTTTTTAGTTTTGGTGTCTATTTGACTATTAAAATCTAAGTACTCCATAGTTAACGGTTGATACTCAGTTAAGTAACCACTTAAAAGAAGCTGCTCTACTTGACTGCTTTGGCTATCAACATTTAATTTTTGTTGAATCAATATATTAATTTTAACCGCACCTTTCATCATCAAATCTTTGACTGAGTTAATCAATGCTTTATCATAATCCAAAGGAATCAGTGTTAAGTCTCCAGTAAAACCACTTACTTGCATATCCAATGTAAATTGATGAATAAAAGAGCCATTAATCTCAAGCAATTTATCCTGTTGTGCTTTATTGCTTTTATCTAATGGAATTAATTGAATTTGCAATAGCTGAGTGTCGAAAGATGCCATTTATTTCAACCTATTTATTAACCTATACTCAACATATCCTTTTTGAGAGAAAAGAACATAGCCAAAGTGGCTTTATGGACCTAGATTAACCTGTGGCGCTTTACCACTAATTGAATTACCTTTCATGCTAATACTTTGCCCATCCTGCTCAATATTTTCTGCCTTGATTGTGATCGAACTGTCTGAAATCGTTAATTTAGAACTCCCCACACAGATTGAAATCTCACCATCTTTAATATCGAATTTCGCACTACCGATTTCAATAAATGCTTCATCACTACTTAGCTTTAAAGTTGTGTTTTTTACTTGAGCTGTAAGCGTTTCATCGGCAGTTAGCGTGATTTGTTTGCTTTTTTTCTGAATCGTGCCTTCTGGTACTGATTCATTAGATAGTTTAGCTTTTGCATCAAGGCAGTATTGATATTGATCCTCACTATTCTTAAGTTGGGTTGTCAATGTAATGCTTGGCACATTCGCAGCAAGGGTAATATCAGCCGTATTTAATGTTGCCATTTTTTCACCTTAAGCCACTTCAATGGCATCTTGCCCTGGGTTTACCACGGTAACCATGCCACTCATTGCAGTAAAGGCACAGTGCAATTGACTATTTTGACGTACTAAAGGCATGCTTAATCCTTGCGTCATCGTTGCCAAAGGAAACCATGGTAACGTCAATGGCATACAAGCTGATGGGGCTCCCAAAGAGGCAATCACCAATGGATTTGCTGGATTTGTGCATGGTGAAAACGGTTTTACATTCAAAAAAGGAATCATATTGATCGGTAAAGTTGCCGGCTTCCCAGGAGATAGATTCACACCAAAAGGAAGCACTGTTAATGGCAAGGGAGCCGCCCCCATCATACAACGAATCTCAGCACCTGATGATACTGCAACCATTTTCTCACCGCTACCACTAGGTGTTGCAAATGCACTCATCACACAGCCTAATGCTGCAGTTAGCTGATTAAGCATATCCGTTACTTGTGGAATAACGACATTATTTGGTAATAAACTATTTAGATCTGGCAAGGGTGGCAATTGCATTGATGCTAATAGGCTTCCTTCATTTGGCATTGCAGGAAAATTTGCCATTGCCTGTGTATTTAAACTTACCGATTGACCAAGTGTAACACTTGTATTCATAGCAGTCTGACCATTAACTAGTAAATTATTGCCATTTGCTTGCATATTCAGTGCATTATCACGTAGCTGAAGTAGGTTTTGTGGTAATGCGACTTGATCTTGTGATGGGTTTAGAGCCTGTTGAAAGTTTGAATGTAATTGATTAACTTGCTGATAGGCATCATTTATTTGATCTGTTGCATGTGGGCAACTTGGAAAATTCATGCGTGCTTGCATGAGGCTTTGTTTGATATTATCTGCCTTGGACTGCATCACATCAACACCTGTTGATAATAGAGGGCATAGCTTAGGCTTTGTCGCTGCAATCTGCTTATTAACTTGCTGCTGCATATCGTTAAGTACCGCAGCTACTTGTGCCTGTGATTGATTAATCACTGCCAGATTTTGTGTCAACTGTGCCGAACTACTTTGGCTTGTGAGCCCACTCATACTCTGCTGTGCTTTTATTAACTCTGTGTTGAGCTGATTGAGTTTCTTTAATGTGCTTGGTTGTAACGTTGCTATTTCATTAATAGACGCTGATTGACTTAATGAAACCATTGGGTTGACATTACAGAAAGTTTGCGACACTTGATTAGATAGCTTTTGTGTCATCGCATTGGTTGCATTTAGCTTACTATTTAACATACTTTGCATTTTCTGTGCAGCAGCTTGAATCTCAGCAAGTTTTTCTAAATATGCCGCCTTAAGCTTGGCATAGTCAGCTTGAGCCTTTGCATATGCTGCCATTGCTTTATCTTGTAATGCTTGTATTTGCGCTAATCTTTTCTCTCCATTTTGTGGCGAGTCATTAAGAGCGGTTATTGCTTGTGACTTCATTTGACTTTGCAATTGATTAAAGTGACCTAATGACTGCGCATAATGATCTTGTGCTTGCGACATTGATTTATTGTCATTAATGCAACCACTCAATGCGGCAAGCTGCTGCGCATGCGCATTTTGCAAACCATTCATTTGCTCATTTGCCTGAGTCAACTGATCATTTAATGTTTGCTGATAGCCATTACTTATGGTAGCAGCATGTTGATTTAATTGTGTTAAAGAAGTATTTAAGTGATCTAAAGCTTGCGCATATTTTCCTGATCGATTGGCAAAGTCTTTGCAACCTTTGGCACTATTAATGATATCAGCTGCATTTTGCGCATTATTTAATGCTTTTATCATCTGTTGATTGATACTATCTTCTGATAATTGATGTTGCTGTAATTGGTTATTTAGCGTTGCTAGCGGTTGATATTGTGTTGAAGCATCTGCTGACTGCGCCGCCCAATATTGACGACTTATGTGTTGCGTTTGCGTTGATATATAGCTTATTCGCTGCTGCAAATCATCATCATTTGCTATGGCGTTTGTAGTGGATGAGTCTTGCTTGATCTGCGAAAGCTGATAATTCACTTGAGTGGCTTCAATATGCGCACGATAGATACCTGCTTCCGTTTGCAATGACTGTTGGTATAAATCATTGTTTTGACAGGTCGCATTGATTTGATTAAAGCTTGCTTGTGTATTGGCTATGCTCGTTTGCACCTTTGTCATTTGAGCATTTACATCGGCTTGATTTGACTGAGCACTACTATGCATCGCATACAGCTGCATCAATTCGCTAGAGGTATCATTCATACGTTGTTGAAAATCACCAATATTTGCATTTAACGCCGAGTGACTACGCGCAAAGGGCATCAAGCTACTGACTGCTGAGGTATAGCTTTGTTGCAACAACATAAATTGATTTGCCTGCGGGAAACGAGATGCTTGCGCATGCCCTGTAATACTTTGTTGTAATGCATTATCATATTGCTGAGTAAGTGCCTGTTGGTTTAAACCCATATTGCTTTGTGCATTTAATTGCTCAGAGAGCATATCATCTGGACAATTCTCAATAGCACCTTTGTAATTCTTAAGAGCATCTAGATGACTATTTGCTATCATCATCTGTATTTGAGCAGGTGATCCTGCACTACTTAACTCAGGTCTCTCAGGCTGAGTGAAAGTAGCGTTTGCCTTTAACGCATATAACTGTGATCGCTGATCACTTACACCTTGCTTTATAGCATCCATATTGGCAACTTGATCAACGCTTGACTGATATGTGCTACTTTGATCCAACAACGACTGCTTGAGCATATTGTCATAATCGTTAGCATTTTCCCCACATGATTCATTTGAATCAAACGCGGGAGTATCTTGAGTAGGGGGCTGATAATCAGTCGCCGCATACGCCCCCATCAAAGCATATTGCCAATTATTTGATAATGTCTCAACCTGTTGGTTATGACAGCTTCCTTGGCAATTTTGTGCATTGGGACATATTGATTTTTCAGAAGATGCTAACTCATTTTCCACCATAATCACCTTTAATCTTGACGTATAAACTCGTTGTTGTAATGACTCTCACGTTCTTGGAACGGTTGTTGTGGTGATTGATCCCTCTCATAGTCATAGCGCTCATGCATTGATTTTTGTAAACTTGGCATTGGCGTATTGGCAATAAGTCCATTAAAGATCTCCTTATCAACAGCACTGCCATTATTATCAAACGTTTGATCTAACAATAACCTATGGTCCGAATGAATAATATTCTCAAGAATACTCCATTGCAACGAATTAAGATTATCATTCATATAATTAACCAATGTTTGAAACTTAGGATCAAAACTTTGCTGATAAAACCCAATAAAAATACTTGGGAAATACTGTAACGGATTAAACTGTGATAGCTCTTTATATATATGATGATATAAGGCAGCGGCAGCAGTCATCTGACCTTTGGCCTTTAATAAATCAAACGTCTCAAGCTTCGCTAGCAAATTAAACCATTTTTGTGATGCCTCTTTTAATGAGACTGATGCGACTTGAGTTTTTCTTTCATTGGCATCTAAATCCACTTCTGTTGCAGACTCATGCTCATCACTATCCTTCAGCTGAGACTCTACAACAGCTTTAGCTAATCGTTGTTGCAGAAAATGTTGTAACTTCTTGTAGCTGTCTTGCAAACTGGGGGCTAATTGCATGATACAAACCACAAGCAAGTCAAAAGCATTGACAACATCTTCTGCAATACTTAAACGCGATTTCTGGCTTTCTTGATAAGTTAAATTATCCATCACCCCACTAACAAACCACCCCAAAGCACTTTCAATTTGGCGAGGTTTAAACTTATATGGTTGCAGTATTTCATAACGATCTTGCAAGATAAAATGCAAACTATCAAAAGCGTATATCGCATGTTCATTGAAGTTTTGATGGCAAAGTCCAAAAAGGTAATAACATACCAAACGAATATCAAAGTAACCTTCGGCTAACTTTGACATCGACATCTCCATACATTTTATATAATCGCCCTTTTGGCTCCAGTCAACGATCTCAGATAAATCAACTTGTGATAATACATCCTCACTGGCTAATAGCTCAGCAAAATCAATACATTCACTCATAGCGCGCTCCTTTCGACCTTATAGTCCGGTGAGTATAAAAAGATCTTGGCATTTTCAAGCTGAGGGGTTGTTGTCATGGCCATATTGCCATAATGAATCACATTGTCCCACTCTCGACCTGCCTCCACTTTATAGATTTGGGTATTCGCATCAAAAATATGCGAAAATAATGTCTCTTTTTCATGGGTTAATTGCAAACCAGGCAATGCTTTTTGATGCACTACAGGTAAGCGTTCACTACTGGCAACTTTGATATCATCAATATTAAAATCTTTAGTTAACTCTTGAATGAGTAAGTAAACTCGATTTGAACCTAAAATAATCTCTGGAATTTCTTTGAGCTCTATATAGCGCATACCTTTATTAAAAGCTAACAATGATGCTTCTTTCACTTCATATTTGGCGATAAAACCTAAGTGTTCAACCAGATCATTCAAACACTTACAGCATGTGTTATGCTGATATGTCAGCTCAGTAATAGGCTCATCATCGATGTAATTGCAAAAACAAAGATAAAAATCATATAAATGTTGAAACAAATAATCAGGTGATGACCGACCACCTTGCTCCATGGTCATCATGCAATTATCAATACGATAACTATGCATCAAAACTGTCTGCGCCATCACATATTTACTGGCTGAAATATGATTTAGTAAGTCATTTTTAATTCGCGCCTCGATCGACAAAACAATGCTTTTAATCTGATCTTTGTAGCTTTCCCAAAATAGACTGTTATAAAAACTTAAAATAGGCGTTTTTGCTAAGGCATTAAGCTCACATTTACCAGATGGCAGCATTGAAATCTTACAAAAAGGAAAGCTACTAACACTTCCATCCATAGTGGGAGCGCTAGACAAAACTGCCTTGTAGCTTTTAATCTCAATTTGATGATCGACGACCGATATCTCTTTAGGTTTTGCAGAGAAAACATGTAAATAAACCTCTTTATTTGACGTCTTTAATAGCTCATCTAGCAAGCATTCTTCAATACTGAGATTATTATGCAATTCATAATATTGACCACAAACATCAATTGCTTTAAGCACTTTAAAGCGGATAACACCCATTGCGCACAAGTCACGATCAATCACTAAATCAGCAAAACCATAAAAAGCTTCACCTTGTAATTTCGAGCGTTGAACAATAAGCGCAACATGATGATCACCCATCATATTAAAATGCTGAGGCAAAAGTAATTGACCATTTTTCCAATTGACTTGATGCATACTAGACTCACTTTTTTGCACTAAATGATTTTGATAAATTAAATACTGGTGTGTTTATCTTACTAGCCCCTTGTCCAAGCTAAGCTTAATTTTGCCTCTTTATCTGTGGCTCTCATAACTTTACCAGATGAGCCCTTAGGCGGTAACACAGACATCCGCCACTCAACGTTAGTTACGTTACCCTCTTTTTCAATTGTAACTCCATCAACTGGTCCAAAAGCTAATTCACCGTCATTTACAGGTATTTCGACCACTAACTCCGTATCATCTGAACTAAACTCAGTAAACCAAGGATCATCTTCAGATACCGAACCATCAGCACAGTAACAGTTAAATTTAATTTTCGCCTCCACCTTACTCATATTTTGAGCGCTTGATACAATTTTTTTATGAGAAGCTAAGTCAATTATAAATCCTATATGGATAGGAGATGCAGTTTGACCATCCCACGTCATATAAGTCATTGGCCAAGCTTTTTGCGCCTCATTGCCCTTCGCTGGCAAGTAAACCTCTAGACTTGGATCATAAGTTTCACCTGCAATGCTTAAACCTGTTAAAACCCCATGGCGTCGAAAGCATGACTTTGTCGGCTCTTTTAACATGCTCACTCCATCAGGCAACCCATTCCAATTCCCTGGATGAGTATATGATGTTGATTGTCCAAAACCATGACGATATTCTTTTGTTTGATGTACTATTCCAGACATTTTTTTCTCCTATTTGAGTTTTATTGATCTCCACGGAAAGCTCCGTGATGCTCTGTCTTATGACAGAATATATTGCTTACTTTTATAGATATTAAAGACGAGAGTCTAACTTCAAGGTAACATCCATTCCTTCAAACTGCAGATGAGGCAAAACTGAAATACTACAGTTATACCAACCAATCCTTCCCTCAATAGCATTAACCGTGACCGCTGCCGACTTGAATGGAAAGCGCTGTAACGTGATGTCATCTGGATCAATTACTGTCGTTACATAGTCAAAAATCCAACGGTTTAGTTCTGTTGAAATATAGTTTGCATCTGCAGTTGAACCAATATTGTCACGCATCACAGACTTAACATAATGCGCAATACGTGTAATTGAATAAGTGTATGACAGGTTTGAAATCATCTGCGCGTTTTCAGAGTCTTTGGGATCTTCAAAGGTCTCAACATATTTCGCTGACTGCGCACTAAAAAAACAAGCTTCTGTTGTTCCCTTGTTGTATACCAAAGGAATAAAACCACACTTAGCAAACTCAAACTCACGATAATCAGGAATCACAAACTCCACCGGTGGCTTTGCCTCCTCCTTTCCACGAATATCAAAAGTATGCGTCGCAAGATTCTCAACCATGCCTCCCGCTTTTGGACCACGGATATGCTGGCACCAACCAGAGCGTTCAAACGATTTGGTTAAATTCTTAGCAAACAATATGGCACTTGATCCCCATAAATAATCATGATCATTCAGTGGATTAATCTCCTCTTTAAATCCTTTTAAACCTTTATTGGCTGGATTAATTTCTGGATCATAAGGCAGTCTTAAAACATAGCGTGGCAGCGTCAAGCCAACATAAGTTGCCTGCTCTGTTTTTCTAAATTTATTCCAATTACCAAATTTAGGGTGATTCATTAACCCCTCAAGATCTTTGATCTGCGACAACTCTTCAACAGAGTCACAGCCAAAAAACTGCGGCTTAACTGCTGATACGAATGGTGCATGTGAGGCAACTGATATTTTGCCCATAGTTGATAACCAATCCAAGTCCTCATTTGAGCGATCAAATTCATACAGCCCAATAATTGAACCATATGGCTCACCGCCATATTGATCATACTCCGCAATATAAACTTTTTTGAATAATGACGATCCTGCGATATCAACACTATTACATTCAAAGTCCTCAGCAAGTTCATCTTTAGATGCATCTAAAAAATCAATTCTAATATTGGCCTGAAAGTTGGTATCTTTCACTAAGTCTGCTAATGAGATGAATTGAGATTCAATATGTTTGAACTCTGGCTGATGCATGATTTCATTAACTTGATCATTGATGGCATTATCAATGCGATCAATAATTCGCTGTGCAATTGATTTATTAAAGCCCGCACTAAAGTCCTCTACCTCGGCATTTGCCATGAGTGCTGCCAGACTTGCAAGCAGGCGATTTTCCTCACTGCAGTTTTCCTCCACATTTGAAAACGCATTAGCAACCATTGGGGTTTGTGCAACGGCTGTTGCATTTAAACTTGCGGAACTGAGTAAAGCTTCAATTGCACTTAAAGTTTGTGTATTTTCTGCTGTCATTATTTACTCCTTAGCAGTGCTATCAATTTCACCTTCAATCACATTCGCAACCTCTGCTTTTGGTAAGGTGTAATTTTCAAGTGCATTTAGATTTGACTTAAGTTCGTTAGCACTTTCATGTGCCTTTAAAATATCGTTAAGTTTACGACGAAACGCCTTGTTATTATCTGACATTGCTTGTAACTCAATCAGTAATGTTTTCATTAAATTCAGTGCTTTAATCTTTGGTACTGATTGAGCAACACTCGTAGGGTTAAATGACTTTATATTTTCGATGGGGATATTGACATCAATAGAGCCTTCATTGGAAGGATCCACTTTGTTTTCGACATTAAGATTTAATGTGATCCCCATATCTTTAATTGTTTTGTCTAAATTTTTGCCGTCAAGTTGACGCACCTCTCTGGCATCAAAATCTATTTGACGATCTTTTGATTTCCCCAACGAAAAGTCCCCCATAACTAACATCCTAAACGGCAATTCTTTTTTTACCTTTTTGCCATTGATTTCTACAGGGTATTTAAGGGTGATACGTGATTTAGGAATTTCATCAACTACTGCCATTTGTTTCTCCAATTTATTTAACACTTACTATAAAATCACCAACTAGTGATCTTCATGTGATCAATATTAACTCACCAATCTCAGCGGAAACATAGCCATATTGGCCTAATGCTATAATTTATAAAACTCGAGGTCTCCCTACACGTATAGCTTTTGCCTCTACGGCAGATTAAATTATAATAAATGCAATGGATCATGCCTTAATATCCCTTAAGAGTTTTAGGGAAATCAGCTTTTTATTGAATAATTACTTATCAATTTTTAATGATAAATTAATTACATCATGATCAAAAGCACTATTGATTTCATAATCTCTTACCACATGTCCATTAAATTTATGTTTAATTAAAAGATAATAATTAGCATGTCTCTGAGGATCAAAGCCGATGAGTTGTGAAATTTTCTTATACATATATAAAATCATCCTCCCATTATAGCCATCAAATCGATCTATCTTATTATGCCATCTACTATGCGTTTCTAAAGTGAATGCCGCTATCTTAGTTCTCATATAATCTCCAAATGTTCTACCAAAATAATGGTGCTGTTCTGATGAATGTGTTTTGGCAAGACTCATTAACTGCATTTCTTCACGATATTGCCTTTCAGTAATATCATTTCTTTCAAATGCATACTGCACCATTTCCCTATACTCAGCAAAGCGCTCTCTATTACTTTGGTAATGCGAATATTTCTGATACCCAGCATAACCAAGATAGCAGAGACCAAAAGCAGCACCAACTACCATAAGTGCACCAACGGTTGCAGCAGATCCTGCCGCAAAAGCGATTGTAGAGATGACACCAAGGCAAGCCTGAACACTATTATTCGCTAATGAGACCTTGCGGCGATCGCAAGCATTTTCATACTTAACCAACAACCAAGAAAGCATGCCTTTTAATGAGGCGATAGATATCAACTGACCTTCATCAACCGCTCCTCTTACTCCATAGCGTAAAAACCTTTCAAAGTACTTATTAACCATATAAAGCGCTATATAAGTATCATCGATCTTTTCACAGTAACTTATGATTTTTGAAACATCATCAGCAGCAGACACCACACCGCCAACAGCACCAACTACTCCACCAGCTAATGTTGTTGCATGAGAAGCTGCAGAAGTAGTAGAGCGTGCGATAATTGTTAGGGTATTTTCTGCAGCTCCTAAAGCCGCCTGTGATGCTGCTACACAGCGACTTTTTGTTGAAGCCTCATCATCTACTATTGTAGCCACAGCATTACCCATAGTACGCACTAACCCAACACTTCCTAAAGCAAAAGTCCCAGCATTTAACTCCCCCCACCCCTTGGAATGGCTAGGAACTTGGTCACCTTGATACCTTGCATTATATCCACCACGAACAGCATTCCCTGTGGTCTGTACCATTTTAGCAGCAGTAGCCAAATTTTCAGTTGCACGCATACCACTTTTAATTTTATCCGCTGCTGAATCTTCACGAAAGCACCTTAAACTGGGCGTTTGTGCACGCCTATGGACTACTCTATGGTGTTGCTCATAAGAATGCTCACTTCTAGCAGCATAACCACTATGATAGCGACTAGCTGCAGGTGAGCGAGAGCGCTCCATTAGATGCTGATGATATAAAGATACTGGTATTTTTGAATGTTCTTCATGGGGATTAAAAAACTCTCGTCCAACAGCTGTAGGTGGGCGAGAGCGCTGCCTTTGATCCTGATGATATAGTGGTCTTTGTGAATAGCCCTCATCAGGAATAAAAAACTCTCGCCCACCACTCACCCTTGAGCTACTACTTTCTTCAGGTACTCGCCATAGATGCTTACCGCAAACTGAGCATGTATATTTTGTTTCCGATATATATCCACAACTATAACATTCCATAAAACGACTCCCATAATTTTTTAACAAATCCAAAATCAAATGCACCAGGCGCATTAGTATAATAAGTACATAACTTGCGAAATAATAATTAGTTTCTGTGAACCTTTTTTTACCGCAACCACATACCAAACTTCCTACAATCTGTAAAAAACACTCAATCAAATGCCTCTATAAAGCATTAAACCATCTGGCTTTTGACGCTTAAGTAGTGTCTTCGACAAATATCATAAATCCTGTGCTGCCCTAATAATTTTGATGATGCCGAAATATTCTCTAAAACACTGATTAATACATCTTTAAAATCAGTGTCGTACTCATGATATTTAGATATCCTTTGATGGTATTTTTTATCTTTTAAAAGCAACCTTGACATCAACATATAAATTAATAAATTAGATTCTTTTAATACTTCCAGATTTAATGATATTTGTTTTTTACTTATTCCTTGCTCAATTAAATGACTTGCATAAGCAAGCTTTCTGCTAGCTGAAGCTTCATTTAGCATATGTGACGGTCTTTGCTCGAATAAAAGCTCAAACGCTTTAACTATTTCAATAAACACATCATAAATATATTTCACCTCATCTTTTGTATCCTCAGTTAATTCAAGATTATATACTGATGTATATACTGATTTAAGTATGCTAAAAACGGTGTTAATCTCTCTCCAGTGAGCCAAGCCATTCTGCTGTGCACCAAAACTTTTATAGCTATGATTGTCCCTTTCCATATAAGCGTGGTTGCATTGAGCGCCTTGAATTGAGGTTGTTTGTAAGATTGGGCAGTAAAGTGTATATTGTGTAACTGTCACTCCATCATCATCACTTAATGAAACCACCGCACCATGGTTGGCCTGATCATCTAAAGTATATACAAACAAGCTAGATCTAACCGAGCCATAAAAATCTTTTTTAGATTGCAACATTTTACAAATTTTTTCATGAATAGAGTCTGACTGCCCCGATGCTGCCGAGCATGAAACCACCTCAATCACTGTTTCTTGAACAGCTTTATTTCTAAATGTTTTATAGCAATGGTAAATACAATTAGCAACTAGTTGGCAATCCATTGCTCCACCAACATCCGAATGCATTTTACTTTTATCTGGTGCGCCATGCCCTAGCACAAGTATTCTAATACGTGTATACGGATCCAGTTTTTTGCGATAGTAATAATAGTTCAACCACCCCCTAAAATATTGCTCCTCATAAAACTCAAAGTTTTTAGGATGAAGATCTAAGGTAATAAAGTTTTTTAACCCTTTATAGTTTTTGCTCAAACTATTTGAAAGCGTTTGATCTCTTTGATCTTCATCACAAGGTTTAAAATAACTACTTGCATAAGAACAGGCAGCATTTAAATAATACCGACCTGCATTAACAGCCTGTTGATAAAAAGTAGGACGTATTCTTATTAAAATTGTTAGCTCATTACTCATATTATTTCCTGCTTTAGCATTGAGTTCTCATCATGAGTGATCATAAATTTAATCATATGTCTGCGATTTCAAAGTGACTTTATTTTATTTACTAGTAGGTCATATTTTAATAAGAATATATCTGACTGAGTATAGCCAAAATAGCCTCTTTCTTTACAGCTGATTTTTAAACTGCACTAATATCTTAAACATCGTATTTAAATAGCGATTGAGCGCAGTATCCTTACAAAAACTAATCTCTTTAGCATTATTCATATGCACAATTTGATCTTCAACATCTCGTAAATATGCTATCAAGTGTGTCAATTTTTCTTGTTGATATTGCAGTGGTAAAATTTCAGTGACTAAGTCGAGTAAATCTTTATGCAAAATATTTCTCTTGTAACTTAATTTTTGAATCAGTTGCATTGCATAAAAGTCTAAGACAACAGAAGCAGAGGCCTCCAAGTTCATGATTGGAGCCAGCTTTAATGACTCAATCGGTTTAGAAGGAATACTAAAGCTTTCTAGTCTGCCTAGCTGGCGATAACCACTGTGCCATGCAGCCTTTATTTGAGCCTGCATCCCAGGCTCAAATGGGATATTATGAAACTGTATGTGCGTATATCTTTGATGCATTGATTTCTCAGCTGGCACTAAAGTATAACTTGGCTCACCATAACCACAGCTACTTTGTGGGTATATACGTGTAGTTTTGGCCTCTTGAATCAAACTAACTTCAAGCTCTCGCAACAACAAATCATTTTTTTCATGGTTTAAAATAATCGGATAGCTATCTTTGGAGCCATCGACCCGAATGGGTAATGCATAATCAATATGATAGTTTATCAATGGCAGGTGATTAACCTTAATCAGTGATATACCTTCTTCAACATCGATCATTTTCCCTTTAAAATCGATGACAAGCTCTATTGATTTAATTTCCTCTTCATAAAAGTCATTATTAAACTGCAAGCGTAACCCTTGATAAAACCGTCTATCTCTTAACTGATCTTTTAAATACTCATGTGGATGCATATAGGCATAATGAAGCTTCTCAACAACTGCTCTTTTTGTTCTTTTCTCACCTTGCAGTGTAAATTCTAGCGAGAATTCAGCTTCTTTAAGTACATCAAAGTAATTGCTAGAAAGGATTTCATTCTCATCAAAACACCAAATATCAATATGGTTTTGATCAAGATAAAAAAAGCCAGACAAGTTATTTAGACTCAAATATATCTTATCACCATCACTTCTGCGATTTGTGATTTCACAAGGCAAGATTTGTGTATTAAACATCGGATGCAATGTGCATTTTTGACCATCTTTGGTTAATGCTTCAATGCGATCACTCAATAATAAATCCACAGCATTTACCTGTGACGGCTTGAGCTTAATCTCAGTAAACAGCTTATATGGAATAGCACTTTGTAAATAGGGAATTCTTGTATTAAACGACCTAAGACGTGCATTATAGATATACTGCAAAACATCTCTTTTAAGATCTTTGACATCGCTTTCCAATACAGACTGAAGCTGGATAAATTTCTGTGCTAATACATCTTGCATAGAGACTCCTTAGATTAGAAATAGACTAAAACACCGCATAACAAATATGTTAAAGCAACACATCCACCTAAGATTAAGCCTAAGTGCTGTTTAAAGCATTGCTTGACTTTATTAGCCACGCGTAAATATCTGCTTTTTGTTACCAAAGGTATTGATAAATCATTACTTTCTAATAGTGGCTTCTCATGCTCAAACTGCAACATTTCCTTAAGCTTATTAATATAATTAGCAATTGCATAACGCTCTGATTCCGCGGGATATTTGCCTTTAAACCCACCTGTTAGCATGCAGTAATACAACTCATAGATAAACTTAGGATAAAATGGGTTTGCTAATACATCATCGACATACTCGTAAAACTTAACCCCACCTTCAGTCGTCTCAAAAAGCTCCTTTTGCAAGCTAGGCCAAGGGTGTGCTGCATACTCATAGATCCCAGCAAGTATCTCATCTAACCACACCGCTATGCCAAAACTTGTATATTTAGCAATCTTTGCATTGTGTAGACGCTCTACTTTTTGCGCTATTTGATGTAATGCATTACGAAAAAAGGCTCTTGTCTCAATCGTTTCTTCAATATCAACATTCGCCAGATTATCAATCTCCTTGCCATATGACTCTGATTTCAAAATCAACTGACTAATATCTTTCCAAATCAAAAAATCCTGTTGCATCTTCTTTGCCTCCTAAGCGCTAAAATTCGATAGACTATCTTTACCTATTGTCACTTCATACTTCTTGCCATAGGCTTCAGGAATATATTGTTTCCACTGCGTATTGCTCGCCACATTGGTATAGAACACAAAAATACCCATGCCTTGATGTTCATTTGCTGGCACCTTATACACATAATCACCATCAGCAAAGTTATCCGGTGTGAGCGTTACGGTATGTGAGCTTGATTTGCCCACCAAGCTTAACGCTTTCTCATAATCTGTATTGATAAAGCTTTGCTCGGACATCGGCGCTGCTAAAACGGTCAAAATTTGACTATTATTACTATTGTTATCTAGATGCATTTTAAGTGTTAGCGTCGGTGAAGTGCTAAACATTGCACAACCACCTAATGACAACACAGCAAATGCAACAATCAATAATTTACTTTTATGTAGTATCTTTCTCATTTGTTATTATCTCCGGATTTATAGTTCTTGCTCAAAGAGCAACTGCTGTCTTGCATTTAGTTTTGTCGTAGTCGTCAACCTACTTGATAAATAGGTGCTCTCTTGATTTGTCAATAATCTCATATGTAATTGCAAAAGATAGCCATGCCAAAAACTACCATAGTGCGCGCACCATTTTGCCTGCAAAAGCTGGGTAATACGCACGATCTCATACTCACTTAAACCTTCTTCAATATTTAAAGTGATTTGAATTTTGTTTTTTGCTTCAAAAATCACATGACCTATCTGCCCATGTTGGTCAGACAATATGGCTTGTCCTAAAATCATCTGTTTTGGTCTTACTAAAGAATTCGCATGATTAACCTTAAGATCAAAATAATACTCAGGGAAAAGGCTTGCTACTTGGTAATGAAGCTCAGCATAGGAGTTTAATGCCAAAGTATTATTTTCAGTAATTGCGTTAAACGCATCCTTTGACTCCACCATTAAGTCCAAATGCAATAACATCAATATATGTTTCAACCATTGGTTAGCATATTGCGCAAATGTTTTACTTTGCAAAAAGTCCTCTGAAAAACCAATATCTTTGAGCTTGGACTGCGCTGCAAGCCATCCTAAGTTCACACCAATGATTATTTTATCATCAACATAATATAAGTAAGCAATCGTGTGTGTATGAAAAGCGCTACTTTCAACACTTTCAAATTCAATATTTTTAATATCAAAACCGAGCATAAACAGCTGCTCTAGCAAATAGCTTAAACTAAATTTTGTTGCATGCTGCTGCAGATTATGTAAGGTTTTATTTGATAACACACACGCCATAATCTGTCTTACCTTATGATAATGGGAAAATCATATTTTGCGCGCTAAATGCTACTGGTACTTTATGTCCATTCACTGGAATATACCAAGTCATCAGGCCATTATTCCCCGTAACCGATTGATTCACCAATTGGTACAATGCCCAGTTACCATTATTGCTGATCGTTTGATTCGTCGAGTCGTTCAATACCACACCAATACTCACCTCCGCAGGTTTCCACCAATCATATTCAATGGCTTGTTGTAGCGGTTTTGCATCTATGCCAACAACAGAATTATTATTTAATGAAAGATACGTCATCTTGATATAGTTGGTCGCTAATTTCTTTTGGTAAAATGGCTCTGCTTGAAGCATAATTTGTAGCGGCTTTGGCTTGCCGTCACTACTCCAAAGTGCATTGCTGATATATTGCATCTGCTGCACATCTTGAAGAATACTCGCCAAATTCAAGGCGCCTGCATAAGGCACTTTTCTCATCTGCCAGATGCCATTTTTATTCACAAACACTTGTGCGAATTTTTGCTTAAACAAATCCCAAAATTGCCCATCTTTTGGTGACAATAGACTAGTTAACACTTTAGGTGACATGGTTTGTGACGCCGTTAAACGCATTGGAAAGCTGTTTTCAATCGTATTAACCATATTCGCCAATTTCTCATTCCAAACTGTCTCAAAATAATTAGCTACTTGCTGCATTCCTAACATATATACCACTGAAAATATCTGAACAAATGGCTTACGCTGCGCTATAGGCATGTGGATTTTATCAAGCTCATTGTTTGTCAAACGCATATAAGAGCTTGATGAATCTAAATAAATCGCCAATGCTTGATTTGCCAAGGCAGACATGCCGTCACTATTGGCTAAATAACTATCTGGGTCTTGATATAACAGTTGATTACGCAGTGTTGAAATAATATTGATATATCCACTTAATCCTGCGTTACTATTTTGGTTGCTGGTGCTTATCCCCAATAATAAGCTATCGAAATTTTGCAGCTGATGATAGCTTGCAAAGCTTTGACTAATTTGCTTTATAAAGTCATATTTCAGCATACTTTTATCAAAGTTTGTATTGCTATTGATTTGTGTAATTAATGCCAACAATGGCGAACTCGGCTGCTTCATGTTATATAACGCAACTTTTAATGCAGCAACACTCGTTATATTGTAGTCAAAGTGAGTGATCAATTGGTTATAGGCTTGAATATAGCGCTGCGTATACTGATCAATCGATTGATTAAAGACTTTCTGCAACTGTGTGGTATCAATATGCTCTTGGCTTAATTTAGCCACTAGATGCTTGTAGGCTTCAATATCTGGAATAACCACATTTTGTATATAATTACCCGTGAAACTTGAAGCGACCTGATTATTTGCTGACAATAATGTTGATCCTTGGTTAGGATCTGTATGTTGAGACAAAAACAAATTACCTGAGTGATGTGTATACTCGTCAATAAGCGTATTAATTTTTGCACGCACAATCATTTGCTGCCAATTGCCATAACTAAATTGATCACTGCCATATGCCTTAGGCAAGTTGCTACTTTGCCCTTCTACAATAGTTGTGCTTATCGCATTTAACAAATCTGAAAAATCTCGCGCCTTAGCCACTGCAAAATCAGGCTCATTGGCTAATAGTTTAATCAAGTTTAGGTAAGTCGCATTTTGTGCTTGCTCTTGCTCCTGTGAACCCAATCTATCAATAAATTGCTGCAAAAATTTTAGTTCATTGTGTGACAAATGTGACTGCATCGCAGGTAGAAATTGATACAGCGCTGATTTAAGTATAATTTTAGATGCAAAACGATCATAAATCGTCCGATAAAAATGTTTGATATCCGATATTTTAATCGCACTATCCTGCAACATAATATTGATTGCCACCATAACAGATTGATAACTGTCACTATCATCCAACGGAATCGCATCGATTGATTGTCCTGTAAATTCATCTGTAGGAACTCTATCATTATATTTAATATACAAGCGAATCGTTTTTTCTGGTAGCTGACTTAAACTTGAAAAAACATTGGCATAATGCAGAATAAAATCACGCTCATTCTGCTTGGTTGCATGTGTAATCAATAGCAATGCAGCTAATTGAACATCGCTTGTTGATTGCTCAATCAATGGCTTTATATTGCTTTGATATATGCTATTAGCAATTTTCTGTTTGATTCCATGCATTAAAATAAATTGCGGATAAATATCAGCAATAGGTGTACTGGCAATATCTTGTTGATAATCCAGTGTGATTTTTTGCATCTTGTCAGCAAAATCATTTAATGAAATTTGCTTATTTTGCACTAAATTCGCAACCGTATTTGCCGTATGATCAAAAGCCACTTGTCTGCTTTGTAATTTGAAAGCGTAAAATATCATAAAGCCAATGAGCCCAGCACTTAATGTACTTGCTGATAATCGAAATAGTGAAATAGGCTGTCGTATCTTTTTATACGTTAAGGTCAAGATATTTGGTGTGCTTTGCGCTGCTTGCGCTAGAAATAATGCCTGAATTTTTGGTGTTAATGTCACTTGATTTTCATAGTGTAATGTATCAACAATAACATGCATTACCCCCAAAGATTGCCTAATCCCATCCAGTATCAATAGCTGATTCATAAAGATGTGGCTATCTTCAACATTAATCAATCGACTTTTTAATGCCATCAGTTTATCGGCAAACACCTCCAATAGCTGCCCACCTTCATTTGGCTGATACATACATATATTTTGAAGCTCCATCGATAGAGCGCTAGATTCTTCAGTCATCTTGGTGTGTGATAACTGTATACAAACCGGTAGACGACGTTTTTTAATCTTTTGCATGACATCAATTTTTGCGCGGATAAGTTGCGCTAGATTCTGCAAATCATCACTGCTTTGCTGCAAAAGCTTATCAACATCAAGACTAATAATAATCGTAGGAATCTGCCCACGAAAGATCTTCTTCCATAGGCGCTTTAATAAAAGAACTTCTAATTTATCATCTTCATCAAGACGCGCTTGCCCGATTTCATAGATAAATGACTTATTGTCAATAAAATAATTATCCAAACCATCTGGTTTATATTTCAAATAAAATTGACGACGAAAATGCTCAAACTGTGTGTGCTTTACCACACTGCCTTTCTCTGCCAAATTAATATGCAAATAATACTGGCAAAGCTTCATTTTTCTTCTTAATGCAAATGGCAAATCCTGCTTAAATAGTTTAAAACTTTTAATGCCACTATTTGAGGTAAACACACTTTTTAGGCTAAGCCAGAGCTTCTTTAACTTAACCGAATTTTGAATAAATTTTTTGTAAATTTTTTGAATTGCCTGCACAAGCAACCAAAAACCACCTAAGCCTAAAATCAAAAGGCAAATAGGGTTGTGCAATATACTTTTTATCGCTTCACTCATATCTTATAAACCTTGCTTTGATTAAACATAAATGAGTTTATTGCTTGATGAATAAATACCTGAGATAAGTTTAAATAGATATACCAGCTGTAATGGCGTGCTGATATTAAACTTACTCTTGATCATCTTCAGATGATTACTCACCGTGTGTTTGGAAATAAACAATCGATCTGCTATTTCCTGATAACTGGCGCCATGCATATAAAGTGTCAAACATTCTGCTTCTTTTGGTGACATGCGTACACCTTCGCTAGATATATATTCCTTGGGAAACAGCTTTACTTGCTCTTGTGAGAAATAGCTTTCCACATATGCTGCAAGATCACTATTGGACTCAATCTTCTCAAGGTAGCTACACGCAGTTGTTGTTAACTCTTTTTTCACACAATCAATAAAAGTATTGATTTCATCAATGCCACTCATGAGTTGGCTATTGCTCATATCTGTACTAAAGAAAATCGAAATCAAAATGCCATTGTTATAGGGTTCGACATAAGAAAAAGCATTGTTTACATTAGAGATATATTGCTGCTTCAAGCTCAATAAATGCGCTAATGTTGATGACTCATTACTAAACTCAATTTTTGAGAGCTTAAATAACTCAGGTAAAAGTGCCGGTTTAGCACTTATCATATCTTTAATAAACTGTTCTTGCATTCCTAGCATTAACAATTTGCCATCACTATCAGCAAAAAACATCAAACAACTTTCTATATTCAGGGCGTTTAGCGCCGTAATACGCGTTTGTAGAATTTTCTTATAGCGATATGAAAATTGTATGATTTTTTGTAGTGTACTTTCCTGCAACATATAACGATTACCTCATCCTGTATTAAACAATCATTGCTTATGTTCATCAACGCTCAGTAGCGCTTGACCTGATGATTATGGTATGGAAAACTGATGAGGATTTAAACAAAATAAAGATGACTAAAGATTACTGATACATTTTATTCATTAAAAGGATTGATGCAAAGCGCGTCATCATATTGCGCACCTAACTCTCCAAACTTTTTATGTGAGTGTGAATAGAATTTCACAAATCTTATCCCTGAAAAACTAAATACAGCTGGTGATTTATAGCCTTGAGAATCAATTAAACAACGATAATGCTGTTGATACCGTAGCGCCTGATCTCAAGAGGAAATTAGGCATTTAGTGTCGATTACCTGCGCGAATCCAAATGCAATATTTTTAATTGCTGCTAGATGCAAATCACTATTGACTGTTGCCGTCGCATCGCTGACAAAAAAAGCGTTATAACCCCGCATAAAGGCATCTCTAGTTGTTGTCTCACAACAACAATTTGTCATCACACCACAAATAATCACTTCTTTAATTTGATGATCTTGCAAGATCTTATCAAGATTCGTTTGATAAAAGGCACTATATTGACTCTTATCAACAATTTCAGCCCCCGTTAGATCAAACTCATCAATAATTTGCCACGCATGACTGTCTTTAACAATTTGATCGCCACCCCACCACTGAATCATATTTTCTGAAGTTTGCGAGCTATCATTATGGCGCACAAATATCTTTTTAATGTGATGCTGCTCTGCAAATGCAACTAACTGTTTAACATGATTTATTTGTTTATCCGAAATAATCTCGCCTTGAAAAACATTTTGCATTTCAATAATAATCAATGCAGCATGTTCTTTATTCAAAGCTTTACGGTGTGTATTGATATCAGCAATTTGATCTAATGAAATGTCATAATGCATAAAACTCACTTTTATTAACTCGCTAACTTTGCCACATCATAACGTCTTTTAAAGGATACTCAAATCATTTCACTCAAGCACTCAAACCCTTAAAATGACTATGTTTTCATCAACTTGATAAATATTCTCTTTTTTTAAATAAAAGCTATTGACTAGCAAACGTATCGCCTATAAAATCCCCTCTCGTTAAGGCATTCCCCGATAGCTCAGTCGGTAGAGCAAGTGACTGTTAATCACTGGGTCGGCGGTTCAAGTCCGTCTCGGGGAGCCATATAGAATAAATTCCCATACTTTGAAAATACACGAAACATCAAATGGTTTTATTGCATCCTTCTCTTAATAAAAATCAACTTATAACTGGTATACATACCAATCATAAACCCTTTTAATTTACCCCCATTGTTTAGCTAATTAATATATTCGCATGATCTTCAGCGTCAAACGCTACCTCTGCATGCAATCTCGTTGAGTGATTTAGAATTTGCCAACATAACGCTGTTCTTTGCGCTCCCTGTCCAGAACCTTCATAAATATTGCTCCCCTTCGCCAACAGTAAAAAGCCTTTCATGTACGTCCCTACTTTTTGACGCTCGATATAAGGAATGCGATAACTATCATTGTGATTTGCTTTATGCAAAATCGCATTTCTTAAGGTGTTTTGTTCTTTATCAAAAAATTTCAAATAGGCTTGAACGATAAAGCAAATAAGTGAGCTGCGATGCACGGTCTCACTTCCCTTACGCTTATTATTTTTTGCCCATACTGACCATTTTTGCAGTGTGCATTCTTTATCTAACAGGCTATAACAAATCTGATAAAAACTTCTGATCATATTGGATAATCGCGCATGACACAGTGCCTCCAATCGCTGTGGATTATTGGCATATAAACTGCGACTTCGCAGCGCTATCGCCTGCATGGCAAAGTTTTTAATCGCATAAGCGCGCTCTAAACCAAAAACACCATGTACACCAAATACACCATTACTTCTTTGTGCTAAATTGACACCAATATCAACGGTTTGGAAACTATATTTACTAATCAATCCCGCAGCTTTACCACTTAATGAACCGGCCAAACCCGTAACCTTTAAATCAGCGACTCCGTTGCTATAGCCTTTAGCCACATCAATTGCCCACGGCACTTCATAGCCCATTGCCTTTAGGTATTGCGCACATCCAGAAAGTAACGCCCCTGCTAAACCATCGTGAATATCAATTAATGAATCAATCAAATCATTTGCTAACTCTTTAACTGCATAATTTTTACTATCCAGTGGTGGTCGCATATGATTATCTAACATAATCGTTGGATCATTACCATCATTAAACTGACCGGCATAGTCAGGACTATTATTTATTTGTGTTGGCTTTAACCAATGCACATCACTTAACACCTTATCCCAATCGCCTGCTGAGATATGATCTTTCTCAATGCCGGTTATCTTGCGAATCATTTGCATTGATGCTTTTAACGCTTGTTTTTCTTCAGTATCTACCGCAACCACACCAAGCTGCTTTTCTAAGGATACTACTCGCTTATTCATATCTGAAACCATTTTCAACAAATACACCACGGAAAAAGCCAGTGGGTTTTGTATTTGCAATGCTTTAATTGATGACTCCATATAAGATTTTAAGCGTTGTTTCTCATCTATATTATCCAGCGAATAGTGATAGGCATTATTCTCAAGCTGCCAGTCTTTCGCATTGTCTGACCATCCATTTGTAAGGCTACGTAAGAACTGTAAAATAAGCTCGCCATACTGTGCAAAATCGAGATATTTAAAAAAGTCATTGCGATTGAACTCAAACAATGAGCGCATGCCACCAAAAACATAAGCAAAATCACCTCTATCCAAACCATCATGCGCACCATTTATTAAGCTTTTAAGTCGTTCAAAATCCTCATTTGGTAATAATTTAGATCTCGCTTCATCGTCTCCATCAATAAAATATCCTGAGCTATAAATTGCCAGCATAATATGATAAGTCAAACAGCCAAATCGTGAATAACGCTGATGATAATGACTTGATGCCGATCTTACCTGCTTTAGCAATTCAATCACACTTTGTACCAGCAGCTTTGGATCATTACCAAGCCCCATATTATGAAAACTATTTAATGCATACTCAGCTTGCTTTAAGCCCGCAACCCCGCGATGTTGAAATGGATTGCCTTTAATCTCTGCAAGCTTTGTCCCTAATATCGGTTCGCCTAATTTAATATGCACCTTTGTTTGCTTGTGAACAATGATTTGCTGATATTCAATATACTCATAAAGCCCATCTTTTACTGCTTGTTTTAAATTCAATACAAAATCTAGATCTGGATTCTTATACATTACTTAATCTCCTTTTCCCTACAGCTAACTGTTATCAAAGCCTGATTGATCCAAAAATTAACTGTTTAATCTAAATTTTCCTAACACGTAAGAATGATCAAATAGCAATACTCTCTGCACATTAAGCCTGCGTATTCTATGCAAAAGCACTAATTACAAGATCAAACGATGTAAATAATCAATAGCGTGTTATTTTGTTGGAGGGTTAAGCAACTGCCGAAAGATAATCAGCAACCAATAGCGATGTAAATACAACATTGACTACTCCTTTATCACAGGAATGTGCGCCGATCATAATCAGCATACGTTTGTCTGTCAATTAAAGTTTTATAAAATAAAATTACACTCTTGATTTAAATTAAGTTAAACGGTTAAAAGGCACCTAGAAGTGGCCAATAGAGTGCCATTGCTAATGTAATAACAATAATCCCAGCTAATTTAAGTCCTACACCCCACGCCATTGCCTGATGAATCTTGACGTGATCTGATTGCACAACGAGTGCCATTGCTGGCGTGCTCACAGGTAACATAAAGGTTAGTCCAGCACTTGTCGCAATCGCAATGGTCACCACACGTGGATCAATGCCATACTCCACCGCTAAAGCTAAGCCAATCGGTAATAGGACAGCTACTGAGGCCGCATTGCTCATAATCTCTGTTAATATCGCTGCCAATACCACAAGCAAGATGAGAATAACTAAAGGTGATTCAATGCCTAAACGCATCATCATTTGCACCATCTCTGCGGCAGCTCCTGTGTTACGTAAGGCGACACTTAAAGCAATTGCACTACCATACATCAAGACAATGCCCCACTGCACATCTTTCTCAACTTCTTTCCAATTGGTAATGCGTAAACTAAAAGCGATAATCACACCCAAAAAGGCAATCCAATCTAGGCCCCAAGCCGTGCCATAACACACCCATAATACAATCGTAAATAATACGACAATTAGTGTTAAGATCTCGCGCTTTGTGATTTTGCCAATTTGCTTTTTATGCGCCATTAATGTCTCACGCGCTAATTGAATATTAGCCCCTGTATTATGCGCTGCAATCAAGACACAAACACTTGCTAATGCCAGCATAATAAGCACAATCGGGATCACCCAAATACTCCATTGAATAAAACCAATATGACTGGCATGCGCAAATTGTGCATTATTGGCAAAGGTATCTTGCAATATCCCTAAGGCTAACGGCGCACGCGCGCCACCTAATAGGGTAGCAGTCCCGCCGATCATCGCACCCCACGCCATTGCCATATAAGCGGCAAAGGCAAAGCGGCTTTTCTTTCTCACATTTGCCGCCGTTACGATTTCAAGCACAATAGGCAGTAGCATTGCCGCTACCGCATGCTCACTAATAAAAAACGCCATAATACTTGCTAGCACAAAGATTGACATACACAATCTTTTTGAGCCTGTACCAAACTTTGCAATAATAGTAATTGCAAAACGTTTGCTGAGTCCCGAGCGCATTACTGGACTTGCTAAAATAAAAGCACCTAAAACGAAAAAAATCGCTGAGTTACCAAAATAACTATAAACATCTTGTGAAAAGATATCACCTGACATCGGCAACAAAAACAACACAATAATGCCCGTTACTGCCAACGGGAAAATATTACTAATCCATAAAAAGGCAGCCACACAAAATACCGCAAACGCATGTTTGCCGGCTTCACTAAAGTGTCCAACTGGCAGATAAAGCGCCACAAAATAAATCACAACAGCAGCTAAAACACACAAGAAAATACTTGGGATAGTGGGCAATTCCATTTCTTTTTGATGCATAGTTTGATACTCATAAACCACTGTCTATAAACAGTAGTTGAGCAAGTGATTTTTTTCCAGCGCTTTTCATGAATTTCTAATTAAGCTAATCGTAGGGGCGTAGCGCATACGCCCCTTTACAATGTCTGTCTATCAGAAGATAAATTTCATCATTAAGCCAGCATCGACCGTATTATTCTCTGGCTCATACCACACTTTCTGTGTAGCACCATCCGCTGTTTCAGAAGTTTGAATTTTCCAATATTTAATGTATGGTCCAATAAGCCATGCCCAACTTCCTTGATCACGACCCAAAAGCAAATAGCCATTAGCACCCCAGCCTTCGCGTTGTTGATTGGTAACTCCGCCATCAATACCAGAGTATTGTATCCCATGAATCAGTCCATCAAACTCAAGACGTGACTGAATAATCAGTTTATTCTTATGCCATGATATATCGGCACCTACTGGGATATAGAAATAATTTGAAATACGTAAATATCCCGCTGAATTGTTACTTGAATCATTATTCAGATAACGATAGCCCAAACCAATATATGGAGTGAGCTTCAACCCTGATTTTTGCCATGAAAAAACATAACCGACCTTCGGTGAAATACCCAAGATATAGCTATTATCATTATCCATCTGGAATGCCTGCCCATTAAGAAGACGCCCATCATATTTGCCATTGACAAAACCAAATTGTCCATCGACAATCAAGGTCACTTTATTGCGATCAATATATTGGTAGCTACCATCTAAACCAAAGCTTGGTCCTTTGATACTGATGAGCCCCGGTTCACGATAGCTATAGTATCCTGCCATTGGTGAGATTGAAAACAAAGAGCAACCCGCTTTATCAATACCACAAGTTGCATTGGCATTTATCGTTGTTAATAAAATCGCTGAAAAACCCACTATCCTTTTTATCATCGGCATTCTCCCTAATTAATGAACTTATATACCCATCACAAAGCATTTTACAGAATTTTTTGCTTTGTTTTTTGCGTGCTTTTGGCAAGTTAAATTTTGACAATAGTCCTAACTATTACCTGCAATCCAACTTGCCAAAATCTTCACAAACTACTTTACAATCAAACACCGCAAAATGATTTACGATGGGTATTACAGACAGTAGTCTAGATGAGATTTTAACTTTTGCACACGAAAACATGCCCGCAAATCAGCTAAGGCTTCATTAAAGTTATCATTAATAATGACATAGTCATACTCATTGGCATGCGATGCCTCGTTTTGTGCGTCTTGCATGCGTCTAACAATCACCTCTTGTGAATCCTGCCCCCGTTTGACTAAGCGCTCACGCAAAGCGTCCAAGTTTGGCGGCAGTATAAAAATACTAACACAATTATTTTTAAAGATTTCTCTGGCTTGCCTTGCGCCTTGCCAATCAATCTCTAAGATTACGTCTAAGCCTTTCTGTGTCAGTGTATTAACGGATGCTTTAGACGTTCCATAATAATGATCAAACACCTTGGCATATTCAATAAAGTCATCTTCTGCAATCATTTTTTCAAATACTTCATGACCAACAAAATGATAATGCTGCCCATTGACTTCTTGCGGGCGTGGCTTACGCGTTGTATGTGACACGCTAACCGCAACATCATCATTGGTTTCAATAAGCGCTTTTAACAATGACGTCTTCCCCGCACCTGAGGGAGCTGAAACAATATAAACCGTACCTAGCTTGCTCATTTTATTAATGATCCAAAAGTTCATTCACTGTATTTACGCCAAGCGTTGTCTGCACATGCGCCATAAACTTTTTACCCAGTAGTTTATCGCGAGTTGCTAACTCAAAGTTGGCAATCAAAAATCCAAGCTTATCACCACAATCATAGCGCGTACCTTCAAAGTTATGTGCGACAAGTCGTTGTGTTTCAATCAGCTTAGCAATGGCATCAGTTAGTTGAATCTCACCACCGGCACCTTTAGGGATTGTTTCAAGATAATCAAAAATTTCTCCTGGTAATATATATCGACCAACGACGGCATTAGTTGACGGTGCTTTCTCAGGTGATGGCTTTTCAACAATCGCTTCAATGCTCTGATCTGCTCGTGTTTTAACGATCCCGTAAGAACCTGTATCTTTCTTTGGTACATTTTGTACCGCGATAACACCGCATTTTTGATAATAATATTGATTCATCATTTGTGACAAAGCACCTTTACCATCAACATTATCAATTAAATCATCCGCTAATAAGACAGCAAAAGGCTCATTACCAATTAAAGGCTTGGCACATAAAACTGCATGCCCCAACCCTAGCGCTTCTTTTTGGCGCACATAGGCACAGTTAACACTCGAAGGCAGTATGTTTCGTACAGTTTCCAATAGCTCAAGTTTGCCCTTTTGCTCAAGATTATATTCCAACTCAAAGTTCTTATCGAAATGATCTTCTATCGCGCGCTTATGCGTGCTCGTCACAAAGATAAGTTCATTAATCCCTGCTTCAATGGCTTCTTCAACCGCATATTGAATCAAAGGTTTATCAACAACCGTTAACATTTCTTTTGGCGAGGCTTTCGTTGCTGGTAAGAAACGCGTACCTAATCCGGCAACCGGAAATACCGCTTTTGTAATCTTCATTTGTTTACTCCTGTGTTTAACCACCAATGGCTTTAACTTTATCGTTAATCCATTGGTAACAATATTCATTTAGCTCATCAACACCCAAATCACTTGGTGAAACAGCTTGCCCAAAAGACAACGTCACAATACCTGGTTTGATCAAACCTGCCTTATTTGGCCAAAACTTACCTGAATTATGCGCCACAGGCACGACCATTGCACCACTGGATTTTGCCAAAGTAATCGCCGTTTTATGGAATTTCGGATATTGCCCAACAGGCACACGTGTGCCTTCTGGGAAAATCACGATACTTAACCCTGACTTTAAACGCTCTTTACCCATTTGTAATACTTTTTTAAAGGACTTTAAGCTTTGCTTGCGATCAATAGGAATACTATCGACAGCTTTTAAACCTTGCCCAAACACAGGGATCCTCAAAAGCTCTTCTTTTAACACAAAACACACATTATTTAGCAAGCCATGGAATACCACGGTTTCCCATGAGGATTGGTGTTTGCACACATAAACACACGGCTCTTTTAAAAGGTTCTCTTGACCTTCGGTTTTAACACGTAGCCATAAGAAAATAACAAGCCCCCAACGTGTTAATATTGACCAAACTTTTGCTGGAATTAAACGCACAGCTATCGGCAATCTTAACATGCCTAGAACCACTGTCAACGTTGCTAAGACGATAGTCAATATTAAGACATAAACCACAAAAATAATTTGCCTTAGCCACAATATGCCATACCATAAGCCTTTTATTAGATTCATACCACAGCCTCCACAAACTGCTGTAAATTATCAAACACCATGACATCCTTTAATTCACTGTGATGCTTTGCTAACGTTCTTAAGCCCTTACCAGTTTTAACCAAGACTGGTGTGCAATTCGCTTTTCTTGCCGCTTGGATATCTTTAAAGCTATCACCGACAAAAAAAACCTCGGGACTCAATGCTATATTCAGTTTCAGACTGATCTCATCAAGCATGCCTGTTTGCGGCTTGCGGCAAATGCAATGTGCATCAGGAGTATGCGGACAATAGGCAATATGCTTAATGGCATCTTTATCTTCAGCTAACAGGTTATATAACTTATCATGCATGCTCATCAGTGTTTTAAAATCGAAAAGTCCGCGTCCAACACCTGATTGATTCGTTGCAACTGCCACAGGGATATTTTTTGCTTTAAGCTCAATAATTGCCTCGACACTTCCAGGAATAGGCTGCCACTCATCTGCTGATTTTATATAATCATCCGAATCTTCATTAATCACACCATCTCGATCAAGAATAATAAGTGTTGGTGCTATCGCTTTTATTTGTTTTATCATACAAAGGATCAATCACTTAATAAGATACTGTCGTTTGTCTTTCACGTCACGCCATTGATCTGCATCTTCAGGCGGATCACACTTCTCTGTGATATTATCCCATTCTTGTGACAATTCACGATTAAGCTCAACAAACTCTAACTGATCTTCTGGCAACTCGTCCTCTGAATAGATCGCATTGACAGGACATTCTGGTTCGCACAGTGCGCAATCAATACACTCATCAGGGTTAATTACCAGCATATTTTCACCTTCGTAAAAACAATCTACCGGACACACCTCAACACAGTCACCAAATTTACATTTAATACAACTTTCTGTTACCACAAATGGCATATACGCACACCTTTTAGCTTCTTAAAAACGTCAATATTTTAACACTTACCCAAGGTTTTAAAAGATTTATTAACACTCAATCTTGCAACTTCTGTAAGACATACGCAAGCTCTTTTGAAATCACAAAATTATTGCGCACCAATAAGTTAATTGTCTTTGCTTCAAATTGATCCAAAAACCAAAATTTAGTGGCAAAGTCATACACAGCATTGGCACGCAAATAGATACTGTTTATACCTTTTTGAAACTCACGCTCTAGCTTATGCTTTGGTGGCATTTTCACAACAATACTTTGCTTTTGCACATCATATGTTGCACAACAATCTGCTTTTAATAGCGCCATTTGCGTTTGATAATCTCTCATTTGCGCTGGTCGTTGCTGCTGAGTTTCTTCAGTAACACGGTGATTTTTTACTACTTGCGCCTTTTGTAGTTGCTGCTGCAACATATAGTTTTGCTCTTTTAGCAACTTATGTTCTTGAATAAGCTGCTCAAACCTTACTTTAGTTCCATAGTAATTAACCTCCAGATGATCATTTCTCTGGCGTATTTTTTTTATCTCATGTTCATACTTATGTATTTTTGTTTTAATTTCTTGATCGATATAATCTTGCAACTTTTCCTTAAGATTGATGGCAACCTCTTTATGTTCGCGCAAAGCGCAAGATAATAATACCTTATCAATCACAGCACCTAAACCTAGCACCGTTTTTTCAGGAGGTTGCACCACCTCTTCCTTGGCAATCATTTCCGCTTTTTTAGTATCTTCTTTATATAAAAGCACCTTATCTGCCACATCAAAAAAAGAATAATGCTTATCAAGTAATTTACGCACTTTGGCAATCGTAACTTCCTGCCCGTCACGTTTTAACATATGACATGCTTCATTCACTTGAGATTGGCTTAACATAGGCTATCCTAAATTTTCTCATCGTGGCGTTTTGTTAATATTTCAACACCATTTTCAGTCACTGCTAATGTATGCTCCCATTGTGCTGATAAACTTTTATCTTTAGTTACCGCCGTCCAGCCATCACGCAAGAGCGTCACCTGCTTTTTACCGGCATTAATCATCGGCTCAATGGTAAATGTCATACCAGGTTTTAAAACAGTCTGTAAAGACTTGTGCTCATGCGCCTGCTTTGAGACATAATGTAATACTTGAGGTTCTTCATGAAAACCTTGACCAATACCGTGACCGCAGAACATTTCGACCACAGAAAAGTTGTGTAACTTGGCATGCTTCTCAATCGCTTGAGCGATATCATGCAAGCGATTGCCAGGCTTAACCTGTTCAATCCCTTTAACAAGACACTCATAAGTCACATCTGTTAATCGTTGTGCGAGTATTGATGCTTTTTCACGTCCACCAACAAAGAACATCTTACTGGTATCACCATGAAAGCCATCTTTAATAACCGTCACATCAATATTTATAATATCACCCGCTTTAAGCTTCTTTTCTGCAGGAATACCATGACATACGACATGATTAATCGATGTACATACTGATTTTGGGAACCCTCGATAATTCAAGCAAGCAGGAATGGCTTGTTGCTTATCAACGATATAATCATGGCATATCTTATCAAGCTCTGCTGTTGTCACACCGGGCACAACATATGATTCAATCATTTCTAGCACTTCAGCCGCCAAACGACCTGCTACACGCATTTTCTCAATTTGTTCTGGTGTTTTTAAAATTATATTAGTCATGAATTCAGTTACATTATCTTTAACGTAGTAAACGTCGTATTGTACATGCATTGGTTATTGCATTTCAATCTAAAGCCAAAAACTAGCATTAATTTTATTGTCTTTAGCGAAATGAATGTTTGAATAGTCCTATTCCACAAAGCAAAAAGGCACCTATCGGTGCCTTTCTAAATAAAAAACCTGATGATGTTCTACTTTCACATGGCGAATGCCACACTATCATCGACGCTAACTGTTTTCACTTCTGAGTTCGGAATGGGTTAAAAGCACTGCTTTTAACGACTTTGAAGCGAGGGGATATTTTCTCCCGAGCGTTGACTCAAAGTCCGGAATGATCACCATGGAAGGTTTTACGACAAACCGTCAAGGAAGTATTTTTGAAAAGCTCAGGTGAAATATATTATGCTTGGCAATGTCTTACTTTCACATGGCGAATGCCACACTATCATCAGCGCTAAATCGTTTCACTTCTGAGTTCGGAATGGAATCAGGTGGAGCCGATTTGCTATCGTCGCCAAGCAACTTGTAGGTTCTCTAAAAACCTCTAACAATCTATCATAGAGTAATAACCAAGTCTCTCGGGCAATTAGTACTGGTTAGCTTCATACATTACTGCACTTCTACAGCCAGCCTATCAACGTCGTAGTCTTCAACAACCCTTCTAGGGGATTTAATCCCGGGAGATCTCATCTTGAGGCTGGCTTCCCGCTTAGATGCTTTCAGCGG
>NZ_VXKS01000006.1 GCF_008711525.1 Cysteiniphilum sp. JM-1
ATGGCACTACAAAAGTGATTTTGACATAAAATGAACGTAGGAATAAGGGTTTGAGGGGCATGAAATTGCAAAAAAAGTTCGATTTGAATGCTTTGTAATCAAAAATTTACCAACTTGGGTATAAGGGATAATAAACAGCTGGCAAATAATTGCTTCTTTTCTAGACTCAATAGTGTGTTTTTCAGATATAAAGGAATAGATGATGAATTTACTAAAGAAATCAATAGCGTTACTAATGGTAATGGGGCTTGCTAGTTCAAGTTTAACCAACCCACCTGCGCGCATTCATAAACAAGCGCATCCATGGTGAGTATTCAATATCTTTATTCTTCCAATCCGCAGGATACCATGACATTTGAACGAGCCTAAAGGCACGCTCTGGATGTGGCATCATAATGGTGGCACGTCCATCAAGTGATGTGAAACTCGTGAAGCCACCCTCTGAGCCATTTGGATTTAATGGATAATGCTCAGTTGGCTTACTATGACTGTCGATATAGCGCATGGCTGTTTGCTCGTTGGCAATTAAATGCTGTAAGTCATCTTGGTGTTGATACTGTGTACGACCTTCGCCATGAGAGACAACAATAGGCATCTTTAAGCCTGCCATATCTTCAAAGATAATCGATGGGTTTTTTAATACTTCAACCATCGACAAGCGGCCTTCAAATTGCTCAGAAAGGTTACGCACAAAGCGTGGCCAGTGTGTGGCACCTGGAATAATATCCTTTAGTTGTGAGAGCATCTGACAGCCATTACACATGCCAACGGTGAAAGTATCCGTGCGTGCGAAAAATTGTGCAAATTGCTCTAAAAGGTTTGGATCAAATAAAATGGATTTTGCCCAACCGCCACCAGCACCCAGTACATCGCCATAAGAGAAGCCACCACATGCGGCTAGCCCTTTAAAGTCATTGAGATTAATGCGCTTATTTTGTAAATCTGTCATATGCACATCAATGGCATCAAAGCCACTTAGCGTAAAGGCTGCTGCCATCTCATTATTACTATTGACCCCTTGCTCGCGTAAGATCGCTACTTTGGGCTTGCTATCAAGATTAAGATAAGGACTAGCAATATTCTCTTTGCAATTAAACGATACTTGGGCAAAAAGTCCATGATCATTATGACCATTAATCAAATCATGCTCTTGATCAGCGCACAGTGCATTATCACGCATGCGTTGAATCTGATAAGAGGTTTCAGACCAAAGTGTTTGCAGCTCAGCGCGTGTCATACAGAAGACTTCATCAATATCGTGACTAATAATGAGCTTGGCATCATCGGTTGAGGTATTAGGTCGCCCAATCGCGTGCGCTTTTAACTGGAAGCTTGCAAGGACTTGCATCACAATGCTGCGATCAGTGTTTCTCACTTGGATTACCGCACCTAGCTCTTCATTAAAGAGTGCGGCATGAACGTCATCTCCAAGCGCATCAATGTCAATATCTAAACCACACTTAGCCGCAAACATCATCTCGCATAGCGTGGTAAATAAGCCACCATCTGAGCGATCATGATAAGCGCAAATCTTATCATCTTTAACCAATTGATGGATGGCGGCAAAAAAGCTTTGCAAAAGCTCAGGTTCAATATCAGGTGTTTCATTGCCAAGCTCATTATAACTTTGCGCAAATGATGAGCCGCCTAAACGATTTTTACCTACACCTAGATCGATAAAAATAAGGTCAGTCTCAAATGCTAAGCGCAATTGTGGGGTTAATGTGCGACGAATATCCTGCACAGGCGCAAAAGCGGTAGCAACAAGAGAAACAGGGGAGGTTACCGATTTTTCTTGATTATCATCATGCCATTTGGTTTTCATCGATAAGGAATCTTTGCCAACAGGAATCGTTAGATCCAGTGCTGGACAAAACTCCATGCCAGCAGTTTTTACCATCTCATAGAGTCTGGCATCTTCACCAGGATGCGAGCATGCTGCCATCCAGTTGGCGGAAAGTTTGACATCAGATAAGTGATAGATGTACGCGGCAGCAATATTGGTAATCGCCTCACCAATGGTGATTCTAGCCGCCGCCGCTGGATTCATCATCGCCAGTATTGGGCGCTCACCCATTGCCATTGCCTCGCCATGATAATCTGTGAAACTTGTTGCAGTTACAGCAACATCAGCAACAGGCACTTGCCATGGACCGACCATTTGATCGCGTTGCGTCATACCACCAACTGTGCGATCACCAATGGTAATTAGAAACTTCTTACTACCAACAGCGGGTAAGCGTAAAATGCGCTTGGCAGCATCTTGTAAATCGATACCACTATAATCCCAATTACTATAGGCATTAGCAGTTGTGGTCACATTTTTTAATGTTTTGGGTGCTTTACCTAATAACAATGATAATGGCATGTTAATCGGATCAACGCTCGAATTATCATCTTTTAAAATCAAAACTTGTTCTTCAGTGGCTTCACCAACAATGCTATAAGGGCAACGCTCGCGCTTGGCAATGTTATCAAAGGCAGATAAGTCCTTTTCAGCGATGGCAAGTACATAGCGCTCTTGTGATTCATTGCACCAGATCTCTAGGGGCGATAAACCTTTTTCAGCCACTTGAATTTTATTAAGATCAAAGATAGCGCCACGCTCGCAGTCAGCAACCAGCTCAGGTAATGCATTGGATAAACCGCCCGCACCAACATCATGAATGCTAATGATGGGGTTATTAAGTCCCATTGACCAACAGCTATCAATCACTTCCTGTGCGCGACGTTCAATCTCAGCATTATCACGTTGCACAGAGGCGAAATCAAGATCCTCGTTAGAGTGCCCAGAGTTAACGGAAGAGGCGGCACCTCCGCCTAGACCAATCAGCATCCCAGGACCGCCTAAAACGATAATTTTGGCACCGACAGGGATTTTGCGTTTTTCGATATGTTCTTCTTTAATATTGCCATAACCACCAGCGATCATAATCGGCTTATGGTATCCCCAGACTTCACCATTTACGTTTTGCTCAAAACTACGAAAATACCCGCATAGATTAGGACGCCCAAACTCATTGTTAAAAGCAGCCCCCCCAAGAGGCGCTTCAATCATAATATCTAATGCCGAGGCAATGCGCTCTGGTTTGCCGTAAGGGGTTTCCCACGGCTGGATATCATGAGGGAGGTTTAAATTCGATACGGTGTAGCCAGTCAGCCCTGCTTTGGGTTTAGCGCCGCGCCCTGTCGCACCTTCATCACGGATCTCGCCACCGGCTCCAGTGGCAGCGCCTGGATGCGGGGCGATGGCAGTTGGGTGGTTATGTGTTTCAACCTTGATCTGAATATGAATTGGCTCGCGTTTAAAATGATACAGTCCACTATCATCACGCTGCAAACGCTCAGCAGCATAGCCGGCAATAACTGCGGCATTGTCATGATAGGCTGAAAGGATATTTTCTTTGTGATGTTCATAGGTGTTTTTGATCATTGGAAATAGCCCAAGAGATTGCGCTTGGCCATCAATAATCCAATCAGCTCTGAAGATTTTATGTCGACAATGCTCTGAGTTGGCTTGTGCAAACATCATCAGTTCAACATCATTAGGATCGCGATTAAGATTGATGAAGCCATCATGCAAATAATCAATTTCATCATCAGATAATGCCAAACCAAGCTCACGATTGATTTTCTCTAGAGCGCTACGACCTTCACTTAATAGTGGAATGGTTTGCAGCGTGCCAACAGCGTGGGTGCTGATAAATGGATTGGTATCTGCAATTAAGAAGCTAACTGTTTGCATCATACGATCATGTAACTTAGCAGCTAATAGATTTAAATCGTTCTGTGCTAAGGATGTTTGACTTTTTAAATAATAAACAATACCGCGCTCAATACGTGTGACTTTGTTCAATCCGCAATTGTGTGCAATATCCGTTGCCTTTGATGACCACGGCGAGATTGTGCCTAAACGTGGTGTGATGATAATGGCTTGCCCTTGTTTATCAGTAAGCTGCCCTTTATCACCATAGTTTAATAAAGCTGAGAGTTTATTTAACTCATCATCGTTTAATGCATCACTGTGCTCAATAAAGTGAATATATTCCGCTTGAACCATCTCAATACGAGGATCAATGTCCTGTAATTTAGCTAAGATTTTTTGTTGATCAAACGAAGATAATGCGTCATTGCCAAAAAGTTGTAACATCTTTCCACTCATGCAGAAGGTTTGTGTGCCCATATTCTGATAGATTTGTTGCAATTTATAAAGTGTAAAATGTGACTTTATTTGCGATCTAGAACGATAAATGAGCAATGTTTTTGTGGTCATGACTATATTCTAGCCCATGTTGATTATGTAAGCGTTGGCTGAGCATAAGTCGAAGCCTCTAGAAGCACGATTTCCCAAGCTTAGCCACTTCAAGTGATGCTCAGTGCATCGCTTCGACTGATGAGTGAATATTTAATCTTAGCCGCTGTTGTTTGTTATAAACTCGGGCTAAAAATAATATGAATTTGGGATGTGTTTGTATGTGTAAAGCGATATCATTTATGCGTTTAACTATTGTCTTTATCAAAAGGGGGATGAACTGTGGTGAATAATAAAAAACAACAATGGGTAACTGGGTTGCAAACGATAGTAGCAGTAGCAATTAGCGCTATGTCGATACAATCTTCTTTTGCCAACGTTGTTGCAAACAATGCGATGACGGATGGTTTTTGGCAAACACAAAAGAAAGGCGCGAATTTTTTTAGGCAACATCCGGCATCACTTAAAGATTGGCAAGATGCTAAGCAAGTGGGGATTGAGTTTTTCCGCATTCCGATAGATGCCTATCTGGGTTATCCGGTTAAGCTAGATAATATTACCCAACTAACCGCGTTTGAAATAAAAAGTTTTGATCAAAACTTAAAAGATGCGAAGATCACAGGTATTCCGATTATTTTGAGCTTCTTATCACTGCCTTTTTCAGTGTGGAATCAGCAACATGGTAATCATGATGATTTAAGATTGTGGCAAGATAAAAAACATTGGCAGGCAGCGGGGAATTTTTGGGCTGCTGTTGCCAAGCGTTATAAAGCGAATCCAAATGTTGTTGCGTATAATATTCTCAATGAGCCACATCCTGAAGTTTTAAAACTTAAAAACAATAATAGTGCAATTTTTAACGTGGATTTTACGAGCTACTACAAAAAAGTGGTTGGCACAAGTGAGGATTTAAATGCCTTTTACGAATACATGGTTAAACGTATTCGTCATGTTGATCCTGATACACCGATTATTGTTGATGCTGGTTGGTACGCTGAACCTCCTGCTGCAGATTATCTTAAACCCATTGATGCGAAAAATATTCTTTATGCTTTTCACATGTATGAGCCATATATTTACACCACGCGTAAAATTAACAATGGCAAGTATGTTTATCCAGGAAAAATAGCGACGGGGAATGATCAATTTAGTGATTGGAATAAGGCAACCCTTGAGAAGTTTTTACAACCGATTGTGAACTTTCAAAAGCGCTATCATATTCCTAGTCAGCAGATTATTTTGGAGGAGTTTGGTGTTGATCGTATGACAAAAGGAGCCACTCAATACCTCAAGGATATTGTGAATATTGCTAATAAAAATAACTGGCATTGGGCATTTTACAATTATCGTGGCGATGAGTGGACAGGTATGAACTATGAGCTAGGCGTAAAGCCAATGAAATGGCAATTCTGGAAGGATGAAGAAAAAACCAATCTTTTCCCCAGTCTTACTTATGGTAAAGCTAACAAGTATTATGTCTATGATAAAAACAACCCATTGTGGCATGCGGTTATTGGGACGATGAAGCATGGATCTTAATGCTATTTGCAGCAAATTGAGCACGCGCTTTAGCTGTTTCAATGTCTGTATCATAGGCTAAAGCAACCCCAATGCGGCGTTTGCCGGAGATTTCAGGCTTGGCAAATAAGCGAATATCCGTATTAATCTGGGATAAACCTTCATTTAAACCAGTAAAGCTTGGTGCTTGTGATTGCCCTTCAAGTAAAATCGCCGCTGAAGCGCTTGGCATGCGTGTCTCGATATTGGGAATTGGTAATCCTAAAATAGCACGTAAGTGCAGGTCAAACTCGGATAAATTTTGCGAGATCAGTGTTACCATACCCGTATCATGTGGTCGTGGGGATACTTCATTAAAATACACTTCATCACCTTTGATAAAGAGCTCAACACCAAAAATGCCATGCCCACCTAAAGCATCGGTGATGGTTTTAGCAATATGTTGCGCTTGATATAGTAAAGCATCACTCATCGCATGTGGTTGCCATGATAATCGATAATCACCGTCTTGTTGAATATGACCAATGGGATCACAAAACGATGTGCCTTTATTGTGACGCACGGTGAGTAAAGTGATCTCATAATCAAAAGTAATAAACTCCTCAATAATCACTTTTTGCACATCGCCACTATTACCGCGTGAGCCACTTTGTGCATACTCCCAAGCAGCTTCAATCTCATCAAATGATCTAACAATTGACTGACCCTTGCCAGAAGAGCTCATCACAGGTTTTACAACGCATGGCACACCAATTGCTTGTGCTTTGATTAGGCAATCTTCTTTGCTATCAGCAAAGGCAAATTTTGAAGTAGGGAGCTTAAGCTCATCAGCTGCAAGTGAGCGAATGCCTTGGCGATCCATGGTCAGTTTGGTGGCTTTAGCGCAAGGTACAATATTAAATCCTTGTTTTTCAAGATTGATAAGCTCATCCGTAGCAATGGCTTCAATCTCGGGCACGATATAATCAGGTGATTTCTCTTGGATCAAAGCATGTAGCGCTTTGGCATCTTGCATATTAATTACATGTGCCTCGTGAGCGATATGCATGGCGGGTGCGTTTTTATAGCGATCAACAGCGATAACATAAATGCCAAGGCGTTGTGCGCTAATGGCGAGTTCCTTGCCAAGCTCACCTGCACCTAAAAGCATGATCTTGGTTTGTGATTTGGTTAAGGCAGTACCTAATATCGTCATTTTGATTCCTTCAAACAGTTTTCTGTCAATGATGTGTGAGTATGATAACAAAGGCTTAAGACGATTTGCTATGAATTTTATTAAACGCAAGTATGATTAGCTATGTGAAGTGATGGGCTTTTGCTTTTCATCTTATTCCCCTTTTAGTATGATGGGCGCATGCTGTATAAGTCCTTTTTGACATGTCTGATTTATCTTTTAAAAAAAATAACAACCATATTGAAATTCAAGAATATTACCAAAATCTATGTGAAGAGATTAATCGTTATAATTACGCTTATCATACTTTAGATGCGCCTTTAGTGAGTGATCAAGTATATGACAAGGCGTATCAAGCACTTGTTGAGCTAGAGTCGCAATATCAGGATATTTTAGATACTTCATTATCACCAACAAAGCGTGTTGGCAGCAAGCCGTTAACGGCCTTTGAGGTCATTGCTCATAAGGTGCCGATGTTATCACTATCCAATGGCTTTGATGATGAGGATATCGCGAGTTTTTATAAGCGTCTAACAGAGCTTACACAAACGCATGAGTTAAGTTTTGAATGTGAGCCCAAGTTAGATGGCTTGGCAATTAGTATTCATTATAAAAATGGTCGATTAGACTATGCGGTAACTCGCGGCGATGGTGTCGAGGGTGAAAAGGTAACTGAGAATATCAAAACGATTCGTAATGTACCACTGCAATTGAAAGGTGATAATTTGCCCAAAGAGATTGAAGTGCGTGGTGAAATTATTATTAATAAGCAGGATTTTCTAGCACTTAATCAAATCGCTGAAACGCGTGATGAAAAGGTCTTTGCCAATCCTAGAAATGCTGCAGCGGGCAGTGTGAGGCAACTTGATTCGCGCATTGCTGCCAAGCGTAAATTAAAGATGTATGCTTATGGCGTTGGTGCGTATAGTGGATTTAACTTACCCCAAACTCAATATGAGTTAATGCAACAATTAAAGCTCTGGGGTTTTCAATTAACCGATGAGGTTGAAGTGGTTGACGGAGAAGAGGGCTTACTTGATTATTACCAACGTATGAGTCATAAGCGTGCTGATTTGCCTTATGATATTGATGGTTTGGTCTATAAATTAAATCGTTTGGATTTGCAAACTAAAGCAGGCTTTATTGCCAAAGCACCACGTTGGGCACTGGCGCATAAATTCCCCGCTGAAGAAGTCGAGTCAGAAATTTTAGCCGTTGATTTTCAAGTCGGGCGCACGGGCGCAGTGACTCCGGTGGCAAGGTTAAAGCCAGTTGCCGTAGGTGGCGTGATTGTTTCAAATGCAACATTACATAATATCGATGAAATCAAGCGCAAAGATATTAAAATGCATGATCGCGTAATTGTGCGGCGCGCGGGAGATGTCATCCCTGAGGTGGTGCGTTCATTGCTTGAGTATCGCGATGCTAATACAACACAAGAGATCGTGATGCCCAAAGTGTGTCCTGTGTGCCAATCAAGTATTGAATATATTAACGATCAGGCGATTGCGCGTTGTACAGGCGGATGGCATTGTCGGGCACAACGCAAAGAACGCATTAAGCACTTTGCTTCACGCAAGGCGATGGATATCGATGGAATGGGCGATAAAATCGTTGAACAGCTAGTCGATAAAGAGATAATAAAAACGCCAGCTGATTTGTATGCTTTAAATTTGCCTGTTTTAAGGCAGTTGGAGCGTATGGGACGTAAGTCATCATTAAACTTATTAGAGGCTTTAGAGAAAAGCAAAACCGTGCTATTGCATCGTTTTATCTATGCTTTAGGTATTAAAGATATCGGTGAGGTGAGTGCTAAAGCACTTGCTAATCACTTTGGGTCACTAGAGGCGATTAAAAATGCCACACTTGAAGAGATGATATCGATTCATGATATCGGTGAGGTGATGGCAAATCATGTCAAAGCTTTTTGGCAGGATTCTTTAAATATTGAACTTGTTGATGCACTGATTGCTGCAGGCATTACGATCATTGAGCCCAAAAAAGTTGCGGCTGAAGTAGCAGAAACTGCTGTTGATAATCCATTTTTTGGTAAAACCGTTGTAATTACTGGTAGCTTTACTGAGTTTACGCGCGATGAGCTTAAAGAGAAGCTTGAAGCATTGGGTGCTAAGTGTAGTGGCAGTGTATCAAGCAAAACTGATTTTCTCATTGCAGGGGAAAAGGCCGGTTCCAAATTAGCCAAGGCGCAAGCGCTTGGTATTAAAGTGATAACTGAAGATGAGCTACAAGTAAACTGATTAGTAAGATATCCCCCTCACCCGCATTGCTACACAATGCGACCTCTCCCGCAAGGGGAGAGGTGATTAGGTCATTACTTTGTGGAATAAACTTAGGGTAATAAAAAATGAAAATCGCAATATTAGGAAATGGACAGCTGGCACAGATGATGATTGAAAATGCTCGAGATTTAAATATAAGTATTGATACGTATCCTTTGCCAGAGATTGATCGCTATGGTAAGAGCACTCCAGAGGAAATAAATCGTTGGCAGGAGAAGCTTCAGAGCTATGATATCGTGACTTATGAGATTGAAAATATATCAGTTGACCTGCTGCAGGCAATATCACATAAAACGCGTGTCTTTCCAGCGATTGAGGCCTTAAGTGTTGCGCAAGATCGGCTATTGGAGAAAGACAACTTTAAACAACTAGATATTAATACCAATGATTATATGGCGGTAGATTCTTTCGCTGAACTTCAAAAGGCTGCCAAGTTATTAAGCTTACCGTTTATTATTAAGACAAGGCGCTTTGGCTATGATGGCAAGGGGCAGTATGTTATTAAAACGCCGGAGTGTTTAGAAAAAGCGTGGGAGGCTTTGGGTGAATATCCACTGATTGCGGAGAGTTTCGTACCATTTGATTATGAAGTCTCACAAATTGCCTCACGTGATCAGTTTGGGCATATTGCCTTTTATCCTTTGGTTAGAAATGAGCATCGCGATGGCATTTTACGAGAAACACATGTGTTGATAGAGAAAAATGAACTAAGTATTGACGCGCAAGAAGCAGTGAAGCGTTTGCTTGAGCACTTTGATTATGTCGGCACATTTGCGGTTGAGTTTTTTGTGAAAAATAATCAGCTTTTTGTCAATGAAATGGCGCCACGCGTGCATAATTCGGGACACTGGTCAATCAATGGTGCTAATGTCAGCCAATTTGAAAACCATATGCGAGCGATCAGCGGTGAAAATGTTGTGGTTATCAAAACATTAGCGCAACACATATTAATGATTAATCTGATTGCTGAAAATGTGCCAGATATACAGCTACCTGTTAATAGCTATGCCAAAAGTTATGGCAAGAGCTTAAGAGCAGGACGCAAGATGGGGCACATTAATATTGTTGATAATGAGCTAGAAACATTTATCAATAGTGTTAATATGATCTATCAAAATATTAAAGCAAAACCGTGCTTGGAGGAGTTTTAAGTGTCAGATCAGCTAAATGTTGCTTATTTTGCGGCAGGGTGCTTTTGGGGTGTCGAGCATTACTTTGCCAAAGAAAAAGGCGTGGTTAAAACGGCAGTTGGTTATATGGCGGGCAAAACGCTGAATCCTACTTATCATGACGTGAAAACAGGGCAAACTGAGCATCTGGAAGTCGTTAAAGTTGAGTATGATCGCAAGTTTGTGAGTTATGAAACCTTAGTGAAACTCTTTTTTGAAATTCATGATCCAACACAGAAAAATGGTCAAGGTGTTGATATTGGTTCGCAATATTTAAGTGCTATTTTATATACAAATGACACGGAAAAAATGACTTGCCAACAAGTAATTGATTGCCTTGAAGCACAAGGTTTAACGATTGCAACACAATTAATTGATGCCAATCTCCACCCATTTTGGTTGGCTGAAGACTATCATCAACAATATTTTAATAAACACGCGCACTTGCATGTCTGTCATCGACGTGTGAAACGATTTGATTAGGCTAGTAAAAAAGCGTAAGTGGTAAAAAAGAAGATACAAATAAATAGATGAATACTCAAACAAACAACGAAGTAAATAAATTAAAAAAAATTGTCATTTATACCGATGGCGCGTGTAAGGGCAATCCTGGACGCGGTGGTTGGGGTGCGATTTTGCAATACAAAGCCAAGACCAAGGAGGTTTATGGTGGTGAGGATAATACCACCAATAACCGCATGGAGTTATTAGCAGCGATTAAAGCATTACAGCTATTAAAAGAGAGGTGTGATGTCGAGCTTTACACCGATTCCAAATATGTGCAGCAAGGTGTCAATGAATGGCTTGATGGTTGGATACAGCGTGGTTGGAAAACGGCAAATAAGCAAGCGGTGAAAAATCAAGATTTATGGCAGATGCTTGATCAGTTACGCCATAAACATCAGGTGAAATGGTGTTGGGTTAAAGGGCATAACGGTCACCCATTAAATGAACGCGCCGATGAGTTAGCCAATAAAGGGGTAGTGCACAGTGAACATGAAATCCATTAAAGATAAAAAGATCTATGTAATCTATACCGGTGGCACGATTGGCATGGTCAAAACCGACAAAGGTTATGCACCAAAGCAAGGCTATTTGTTGGATAAAATTAAAACGATCAAAGACTTTTATCATAATGATGTGCCCGATTTTAAGATCAATGAATATCCGCAATTGATCGATTCGGCAAATATCAAACCAGAGGATTGGATCACCATCGCATTGGATATTGTCGATCATTACGAACAATATGATGGCTTTGTGGTATTACATGGCACAGATACGTTGGCATATACCGCATCGAGTCTGTCATTTATGTTGAAGAACTTAAACAAACCGGTGATTTGTACAGGCTCACAGATTCCGATTTCTGAGCTAAGATCAGATGCCTCAGATAATATATTGCATAGTTTGATTTTAGCAGCGGATGAGCGTATTGCTGAGGTTTGTGTGTATTTTAATAAGCAGCTATTACGAGGTAATCGCTCGGTCAAGGTTAATGCTTCAGGAATGGATGCATTTAACTCACCTAATTATCCGCCATTAGGGCAAGTGGGCATTGATATTGAATTAAATGAAGCCTATCTGTATCCGTGTGATCACAGTGAGCCAGCTGAGATTGAGTTTAAAACCTTAGGCGTGCCTAAGATTGCAGTGTTATCAATTTTCCCAGGCATGGATGCAAATATCTTAAAAAAAGTATTACAGCCACCATTGCAAGGATTGATTTTAAAGACCTATGGTGCGGGTAATATTATGAACTCGCCTGAGATTCTACATGAGCTTATCGAGGCATGTCAGCGAGGTGTGATTATCATTAACTGCACACAATGTGTAAAGGGCAGTGTCAAGATGGGAGCATATGAGGCAGGTGTTGGTCTTGTGAATGCAGGGGTCATCTCAGGGCATGATATGACCGATGAGGCGGCATTGACGAAATTATTTTATCTTTTAAGTATTCCGGGTTTAACACAAGATGAAGTGAAATTAGCACTACATAAAGATTTGCGAGGAGAAATAACGCTATGAAATATTTAACGAAGTTGATGGAGCAAAACCGTCAATGGGTTGAAGATACAAATAAAGAAAAGCCCGGCTTCTTTGAAAATTTATCAAAGCAGCAAAATCCAGAGTATTTATGGATTGGCTGCTCGGATAGCCGTGTGCCGGCAAATCAAATCTTGGGTTTGTTGCCGGGTGATATTTTTGTGCATCGCAATGTGGCTAATGTTGTCGTTCATTCTGATTTGAATTTTTTATCGGTATTGCAATATGCGGTAGATGTATTGAAGGTCAAGCATATTCTTGTCTGTGGTCATTATGGTTGTGGGGGTATTAAAGCAGCTACGTTAAATGAATCACATGGACTGATTGATAACTGGTTAAGGCATGTCCAAGATGTGCATTATAAGCATAAGGAGTTATTAAAACCCTTCGATCACGGTGAATGTGAGGCTTTAGCACAAGGGATCGATTGCAAAGAGCAAAAACATGCTGTGATGTGTGAGCTTAATGTGGTTGAGCAGGTCATTAACGTTGCCAAAACCACGGTGATCCAAGATGCGTGGCAGCGAGGGCAAAAAGTGATGGTTCATGCTTGTGTTTATGCGTTATCGAATGGATTGTTGCAGCAGATTGCTTTTGGCGTGGCAGATAATGATGAAATTGAAGATTTTTATGATAAAGCGCTAACGAGTATTCAGCGTAATTTATATAAGGCGAAAATGTGATGACTGAGCAAAAGTATATTGATAAAGTAAAGTTTTTTGGCTACTTCAGTATTGGTGTTGGTATAGCGTTAGCTGGTGGTTTTATATCGTATGGGATTTTGAACTTTCATGCATTTAATCGCTATATTGCGGTTAAAGGTTTGGCAGAGCAAACGGTTAAAGCGGATAAAGCGATTTGGAGTATCAGTTATACTGTTAATGCCAATAGCTTAAAAGAAGTCTATCAGAAGGTTGATCAAGATCAGTTAGCAGTAAAAAACTTTATAAGTCAAGCGGGTGTGGATGCCAAGGCATTACAATATGGTAGTATTTCGCTAAATCAAAATTCACACAGCAAGGATCAGGTTAATACCTCAAATTACAGTGCATATGGCAGTATGACGATTACGACAGATAAAGTGGATTTAGTGCAAGGTTTAGCACAAAAAACCAGTGATTTGGTTGCCAAAGGTGTTGTCGTTAGTAGTAGTAATGTCGCCTATAAATATACAGGGCTTAATAGTATTAAACCAAAGATGCTCGAAGATGCCACGCAAAATGCTAAAACAGCGGCATTACAATTTGCTAAAAATGCGCAAACTGCGTTAGGCAGCATTCGTCAAGCATCACAAGGTGCCTTTACGATTAGTAATCAAGATGCCTCTTATGGGGATGGTGATCCCTATAAACTGGTGCGTGTTGTGGTAAGTTCAGAGTATTTTTTGAAATAAAATAATAGTGCATTCACTTGGTTACCCTTTTATAAACTGACATGTGGATAATGATTGGCTATTAACCATTGTTTCTGCTAGCATTTTTATGCTGCGTATTAATATTTAACCTAAGTTTGGAGTTATCAATATGGCAAAGCCACTTTATGAAAGAGATTTTTATGCTTGGACGATTCAGACCGTTCAAGCGTTAAGAGCTAAAGCATTTAATAAAGTTGATATTGAGCACTTAACAGAGGAGTTGGAAAGTATGGGTGCAAGTCAAAAGCACGCATTAAAAAGTAGGCTGCGTGTTCTTTTAATGCACCTGCTTAAGTGGCAATATCAACCTTCGTATAGAAGTAGAAGTTGGGAAAATACGATTATTGCGCAAAGGGATGATTTAAAGGATCTCATACAGGATAACCCTAGCTTGAAAAGTAAAATTGATGAAACGCTTCCTAAATCTTATAAGTTAGCATTATTGGATTTTGAAAATGAAACGGGCATTGATCCTAAAAAGGCTGAAGTACCGGAGGTCTGTCGTTATAGTTTTGATCAGGTATTAGATGATGAGTTTTATCCTGAATAATATAAGCAATATATTTCTAAACGTACCCTTCAACTGACGCTCAGGGTGCGATAAATGCTAAGGGTTGGTTTTTTTTGAATATTGATTTTTTTATATTGCCCACTCAAGATGATGAGCAGTTTTATCAGTTTGTGAGCACACAGGTTAAATCCTATTATGCAGCAGGGAAAACTGCTGTGATCTATGCAGAAGACCTATTGTGTAAAGAGCTAGATGCTAGGTTATGGTTTAATGGTGAGGATGATTTTTTGCCACACGCCTATATGGCTGAGGTGTCACCAGATTATGCAAAGCTACCGGTGGTGCTTGTGAGTGAAGCGGCCTCTCTTAAAGGTATTAACAAAGACATATTGATTGATCTAACGTTGAGTAACATGCCAGTTCATAGTGAAGTGAAGCATTTAATCAAAATTGTTGATCAAGAGCCTTCAAGACTACAGGCTTCAAGGCGTTATTATAAGGCGTTACAGCAACAAGGCTTTACCATTAATGTACATAAGATATAAAAGCTATTGAATATCAAGGAGGTAATATGAGATATCGTTTGTTGGCAATTAGTTTATTGAGTTGTTTGTTTAGCTATTCATGGGCGGATATTAATGTTGATATCAAGCGCCATGGGGCGCTCAATCAGACAATAAGTGCTGCATCAGGAATAGAAAAGTGGGGTGATAAATACTATGTCATTAGTGATGATAGTATGAGTATGGCAGTTGTTAATAGTGAGTTTAAAGTTTTACAACTAATACCACTTGAAAAAGAGCAGTCTAAGCTTAACGCACCTATTGAAAAATCACAGAAGAAAGACCTTGAATCAATGGCGATTGGCAACTTTAATGATGAGCCGCTTTTGATTGCTCTAAGTTCGGGTTCAAAAAAGAATCGCTATTTTGGTTATATTTATAATTTAAAAAATCAGCAGATTAAAACGGTTGATTTGCAATCTTTATATCAGGTATTAAAGATGCACGTGAATTTGGCTAAAGATGCCAAGATTAATATTGAGGGTTTTGCGATAACACAAGATAAGGTATATATCGCAAATCGCGGTAATGCCCATAAGGACATTATTTTTGTGTTGCCAAAAGATGTGTTTTGGCAGTTATTAAATGCGACAAAGTCAAGTAACAAAGAGGCAGATATTCAGGTTGTTACACCTAGCATGCCACAAATAGGGCGCTATGCTTCTACTTTTTCAGGTTTGGATTATGATGCAGATGATAACTCACTTTTATTCACCACATCCATTGAGTTAACAGATGATGCTTATCATGATGGATTGGTTTTAGGTAGCTTTGTTGGAAAAATCGCGCTGGATAAGCTAAAGAATAATGTTGATTTAACAAACTATAGTCAACTCTTATTTGATGAGCATGGCGTTATTCAAACAAAAATAGAATCAATTATCTTTAGTGAGAAATCTGACAAAGGAGTTAATGCATTTTTAGTCAGTGATAATGATGGCAAACCTTCTGAATTTTACCAAGTTGAAATATATTAAATAATTTGATCTTAAAAAACACTTCAATGCCTGAATTTAAACCTTGTTTTTGTTAGGCTTAGATTAATTCTGATTGCTTGCTTCTTCACGGTAGCACTTCAATTTATTTGTGCTAGAATACGCAAGATTTTGTGTTTAACACGTTAATTTTCTTGATAAGCAGGAGAAAGCAATGAAACATCAAGGACCACGAAATATAGGGCTTGGCTCAATAAAGTCCTATTCGTTCCCTATTACGGCAATAAGCTCGATTATTCACCGGATCACCGGTGTGTTAATGGTCGTGTTATTGCCGTTTTTAATATGGGGTTTTAGTTTGTCAATGCGCTGTGGTGGCGACTTTTATTATGTACAGGATCTGTTGATTCATTCACCATGGAGTATTGTCGCTTGGATCTTTATATCAGCGGTGTCATATCATGTGATCGCGGGCATTCGCCACTTGATTATGGATTTAGGATTTGGTGAAGAAATGTGTACTGCTAAAGCTTCTTCAATCGCTGTTTTAGTGCTGGGTGTATTAGTAACAATTTTCTGGGGGCTTTGGTTATGGGTAATGTAACTTCATGCACACGTTCAGGCTTGAAAGACTGGTTTTTACAACGTGTTACCGCAATCATTATTATGTTATATGCAATCTTTGTCGTGATTGTTGTCTTAACACTATCCGGTGATGGTTCATATCATACATGGCTTGCGATTTTCCAAAACACGTGGGTAAAAATATTTACGATTTTAGCGTTTTTGTCATTAATGGCGCATGCGTGGATTGGTATGTGGACGATTTTCACTGATTATGTGACGTGCGCATGCATTCGCGGATTCTTGCAAGTAGCTGCAATTGTTGGTTATCTTGCGTGTTTTATTTGGCTTATTTGTATTTTATTTTAAGGGGTATTGATAATGAAAATTGCAGTACAACAATTTGATGCAATCGTTGTTGGTGCCGGTGGCGCTGGAATGCAGGCAGCATTTCAATTAGCTCAATCTGGGTTTAAAACCGCAGCGATTTCAAAAGTTTTTCCAACGCGCTCGCATACAGTATCAGCTCAAGGCGGAATTGCCGCGGCATTAGGTAATGTTGAATATGATGATGGTCTCCCATCGGATGATTGGAAATGGCATACCTATGATACGGTTAAAGGTTCTGATTATATCGGTGATCAAGAAGCAATTGAGTTTATGTGTGAGAATGCACCACAAGCAATTATTGAGCTTGAGCATATGGGTATGCCGTTCTCACGTTTAGAAAACGGCAAAATTTACCAACGTGCTTTTGGTGGGATGTCACGCAATTATGATGTGGGCAATATTGCCAAAAGAACATGTGCAGCCTCTGATAGAACAGGGCATGCGTTATTGCACACGCTTTATCAAGGTAATTTAAAGCATGAAACTAAATTTTTTAACGAGTGGTATGCGCTTGATTTAGTGAAGTCTTCAGAACACGCAATTGCTGGTGTGTTGGCGATGAATATGGAGACCGGTGAAATCGTGTTCTTCCAGTCAAAAGTAACGATCCTAGCCACAGGTGGCGCGGGACGTATTTACGAATCAAGCACTAATGCGCATATCAATACCGGTGATGGTGTCGGTATGGCGTTAAGAGCTGGCATTCCATTACAAGATATGGAGTTCTGGCAATTCCACCCAACAGGTATCGCGGGTGCCGGGGTGTTAGTAACCGAGGGTTGCCGTGGTGAAGGTGGAATTCTACGTAATAAAAATGGTGAGCGCTTTATGGAGCGTTATGCGCCAAATGCCAAAGATTTGGCATCGCGTGACGTAGTATCACGTGCATCACAACAAGAAATCAATGAAGGCAGAGGACTTAAGTTTGCTGGCGTTGACTGTGTTCACTTAGATTTAACGCATTTAGATGAAAGTGTGATTAAAGAGCGTCTTCCAGGTATTCGTGAATTGGCAATGACTTTTGCTGGTGTTGATCCATTAAAAGCGCCAATCCCTGTGGTGCCAACCTGTCACTATATGATGGGGGGCATTCCTACTAATAAACACGGTCAAGCATTAACACAAAATGCCAGTGGCGAAGATGTGATTATCGATGGCTTATATGCTGTTGGTGAGTGTGCTAGCGTTTCTGTACATGGCGCGAATCGTTTAGGCTCTAACTCATTACTGGATTTAGTAGTATTTGGACGTGCTGCAGGTATGCATGCAGAAGAAGCATTGCGTGCTGGTATGCAGCAACGTGATGTAACCGATGAAGCATTGGATCAAGCGATGGTGCGTTATAACCGTTGGGAAAATAACAAAGGTGGTGAAGGCGTTGCTGAGCTGCGTGCTGAATTGCAAAAAGCAATGCAGGTTGATTTCTCAGTATTTAGAACAGAACAACAAATGCAAGATGGTTTAGAGCGTTTGAAATCATTGCGTGAGCGTGTGCAAAAAGCATCGTTAGCAGATCATTCACACGTATTTAATACCGCGAGAATCGAAGCGCTTGAGCTTGATAATCTCATGGAAACTGCGATGGCAACTGCTGTTCTTGCATTGACGCGCAAAGAGTCGCGTGGTGCGCATTCACGTGAAGATTATCCTGAGCGTGATGATGAGAAGTGGTTGAAGCATACGCTTTATTTCCTAGAGGGAGATCGTCCGTCAACGCGTGATGTGAATATGAAACCATTAAAATTAGAACCATTCCAACCAAAAGTAAGAAGCTACTAAGGAGATAACGGTGGAAGTTAAATTTAAAGTTTATCGCTATAATCCTGAAGTCGATAAAAAGCCTTACTATAAAGACTACACAGTGACGGTTGAAAATGAGGGCACAAAAGTGCTAACAGCGATTGAGCTCATTAAACAACAAGACCCAACATTGGCTGTGCGTCGCTCATGTCGTGAGGGTGTTTGTGGTTCAGATGGTATGAATATCAATGGCAAAAACCGTTTGGCATGTATTACCTCGATTGGTGAGGTATCACAACCGATTAAGCTGCAACCTTTGCCAGGCTTGCCAGTGATTCGTGACTTAGTGGTTGATATGAACCAGTTTTACAAAAACTATGAGAAAGTTAAGCCGTATTTGATCCCAGCTGAGGGTGATATGCCAGTCAAAGAGCGTCTGCAATCGCCAGAAGATCGTGCGAAGCTTGATGGTTTATACGAGTGTATCTTATGTGCATGCTGCACAACCTCATGCCCATCATTCTGGTGGAACCCAGATAAGTTCATTGGACCATCAGGCTTATTACAAGCTTACCGTTTTGTGATTGATTCACGCGATGGCGCAACACAAGAACGTTTAGATGCATTACAAGATCCGTTTAGTGTCTTTAGATGTCGCACAATCATGAATTGTGTCAGCGTTTGTCCAAAAGGGCTTAACCCAACCAAAGCGATCGGCAAACTCAGATCGATGATGTTAAAAAATAACGTGTAGTTAAGAAAATCAAGCGCTGGAATTCCAGTGCTTTTTTGTTTGAACTAGCAAAAAAGTAAAAAGTAAAAACAAAGTAAAAGAGTAGAAACTATGAGTGAAACCCAAGAATCAATGTCTTCATGGTGGCAGTCTTCGCAACTATCTGGTAGTAGTAGCGCATACTTGGATGCTATTTATGAGGATTATTTACAAGACCCTAATTCGATAGATAGTAGTTGGCGCCAGTATTTTGACGCGATTCGTGACAATAAACATGAAGTCTCGCATGCGCAAGTTCGTGAAGACTTTATTGCTTTAAGTAAAAATCCATTTCGCTTTGCGCTGACAACGCCACAAGGGGTGGTTGTTGATTCAGGGAATTATCCTGATGGTGGCGATAAGGTTTCAGCGGTGATGGATCTTGTTTACATGTATCGCAGCATTGGTCACAAGGTTTCGAATTTAGATCCACTGAAGCTCAAAAGGTCTGAAGAAACACCCGAGCTTGAGCTTGATTTTCATGGACTTAATAACGCTAACTTAAATGAACAATTTAATGTCGGTGTTTTCTCTGACTATCAAGCCTTACCACTCAAAGAAATCATTGCTAAATTGCAGCATGTTTATACTGGCAGTATTGGTTATGAATTTATGCACTTAAACAATATGGCTGAGAAGTTATGGTTTAGGCAGCGTGTTGAAAAGCAGATTCCTAATTTATCAGCTGAGCGCAAAACGTGGTTGCTAGATCGTCTAACAGCTGCTGAAGGGTTAGAGAAATACCTTGGCATGAAATACGTCGGTCAAAAGCGCTTCTCATTAGAAGGTGGCGAGTCGATGATTCCAGCTCTTAATGAGATGATCAATAAAGCCGGCGAGGTTGCCGTTGAAGAGATTGGTCTTGGTATGGCACATCGCGGACGTTTAAATGTGCTTGTCAATATTATGGGTAAATCACCTGAGAATTTATTTAAAGAATTTGAGGGCTCACAGGATAAGAAGTTCTTATCAGGAGATGTCAAATATCACATGGGCTTTGCTTCTTGGCATAAGACCCCGAAAGAGGAAGTGCGTTTAGCACTGGCATTTAACCCATCACATTTAGAGACCGTTGATCCAGTTGTTGAAGGTGCCGTCAGAGCCAAACAAGAATGTTTTGGGGATGATAATCCGCATGGTAAAGTTGTACCAATTTTAATCCATGGCGATTCTGCATTTTGTGGTCAAGGTGTGGTGATGGAAACCTTTGCCTTATCACAAACCAGATACTATGGCACCGGTGGTACGATTCATATCGTGATTAATAACCAAGTGGGTTTCACCACGGATAAGATACAAGATAATAGAAGCAGCTTATACTGTACTGATATTGCCAAAGTGGTTGAAGCGCCTGTTTTACATGTCAATGGTGATGACCCTGAGGCAGTACTGCGTGTTGCGGGTCTTGCGATGGATTATCGCATGATGTTTGGCAAGGATATCGTCATTGACTTAGTGTGCTATCGTCGTCATGGACATAATGAAGCGGATGAGCCTTCAGGCACACAGCCATTGATGTATAGTATTATTAAGAAACTCCCAACAACACGTTCCATTTATGCGGATAAACTTGAAAGTGAAGGTGTTGTGTCAAAAGCGCAAGCTGATCAAATGGCAAAAGCATATCGTGATCGTTTACAAAAAGGCGAAGTAGTTGCTGATATTATTACTGGTAAGCATGATCGCCATAGTAAGTGTGTCGCTGATTGGCGCCCGTATGTTAATCAAAAATGGGATCAAGCAGTCGATACGCGTATTGATAAAGCAAAATTGCTGAAATTAGCTCGAAGCTTAAATGATTTACCTGCTGATTTGACGTTGCAACCCCAAGTTAAGAAAGCGATTGATGATCGCATTAAAATGGCAGCGGGTGAAATCCCTGGAAACTGGGGCTTTGCTGAGAATTTAGCCTATGCTACGTTATTAGCAGAGGGTTATAACATTCGTTTATCAGGTGAAGACTGTGGTCGTGGTACGTTCTCACATCGCCATGCGGTGTTACATAACTATGATTACAGTAAAACAGAATTGCCAGATTATACGCCATTACAACATATTAATGACAAGGCACAATGTCATATCATTGACTCGGTGTTATCAGAGTATGCCGTGCTTGGGTTTGATTATGGTTATAGCTGTTCGGCACCTAAAACATTGACCTTATGGGAAGCGCAGTTTGGTGATTTTGCCAATACTGCACAAGTCGTTATTGATCAGTTTATTGCAGCTGCAGAAGAGAAATGGGGTATTTTATCAGGTCTGGTGATGCTTTTGCCGCATGGTCAAGAAGGGCAAGGAGCTGAGCATTCATCGGCAAGATTAGAGCGTTTCTTACAACTATGCGCGCATGATAATATGCAGGTATGTGTGCCAACGACACCTGCGCAAATGTTCCATATGTTGCGTCGTCAGATGTTGCGTCCTTATCGCAAGCCATTGATTGTGATGTCGCCTAAGAGTTTGTTGCGTCACCCGATGGTGCATTCAACACTGGATGAATTAGCCGATGGACAATTTTATAACGTTATTGCTGAAGTTGAAGATATCAAACCACAATCGGTATCACGCGTGATTCTCTGCTCAGGTAAGGTCTATTATGATTTGCTTGCCGAGCGTAGTGAGAAAGAAGTCAAAGATATTGCGATTGTGCGTGTTGAGCAGCTTTATCCATTCCCGCAAGCGGATCTTGATAAAGTGTTAGCACCTTATGAAGCGGTTAATGATATCGTATGGGTACAAGAAGAGCCTGAAAACCAAGGGGCTTGGTGGATGATTCAGCACGAATTGCGTAAAGTATTGCGTAAAGACCAGAATTTATCTTATGTTGGCAGAAAAGCAGCGGCGGCACCTGCAGTAGGCTATCCGTCATTATTTCATGCACAACAGAGTGAGTTAGTTGCTAAAGCATTAAAGTTAGATAAATAGGGCTGTTTTTGCTGTTTTAAAAGATAACAAATTAACTAACGTTGATAAAAAACTAAGTAAAATAAGTAAAATAAAAAAGTTAAGGGTGAACCATGACAGAGGTAAAAGTTCCTGTTTTTCCGGAATCAATCGCAGAAGGTACAATCGCAACATGGCATAAAAAGCCAGGTGATCGTGTTGAAGAAGGCGATGTATTGGCAGAGATTGAAACAGATAAAGTGGTAATGGAAGTCCCAGCAATGACAGCTGGTACAATGGGTGAGATTACTAAGCACGAAGGTGATACGGTTCTTTCTCAAGAAACGATTGGCTCAATTACGGCTGGTGTGGCAAGTGATGCCCCAGCTGCTGATCAGTCTGCTGAAGCAGTGCCAGCAGCAACTTCGGCAGCTTCATCAACTGGCGAAGCTGTTACGGTTAATGCGCCAACTTTCCCTGAGTCAATTGCTGAAGGTACGGTAGCAACATGGCATAAAAATGTTGGTGATCAGGTTGAAGAAGGTGAAACATTAGTTGAGATTGAAACTGATAAAGTGATGATGGAAGTGCCAGCAGCGCAAAGTGGTGTATTGGTTGAAAAACTTAAAAATGAAGGTGACACGGTGCTAAGCGCTGAAGCGGTTGCTAAGATTGGTGCAGGTAGCGTGAGCAATGCAGCAGCAGTTGCGCCAGTGGCAGCAGATGTAAAAGAAGCTCAATCACAAGATCATTTATCACCTGCTGTGCGTCGCGCAGTTAAGGCTAATGACGTTGATGTGAATAACGTACAAGGTACAGGTAAAAATGGTCGCATTACCAAGCAAGATGTGGTCAGTGCGCCTGTATCTACACAAGCGGCAAAACAATCACCAGTAGCGCAAGCGGCTGATGTGATGAGCTTTGAAGGTGATCGTTCTGAGAAGCGTGTGCGCATGACTCGTTTGCGTCAAACGATTGCAAAACGTTTGGTTGAAGTACAACATACCAACGCGATTTTAACGACGTTTAACGAAGTTGATATGAAGCCTGTGATGGATTTAAGAAAACAATATAAAGATCTTTTCCAAAAGACACATGATGCGAAACTTGGCTTTATGTCATTTTTCTTAAAAGCAGCTACAGAGGCGCTAAAGCGTTTCCCTGAGGTTAATGCATCAATAGATGGCACAGATGTTGTCTATCATGGTTTCTTTGATATCGGTGTGGCAGTTGGCTCAGATCGAGGTTTAGTCGTTCCTGTTATTCGCAATGCAGATCAAAAGTCTTTTGCTAAGATTGAGAATGAAATCATCGAGAAGGCCATTAAAGCACGCGATGGCAAATTGTCATTAGAAGAGATGCAAGGTGGTACATTCACAATCACCAATGGTGGTACCTATGGCTCAATGCTGTCAACGCCAATTATTAATGCACCACAAAGCGCGATTTTAGGAATGCACAATATCGTTGAGCGCCCAGTCGTTGTGAATGGTGAAATCGTGATTCGTCCGATTATGTATTTGGCATTGTCGTATGATCACAGAATTATTGACGGTAGTGTGTCGGTTAAATTCTTAAAGACTATTAAAGAGTTGATTGAAGATCCAGCTAGAATGTTGTTGGAAATCTAATTTTTATACTCTAAATATTCGTGAATTAAGCGATGATAATTGATAAAGCGTTGCTTGCTGATTTTATCAGCGGCAACGGCTTCATTGATGGCACAACCTTTTGTATTTTCAATGTGTTCACAGTTTCTAAATTTGCACTCATTTTCTAATTGTGTGAACTCTTTAAATCCTGCAAAAATATCTGCTTTATCCAAATGCCAAATACCAAATTCACGAATGCCTGGTGAGTCGATGATGTTAGTATCTTGATCTAGATGAAATAATCGCGCACTGGTTGTGGTGTGTTTGCCGCGACTGTTTTGCTCGGAAATCTCACCTGTAAGCGTTATATTCGTGCCAAATAAGGCATTAAGCATCTCAGATTTTCCAACACCTGATTGACCAACAATAATCGATGTTTTGTGCTGTAAAAGCGTCTTAAGGGCTTGAAGATTTTTATGACATAAAGCAGAACAAGTAATTAGTTCATAATCTAATCCGCGATAAAGATGAATAATTGCCTCTAGCTGTGCCTTATTGTCAGCATCATCAAATAAATCCATTTTGTTGAGCACAATAATCGGTTTGACATTCATATGATGTGCAGCGACGAGATAACGATCGATATAATGCTCAATTGGCGGTGGGTTAACGGCAAGCATAATAATCAGCTGATCAATATTTGCTGCCATCGTTTTGTGGTTGTGTGCGAGTTTACTAGGACGAATGAGCGCATTACTTCGAGGTAAGATTTGGCAGATAACACCATACTCACTGTTGTCTTGCGGCAGATAAAGCACGTTGTCCCCTGCAACAATAGCGCCTAGGTTTTGACGGTATTGGCAAAAAATAATCTCACCTATTTGGCTTTCAAGCTCAATGAGTTTGCCGCGATGTGATATCACAAGCGCTGACAAAGCATGTGATAAATCATCATGAGATGCTTTATGTTCTTTGATATTGCGCAGCTGTTGTTTAGTTAAATTACGTTTTGCCAATGGTATTCTTAATCTTCAAAGAGTGTTGCAATGGATTATAGCCATTGACATAAAATAATACAGCGTAGATTGTTGATTAATGTCTATTAATTTGCTGGTAAATCTTGAAATTGTTTAATCTTCAAGCCATTATTTAAGCGGATATGAACTTAAGGATCAAGTAAGGAGTTCGCATGTTAAAAGGAAAATTTTTACTCACCTTTGATTGGGTTGTAAATTATTTTAAATCATTTAACCAAGCTGCCAGTAAAGATAAGAAGACACTTGAGCGTTTGCGCTATATTATGAAATTAGCTGCAGCACGAGGGTGCAAATCAAGCGGCATGTTCTTAGAGCGACTATGTCATATGGTGTTACCGGTGACTGAGATTCGCAAGGGCACCAAGCGTCTAGCGGGGTTTGTATCCCCTGAGGAGATGAAACTGTTATTAAGCAGTGTGTAACCTTAACAATAGACCTTAAACTGCTTTAGGTGAGTTTGGTTTGATATCCCATAACTTTTCTAGCTGATAGAATTCTCTGGTGTCTTCTTTCATAATATGGACAACAATATCCGCAAGATCAACAAGTACCCAGTCGCTCTTAGCTTCACCTTCGACACCCAAAATAGTGACATTATTCTTCTTGGCAGTCATCTCAAGATTATTGGCTAACGCTTTGGCGTGAGTGCCAGAGTTTGCAGTACAAACCACAACATAGCTCATCAATTCAGTTAAATGCTCCACATTCATTACAGTGATGTTTTCAGCTTTGACATCTTCTAAGGCACTGACGGCGAGATCTAGAATTTCTTTTGTTTCCATAGTTTTAGTAGGATTTTTTGTCTATTTTCAAAGCATAGCAGTTTAGTCGAAGTTGGGAAGACAAGCAAGGAGTATATTTTACTGGTGCGGATGCGTATTTAAAATATATCCTGTTTCAAACATTTAGGGCTATCATTTTCAAGCTGCTTTACAGTATTTTCTAAGCACAAGATAGCCGGCAAATCCTGAAATTAATGAACCACCTAAAACACCAACTTTGACCATATTCATAAGCTCTGGTGTTGCAAAGGCGAGTGTGCCGATAAAAAGGCTCATGGTAAAGCCAATCCCACAAACCAAGCCAATGCCGTATAGTTGCCCCATAGAGAGTTGGCGTCCAATTGTGAAATATTTGGTTTTGCTAAAGAGATAAAGACTAATAAATATTCCGATTTGTTTTCCTAAGAATAATCCTAAGATAATCCCAAGTGATACCGGATGAACTAAATGAGATAAATTCATGCCACTAAAACTAATTCCTGCGTTGGCAAAGGCAAATAATGGTAAAACCATGAAGATGATCCACGGATTTAGACTATGCTCAAGTTTTAACAGCGGGGAGTTTTTCTCAGTGTGTGGAATGGTGAGTGCCAAAGCGACACCTGCAAGGGTAGCATGTACGCCTGATTGTAAAACACACAACCACATAATGACACCAACAATCATAAATGGCGCAAGTTTTCTAACGCCTAAGCGATTCATGCAAATAAGTACCACAATACAGATAATAGCGGCAAATAGTGATATAAGCGACAAGTTGCTGGTGTAGAATACGGCAATAATCACAATCGCGGCAATATCATCAAAGATAGCAATAGTCGTTACGAGTATTTTAAGTGATGTCGGAATGCGCGAACCAAGCAGTGCTAATATCCCTAAAGTAAAGGCAATATCTGTGGCTGTTGGAATTGCCCAACCATCGATATAATTTGGATTATGCTGGTTGATGAGAAAGTAGATAAGTGCAGGTACCAATAAGCCAAATAAAGCAACAATAGCAGGAATGATAATATTGGACTTACTGGAAAGTGTACCACCAACAAACTCGCGTTTTATTTCTAAGCCAACTAATAAGAAGTAAAGCGCCATAAATCCATCATTAATCCAATGGACTAGATTTTTCTGTAAAGCAAAATTACCAATGGATACGCCAGCATAAACGGTTTCTAACATATGATAATACGGACTAAGCCATGAGTTATTGACAACAATAGCAGCAACTGCCGCGGTAAATAAAATAATACCACCAATGACCTCAATGCTGAGCTTTCTCTCTTTGCTCATGAATGATTTTCCCCTTCTTGTTTTCGGATTTTTTAAACTGCTCTTTATGGTAGAGTGTTTTGAAAATTACTCAATGCGCTTTATAGCAAGTGTTTGAATAAGTGTTGATGTGATGGTGTCTTTATAAATGGAATATTCATCGTTGTTTTTAAAATACGCCTGACCTGTGCGCACGAATGGACCCAAAATAAGACCAAATACCATGCTGGTTACCGCCTCATCACTAAGTGTGCTGGTAATCTGACCTTTATTGCGATAAATCTCTAAGTAATCTAAGAGCGTTTTCCATTTACTACCTTCTGGTGCGTTACCCAGACCAAACAGCTGATTTTTACCACTTTCAAGGCGTTGCCAATCAAAAAGTCTTACAATATCAGGGTTCGCATATAATAATTGCAAGCGCATATTGATAAAGTGTTCTAGAAATTCAGCAAAATTACGGTCTTTATCCAGGTTGTGATCGCCCATCCAGCCACTATCAATCAAGAGACTAACTTTGACCTCTTGCCATAAGTGAACCTTATTCTCAAAGTAATGATAGATCAAAGAAACAGGAACATTTGCTTTGGTCGCAATATCGCGTAGAGATGTGCCATCAAAGCCTTTTTTGACAAATAATTTTTTGGCGGCATTGACGATTTTCTTTTGACCTTTTTGCTTCTCTGTCACACAGGGCTCCTTATGTTAATGCTGTGGCATTATATACCGCTTGTACGCTATTTTACAGACTTTCCTAGCCGAGTTGTGTATATACCGCTCACAAATCATTTTACAAAATCACTCATCACCATCAGGGTGCAGAAAAAGAATGTTTTCAAGATTAATATTCATAAAGGTGCACTCGCTAATTGCTTGTGCGTTTATGTCCGTGTGAATCTTGACATTGCGCAGTGCAATAAACTTGCCGCTGGTCTCGCTATTGATATGATCAGTTAGGCGCACACCAACACGTACAGATATTTCGCCTTTGACAATGTACTTATGGGTGTAAATTGTGACGGCAATAAAATCTCGTGCACTATTTTTAGAGTCTGCTGCATTATAATAAAAGGGCATTGTTTCATCCTTGATTCAACTTAAAGATAACTAGAGTATAGAGCACAATGCCAAAAAAGCGAGACTAGCCAAACCAGCGACTAAAAAATCCAGCGCGTTCAATGCTGCTATTAGCATAAATAGGAATTTCAATCACTTGGTATTCTCCCGCACTAATGACAAGTGTGCCTACTTTTTGTCCTTTATTGATGGGTGCTTTAAGCCCCGGTAGGAGTACGATTTTTTGAGTCAAGTGATTAACAAACGATTTAGGAATTGTTTTGGTGATGGTCTCTTTGCCAATGACGGTGAGTTTAGCATCTTTCGTGGCATCGGTAATAGCAGTGTCATCAAGTGAAATAACACTATCTTTAGTGTATAGTAGTTGATCGACAAACTTGCTAAAACCAAAATTCAACAGCTTTTCAGATTCCTGCTCGCGCACATAAGCGCTAGGTGAGCCAAGAATCACACTGATATAGCGCTGGTTATTCTGTACAGCAGAGGCAACCAAATTATAACCTGCTTTCTCGGTATAACCTGTTTTGATGCCATCGGTTCCTTCAAACGTACGCAGGAGCTTATTGCGATTATGTTGAATAATGCCATTAAACGTAAACGTTTTTTCAGAATAGAGCTTATAAACTTTAGGGTAATGCTCAATAAAGCTGCGCGCTAAAATCGCCATGTCATAGGCGGTGGTGTATTGATTATCCCCAGGCAATCCATCAACCGTGGCAAAATTGGTGTCGTTCATGCCAAGCGCTTTGGCAGTTTTGTTCATAAGATTAACAAAATTACTATCAGAACCGGCAATGAATTCAGCCAGTGCAACGGCAGCATCATTGCCAGATTGAATAATCATTCCTTTTAATAAATCATCAACGCTAACACGCGAGCCTTGCTTGACAAACATTTTAGAGCCAGGTGTCTTTGCGGCGGTTTCACTTATTTTCACTGTTTGATCTAGTTTTAATGTGCCTTGGTTTAACTCACCTGCGATAATATAAGCCGTCATGATCTTGGTAAGACTTGCCGGCGCGCGTTTTTCATGCATGTTGTGATCGGCAATAATGTCACCTGTTTCAAAATCCATCAGCAACCAACTCGCAGCATTGAGTTGAATTGGATGTGGTTTGATAATAATAACAGGTGGACTGCCTAGTGTGTTAGCAATTGAAAGTGCTGGTGTTCCGGCAAAAGCAAATGTTGCGATAAAGGTACCAAAGAGTATTTTTTTAAAGTAGGTTAATTGCATTACAAGGGGTTTCCATTTCTCATGACAATGCTAGAAAGATAGCAATGAGTCTTAGCTATTTCAAGGGCTTATAGCGAAAGCTTATTTTGTATTCGCCGTATTTGCTGTTTTTCCTGCTTTTACTGATGAAGAACTTGTTGCAGCAGCATTACTAACCTTGTTATCTTTACTGTCCTTGCTGTTAGCCGTTGGCGTTACATTGGTGGTCTTTGCCGCTTTTGCTATTTTTGCTGTTTGTGCTTTTTCTTCTGCCAGCATGTTCGCTTTAATTTTGTCTAAGGTTGGCTTGATATCGGCATATGCTTTATCATGCGTTTTCTAAAATCTCCTCTGGACCAAAGAACTCATAGTTAATGTGCTCAGGTTTTATTTTCCAGTTTTTTAGAATCTGGTAGGTATGCTGCATAAACCCGCGAGGTCCGCAGAAGTAATAATCACATTCTTTAGTTGGTAATATCTCATCTAACCAATCTTGTGTTACATAACCATGGCGATGTGCGCGCATATTTTGCATATCCTCATTTTGCGGTAAGCTATAGCAGTAAAAAACTGCTAAATTAGGCATTCTATTGGCAATATCGTCAACTTCATGGGCTAAAATTTGCGACTGACTATTTTGTGTTGCGTGGATAAAATACACCGGCTGTGTTGTACCAGATTGATGTAGAAAATTAAGCATATTAAGCATAGGAGTGATACCAACACCTGCTGAAATTAACACAATGGGTTTAGCTATTTCTTGTGGGTTTAATAGAAAACTGCCCGTCGGTGCACTGATAGCAATTTCATCCTGCTCATTGATATGTTGATGTAGGAAATTCGACACAATCCCTGGATGTGTGGCATTGCGTTGTTCTTTTTTCACGGTTATCCGATAAGCGTTTTCATCGGCAGCAGATAAGCTGTATTGACGCATCATCTGACCATTTTGCGGATGATTGATTTTGACTGTGATATATTGCCCAGCTAGGGAAGGTGCTAGGCGCTTGCCATCTTGAGGCTTAAGATAAAAAGAAGTTACATCACTGTTTTCAGTGACTTTTCGATCAATAATAAAAGACTTAAACCCTTGCCATGTACCCGTTTCATTTGCCTGCTTGGCATACAATTCACTTTCTTTTTGAATCAACAAATTAGCTAAAAAGCCATAGGCTTCAGCCCATGCATTGAGCACGTCATCCCCTGGGTTTAAAACTTCAGTGATTGCTGCAATAAGGTATTTAGCAATGATTGGATAGTGTTCTGCTTTAACATGGTTGGCAACATGTTTAGTAACCATCATGTCAACGGCTTGTGATAAAACAGTAAGATTATCGATGTTTTGCGCATAGGCATAAATAGCATTAGCTAAAGCTTTAGGCTGCGCACCTGAGCGTTGATGTGACTGATTAAAAAGCATTTTGATCTCAGGCTCATTGGCAAAGAGGTTTTTATACATGGTTTGAGTAATCTCAAGACCTTTATCAGCTAAGATTGGCGCAGTTGCTTTAACGATGTTAATAGTTTGTTGAGATAGCATATATGCTCCTTTTTTAACGTGTGAAATTAAATATGTGATAAATATACATATTTACAAATATGCATGTCAAAAGCATATTAGCAAAAGTTTAATAAAAGTTGAGAAATATCAATAATATGCAACTAACGAGCTTTACGGATTATTCATTGCGCACTTTGGTGTACTTAGCCATGCACCAACAACGACTATGCACAGCAAAAGAAGTTGCTGAGTTTTATCAGATCTCACAAAACCACATGGTTAAGATCGTGCATAATCTAGCAAAACTCGGTGTTATTAACTCATCAAAGGGTAAAGGTGGAGGCATTGCCTTAGCGCAAGCACCTAAAGAGATTAATATTGGTGAATTAATTGCTAAATTGGAGCCAAATTTTTATATGGCAGAATGTTTCAATCAATCACTGAAAAATTGTGTTTTACTGCCTGACTGTAAGTTAAAAAGCGTTTTAGGTAATGCGCTTCAAGCATTCTTTAATGAGTTAAATCAACATACTTTAGCGGATGTTATAAAATAGCATTGACTGTGCTGAAAAAGGGCGGATCAAGCTGTTTGCTAAATTTTGCTATTTTGGCTATTTAGTGCACGCAGGAAATTGCTGTATACTATGCAAACTATTTCTCACTGGGAAAATCAATGAAAAAAATTCTAATTATTAATGCCAAAAAGCATTTTGGGCATTCTAAGGGGGCATTAAATCAACATATGTCTGATATCGCTCAGTCACATCTTAGGTCTTTAGGGCATGAGGTTCGCGTAACTGTAGTTGAGGATGGCTATAATATCGAAGATGAAATCAATCATATTTTATGGGCAGATGTTGTTATTTATCAAATGCCTGCCTGGTGGATGGGGCCACCATGGACCGTTAAAAAATATATTGATGAAGTTTTTACATATGGTCATGGCAGGCTTTATGTTAATGATGGTCGCAGTCGAGCTGATCTATCTAAAAAATATGGCTCGGGTGGATTGTTGCATGGTAAAAAATATATGCTATCAGTGACTTGGAATGCCCCAACTGAAGCCTTTGAAGATCCTAAGCAGTTTTTTGAGGGGGCAGGGGTTGATGGTGTTTATTTACCGGTGCACAAGGCAAATCAATTTTTGGGCATGCAAGCCTTGCCAACCTTTATGAGCAATGATGTGATTAAAGACCCTCAGGTTATTAGCGATGTTGATCGTTATAAAAAGCATTTGGATAAGCTCTTTTCTTTAGAATGTGTACAAGCATCTCAAAATGTTGCTTTAGAATATTAATCTGAAATTGTAATAGAGCGTCCAGTATCAGCATACTGAATATAAATTTCCTTACTCGGACGCGGTAAAAAGTCGCCACCTTTTTGTGGCCATTCAATGAGTGATATTGTGTCATTGGTAAAGTAATCACGAATACCGATCCATTCCAGTTCTTCAGGATCGCTTAAACGATATAAATCAAAATGCTGAAGGGTGATGCCATTAATAGGGTAAGTTTCAACTAACGTATAAGTAGGACTCTTGACACTTCCGGTGAAGCCTAAGCCTTGTAAAATGCCTTTGGTTAAGGTGGTCTTTCCCGCACCTAGGTCACCATGAAGATAGATAACATCCCCCTTGTTTAAGCTTTGACTAATTTGTTTGCCAAACTTAAGCATTTCAAGTTCATTTTCAATAACATGCTGTTTGGCTTTGTTTTGCTCTATCGTCATAGTGTTTAAATGGCTCGATTATGGTGACTATCAATTATATGGCATTATGCGCCAGCTACTTTAAAGCTGCAATAAACGCACTGAGTTATTTTAAACATTAAGATGAAAGTGGTAATATTTGCCTATCATTTGTTGGTAATTTAAGGATTTAGCGTGATCAAATATGAAGTAACCCTTTATGTTAGTAAGGAAATTGATACTGAATTTTTTCAATGGTTAGAGCAGCATGCTGCCGAGATGTTGAAATATAACGGATTTGTCAGTGCGAAACTGTATCAGCAACTTGAGTGTAAAGATAATAACAAGGTATTCGTTGCCTGCTATGAGCTTGAAACGCTAGAGTATTTAGATGACTATTTGAAAAATCATGCACAAGCTATGCGTGAAGATGGCGTGCGAAAGTTTGGAGATAAATTTAGTGCAACAAGGCGAGTTTTGGCTCTAGAGGAAGAGCTAATTGCTAATACTTCAGTCTAAGACTAAGTATTCATCCATAAGTGCTCACCGTACCCTGAGCATAAGTCGAAGGGTAAACTTAGGAAAGTTACACATCACAGAGGCTTCGACTTACGCTCAGCCAACGCTTATGCAATCAAAGTGGGCGGGAATATGATCATAGCCATACTTCAGTTATTGAGAGACCGTGATTTTATCCATATATTTATTGAGTTCGCCAATTAATACAAATGACCCAAAAACAATAACAAGATCATCAGAGTGGGCATTTATTGTAATGTAATCAAATGCAGCAGTAGCGTTATTAAAGAATGTGCTGTTATGTGGAAAAAGCTTATTTTTATGTTGATTAGTTAATGGCGAAAAACGCGGATCGATTGTGCTTAAATCAGGAATAAGCCATTGATTAACAAATCCTTTCCCGCATTCAAGAATATTTGTTATATCTTTATGCTGATTGGCGCTAAAAATAGCAAGCACGCGTGTTTTGGGTGTATGCATTAATAAGGGTTTAACCTGAGTGAAAAAGTGCGCCACCGCCTGTGGATTATGCGCAACATCAGCAATCATTAAGGGCTTGTCTTGGATTATCTGAAAGCGCCCAGCAACGCGATAAGATCCTAAGTCATTAGGTAGCAAGAGGGTATTGTCAAAGTGCCTAATGGCAGTTAATGCACAGTTCATGCTGTTAGGATGAATAAACGCATTATTTATATTGTTGTTATGCTTGGCGTAGATAACTTTAGCACTAATCTGGTGTAAATAACTAAGGGCACTTTTAGGAAAATGATCACTAATAATAATGGGCTTATTTGCTCTGGCAATATGTGCTTTCTCAAGTGCGATTTCCTCAATTGTGTTGCCAAGCATTTCACAATGATCTAACGCGACAGTAGTAATGATGGCAATATCTGCATCAAATAGGTTAGCTGGATCCAGTCTGCCGCCAACGCCAACCTCAAGAACCACCCATTTTGGTTTTTGTGTTTGAATATAAAGCCATGTACTCACAAAGCTAATAAAGTGGTAATGCAGTTTGATTTCAAGCGCTAAACACAAGGTGTAAATTTGTTGTAAGTAGTCTAGCAGGTCGTGATCATTAATGAATTGTTGATTGTGACTAATGCGTTCATTAAAAAAACGAATATGTGGCGAGGTATGACAAATATGATCAATGGCATTATGCTGAAAAATATGTGACAAGATGGCAACGGTTGAGCCTTTGCCATTGGTGCCTGTTACAGTAATAATATGCGGCACATAGCTGATATTTAAGCGCTTAAGGAAAAGTTTTAAATCATTAAGTGTTGCCTGCGGAAAATCTAAAGAAGTAATTTGATCAATAGTTTGTTCAATACGCTGAGATAATTGAGTATCTACAATGCCGTTGTCCACGGTTAACCCGCGTGGTTATGCTGCGTTGGCAGCAATTTATCCAATAGGTGACTAATGTCTTGTGGCAAGTGATGACGGTGAACAATGCGATCAACCATACCTTTTTCAAGCAAAAACTCACTGCGCTGAAAGCCTTCAGGTAGCTTCTCACGCACGGTTTGTTCAATGACTCGGGGGCCAGCAAAACCAATCAATGCATTAGGCTCAGCAATATGGATATCACCAAGCATTGCCAAAGATGCTGAAACACCACCGGTGGTTGGGTCTGTTAATACCACGATATATGGCAGTTTATGTGCTGCTAATTTGGCAAGAGCTGCACTGGTCTTTGCCATTTGCATTAATGAAAACAGTGACTCTTGCATGCGCGCACCACCACTGGCGGTAAAGCAAATAAGTGGTTCTTTCTTTTCAATGGCAAGATCAACAGCACGTACAAATTTCTCGCCAACAACCGAGCCCATTGAGCCACCTAGGAAGCTGAAGTCAAAAATAGCAGCAACGGCAGCTTTACCTTGAACTAAACCTTCAAACACTAAAAGGGCATCATTTTCTTTGGTTTTCTTTTGCGCTGCAGATAAGCGATCTTTATAGGATTTGGTGTCTTTGAATTTTAAAACATCTTTGGGTTTAACATCATTGAAATATTCAACGGCACTATCTTTATCAAAGAAATAGCTCGCACGTTGACGCGCATTTAAACGCATATGATGTTCGCAGTTAGAACAAACCAACATGTTTTCAATCAAATCGGGTAAATACAAAACGGCATTACAAGAAGGGCACTTGTGCCATACGCCTTCAGGAAGCTCTTTCTTTTGTGAATCTGAGCGTAATTGTGGAATAATTTTCGTTAGCCAACTCATGGTGTGGTTTATTACCTTGGTGCTTACACATAACGCATCATTTTATACTACAGTCATGCGAATTTACCAGTGTTTATTTAGTTTGAAGGCGGTTTTCTGTTACACTAGTGCCTCATTTTAGTATTTAGTTATAGAAAATATGAATAAAGCAAATAATCAATCAAAAAAGATCGTTTTAACAGGTATTACGCCATCAGGCACGCCGCATATAGGTAATTATATTGGTGCGATTAAACCCGCGCTTGAAATGGCAAAAAATCCTGAGTTTGATGCCTGTTTTTTTATTGCCGATTATCACTCACTGATTAAATTGTGGGACAGTAAGCTAAGACAGCAATATATCTATGAAATTGCAGCCACTTGGTTGGCTTTGGGACTTGATCCTGAGCATGTCATGTTTTATCGCCAGTCAGATATTCCTGAAATTATGGAGCTTAATTGGATATTAACTTCAGTGACTGCCAAAGGGTTGTTGAATCGTGCGCATGCCTATAAGGCAGCAGTAGATGCCAATATTGCTGAAGGTGAAAAAGATGAGGAAGCAGGTATCACCATGGGGCTTTTTAATTATCCGATGTTGATGGCAGCGGATATTATTATGTTTAATGCGGATTTGGTACCTGTTGGTAGAGATCAGATTCAGCATATTGAAATCGCGCGCGATATTGCTAATCGTTTAAATCATATCTACAAGTGCAATTTGCTTAAAGCGCCTGAAGCGATGGTTGATAAAGAAACGCAAACAATTCCAGGTTTAGATGGGCGTAAGATGTCCAAAAGTTATAACAATACGATTCAGCTATTTGCACCAAGCAAGCAATTAAGAAAGCAGGTGATGAAGATCGTGACCAACTCTCAACTACCTGAAGAGCCTAAAGATACAACAGAGTGTACGGTGTTTGCATTATATAAGCACTTTGCAAATGAATCTGAGGTAGCAGCATTGGCTGAACGCTACCAGCAGGGTATTGGTTGGGGTGAAGCCAAACAAACATTGTTTGAAAAAATGGATGAAGTATTAACGCCAATGCGTGAGAAGTATGACTATTTGTTAGCGAATAAGCATATTATTGATGAATACTTGGCAAAGGGTGCCAACAAAGCGCGCGTTGAAGCAAAGCAGTTATTGGATAAGCTTAAGCAACAAATTGGTATGTAATTTACGATGTACTGTATTATTGCAAACTTTGGTGATGATAGTGTCGCACTCATTCAGCAAGTTTATGAGCTTGGCTTAGAAGAGGTGATTGTCTTGTCTGTTGATACAGGTTGGCAGGCAAGTGCTTGGCAGGCGCGTGTTGATAGCGCGCGGTCATGGGTTCATGAGCTTGGATTTGACTCCGTACATTTAAAGCCTGAGCATGATTTTAGTGCATTGGTTAGGGCACGCAAGCAATTTCCATCACAACAGTTTCATTGGTGCGCGGGCTTTCTAAAGGGTATGGCGATTTTAAATTGGCTTGAGGCGAATGATGAAGACCTTGAGGCCGTTGTGCTATTAGCAAATCGTCGTGCAATGAGCAAAGCACAGACTGATTTACCTGATAGTATCTTGGAGTCTGAACGTTATGATGACCGAGAAGTATGTTACTTATTAGCAGATTGCGATGAAAGTAGGCGTGATGATTTGATTGCTAAAACACCCTTTAAAATACCTCTACATCATCGATCACTTGAATGTCAGCCATGTATACACCTAACCAAAAGAGATGTTGTCACTTTGTCAGAAGATGATATCAAGCGTACGGTTGAGCTTGAGCAAGATATTGGACAGACGATGTTTGATAAAAACTTTGTTGAATATTTAACGACTCTCAAAAAAAACACAAACTATTATGATGAGTTTGCCAAGACCTGCAGCTGGGATTATGGCTGCGGGTTATAGGTGTTTAGTTATGATGAAGAAATAAGTTACACGACGCTTTACCTCTCCCCTTGTGGGAGAGGTTGTGGAGCAGAAGCTGTACGGGTGAGGGGTGATTAAACTTGTGTTTACCACGCAGGAATAGCCGCATCATCAGGGTATAATTTCTCAGCCAGTTTTGCCACTTGTGGTGATTGATACGCTTTGACAAACTTCAGTAATAACGGATTGTTTTTGTCATTATCGCGAACAACAATAATATTGGCAAAAGGAGAGTCTTTTGGCTCAGCAAATAAGGCTTGCTTTAAGGTCATATGTGCTTTAGGCAAAAAGTCATTATTAATCACCGCAAGGGTGACACTATCGAGATTGTTAGGAATCTGATCTGCTTGCAGTGGAATGATTTGTAATTTAAGTGGATTATCAATGATATCGTTTAATGTCGCTTTCCAAGTGACACCCGGCTTTAATTTTATTAAACCCGCATCCGCTAAAATCATCAAAGCACGTCCACGATTGGTAGGATCATTTGGAATTGCAATTTTAGCACCGATTGGTGTTTCTTTAAGCGATTTAATTTTCGTAGAGAAAATCCCCATCGGATATATAAATGTCTTACCAATTTCCATGATTTTGTAGCCAAATTCTTTGATTTGATTTTCTAAAAATGGAATATGTTGGAAAACGTTGGCATCGATATCACCATTGTTTAGCGCGCGATTCGGCAGATTATAATCACCAAAGGAAATAAGCTTAACATTAAGCCCGTATTCCTCTTTGGCAACTTCCTGCGCCATTTGCATGATTTTCTGCTGTTCAGGCGACTGGGTATAACCCACGGTAATCATATTGGTATTTTGACTTGCTTCATAAGTGTTATACGTCACTTGAGCTGCCGATCCTGCCACTAAAATAACGACCAATGCCCAAATGCTGGTGATTTTTTTGCTGCCACTTAGATACTTGCCATAGGATTGGCATAGTTGTACTAAGATGATTAACAATACAACGCCACCGTAAAGTAGGAAGTAGTTGCCGTTGTTATAGCCTTGGAAGTAGGTCAGATCGCCAAGACCGCCACCGCCAACGATACCTGCCATGGCTGAATAGCCAATAAGACCAATTGTCGTCAAGGTCGCAGCATCCACCAATAAGGTTTTGGCTTCAGGTAATAATACCTTAAAGATAATCTGCCACTTTGTCGCACCCATGGCATTAGCTGCCTCAATCAAGCCTTTATCGACTTCTGAGATTGCTGATTCCGCGAGACGCGCATAAAAAGGTAAAGCGGCAATGGCAAGAGGGACAATCGATGCCGTGGTGCCAATGGTCGTACCCACAAGAATCTTGGTCAGCGGGTAAAGCAAAATCAGCAAGATAATATAAGGAATAGATCGGGTGACATTGACAATGAAGCCCACAACTTGATTAAAAAGTCTTATACCAAGGTTTTTTTGGTTATGCGATAGATGTAGCAATACACCCAAAATCAAACCACCAATAACCGCAATCACTGTTGCGATAAATACCATGTAGATTGTTTGCCATGTGGCGAGTGCTAGATTAGAAAGCATCGATTGCAGCATAACCGATCACCTCAATTTTAATTTGTTGTTGATGTAAGAAGCTTAATGCTTTTTCCCAGTGTTCTTTCTCGCCAAGCATGTGGCAAATGGTGACCCCAACGGATTGTGCCTGAATACGCTCAATGTTGGCTTGGATAATATTGCAAGCCACTTTGAATTTGCTATTAAGCTCAGCAATCACAGGTGTGGTAATACTGTCGCCTAAAAAAGTCATTTTAATGACAGGGGTCAGATGCGGCGCGGTATATGGATCTTTGTGCAATTTATCTTTTATTTCATCCGGTAGATTTAAATGCATGCTTTTTTCAGTAAAGCTTTTGGCAATGGTTGTTTTTGGATTTAAGAATAGCTCAGTGACTGTGCCTGTTTCTTGAATCAAACCATCGTCGATAATTGCCACTTGATCACAGATCTTGCGAATTACATCCATCTCATGGGTAATCAAAATAATCGTCAGATTCAGTTTGTGATTGAGTTCTTTTAATAACTGCAATATCTGATCAGTGGTCTCAGGATCAAGAGCAGACGTTGCCTCATCACACAGTAATGCCACGGGATCACACGCCAAAGCACGTGCGATAGCCACACGCTGCTTTTGCCCACCGCTTAACTCATCAGGATAGGCTTGCGCTTTTTGCTCTAATCCAACAAGATTTAGTAGCTCATTGACTTTAGTTTGGATTTTGGCTTTGCTGGCGTGTTGTAATTCCAGCGGGAAAGCAATGTTATCAAACACCGTACGCGATGAGAGTAAATTGAAATGTTGAAAAATCATGCCAATTTTCTGGCGCGCCTTTCTTAGCTTGTCTTGAGAAAGCTTGGTAATATCGTCATCATTAATGAAAATATGCCCCTCGGTTGGCTGCTCTAGTAAATTAATGCAGCGAATAAGCGTGCTTTTGCCCGCACCACTTTTGCCGATAATGCCAAAAATCTCACCATCTTTAATCGAAAGATTGAGGTTCTTTAGGGCAATATGGCGAGCATGCTTTGATAGATACTCTTTTTTGAGGTTCTGAATCTCAATCATATTATTGTTCCCACTCTTAGTGCAGTAATGCATCAGAAAAAATATAGTAACAATATTTTCTGCCACTCGTAAATCACTTTGCGTAAGTTTCATTGGATTGAATTCAAACGTATGAAAAATCAATTCTTTAGTTTGCTTTTAAAGCCTATGTGATAGAATTTTTGCTCTATTTTCTATCAAAGTGAGTTGTTATTAGATGTTGATTGCTGCGTTATTAAGTTTGCTATTATTGCAATTGTTAGGGTTGATGTTACCAGGTCCTGATTTTTTTATGGTATTAAGATCATCGATTCGGTATGGGCGAAATCCTGCAGTACTTGTCGCACTTGGGATTGCTACTGGGGTGCTATTTTATGCAACCCTTGTGGTGCTTTTATTGGATTATCTGAGTGATAACTTTTTGATTATTGTGCATTGGATTGCCTTGTTTGGTGGATGTTATTTATTGTATATCGCGTATAACTGCTTTAAGGCATCCAAAGGCAAACACTCATTAGAAGCAAATGTCAGTGAAGTGGTTAAAATATCAAAGCGTCATTTATGGCTTACGGGCTTTTTGTGCAATTTATCTAATCCCAAAGTGATTGTGTTCTTTGTTAGTTTGTTGCCGTTGTTTGTTTTGAAGTCCTCAGCGCTTTGGTATCACTTAAGCATTCTTGTTGTGATGTTTTTAAGTACGTGGATTTGGTTTAGTTTTGTTGCTTATGTCATGGGTTCACAGCGCGTTAGAAATATCTTTGTTAAACATATGGCAAAGCTTGAAATTATCTTCTCAGTCATTTTAACGATTTTTGCATTGTTGCTTGTTTACTCGTTTGTAGAGTCAGTGATTTTGTAGTGATGATGTAATAAGCAAACTACTGACTTATTTAGGTTAATTCCGTTATTTAGCTGTTTCACTTTGGCATATATGGCATTGATACGTTAGAATTTAGCCGTATTGAGGAAAATTGAGTAAGTCACTCCAGTAAATAAAAATAAATGAGGTTTACATGTCACCAGAACATATTGCACTAATTCAACAATGGGGCTATTGGCTTATGTTTGGTGCGGCAATTATCGAAGGTGAAACTTTTTTAGTGCTAGGGGGTGTTGCCGCCGCCGCTGGTATGCTTGATTTGGGCTGGATTATCCTCTTATCGATTATTGGCTGCTTGATCCATGATTGTTTCTTGTTTTATTTAGGGCGCTATTTGGGTCCTAAGATTTTAAAGCGTAAACCCAATTGGCAACCGAAGATTGATCGTATTAGCCTGATGATTGATAAATATAATTTTTGGCTCATTTTAGGCTTTCGCTTTGCTTATGGCTTAAGAACGATTATTCCTTTTGCTTTGGGCATGAGTAAGATTAGCAATATTAAGTTTATGGTGTTTGATACCATTGGTGCCATTATCTGGGTGCTGGTGTTTTTACTAGGAGGCTATTACTTTGGTAATGCACTTGAGGTTATACTGCATAAACTATCGCTCACACATTTAGTGAAAGAGTATTGGCATATCTCAATTATTCTCTTGTTCCTCGTTCTATTTACGGTGAGCTTTTTACTGGTAAGGCTAAGGAAAAGGCGTGCACGTAAGAAGCAAGAAAAGCAAAGTAAACAATTAAAACTTGATATGGAAGTATAATATGCCAGCAATTGAAATCACCTTAGCCTCCAAGCAGGCAGCATTAGAAAGTTACTTACCTTTTGTTAAGCAAGGTGCACTAACTGTTTATCATAGTAATGCGCTTGATTTTGGGCAAGAGACCGAGCTTGTAGTGCGTTTGCCTGAGTTAAAACAAGAGTTAACCTGTAAATCAAAAGTGATCTGGATTTCGGCAGATGACTACCAAAATGACAAAAAATATGGCTTTCAGCTATTGGGTGATGCTGGCTTTGAAATCAACCAGATACTTGAGAATTATTTGGTGGGTATGATAAAGCATGACGAATAAGGCAAGTAAGATAGTTCCACTCAGATAAATAAAGGTGTGTGCATGGCAAAGCCAAAAACAAATTATGTCTGCCAATCGTGCGGTGCAAGATCACCAAAGTGGCAAGGACAATGCCCTGATTGCTTGGAATGGAATACTTTAGTTGAAACTCAAATAAGCATCAAAAAATCAATAACCAACAAAGTGGGCTATGCCGCTGTTGAGGCAAAAGTACAAAAGCTCAATGAGGTTGCTTTAGCCGATTATCCACGCATTCATAGTCCATTTGCAGAATTTGATCGGGTGATGGGTGGCGGTATTGTGCCGGGCTCTGTAACCTTAATTGGTGGTGATCCAGGAATTGGCAAATCATCGATTTTATTGCAAATTATGACGGTGTTATCACAGACTCACACAGCGCTTTATATCACAGGTGAGGAATCACTCGAGCAAGTTGCACTGCGTGCGCAACGCATGCAATTACCTAATGATAAACTACTGTTGATGAGCGAAACCAATGTAGAAGTGATTTGTCAGTATATCGAGACGCATCGCCCGCAATTAGTCGTTGTTGACTCGATTCAAACCATGCAGATTGAAGTTTTGCAATCAGCTGCCGGTGGTGTCGCTCAAGTCCGTGAATCAGCTAGCTTATTAACGCAAACGGCTAAACGCTTAAATTGCGCGGTTTTTTTGGTTGGGCATGTGACCAAATCAGGTGAAGTTGCAGGTCCTCGAGTGCTTGAGCATATTGTTGATAGTGTCATTTTTATCGAAGGGCAAACCGATGGGCGTTATCGTATGGTCAGGGCGATGAAAAATCGCTTTGGCGCGGTAAATGAACTCGGTGTTTTTGCGATGACTGATAAGGGTATGCGCGAGGTTAAAAACCCATCAGCAATCTTTCTTAATCGCGCTGAGGATGATATCTCAGGCAGTGTTATTATTGCAATATGGGAGGGCACGCGTCCGATACTTGTTGAGGTTCAGGCGCTTGTTAGTGAAAACGGCTACGCTCAGCCTAAGCGTTTGGCATTAGGACTTGATCCTAATCGCTTAGCGATGTTATTAGCAATTATGCAGCGTCATTTAAGCGTGCAATTAAGTGATCACGATGTCTTTATCAATATCGTTGGTGGTATTAAGGTCAATGAACCCAGTATTGATTTGGCGATTATTGCCGTTATTCTCTCAAGCTTATATAACCGACCGATTGCCAAAGACTGGATTATCTTAGGCGAAGTAGGGCTCTCAGGAGAGATACGTGCGATTCCCTATGGTCAAGAGCGCTTAAGTGAAGCACAAAAGCATGGCTTTAAGCATGCGATTGTGCCACAGGGCAATATGCCAAAAAAAGATATTGGAATTGAAGTGCAAGCCATTAAGAAGCTTGATGAGTTGAAGGCAGTTTTGTTATAAATCATCATTAGACTTTTTAAGGCATTTTTTTTACTATACTGTTTTCTGCATATAAATGGAAAATCGCCAATGATGAGGTGGCATAGATGTTAATAATACTAGGTGTAATCATTCTACTGATACTAATTGTTTTAGGCTCATTATATATTTGGTCGAATAAAACCTTAATTGCCGTTATGCAGTTGAAAGAGCGTCAGCGTTATATGTGTAACTTCCACCATATCAACTATGTGCCGAATTTCAAACCGGCGGTGGTTATTAGTAATAATGTTAATTTATTTCTAGCGGTTTTATTGCAGCGAATTGCGCGACAAACAGTAACAGTGGTCATGGAATGCCAAAACCCGCCGTCAAAGTTAGTGGATTATTTGTTAAAAAGAACGGGTGTTACGATTATTTCACAATCCTTTTTGACCTCATGGAATAAAGAAGGGGTGCTTTTGGTATCTCAAGAACTTTATGCGGATGTAATAAAGCTCAACAATGAAATTATCCCCATGCAGGTGTGTGGCTTTGAATGCATTAAATATACGCGTGGGCGTAATGTGCCGCAGTGGCTGCATTTAAGCTTCTTTGAGCCAATTGGTATCGCGCTGACTAAAAAAGAGTTATCGGATCTTTTAGCAGAGAAAAATATCTATGCCTGGGAGCGTTACATTTCCCTGATGCCATCGATTCCAGAGGTTTGGATTAAGCAAGCAAAGGCACGTAAGGGTAAAAAAGTCATTGCCGATTCAACAGGTGTTGAATTAAGTTCTGAGCGTTTATTGGTTGCAACGCTTGCGCTATCAAAATTACTTGAGCCAATTTTACGTGAACAGGAGCGTGTCGGTATCTGCTTGCCTCCGAGTGTTGGTGGGGCAATGGCATTAATGAGTGGCTTTGTACTTGGTAAAACACTGGTTAATTTAAATTATACAGCGTCTAAATCAGCACTTGATGCGGCTATTTCTGAGTCCAATATCAAAACGATTATCACCTCAGGGCGCTTTATTGAGCAGTTAAAGAAAAAAGGCTTTTTCTTAGAGGAAGTATTTAGTAACTCAAAAATTATTCTTTTAGAAGACATGCGTCAGCAACTAGATAAATTTACTTTATTGAAGACTTTATTGCATGTGAAACTATCCTCTGCCGAGCAGTTGATTAATCACTATGTTACACGCGTGGCAACGGATCACACCGCAGCGATTTTGTTTAGTAGTGGCAGTGAGGGCAAACCTAAAGGTGTCGTGTTAAGTCATAAAAATATTCTAGGCAATGTCAAACAATCAATGATTATCTTAGGTGCTAAATCGGATGACTCTATTTTAAGTATTCTGCCGATTTTCCATGCTTTTGGATTAACAGCAACAACGATTTTACCGTTGCTTGAAGGCGTGTTTATGGTTTGTCATCCAGATCCTACCGATGCGGCGATGTTGGGTGAATTAGCAGATAAATATAAACCCACGATTCTCTGTGGCACATCAACATTCTTTAGAATTTACTCAAAAGCACGTCAGTTGACAGCTGAGCAATTCTCATCATTAAACTTCGTTGTTGCAGGAGCTGAAAAGCTTTTACCTGAAGTCAGAGCTATGTTTGAGAAAAAGTTTGACAAGATTATTTACGAAGGGTACGGCACAACTGAGTTAAGTCCCGTGGCAAGTGTTAATCAGCCAAATGAAGGCGATAAGATGAATAATAAAATTGGTACTGTCGGTAGTTCAGTGCCTGGTGGGCGCTTTATGATCATTGATCCTGAGTCAAAAGAAGAGTTGCCGATTGGTGAGGCGGGTATGATTACTTTTGGTGGGGTTAATGTTATGGAGGGTTACTTGCATAACCCACAAAAAACAGCAGAGGTTATTTTTAAGCGTCATCGCATTCGTTGGTATCAAACAGGTGACAAAGGCATGCTTGATGAAGAGGGCTATTTGACGATTTTGGATCGTTATTCACGTTTTGCTAAACTCGGTGGCGAGATGGTCAGTTTATCTGCAGTTGAAGAAGAGGTTATGTCATTGTTAGGTGCGGATAATGAAGAGAATGAGATATTAGCTGTGGCTACACCTGATCAGAAAAAAGGAGAATGTATATCGCTTTTATATACCATGGCAATGGACGCTAGCGATATTAAGCAGCAAGTCAATAGCGCTAAGATAAATAATTTATTGAAGCCACAAAACTATTTCCAAGTCGATGCCATTCCAAAGTTAGGTTCAGGCAAAACTGATTTTAGTGCGGCAAAACACAAAGTATTGGAGCTATTAAGGTAGTCTTAAAAATGGAGAGCTAATGAAAGCAAAAACACTGACTGTTGCATGGCTTATATGGCTTGTTGCAGCAATATTCTATGCGCTAGATTATTTCCAGCATACCGCACCTAGTGTGCTTCTGGCACCAATTGCACATTCACTTAACTTAGATGTCAATCAAGTCGTTTCGGTGATGGCAATTTATTTTCCGATTTATGCGATCGCCCAAATTCCTGCGGGATTGATGCTTGATCGCTTTGGTTGTAAATGGACATTATCATTATCCTGTCTTGTCATGAGTCTTGGAATTTTGGTATTTATCTGGGATCAATCCCTTAGCATGATGTGGGTAGGACGGATATTGATAGCGATTGGCTCGGCATTTGCTTTTTTAGGTGCTCTTAAAGTCGCATCTGATGTGTTACCGAATAATGTTTTCCCGATTGCAGTCGGTTTAACAAATACGATCGGGGTATTAGGTGGGATTTTTGGTCAGGTATTACTGGCTTACTGGATTGAAAAGCTTACTTGGGAAGGTGCATTATGGCTGATTGGCTATATTGGTGTGATGTTTTCATTGGTGATTTATCTTTTTGTGCGCCCACGTGAGTTTGTAACACACAAGGCAATCTCAAGAAAACTCTCAAAAGCGCATTTATACGTACTAAAGTCTAAAGATCTATGGTTAATCGCCATTTATGCTGGCATTATGGTTGGCACTGTAGTTAATGCTTTCTCAGAGCTTTATGATGTGGTGTTTTTACAATATACCTATCAGTTTGATGCAACGACTGCAGCATCGATCAGTGCAATGATTTTTATTGGTATTGCCGTGGGCGGTCCCACGCATGGCATTGTTGCCCGTCTGACAAATTCAAAAAAAGCATGGATGGTTATCACAAATGTCATGACGATTATTGTCTTTAGTCTGATTGTATTACTGCCTGATGTTTTTAGTATCAGCATGCTTTATGTGCTTTATTTTTTACTTGGTTTTTTTGTCTCAAGCATGCTACTAGCCTTTGCTGTTGTCGATGATATTTTCCCAAGTAAAGTGCATGGTACTGTTCTGGCGGTGGTCAATATGACGATTGGCTTGTCAGCTGCCCTTTTCCAGCATCTGGTTGATTATGTCAGTATGTGGATTAATGGTGGCGATTTAAAAGAAATTCATAACCCAAACGTTTTTACCGGTGCTTTTTTAGTGCTGTTGTTGCCTCTTTTCTTAAGTTTGATCTTGCTGATACTAACCAATGTCAAAGCAGGATTTGTGATGTTTCCTTTGAAAAAGTAAGTGATGATTGTATTTTTTTTACGAGCTTTATTGCGTAAGCGTTGGCTGAGCGTGAGTCGAAGCCGTTTACTGCCACTAAATTTCCCTTCGACTTCGCTCAGAGAATGGTTGCTATTTTTTAATGATAATCAATGAGTGCATTAATGATCCATGCTAAGCCCTGTATTAGCTGGCTTGCTTAGGAGCAAAATAAATGGAATTGAAATGGCGAGCAATAGATAAGATAAATAAGCGACGTCATTAAAGGCAATAATGTTTGCCTGTGTGTTGATTGTTTGTGCGACAACGCCTAATGTCGTTGGGTCTTGCGCGTGCCAGCCGGTATTTTGTAACCAAGTTTGATAATTTGGATTGGCGGGATTAATATTCTTTATCATATTATTCCAAGCGACTTGCGCTTGCTGGCTTAGTACGGTAATCATTACGGATGTGCCAACAGATGTACCTAAATTTCTAAAGAAACTAAACATACCACTGCCTTCGGCGAGATCTTGAGGGTGTAAGGTTTGCAAAGCCATTGTTGAAACGGGCACAAAGAAAAAGCCCATGCCAATACCTTGGATAATGCCAGGGTAGGTTAAATTCCACGGATCACTCATTAGCGGAATCTGACCATATAGATAGTTGCCATAAGCGGTAAAAATAATGCCCAGTAAAATGATAATGCGTAAATCAATGCGTTTTGCTAAGGGAGCTATCAACATCATCGCTGCTGCTGCGGCAAGACCGCGAGGCATCATTAATTCACCTGAGAGCGATGCCGAGTAGTTCATAAACCCCTGCATTACTAATGGTTGTACGGTCATAAGACCAAATATACTTGCAGTGTAAAAAACTAATAACATACAAGATGCCGCATAGTTACGATCTTTAAATAAATGAAGGTTTAAGATGTTTTTTGGATTAAACCAACCACGGATAATGAAAATTAGACCCGTAATAACCCAAAATATTAGCATGGCAAGAATAAAGTGTGATGATAGCCAACCGTCGTTGTTACCGCGATCAAGAAAGATCTGTAAGGCGGCAATGGTTAATGCCATAAGCCCAAGACCGACCCAGTCAATATTCAGTTTCTCCCGCTTTGTTTCACGAATAAACATCAGTGCCATAACGATTGCGATAAGACATACAGGAACGTTAATATAAAAAATCCAGCGCCAATTAATCCAGTCAGTAATGTATCCCCCTAATGTGGGACCCAATACAGGCGCTGCCATAATGCCAACACCCCAAACTGCCATGGCTTTAACTTGCTCTTTAGGTGGGAAAGTGTCACGTAAGACATATTGCGATAGAGGGACTAAAGAGGCGCCAAAGATTCCTTGCATAATTCTAAAAAATACCATCTCGCCAAGAGAACTTGATAGACCGCAGAGTATTGAGAAAATCAAAAACCCAATGATGTTGATCAAAAGCAGTCGCCGCCGTCCAATAGTGCGCACGAAAAACCCAGTAAGTGGCATGCAAATCGCAGAAGATACGATATAAGAAGTCACAACCCAGGATATTTCTTCAGTGCTCGCACCAAGAGATCCTGCCATGTCGGGTAGGGCGACGTTAACAATGGTTGTATCAATAATCTCAATCATTGCTGCGAGCATCACGGTAATCGTAATTAACCATTTGGTTGTAGGAGAGATTGTTTGTTGTGTGGTTTGTGTCATGGGTATTAGCTTAAATCAAAAATCAGACTTTATTGTAAAGTGCTTTATTCTTGTTGTATAGCATGGAGCATGTTAATTAAAAAAACAAAATTTATTGAACTTAAAGCTTATAACAAGCATGTTTGCTTTTGTTTAAACAACTACTGACGTCTTTTTGAAAAATTCGCTATACTCTTCTGCAACAGGAAAAAAATATATAAAAAATGAAATATAAAGTAATTGCTCTTTTAGCAGTCGTCGTTTTAAGTGGCTGTGCCACCCAACAGAATCGGGATCCTTGGGAAGGTTATAACCGTGCTGTCTTTAAATTTAACCAAGTGACTTATGATTATGCCTTAATTCCAATGGCAAAAGGCTATGATTATGTTGTGCCTGATCCGGTACAGTTAGGGATTGATAATACCTATAATAATATTCTTGAGCCTGGACGCATTGCAAATGACCTATTACAGTGGAATTTTGACTATGTATGGCGCGATACCGCGCGCTTTGTCGCCAATACCATTTTTGGTGTATTTGGTTTGTTTGATGTTGCTAAAAATATGGGATTACCACGTCGCGTACAAAACTTTGGTTTCACGATGGCAAAGTGGGGCTATCGTTACTCGCCTTATTTTGTGGTGCCAATTTTAGGGCCTAACACTTTTGGTGGTTCAGCAGGCGATCTTGTTGATACTGTTTTTAATCCATTAAGTTATAATGCTGTTGCGCCAAGGCTGGTTAGTTGGAGTGCTTATGGTGTGTATAAGGCAAACGAAGGTGTTCAATACCTATCTTTATATGAAAAATTAATGAATAGCTCAATTGACCCGTATGTCGCGGCACGTAATGCGTACTTACAAAATTATGATTATAACTTGGATAAAACCTTGCAAATTAAGCCAAGCAATACTGCAAAAACTCAACATTTTGATAGCGATGCAGAAGTTTTAGATCTTCTTGATCAACCGAGTAACTAAATGATTTATTTAGCATCACAATCTCCAAGGCGGGCAGAATTGCTGCGTCGTGAATCCATTGAGTTTAGCAAGTTTTCTGTAGATATTGATGAATCTTCGTTAGCTAATGAAAAGCCGTTGATGTATCTAGAGCGAGTCGTGAAGGCAAAGCTTAAGGCGGCGTTAAGCATAAGGTCACTAGATATACCTGTTTTAGTTGCTGATACCATTGTTGTGATTGATGAAGAAATATTGCAAAAACCGATAAATTTTGAGGTGTTTTGTGAATATATGCATAAGTTAAGTGGATGCTGGCATCAAGTAATTACTGGTTTTGCCGTTGGTGATGGCGAGTCAGTATGTTATGAATATAGAATAACCGATGTACTGTTTGCATCATTGATTGATGAGGAAATAAAGGATTATTGGCAGACGAATGAACCATGTGATAAAGCCGGTGGATACGCCATTCAAGGAATTGGTCAGCGCTTTGTCAAAGAGATAAAAGGTGATTTTGACAATGTCGTTGGCTTGCCAGTTAAAGAGGTCAAAAAAGTCTTAGCCAAATTTACATTTCCGCATACAAAGTAATGGATTATTGATAATAACACTCGTAAACTGTTGCCCATTATTGATAAATGATCATTCTAAATTTTATGGCAATTGAAAAATTTGAAGCAGAGTTAGTTGAATCAAAAGAGATTGCACCCAATGTTAAACACCTGACATTTAAAAAAGCAGATGGCAGTGCATTTAACTTTGTTCCTGGGCAGTTTATTACCTTCTTATTTGATCATGAAGATGGCAAAGTAAGGCGCCGTAGCTACAGTGTCGCAAGTATTCCTAAAGATACGGACTTGATTGAAATCGCCATTTCTTATGTTGATGGTGGTATTGCTTCAGAGCAATTATTTAACATGGGCGTGGGTGATAAGTTCAATGCTATGGGTCCTGCCGGGCGCCTAGTATTAAAGGATGGCGAGAAAATCCGTAAGCTTATTTTGGTAGGCACTGGCACGGGTATTGCGCCATATCGTGCGATGTTGCCAACGATTGAAAAAGCTTTAGCTGAAGATGTCAAAGAGGTTCATATATTGCTTGGTGTGCAGTATAAGGCAGATGCGATTTATGCAGAAGATTTCCGTCAGTATGCAAAAAAGATAAATTCGCTATACTTCAAAGCATGTTTATCTCGTGAACAAGAAACTTTAGCTATTGACGAGCAAAAAGGCTATGTGCAGCATGTGTTTGACCAATTGGATTTAATGCCTCAAGAAGACGTTGTCTACCTATGTGGTAATCCAAATATGATCGATGATGCGTTTGCTCTATTAACAGAGAGTGGCTTTGATGCTAAGCGTGTGCGCCGTGAGAAGTATATTTCATCGAATTAGTGGCTAAGACTAAATATTCACCCACAAGTGCTCACCGTACCCTGAGCGTAAGTCGAAGCGATGCACTGAGCATCAGTCGAAGTGGGTAATCATACTTCATAGAGGCTTCGAGTTATGCTCAGCCAACGCTTACACAATCAAAGTGGTCAGGAATATGATTATAGCCGAATTAGTGAATTCATTAATTTAATCAAGCTAAAAGCTTGAGAGATGATACGCTTTGCGCTATGATGTGCAACGTTTTTACTCTGCGGTGCTTAAGATGGGCTTAGGTGGCGGCAAGAATATATTTAAAGAGGTAAATAAAGATGAATTTAGAGATTCAACCAAAGTATGAAAAAGTTTCAGTAAGCTGTAGCTGTGGCAATACATTTGAAACGCGTTCAACGAAGTGTCAAGATATTCAATTGGATGTGTGCTCAATGTGTCACCCATTCTATACTGGTAAGCAACGTGTGGTTGATACAGCTGGACGTGTGGATAGCTTCCAGAAGCGTTTTGGCAGCTTAAAGTCTCGTAAACTATAAGCTGTAGCATTGCTCAAATTGATGAGCAATTTTGATAATAAAAAGGGCACCTAAGGGTGCTTTTTTTATATCCATAGAAATGGTGGGAAAATAAGTTGTATCAGCTAGCGCCTCGCCCCTTGCGGGAGAGGCCGTGCAGCTTACGCTGCGCAGGTGAGGGGGTAATTGCAATACAATTTGTTTTTTTCATTCATAGTCATTAACCCCGACGAAATTTAAGTAATAATGGATTGTGATCTGAAATTTTACGACTATCGATTGCCGTGGCGTATTGGCAATTAAGGTTACGATACATGACAAGATCAAGCGGATGCTTGGCAAAGCGTTTGATATGTTTATCTTCTTCAAATTGTGCTTGCGTTAAGTTTAGTGCGCGGCAGAACTCATGGATCAGCGAATTACGTTTTTTATTCCAGCTGTTAAAGTCACCAGCAATAATAACGGCAGCTTCTTGATAGTTGGTAAGATAGTCATGCAGTTGTAGAATTTCTTCAGCATAGATACGTGAGTTATTAAAATTAATCGCATGTACGTTGATGATGATCAGTGGTGTGTTGTCAGCAAATACGTAGTGATTGGCAAGACTTGACTTATGTGTTTTAAATAAAATTTCTGTTTTCTTGGATAAGATTTGCTGTGCTTTATGACTCATAATGCTGCTTGCGGTCATCACACCGTAGGCATGCGATTTAAGTTGCAGATTAGGTGCAAAGTGCAAGCAAAAGTCATCCAATGGAAAGCTTGCACTATCGCTGTGTTTTGCTTCTTGCAGGCAGTAAAATCCGAGGTTATAGGCTTGTTGTAAACTCTTGATAAAATGTTGAAACTCAACAGGATCTTTATGATTAATCTTGTAAATGTTCCAACTCAAAATGCTAAAAAAATCAGGGACAAAAGCAGATTTAACCTGATTTTCACAGCTTAGGGTAATTTGCGGTGGCTTAAACATAACTATAATAAAGGGGATAAGACTTTAACCATACTTTCCCCTAACTTACGTGCTTTTGATGGTGCTGGCAATGTCTTGCCAGCATCTTTTAGAAATTCGTTCATCCACTCATTCACTTGTTGGATAATGCTTGCCTCATAAGCATAGGTCACGACTTCATAATTTAAAAATAAACTTCTATTATCAAGATTTACTGAACCAAGCATAACGGCTTTATCATCAAATAACACGGCTTTTGCGTGAATCATCTTCTTGTCAAATAAAGCGATTTCAATACCTGTTTTTGCAAGTTGGCGCATAAAATTACTACGCGCTAAATCAGCAATCAAATGATTGGACACTTTTGGGGTGATGAGTTTGACATCAACACCACGATGATAGGCAATTTGTAGCGCTTCAAGCAATGAGTCAGATGGCACAAAATAGGGAGTCACAATCCAGATGCGTGTCTGTGCGGCATAAATGCCGGCAATAAGTGAGTCATATAAAGCATCATTAGGGATATCAGGACCTGAGGGAGCTACTTGAATTAAGTTTTGACCATAGTCTTTTTTCAAACAAACTTCGGTCATATGATCAAGGTGCTCTTTTGCCGAATACTCCCAATCAGAGGCGAAAATATTGTGGAAGTGACAAATTGCATGACCTTGGATTTTAAACAAAATGTCATCCCAGCGTTTATTGCAAGGGGTGGGCCCCATGTACTCGTTGCCTAAATTCATACCACCTGTCAGTACAGTGTAATTATCGAATAAGTAGATTTTTCGATGATTTCTAAAGTTAATATAATTACGAAAAGGCATTTGAATAATCGGCATAAAGAAAGATACTTTGCCTCCGGCTTTGCGCAAGCGTTTAAAAATACGCTGATTGAAGTACACGCGATAGGAGCCTAGCGAGTCAATAAGAAGCTTAACGGTGACACCTTGCTTAGCTTTTTCAGTTAATGCGGCAAGAAGTCTTAAAGTTACATGATCATTTTGAAAAACATAGGTGCTAATATAAATGCTTGTTTTGGCTTGGTGAATTTGATTAATCAGTGCCTCATAGGCATGAATGCCATCAAGATAAAGCTCAAAGTGATTGTTGCTGGTGGGTGCTGGAATATCCTGATTAATGAGCACTGTGCGAATAGGGTGTGGGTTGAAAGTATCAATATGATCGATTTTACGTAAGTTAAACTCATGTTTATGGCGTTTGCGCTTACGTTTGCGAATGCCAAAAATAAAGTAAAAAGGTACGGCAACATAAGGTAGCAAGATAATCGCTAAAAGCCATGCCATCATACTGGTTGGTTTTTGTTTCTCAGCAACCATGCGTACGACAACGATTAAAATTAAAATCTCGCAAATAACTAAAAATGTATGTAGCTCTAGAAAATTAAAAATACTCATTTATTTCCTTCTATCCTTAGATGAGGCTTGGCAAGTTCTGTAACAATAATAGCATGGCTTTGATAAATGGACAGTGTCAAAGCTTGATAAAAATTACAAGCATTTTGAATCGCTAGTTTTCTTTACGTTTTTTTTATCTTTTATGCTAGTATAGCCGCCATCTTTGCTGTGATTAAGGGGAAAGAACGATGATTGTTGAAAATGAAAATGTGACGGATCAAGAAGTCTTGTCACGCCTGCGCTGGGCAGCAAGAAGAGGGATGCTTGAATTAGACCTTATTCTTTCGCCATATATAGAGTTCGCTTATCTAGCAGCACCACAAGCTGAAAAAGAGGCATTTCATGCATTGCTTAAATGCGAAGATCAGGATCTTTTTAATTGGTTTATTAAATCAAAACCAGCAGATGATGCTCATCAAATGATGGTTGATAAAATTTTGTTAGTCAAAAAACAAATAGCTCAACAGCAAGCAAACAATACAAGTTTGCCTTCTCAGGAATTAACGATGATTTTAGATAGAAATAACAAGTTTGATCAATCTGTCTTGATGCAAGAAATATCAAAGCACTGGTTGTGTGATGAACAAATGATTGTAGAGAAGCTTGCCAAGCAAGCGGCACTCACAGATAAAGAGCGTTTATCTGTGCAGGATATTGCCAGTGGTTTGGTCGCAAATGTACGTGAAACACGCTTAAGTAAAAGCGGATTAGATGCTTTTATGACTAAGTATGACCTTTCAAGTGATGAAGGGATTGTGCTGATGTGTTTGGCAGAAGCCTTATTGCGTATTCCAGATAAGCATACGGCAGATAAACTCATTAAAGATAAATTAACGAGTGCTAATTGGCATGAACATGTTGGTGATAGTGAGTATCTATTTGTGAATGCGGCTACTTGGTGTTTGATGTTAACTGGTAAGATATTAAAGCCAGGTCAATATCAAAATAAGTTCAAGGGCGTACTAAAAGGCTTCTTAGATAAGCGCTCACGCCCGGTTGTGCGTCGCGCGGTAATGCACGCGATGAAAGTTCTTGGTCAGCAATATGTCATGGGTGAAACGATTGATAAAGCGTTAAAGCGCGCTCAAGAAAAAGAAGCGATGGGCTTTACCTATTCGTATGATATGTTGGGTGAGGCGGCAACGACTAAAGCCGATGCTGAATATTACTATAATGAGTACCGTCAGGCGATTGATGCCATTGGATTTGCAGCCACCAAAAACAGTGTGCGCACAAACCCTGGGATTTCAGTTAAATTATCTGCCTTGCATCCACGTTATGAAGTAGCACAAGCAGATCGTGTACACGCTGAGATGTATCCTAAGTTATTAAAATTAGTTGAGTTAGCACAACGCTATAATATTGGCTTAAACATTGATGCTGAGGAAACTGAGCGCTTAGAGTTGTCGCTTGAATTGGTGAGCCGTTTAGCGCATGAGACCTCGTTACAAGGCTTTGAAGGGATTGGTATTGTCGTTCAGGCATATCAAAAACGTGCCAGTTTTGTACTTGATTACTTGATTGACTTGGCAGAGCGCACAGGGCATCGATTTATGATTCGTTTAGTCAAAGGGGCTTATTGGGATTCTGAGATTAAGCATGCACAAGTTGAAGGACTAGAGGGTTATCCGGTATTTACCCAAAAATGTTATACCGATGTGTCGTATCAAGCGTGCATTAAAAAGCTCTTTGCTAATAGCAAACATATTTACCCACAATTTGCGACGCATAATGCGTATACAACGGCATTGGTTATGCAATTAGCAGGAGATTATCGTGATTATGAGTTCCAGTGTTTACATGGAATGGGCGATGCACTATATGATCACGTTGTGGGCAAGGATAATTTCAATATCCCATGTCGTATTTACGCGCCAGTGGGGACGTATAAGCATCTACTACCTTACTTGGTTAGACGACTATTAGAAAATGGCGCCAATTCATCTTTTGTTCATCGTATTGTCGATGAGCAAACACCAATTGAAAGCTTGGTTGAAGATCCTGTTGAAAAAGCAAAGCGTCTAGGCTTTAAAGCGCATCCGCAAATTGCGTTACCTGTGAATATGTTTGGAGAAGAAAGAATGAATTCAAAAAGTTATGACTTAAATGACACCCGCACATTAGAAAAACTAGCACTACAAATGAGTCAATTTGATCGTGATGATTATGTTGCTAAGCCATTAATAAAAGGTGTTGATACCTCAAAACTTACCGCGGAAAATATTTTTAACCCAGCGAATAATCAAGTATTTGGCAAAGTCTATCATGCGGATAAAGCAATGGCTGAAAAAGCAATGGAAGTTGCGCATAATGCATTTGACGCGTGGAGTCTAGTTGAAGCTGAAAAGCGTGCTGAAGCCTTGGATAAGTGTGCGGATTTATTAGAAGAAAATATGCCAAAATTTATGGCAATTGCTGTGCGTGAAGCCGGTAAAACCTTGGCAAATGCGGTTAATGAGATTCGTGAAGCAGTTGATTTTTGTCGGTATTATGCGGCACAAGCGCGTGCTGAATTTGCAGCACCTAAAACCTTAGCGGGTCCTACAGGCGAGCTTAATCAAATTAGCCTACATGGTCGCGGTGCTATAGTATGTATCAGTCCGTGGAACTTTCCTTTAGCTATTTTCTTGGGCGAAGTAACAGCCGCCTTAGCTGCTGGAAATACAGTTGTTGCTAAACCAGCTGAGCAAACACCTATTATTGCCTATGAAGCGATTAAATTACTGCACCAAGCAGGTATTCCTGAAGAGGTATTACAATTTGTACCAGGTACAGGTGAAGAGGTTGGTAGTACGTTAACGCAAGACCCACGTGTTGCTGGTGTGATCTTTACAGGATCCACTGAAGTAGCCAAAATCATTCAGCAAACGCTATCAGCCAAAGAAGGTGCGATTGTACCATTTATTGCAGAAACAGGTGGTCAAAACGTGATGGTTGTTGATTCATCATCCTTACCTGAGCAGGTAGTGCGTGATGTGATATCCTCGGCTTTCGATAGCGCAGGACAACGTTGCTCTGCTTTGCGCGTTTTATATCTACAAGAAGATATTGCGGATAATGTCATCACCATGCTAAAGGGTGCTATGGATGAATTAAAGGTTCATGATCCGGCATTCATTGAAACCGATATTGGTCCTGTGATCGATCAGGAAGCAAAAGCTAATCTTAAAGCACATATCAACAACATGCGCCAATCAGAAAAGCTTGTGCATGAGATTAGTGAAGATAAATCACTTGAGAAAGGCAACTATATTTACCCTGTCGTGTTTGAAATCGATAGTATTCATGCGCTTAAACGTGAAGTATTTGGTCCAGTTCTTCATATTGTGCGCTTTAAAGCGACTGAACTTGAAAAGGTTGCTAAAGATATTAACTCAACTGGTTATGGTTTAACATTTGGTGTGCACAGTCGCATTCAGGAAACTGTTAATTTCTTTAAAAAGCATATTCGTGTTGGCAATATTTATGTTAATCGCAATATTGTTGGTGCGGTTGTTGGTGTGCAACCTTTTGGTGGTCAAGGTTTATCCGGTACAGGACCTAAAGCTGGGGGTCCTTTCTACTTACATCGTTTGGCTGTTGAGCGCACGATTAGCATTGATACCACCGCGTCAGGTGGCAATGCATCGTTGATGAGCTTAGAACAATAAGGATAACGCTTTAAAATGACTGATTTAGAGCAACAACTGCGTGAGGATCTCGCGGTAAGTCACCATATAGTCTACCACTATGGTTGGGATGATTTATTGGCAACGCACCTAAGTGTGCGTATACCACAATCAAATGCGGTGTTGATTACGCCACATAATGTCCCCTTTGAAGAAGTGAGCGCGGATAATCTGGTTAAAGTTGATCTAAATGGACGAGTTTTATCACAAAACGGTTATACGGTCATGCCTCAAGCATTTAATATTCATGCTGAGATTTACAAAGCAAGTAGCAGTATTCATAGTGCGATGCATACCCATAGTACCTATGGTGTTGCTGTATCATCGCTGAAATCAGGTTTGCTATTTTGTAATCAGCAGGCGTTACGCTTTTATAATGATGTTGCCTATCATGATTACAATGGTCTTGCATTAGCAAATGAAGGGCATGAAATCGTTCAAAGTTTGCAGGATAAAAAAGTCATGATTTTACGTAATCATGGTTTATTAACAACCGGCAAAACTATCTATGAGGCGCTTTACTTGCTCTATTACCTAGAGAAAGTGTGCGAGTTGCAAATTAAATTGCAAAGTGTAAACGACTCACTGATTGAATTAGATGAAACAGTGTGCCTAAAAACTAAGGCGCAGTTCGAGCGTATTTTAACGCCGGAAAAGGAATTTGTTGTGCTTAAACGCCGAGTGCAGTATTTAAGCCAAAATAAATAATAGGAAATCCGTTAATTAATTTTTAGAAGTTTGTTAGACTCAGCGCGGGATAAGATAAAAGGTAATTAATCGGATGACAAAAAAGATAACGAAGGCGAGCACCAAGAAAACGGTTGCAATTACGACTTTGGGTGCTGCCTTAGAGTGGTTTGAGTTTAGTTTATATGGTTATTTGGCGACTTACTTAAGTATTTTATTTTTTCCCGATGAAAATAGAACTGTCGGTTTGATTACTGTTTTTGGTATCTTTGCGGCGAGTTATTTTATGCGTCCATTAGGTGGCTTTGTTTTGGGTTCTATTGGTGATCGACTTGGGCGACGCTATGCGATTACACTTAGTATCGGTCTTATGTGTATTCCAATGTTTATCATGACCATTATGCCAACGTATAATAGTTTTGGTATTTGGGCGGTAGTTATTTTGATTTTAGCGCGCATGATTCAGGGTTTTTCGGTTGGTGGTGAGTATACAGGGGTTTTAATTATGCTCGCTGAAAGTGCGCCAAAGCAATATCGTGGATTTGCAACAGCTTTAGCGGCAATGTCATCACAAGTTGGTACGATCCTAAGCGCGGTAGTGGTTGGTGTATTAGCCACAGTTTTTAGCAAAGCACAAATGCTTGAATATGGATGGCGTGTGGCATTTCTTATTGGATTTGTTTTTGCATTAACCTCAATGTTTTTACAGCACTCAGTGCGTGAGTCACCATTTTTTGAAGAGGTTAAGAAGTCTAAAAAAGCCTTAAAAAACCCATTAATGACGGCGCTTAAAGGACCTAAGATGCCGCTTGTATGGGTGTTTGTGTTAACCGGTTATATTGGTATTGCTTATTATATGATGGCAACTTTTTTGCCGAATAACTTTATCGCAACGCGCCATTTAGATGTCAGTATTGTGATGTGGATTACTGTCGTTATATCTGTTGTCTATGCTGTGTTCTCGCCATTGTTTGGCTGGTTTGCCGATTTGTGGGGGCGCAAAGTAATTCTGAATGTCCCGATATTCTTATTGCTCATTCTCGCTTATCCCATGTTTATCTGGCTTAATTATGGTGGCATTGTTCAGATTTTGATTGCTGAGTCGATTTTTGCATTATTAGTAGCAGCGATGACAGCATCTTTTCAAGTGGCAATTAGTGAGCTTTTCCCAACGGAATGCCGCTATAGCGGGATGTCGGCAGCCTATAATGTAGGAAATGCCTTATTTGCGGGTACTACACCGATGATCTCATTAATGTTGGTAGATGCTTCAGGCTCACATTATGCGCCTTGTTATTACTTAATTATTACCTCAATCATTACTTTGGCAGTGATTTATAAAATGCCAGAAACACGTACTAGTAGGTATTTTGAGTTAGGTGAGAATTCATCAAAATAAGTTGCACCAGCTAGCACCTCTCCCCTTGTGGGAGAGGTCGTGCAGCTTAAGCTGCGCGGGTGAGGGGTAAAACGCAACTTATTCTTGATTTATTACATCAGGTGTTTTGGGTTTTCGGATCAAATCCAAGAATGATAGCAAAACATTGAGCGATCGTATTTGAGCTTGAATGGGATATCTATACTTACTAATGAAACTATTATTTATACTTGTTACTCATCCCAAGGGTTGAGTAGTGTTATGCCCATGTCTTTAAAATCAATGATATTACGCGTTACCAGAGTCATTCCATGAGTAATTGCACTTGCTGCGATCATGGCATCGCGATCTGATTTTGGGTTAGGGATATGAAGTTGAGCACAGCGTTTGGCAGCAAAGAGATCAAAAGCGATAATTCGATTGGCAAAAGCAGCCATAACGTGGTTATCCATCCAGTTGCGTAATATATTACCTTGTTTAAAATCTCTTCGATGCACGGATAAAATACCCATCTCCAGCTCAAGTATGGTGATGACTGAAATAAAAAGCTCAACAGGACTAATGGATGAAGCCCAGTTCACCACATTGGGGTCTGCTTTGTTTGAGCTTGCTTTTCTTAATTCTGAAATAACATTGGTATCCAGTAAATACATCTAGAAAATGTCCTTTTTAAATAGATCTTGCCCAAGCTTAGTTGGTTCAAACTCGATGTCTTGATCATTTTGCATTGATAACATATCAACAATATTGGTTTGCGGTATATTGACCTTCTGCAATTTATGATATGCATCAACACTCAGCAAAACATGTGAAATCGTTCCGCGCTCAGTGATGAAAACGATACTGTCTTTAGATGCTTTCTTTGCTTTATTTGGATTTTGATTAAACTCTCTACTTGTAAAGGTGTTAATATTCATTGTCGTAAACTCCGATACCTTTAGGTGTCACTAAGTATAGTTTTGTAACTACATAACTACAAGTGTGTTTTGGATAATTCTTAAACCGCTAACGCAATCAATCACCCAAAGGGGTGTGAAATTCAATGGCAGGCATGCTGCAAAATGGTTTGTGAGCGGTATATATTAACACATGGGCTTAGAATCACGTATAATCGCTTAAGTTTTGATGTAATAGCGAATGATTTAACATGCTTGAACAAACAGATGTATTAATTGTCGGTGCAGGTACCGCAGGACTGACAGCTGCTCTTAATTTAGCGGATGACTGTAACGTAGCAATATTGTGTAAATCCGCCTTGGGTGAAGGCTCTAGCCTTTACGCACAAGGTGGGATTGCCGCAGTGATGGACAAAGGTGACTCATTAGAGGCGCATATTGAAGATACGCTTATTGCTGGTGATGGTTTATGTGATAAAAAAGCGGTGCGTTTTACTGTTGAGAATGCTAAATCATGTGTTGAATGGCTGATTGATCAAGGTGTGCACTTTACGCTAGATAGTGAGCATGAAAATTATTACCACCTGACGATGGAGGGAGGACACTCTTATCGACGTATTTTGCATGCTGCGGATGCTACTGGCAAAGAAGTACAAACGACGTTAACGGCTTTAGTTAAAAATCATCCGAATATAAAGGTCTATGAATATTACAATGTGGTTGACTTGATTTTACAGCAACAGCGTTGTGTTGGTGCTTATGCGTTAAATCTTAAATCAAACAAAATTGAAACTTTTGGTGCGCGTGCTGTTGTCTTGGCATCAGGAGGTGCCTCACGCGTCTATCAATATTCGACTAATCCCGTGGTTTCTAGTGGCGATGGTATTGCCATTGCTTATCGTGCTGGGTGTCGTGTGGCAAATTTGGAGTTTAATCAATTTCATCCGACTTGCCTTTATCACCCAAAAGCTGGATCATTTTTATTAAGTGAAGCATTGCGTGGTGAAGGTGCATATTTGCGTCTACCTAATGGTAAGCGCTTTATGCCTGAGATTGATGAACGTGCTGAGCTTGCACCACGTGATGTGGTTGCACGTGCTATTGACCTGCAGATGAAAAAATATGGCTTAGAATGTGTTTATTTGGATATTACACATAAGCCAGAGGCGTTTATTAAAGAACACTTTCCGATGATTTATGAAAGTTTATTAAAATATGGACTTGATTTGACTAAAGACCAGATTCCCGTCGTGCCAGCGGCGCATTACACTTGTGGTGGTGTTGTGGTTGATGATAAGGCACGCACCGATGTTGTCGGATTGTATGCTGCAGGAGAAGTGACTTATACAGGGCTTCATGGCGCTAATCGCATGGCAAGTAACTCGTTATTAGAGTGTCTTGTATATGCTTTTGCTGCTGCTAATGATATTAAACAAAACCTCTTAAGGTTAATGCCAATGTCAGATATTCCTCGCTGGGATGACGCTTTAGTCACTGACTCAGATGAAGAGGTTTTTATTCGCCATAATTGGCGTGAGATTAGACGTTGCATGTGGGACTTTATGGGAATTGTTAGAAGCAATAAACGCTTAGAGCGCGCAATGCATCGCATTAAGCTGTTGCGCCAGGAGGTATTTGATTATTATTCTGATTTTACGGTAACTGCTGATTTGTTGGAGCTTAGAAATTTGGTGTTAGTTGCTGAATTGATGGTTGAGTCTGCAATGCGCAGGAAGGAAAGTCGCGGGCTTCATTTTACGTTGGATTATAAACAAAAAGATCCACGGTTTTTGAAACCTACTATTTTGCATCCAGCTAAAAATTAATAAAACGGAAGGTATACATGGAATTTGATCTATTAAGAGCAATAAAACCCAATCGTCAGAAAGCGCTATTTTTAGCAAAACGTCAGTTAGCCGAGTTTGTGTATGATGCGGTAAACTTAGAGGGTATTCATTATACTTTGCCAGAGGTTCAAACCTTGCTCGATGGTGTTACTGTTGGTGGGCACAAGTTATCAGATCAACGCATTGCTTTAAACCAAGCAGATGCATGGCATTTTTTATTTGAAAAGATACAGAATAACAGCTTTTCGCTCGATCAATCATTTGTATGTCAGCTGCATTTTGAAGCTGCAAAAGAAGAAGCACTTGCTTGGGGGGCTTTTAGGACAGGGCAAGTCACTATTTCAGGGACTGACTATATGCCGCCTAAAGCGGATGCTTTAGCAGATTTATGGCAGCAAATTATTTTTGATTATCACGATTCTGAAGGGTTGATGTTATATCAACAAGCGGTTGGTTTATTTCTAGATATGGCGCGTATTCAGTTTTTTTATGATGTTAATAAACGCATGGGGCGCTTTATGATGAATGGCATTTTGCTTGATCGTGGCTATCCGGCGATTAATCTACCCGTCAAGCGTCAACTTGAGTTTAATACACTGATGCTTGATTTTTATCAAACAAGTGATAAAACAGCGATGACTGAGTTTATGCTATCGTGCTTGGATAGCAAATTAATTGAAATAATGAGTGAATAGACAAGCAAGTAAGTAAGGCAAATATCATGTGTAAGTACAATAATGTGATTTTTGACTTTGATTCAACGCTGATCCGTTTTGAATCACTAGAGGTGATCATGGCTGAGTTGCTTCAAGGGGATCAGTCTAAAATACAGCAAATTGAAACCTTAACGAATGCCGGCATGAATGGTGAGATAAGTTTTCGTGCTAGTTTGGAGGCGCGTTTACAAGTAGCAAAACCAACAAAGGCAGCATTAGATGCATTTGTTGCGCAGTATTGCCCTGACGCATTAACGGTTGGTATCAAGGAATTAATTGAGCAATTGCATCAACGTAATGTCAAAGTGTGGATTATTAGTGGTGGTTTTAGTGAACTTATTCTGCCTTTTGCTGAGTATCTGGATATTCCAGCATCACGCGTTTTTGCGGTGAATTTACACTGGGATGAAAACGGATACTTTGATGGCTTAAATAATAACAATGGTTTTTGTGATTCAAAAGTCACTGGTGCTACAAAAATCCAAGATCAGCTAGTTGGTGAAACCGTAATTGTTGGCGATGGTTTTACCGACTATGAGCTTTATAGTGCTGGGATTGCGAATGAGTTTATTGCCTATATTGAACATGTTCAGCGAGATAAAGTCTTATCTGTTGCTAAGCTTTGTGCAAAAAATATTGATGAGCTTAGTACGCTGATTGGCAATTAGAGTGGCGCTGATTTAGTAGTGAAAACGGCATTGGGCGATGAGTAAATTGTTACCTTCAACTTTATAGACAAGTCTATGCGTCAAATCAATTCTTCGAGAGTACCAACCTTGTAGATTATGCTTTAGCGGTTCAGGTTTGCCTAAATTCAATTCGCGAATATAACAAGCTGGATTTTAAATGACAACATTCGTATCAACGTGCTACCATGTGCACAATCTATGTCAGAGAAAATTCTTTTTAAATAATGAGTATTATAACGATTAAATCTTTAATTACCGCTGTTCCTGATTTTCCAAAGCCGGGTATTTTATTTCGTGATATCACGCCATTATTGGCAGACGCTGATGGCTTAACGCAAACAGCAAGTCTTATGGCAGAACGGATCAAAGAAAAGGGCTTAAAACCCACAATTATCGCAGGACCTGAGAGTCGTGGGTTTATCTTTGGTGTGGCGGTAGCAAAGCACTTATCAATTGGTTTTGTGCCAATTCGTAAGCCTGGTAAGTTGCCACGCGCGGTACATGCCTGTGAATACGAGTTAGAGTATGGTACTGATAGATTAGAAGTGCATCAGGATGCTTTTTCTAACAATGATCAAGTGTTGTTAGTGGATGATTTATTAGCAACAGGCGGTACAGCAAGTGCTTGTGTTGAATTGGTTAGAAAAGCTGGAGCTACCGTGCTAGGTTCGTTATTTGTGATTGAGCTTAATGGGCTCAATGGACGCGATAAAATGCCAAAAGACATCTTTATTGACTCATTAGTTCAATATGACTGAGATTAAACTTCATTTTGATGTTTCACAGTATCATCAATTGTTACTGACATGGTTTAATCAACATGGGCGTCATGACTTACCATGGCAGGGTGATTTTAACCCTTATTATGTGTGGTTGTCTGAGATTATGTTGCAGCAGACACAAGTTAAAACGGTTACTCCATACTTTCTCAAGTTTATCGATCGATTTCCGCATATCAGTGATCTAGCGCAAGCAAATCAAGATGAAGTAATGCAGTATTGGGCAGGGTTGGGGTATTACGCACGTGCTAGAAACTTGCACAAAGCAGCGCAAGTCATTTATCAGAAATATAATGGTGTAATGCCTAATAATGTTGATGATTTATTAGCATTACCCGGCATTGGTCGATCAACCGCACATGCGATCTTATCAATTGCGTTTAAGCAAGAAACACCGATTATGGATGGTAATGTTAAGCGTGTATTTGCACGTGTTTTTGCGATTGATGAAGTGTTATCAGGTGCTGCTGCTGAGAAAAAACTATGGCAATTAGCGCATAAGCTTATGCCAAAAGACAAGACGCAAAATTATACACAAGCACAAATGGATTTGGGGGCGACAATCTGTACACGAACCAAGCCAAAGTGTGATCTTTGTCCGTTACAGGGTGTTTGTTTGAGTTTTGCCAATAATCAGGTGAAACAATATCCACGGAAAAAAGGAAAAAGGGTGAAGCCAGTTCAATCAGCAGTGTTTCATCTTTATCAATATCAAGATGAGCTGCTACTTATCAAAAAACCGAATAAAGGTATTTGGGGTGGATTGTATGTTCTACCTGAAGTTGCATTACATATTGGTGAATATAGTCATATGCTATGTGAAGAACAAAAGCATATATTCACCCACTTTGAGCTTTATTATGATATTAAAGTGTATCAATTAACTCAGAAAGCAATGATTAATGATGCTTATTGGGTTAATAAGGATAATATAAAGAAATATGCATTGCCTGCGCCATTGGCAAAGCATTTGATTTGCTAAAACGATGATTTTAAAACACCCCGTCAGCCTATGGCTGCCACCCCTCTTGCAAAGAGGGGAATTAGGCAATGGTCATTTTATATTCCCCTCTTTGCAAGAGGGGTGCCAAGTTTACGAGGCGGGGTGTTGAAATAGAAAAAAGTGCGTAATTGGATGAATTGTGACGTTAGGCAGTTGCGTGTTGGCTAAGCACATGGAAAATTTCTTTGGTCACCGTATCAACACTTTGATTGCCATCAACTTTAACATAAGTAGGCTTTTTAAGCTCAGTGCCCGCGGTATCAAAATGCTGGTAGTATTCAATCAATGGTGCCGTTTGCGCATGATAGACGTTTAAGCGATTTTTAACGGTTTCTTCTTTGTCATCTTCGCGTTGAATTAAGTCTTCACCCGTTTGATCGTCTTTGCCAGTAACTTTTGGTGGGTTATTATCAACGTGATAGGTGCGACCTGAAGCCTCGTGAATTCTGCGACCTGACATGCGTTTGATAATGATATTGTCATCTAGTGTGATCTCAATAATAAAATCGATATTAATGCCAAGTTTTTTAAAGGCGTCGGCTTGCCCTAATGTGCGTGGCACGCCATCAAGCATAAAACCATTGTTACAATCTGCTTGTGATAGACGTTCTTTAACGATTTGCATAATAAAATCATCAGAAACAAGCTCGCCAGCATCTAATATTTTCTTTAGCTTCATGCCGGTTTCTGAGCCTGATTTGATCGCCGCTCGCAGCATATCACCTGTGGAGATCTGTGGAATGTTAAATTGTGTTTCAATGCGCTTTGCTTGTGTGCCTTTGCCAGCCCCTGGAGGACCTAGAAGAATAATGTTCATATGGTTTCCGCTAAAAGTAAAAATAAAATGTGGCTCTATGATAAAAAGAAATGGTTTAAAAGTCTTTTAAAAAATTGGTTAGGTTTGAATTTTCGTTCGTTTATCTATTCTTGCTTAGGATAGTTTATTTATTCTCTACATAAGCTTTGCCTTTGCTTGTTGTTTATCTAAAAAGCATGTATCATACGGCGTTGCTAAACTGTCACGATATTTTTTACGGTTAAATGTCTGAAATATCACATGGGAAGTTTAACAAAAGAAATAAATCTTAGGAGAAAACACTATGTTAAGCACCGAGCAAAAACAATCGATCGTTTCTGAATATCAACGTTCAGAAGGCGACACAGGCTCACCAGAAGTACAAGTTGCACTATTGACAGCTCGCATTACCGGGTTGCAAGGGCATTTTGAATCACACAAACAAGACTTCCACTCAAGACGTGGTTTGTTGCGTTTAGTAAGTCAACGTCGTAAGCTTCTTGACTATTTGAAAAGCAAAGATATCGAGCGCTACCGCGCATTGATCGAGCGTTTAGGTTTACGTAGATAAGATCAAAGATACGACACACCGCAAAACAATGATAATAAGGTACACACGTGAAAATATTTAAAGAAGTCTTTAAGTTAGGACAACATCAAGTAACATTGGAAACAGGATCAATGGCGCGTCAAGCGGCAGGTTCGGTTTTAGTTACTATGGGCGATACCGTTGTATTGGTAACAACCGCAGCGCAAAAAGAGGCTAAAGAAGGTATAGATTTCTTCCCATTGACAGTCAACTACCAAGAAAAAGCATACGCAGCAGGTAAGATTCCAGGCGGATTCCCGCGTCGTGAAGGGCGACCAAGTGAAAACGAGACCTTAACAGCTCGTTTGATTGACCGTCCACTGCGTCCATTGTTTCCTGAAGGCTTTTATAATGAAGTTCAAGTTGTGGCAACCGTGTTATCATATGATCCTGAGGTGCCACCGGATATTCCAGCGCTGATCGGTGCTTCGGCTTCGTTGGTATTATCTGGGGTGCCATTTGAGGGTCCTGTTGCTGGTGTGCGTGTCGGCTTTATTGATGGGCAATATGTTTTAAACCCATCATTTGCCAAACTAGATATTTCAGAGTTGGATTTAGTCGTTGCCGGTACGAAAGATGCTGTGTTGATGGTTGAATCAGAAGCAAAAAGCTTGCCAGAAGAGGTGATGCTTGGCGCTGTTTTATATGGTCACAAAGAAATGCAAGTGATCATTGAAGCGATTAATCACTTAGCAAAATATGCTGCTAAACCGCGTTGGGATTTTGTACCAAAAGCGGAAAACAAAGCATTAAAAGAGCAAATTAAGTCACGTTTTTATAGTGAGATTAAAGCAGTTTATCAAGAAACTGAGAAACAAAAGCGTGTTGAGGCAATCAACCAATTACGTAAAACAGTGGTTGAAGCTATTGTTGCTGATGAAACTGAGTTAGAAGAAGTTTCTGTAGAAGAGATTAAAACAATTTTCCACGACATTGAAAAAGAAGTCGTTCGTAAAAATATTTTAAGTGGCTTGCCACGTATTGATGGTCGCGATACACGTACAGTACGCCCAATTAATGTGCGCACAGGTGTACTACCTAAAGCACATGGCTCAGCGTTGTTCACGCGTGGTGAAACACAAGCTTTAGTGGTGACAACTTTAGGTAATGATCGCGATGCACAGTTGGTTGAAACTTTAGGTGGCGATAAGAAGAACCGCTACATGTTACATTATAATTTCCCGCCATACTCAGTTGGTGAAACGGGAATGATTGGCACACCTAAGCGTCGTGAGATTGGTCATGCTAATCTTGCTAAGCGTGCAACACAAGCAGTATTCCCTAATGAAGATGCTTATCCTTATGTTATTCGTGTGGTATCTGAGATTACGGAATCAAACGGCTCAAGTTCAATGGCAACCGTTTGTGGTTCATCACTATCAATGATGGATGCCGGAGTGCCATTAGCCGCTCCTGTTGCAGGTATTGCAATGGGGCTGATTAAAGATGGTGATAAATATGCGGTGTTGTCAGATATCTTAGGTGATGAGGATCACTTGGGTGATATGGACTTTAAAGTCGCAGGTACGCGCTATGGTGTGACAGCTTTGCAGATGGATATCAAGATCAAAGGTATCACACGTGAGATCATGCATGCAGCGCTTGAGCAAGCCCGCGAAGGTCGTTTGCATATTTTGGGCATTATGAATGAAGTGATTTCTGAGTATAAAACAGAAACTTCTGATAATGCGCCCCAAGTTGAAGTTATTACAATCGATCCAAGCAAAATCCGTGATGTGATTGGTAAGGGTGGTGCGACGGTTAAAGGTATTACTGAGAAAACCGGTGCGTCCATTGACACATCAGATAATGGTGATGTCAAGATTTTTGCCAAGAGCCGTGATGCATTAAATGCTGCGATTGAAGAGGTGTTAGCAATAACAGCCAGTGCTGAAGTGGGTCAAACTTATAGCGGTAAAGTCGTTAAAGTCTTGGATTTTGGCGCGTTTATTAATATTCTGCCGGGTAAAGATGGCTTATTGCCATTTGCTGAGCTTGAAAGTATTGGCGTTAATCCCAATACGATGGCAGAAGGCAAAAGCATGAATGTTATGGTGCAAAATATTGATCGCATGGGCAAAATCAAACTTGTACCAGTTCAATAGCTAGTAATAATAGAAAATGAGTTGCATTTCCCATTATCTCCTACTGTGGGGTAGCTTGCGTAGTGTCAGCTGAATGGTGAGGGATGATTGAAATTTAACTTGCATTCCCCCTATTACCTCTCCCCTTGCGGGAGAGGTCGTGCAGCTTAGGCTGCACGGGTGAGGGGGTAATTTAAACGCAACTTAATTTTTATTAGTAACAGGTAAAATAAGGGAGCAAAAGAAAGAAAAATGAGCGTCCAACAGGCACAACCGCTTAATTTTACTGATGCAGCTGCTTTGAAAGTAAAAGAGCTGATCTCAGAAGAAGACAACAATGATTTGAAACTACGCGTATATATCACCGGTGGTGGTTGTTCGGGTTTTCAATATGGCTTTACCTTTGATGAAGAACAAAAAGAAGATGATATGATCTTTGAAAATCATGGTGTTTATTTATTGGTAGATGCGATGAGTTTCCAGTATCTTGTCGGTGCTGATATCGACTATAAAGAAGATGTTGAAGGTGCCCATTTTATTATTCGTAACCCAAATGCTAAAACCACCTGTGGTTGTGGCTCTTCTTTTTCTGTTTAAATTTCTTTGCCTTAATATTCTTCAATAAACAAGTTGCACCATTTGTCACCTCTCCCCTTGCGGGAGAGGTCGTGTAGCTTGGGCTGCACGGGTGAGGGGTGATTTTACTAGCTATTTTAAATGTAGGGCGTATACAATACGCCCCTACGGTTTATTTGATCAGGGAGTTTAATAGGTGGCTGATATTTGTATTAGATTGCTTACATCTGCTGATTGGCAATTATGGAAAACAATACGCTTACAAGCGCTAAAAGATTCCCCTCATAGCTTTGGTTCATCTTATGAGGAGGCCTTGCTTTGTAATGATCAATATTTCAAAGAGATGCTTGAGGAAAATGATATTTTTGCAGCTTTTGATGGTAATGAGATTATTGGTTGCGTTGGTTTTTCAGCTTTGAAAAATGCCAAAACCGCGCATCGAGGGATGATTTGGGGTATGTATACATCCTTAGCTGCTCGTGGTAAGGGTGTTGCTAAGCAATTGATGCATCAAGTGATCAAGCATGCCGCTGATTATGTGACGCAACTACATTTACATTGCGTGACTGAAAATACTGTGGCATTGGCGTTATACCAGCAGTTTGATTTTGAGACTTATGGTACAGAACTAAAATCAATAAAAGTGCACAATCAGTTCTATGATCAATATTTAATGGTGTTAGAATTAGCATAAGTTTATCGTGTTGACTTAAGGAAACCTATGAAAGTCGCCTTTATTATTGACCCATTACACACTTTTAATATCAAAAAAGATACCGCTTATATGATGATGCTATCAGTTGCTAAGAAAGACTGGCAGCAGTACGTCTTTGAGCTTGAGGATATTTTTGTTGAAGAGGGTGTTGCTTATGGTGAGGGTTATGAGCTAACACTTACTCCGAGTAAAGAGCATAACAAATGGTATCATCTAAACCCAATGGACAAAGTGAAGCTAGGTGATTTCGATGTGATCTTTATGCGTAAAGACCCACCGTTTAATATGGAATTCGTCTATGCAACGTATATTTTGGAGTTGGCTGAAAAGCAGGGTGCATTGATTATTAATAAGCCGCAAACCTTAAGGGATGCCAATGAGAAGTTTTCAATTACGCGTTATCCTGATTTAGCACCAAAAACAATGGTGAGTCGTTCATTTAAACATATTAAGCGTTTTATTGATGATTATCAGGATGTGGTGGTCAAGCCGCTTGATGGCATGGGCGGTGAGTCAATTTTTCGTATTCAACCAAATGATCCCAATAAAAATGTCATTCTAGAGACAATCACAAAATATGAGTCACAATTTATTATGGTACAGCAATATCAACCCGCGATTAAAGATGGTGACAAACGTATCTTAATCGTAGATGGTGAGCCATTGGAGTATCTGGTAGCACGTATTCCAAGTGGTGATGATAGTCGTGGCAATTTAGCGCGCGGCGCATCAACGGTGGTAAGAAAGCTTACGGCTGAAGAGTATGAGATAGCCAGTATTGTTGGCAGGGATCTTAAACAAAGTGGCGTGTTATTTGCTGGCATTGATGTTATTGGTGATTGTTTGACTGAGATTAATATAACCAGTCCTACGATGACACAACAAATTTTTAATGAAAGTGGTGTCAATGCAACAGATATACTAATGGATGTCGTTGAAGATCGAGTAATGAATCGAAAGTAAATAAGAAGAAATAGATAGGAATAAGTAAGATGACAAAATCAGAAAGTCTGTTTAATAGAGCAAAGCAATATATTCCAGGCGGTGTTAACTCGCCAGTGCGCGCGTTCAAAGGTGTCGGTGGCACACCTAAGTTTATTGCCAAGGCAAAGGGTGCTTATGTTTATGATGTCGATGCGAATAAATATGTTGATTATGTTGGCTCTTGGGGACCAATGATCTTGGGACACGCTGATGATGATGTGATCAAGGCGGTGCAGGATCAAGCAATACTTGGTTTAAGTTATGGTGCGCCATGCGAGCTTGAGGTAAAACTTGCCAAGAAGATTTGTGATTTGATTGATAGCATTGATATGGTGCGGTTTGTTAGCTCAGGAACTGAGGCAACGATGAGTGCTGTGCGTTTGGCACGAGGCTACACTAAGCGCGATAAGGTGATTAAATTTGCTGGATGTTATCATGGTCATGCTGATCAGTTTTTAGTAGCGGCAGGATCAGGCGCATTAACGCTTGGCGTGCCAAACTCACCAGGTGTGCCAAAAGATACGGTCAAAGATACACTGACAGCGTCATTTAATGATTTAGAGAGTGTTGCTAATTTATTTAAAACCTATCCCGAGCAAATTGCTTGTATTATTTTAGAACCGATCGCTGGCAATATGAACTTGATTGAACCAACCAAAGCATTTTTGCAAGGCTTGCGTCAACTATGTGATGAGCATGGGGCTTTATTGATTTTTGATGAAGTGATGACAGGTTTTCGTGTTGGTCTAGCGGGTGCGCAAGGCTTATATCAGATCACCCCTGATTTAACAACATTTGGTAAAGTCATTGGTGGCGGCATGCCCGTGGGTGCCTTTGGTGGCAAGAAGGAAATTATGGAGCTTATCGCACCTGTAGGTGGCGTTTATCAAGCAGGTACATTATCAGGCAATCCAGTGGCAATGATCGCGGGATTAGTCACGTTAGATAAAATCTCACAACAGGGATTCTATGAGGTATTAATAACCAAAACACAAAAACTTGTTGAGGGGCTAAATCATGCTGCTCAAGCACAAGGCTTTCCATTTTTAGCGAAATCTTTGGGTAGTATGTTTGGGGTGTTTTTCACTGAGGCACAAGATATTCTAAGTTTTGATGATGTTAAGGCTTGCGATTTAGCGCGCTTTAATCGTTTTTTCCATTTTATGCTTGAGCATGGTGTTTATTTCGCGCCATCCGCATTTGAAGCAGGTTTTATGTCAATTGCGCATAGTGATCAAGATATTGATAAAACGATAGCCTTGTTTGCTGAGTTTTTGCAAAAAGAAGAGGTAACTGAGCAAAAGTGTGTAACTTCAGTTAAGTAGGTATGAGTTGTTTTTCGGATTCTTGAGTCAATCCTGATAGGAAGTAATGATCGCCATATTCGGGCTTGACCCGAATATGGATATTAAAAATATTGCTGAGACAGTTAGTTTGCTTTTTGCTCTTGCTGCTTTTGTTGATAAATCATATCAAAGTTTACAGGTGCTAAGCATAATTGTGGAAAGCCGCCTTTAGCAACCAAATCAGAGATTGCCTCGCGTGCATATGGATATAAAATGTTAGGGCAAAATGCATATTGCGCATGATCAAGTTGACCTTCTTCCATATTGGAAATAAGAAAAATACCAGCTTGTTGCACTTCTGCTTTGAAAGCATCATTAGTGCCGCATTTAACATCAGCTTCAACCGTTAACACAACTTCATACATATTTTCTTCAGGTAAGCCTGTCACTTTAGTATTCAAAGCGACGTTTAATTCAGGCTTCCACTCTTGTTTAAACGCATCAGCACCCTTAGGAATTTCAAATGAAATATCTTTGGTGTAGAGTTTTTGGATTTGGAATTGAATATCAGGGGTATTTGTTTCAGTTGTCATTATCTTTCCTTATATAGTTAAGTTAAGTGTTATTTTCCAAGTAATGGGTTAAGTTTATTGGCATCTTCAAGAGCATACAAGTCATCACAGCCACCGATGTGCTGATTATTGATGAATATTTGTGGCACCGTTGTGCGTCCTGCGGCACGCTTAATCATTTCTTCGCGTAACTGAGGTTTATCACTGATATTATATTCAGCAAAGGTCACGCCTTTTTTGCTAAGCAATGCTTTGGCATTGATACAATAAGGGCAAGTTGGTTTAGTGTAGATTTCAATCATTTAGCTGTGCCTTTATCGTTTTTATCTTTTCTATTTTTTAGATCTTTCTTGTCAGTATTCATTTCATTATGTGCTACGGCTTTATTGTCAGTTGGTAATTTATCTTGTAACCATTGTTTGAAGCCACCCTTTAGCGTGTAAAGCTTATCAAAACCTGCCTTTTTTAACAAATCACAAACACTAGCACTTTGCGCACCTGTTGCACAATAAACAACAATTGGATTGTTCTTGTATTTGTTAAGTGTTTTCGTGTTTTCTTTAAGCTCAGCAGCACTACTATTGATCGCACCAACAATATGGCTTTCATTAAAAAGTTTGCTGTCGCGAATATCTAAGAATATGCCCTTATCACGGTTTGTGAGGTTAATGGCATCTTGTATAGATAATTGAAAACGACCTGATTTAGCTTGGCGAATTTCGTAGCCAAGATAGATCAAAATGGCAAGTACAAAGATAATACATAGTATTAAGTTTTGAGAGATGAAATGACTCAGGTTTGACATGTTTTTCCTATTTTTATATTTGTTTTTAGTGCGAGTCCCAAGATTATTAAGGAGCAAGCTTATTAGTTAACAAAGTGGATTATAGCGGGTTTGAAATTTAATGAGAAGCCAAACTTGGCACGCTTTTTTTTACAAGTAATTCAATCGCTTTTAGCCATTTAGTAATTGCTGAACCACGGCGATAAACCAGACCAATCTCACGAAAAGGAGCAGGTGCCTTAAAGTCAATATAATGAATACCATTGTGTGAGGTAAGTGTGGCAATCTCAGGAATAATGGTGATGCCAAGTTTAGCAATAACCATTTGCCTTAAAGTCTCAAGACCTGTGGCATTGCACTGAATACTTTGCGCGGGATTGATGTTTAAAGATAATACCTGTTCGCGTAGGCAGTGCCCTTTTTCTAAGAAAAGCATGGCTTCATCGTCAAGTTTCGATATATCAATCTCAGGCAGTTGACTTAATGGATGCCCATCATACACAGCGAGTTTAAAGGTGTCTTTAAATAGTGGCAAAAACTCAAGCCCTTGTGGTAGTGAGTCATATGCTAAAAGAGCGGCATCAATTTTACCTGATTGCAGCATTTGAATGAGAATGGGGCTTTTTTCCTCAATAGGGTATATCTTAATAGGACTCTTATCCGCTAAGGTTGTGTGAATAAGTTGTGGTAACAGATAGTGAGCAAGGGTTGGAAACAAGCCAATTCTAAACAGCAAATCTTCTGTTTTATTATGCGTTGCTGCCAAATCTTTGATGTCTTGAACAATGGTTAATAAAGATTGTGCCTTGTCAATAATCTGCTGCCCAATAGCTGTAACAAGCACACTTTTTTGGAAGCGTTCAAAAATGGCAACGCCTAACTCATCCTCAAGCTTTTTGATTTGCATACTAAGTGCCGGTTGACTGACAAAGCAATCTTGTGCTGCTTTATTGAAGTTCTTATGTTTGGCAACAGCAATAATATATTCTAAGTCACGGATATTCATAATTTTCCATTCAAGGCAGCATTTAGATTTAAGATTACTCGATTTTGTGCCAGAATAAACGATAAAATTAGACATAAAATAATAAGCACCCTTTTGTTATGAATCAATACACTGCTCAATCCATTGAAGTTCTATCGGGTCTTGACCCTGTTAAGCGACGTCCTGGGATGTATACCGATACACAAACCCCTAATCATGTCGCACAAGAGGTGATTGATAATGCAGTGGATGAGGCATTAGCAGGACATGCCAATAAACTTAATATCAGAGTCTATGATGATGGCAGTTTTGAGGTTGAGGATAATGGTCGAGGTATGCCGGTTGATATCCATCCAGAGGAGGGGATATCTGGTGTTGAGCTCATTATGACGCGCTTGCATGCCGGAGGTAAATTCTCCAAAGAAAATTATCTTTATTCAGGCGGACTTCACGGTGTCGGTGTTTCCGTGGTTAACGCATTAAGTTTGCGTGTCGAGGTGTTTATCAAGCGTGATGGTAAGCGCTATTTTATTGCCTTTGAGCATGGTGATAAGGTTGAAGAGCTAAAGGTAGTATCCGAAGTTGGCAAAAAAAATACAGGGACTACGGTACGCTTTTGGCCGGATCCTAAATATTTCGATACCCCAAAATACGCAACGCGTAAATTAAAGAATTTATTAAAAGCTAAAGCGGTATTGTGTCCAGGTCTTATCGTTGAATATCAAAATGATGAGCAAAACGATCGTATGACTTGGCAATACGATGGCGGGTTATTGGCTTATTTACAAGAGAAAATTGACGGTCTTGAAATATTGCCAGAAGTTCCATTTTCAGGCTCTTTTAGTGATGGACAATATGTTGTTGACTGGGCATTATGCTGGCCGCAAGAAAGCGATAATTTAATCACAGAAAGTTATGTTAACTTGATCCCAACGCCTTTAGGTGGCACGCATGTTAATGGTTTAAGATCTGGGCTGTTAGATGCGATACGTGAGTATTGTGAGCTTCATAATATTCTGCCGCGTGGTGTCAAAATCATGCCAGATGACATTTTCGCAGGTCTTTGTTATGTGTTGTCACTTAAAATGCCTGAGCCGCAATTCTCAGGGCAAACCAAAGAGCGACTATCATCACGCGACTGTGTGAACTTTATTGCGACACATGTTAAAGATGCCTTTAGTTTGTGGTTGAATCAAAATATTGAGACGGCAAATCAAATTGCTGAAGCGATTATTTCGCGTGCGCAAAAACGCCTTAAAGCTGAGAAAAAAGTAGTGCGCAAAAAGGTAACTCAAGGTCCACAATTGCCCGGTAAATTGACCGATTGTGTGACACAAGATACCCAATATAGTGAGCTCTTTTTAGTTGAAGGGGATTCAGCAGGTGGCTCGGCAAAGCAGGCGCGAGATCGTGAGTTCCAGGCAGTCATGCCATTAAGAGGCAAGATATTAAACTCATGGGAAGTTGATTCGTCAGAAGTATTATCATCGCAAGAGATTCACGATATTGCCGTGGCAGTTGGTGTGGATCCAGGCAGTGATAATCTAGAAGGGTTACGTTATGGCAAAATTTGTATTCTCGCGGATGCTGATTCGGATGGGCTACATATTGCGACATTACTATGCGCTTTATTCTTGCGTCATTTTAAACCATTGGTTGAGAAGGGGCATATCTATGTGGCAATGCCGCCATTATTTAGAATTGATGTCGGCAAAGAAGTGTATTACGCATTAGATGAGGCAGAGAAGAATGTCATTTTGCATAAAATTGCCCAAAATAAAAAATCAGCTAAGGCTAATGTGTTGCGCTTTAAAGGGTTGGGTGAGATGAACCCGATGCAATTAAGAGAGTCTACAATGGCAATGGATACCAGACGTCTTGTGCAATTAACATTATCAAGTGATGAGCGTTTTGATCTAGAGGAAATGGATGAAATGCTTGCTAAGAAACGCTCACTGGATCGCAAACATTGGTTGGAGCAGAAAGGAAATTTAGCGGATTTAGAGTGATTCAGTTAAGAGAAATTATAAAAAAGATACTTCTTTGCCATCATAAACATAGTTTAAATAGGAATCCAAGGTATAACCTTGTGAGCGTACAGCTTTGATTGGTGAGCTTGAGTTATGCCCTTGGGTAAGCTTATTACGTAAGCGATGCACATGAATGTTGACATCACGTATCATGCTTTCTTTAACATTTAAATTAAGATATTTGGCAATTTCTTCACGCATAAAGGTTTTGCTTGGATCTGATAGTAGCATTTTTAGTAAAGCGCCTTCTTTATCCGTTAAGTAAATGTCGGAATGATCAGGGTGTGTCACTAATGATTTGCGCGGATGATATACCCATTTGCCAAATTGAATCTGACTGTAGTCACTAATGTTTATATCTTCAATATTGACTGATCCAGTAATGGCATACGGTGATTGCGAGGTATTGCGATCACGTAATTTTGCTTTGATGCGAGCCATTAATACGTGCTGATTATAAGGAATTTCGACATAGTCATCAGCACCTGCTTCAAAACATAAGACGATTTCGGTTGCATCAGTACTTTTTGAGACAAAAATAATTGCCATGCTTGGGTGGCGTTCACGAATATTTTTGCACAGTTCAATGCCGTACATATCCGGCAGTAATAAATCAAGGAGTACTACTTTGGTGTTTTTATTGGCAGCCAGTAGATCCAAGGCTTCCTGTCCTGAGTGGGCAACGTTCGTCTGATGTAAATAACGTTGAAGTAATGTTTGTAAATCTTTGGTATTTTCTTTATTGGTACTAACCAATAATATGCTACTGTCGTCTTTCATAGGGTCTCTCATCATCATTTGGTTAAAAATCTCCCAGACTATTGTGAATAAAAGCTTAAACTAAATAACACATAGTCACATTGTGCGTAATTATATTTAAAATATTTCTGACTTTCCATGTTGTTTACAGCATAACTGCTTAAAAAGTGATGTAATATTCATAATTATTGTATCGAGCAGATAAAAAATAGTAAAAAACAGATCGTTTATGCTTTTAGTATTTTATGTAATTTCCCCTTAATTGAGTTTGTCTTCTTTGTGATCTATACCTTAAGCATCTGAAGGATTAATTCGGAGTGATAAAATGTTGAAAAATATAAAATTTTTAAGCGTGCTAGGGTGCGTGTTTTTAGTCCAATTGGGTTATGCCAAGATGAGTACGGCGATTGTCGCAGGAGGTTGTTTTTGGTGTATGCAGGCTGATTTTGATAAGCTTAAAGGTGTAGTAAAAACTGAAGTGGGCTATGATGGTGGTACGACTTTGTATCCAAACTATAAGCAGGTATCCCAAGGAAAAACAGACCACTTGGAAGTCGTTAAAGTCTGGTATGAGGATGAAGTTTTGGGGTATGCGCAGTTTTTAAATTATTTCTTTAAGCATATTGATCCCACCGTTAAAAATGGACAATTTTGTGATTTGGGAGAACAATATCAAAGCGCTATTTTATACGAAAATGATGGACAAAAGGCAGTGGCTCAAGCAGTGCTTGATAACATAAAAAATTATTTAAATAAACCAATATATACAGAGTTGCGTCCAAGTACTACCTTTACTCCTGCGGAAGAATATCACCAAAAGTACTATTTAAAAAATCCTATTAGTTATGCGTTTTACCGTTGGCAATGTGGGCGTGATGCGCGCTTAAAGGAAGTTTGGCAATAAGTTTACAGCCTGTTTAATCCATTTAAAGCTGCGACGCGATAAGCTTCCGCCATGGTCGGGTAGTTAAATGTTGTATTGATAAAATACATCAATGTATTGGCTTTGCCTTTTTGTGACATGATCGCCTGTCCGATGTGAATAATCTCAGAAGCTTGACTACCAAAGCAGTGAATCCCTAATAACTGTAGTGTTTCACGATGAAAAATAAGCTTAAGCATGCCCGCGGTTTTACCTGAGATTTGCGCGCGCGCAAGATCCTTAAAAAATGCATGTCCCACCTCGTAAGGAATTTTTTCTTCGGTGAGTTCTTGCTCAGTTTTGCCAACCGAGCTGATCTCAGGCAAGGTATAAATTCCCGTTGGAATATCCTTGATTAAATGATTGGTACACTTGCCTTCGGCAATATGCGTTGCAGCAAAGCGCCCTTGGTCAAAGGCGGCAGAAGCAAGTGATGGGTAACCAACGACATCGCCTACGGCATAAATATGAGGATGCTTAATGGTTTGATAGTTTTGATTAACCTCGATTGATCCACGGATATTCGCCTCAATATCAATCGCATCTAGCCCCAGTTGATCGGTATTTCCTGTGCGTCCTTGGGCAAATAATAGGTAGTCTGATTTGATAATTTTATTTGATTTTAACTTTAAGATTACCTCATTATCATTGGCATCAATGCTGTCATAATGCTCGTTGTGATGGGTGCGAATACCTTGCTCGCGAAAGTGGTAACTTAAGGCATCAATAATTTCATTATCAAGAAAGGATAATAAGCGCTCTCGATTATTAATCAAATTGACACGGATTTTTAATGTGCGGAAAATAGAGGCATATTCGCAGCCAATAACACCTGCACCATAAATAGAGATGGTTTTGGGGTTGTCATTAAGGTGTAAAATGCTATCGCTGTCCAAAATACGCGGATGATTAAAATCAATATCTTTGGGGTGATAAGGTCTTGAGCCGGTGGCAATGACAAAATATTTTGCTTTGAACTGCTCTTTGGTTTGCTCTTCTTCGTGTGCTGAGCAAATACAAATAGTATGAGGGTCTATAAATCGTGCAAAGCCATGCAACATGTCAACATTGTTGCGTTTGTAAAACCCAGTTTTTAGTTCAGTTTGGGCATTGATGACATGTGATGCATTTTCCAGCATCTGAGGGTAGCTATAGTCATGGTATTTTGCATGAAAAGAAAATTGAGATACCGCATGTCGCAGTGCTTTGCTTGGGATTGTGCCTTGATGTGTACAGTTGCCGCCGATAAGTTCGGATTCAACAATTGCTACTTTAAGACCTGATTTTGCGGCTTTAATTGCTGCACCTTCACCACCAGGTCCACTGCCAATGACAATGACGTCGTAGTGAAAAGAATCGAAAGAGTCAAAAGAATCGAATTGCATGGTGTTTACGCCTTTCTGGAAATTTGCTGCAAATTGTAGCATATGGAATATCGCCGTGTGGAACTTTTTAAGCATTGTTTCAGCGCAATGATTGCCAAGTATCAAAAGCACGCTACAATAAAAGCTGTTTTAGGCTTATAAGGAAAAATAATGTCACTGCTAAATTGGCTTGATTGGATTTTTATTATTATCGTGTTTGGCTTTGCGATTATTGGTTTTTCGCAAGGTTTTGTGCGTGGGTTAATCTCATTGCTTACTTGGTTGATTGCTGCGGTGTCGGCGTATTTCTTTGCAGACTCTCTTGATATGAATTTTGCTGCAAAATGGTTTAACTCACCTGAAGTGGCATTTTGGATGTCGTTTTTTGCCATTGTCGTGATCGTTTGGATCTTAGGTGGTATTGTGCATATTATTTTTGGTGTTTTTCGCAAAGATAATCAGACGGTTACGGATCGCTTATTGGGCTTTTTATTTGGCATTGTTAAATCAACGCTTGTGGTTAGCTTAATTGTTGGTGTGCTTAGTTATAATAAGGCGCTCACTGAGCAGAAAGCTTGGCAGGACTCATTACTGGTGCCATGGCTGGTTAAAGGCGCGGTTTGGGTTGATCATAAATTACCAGAGGATGTCCATCAGAAAATACATAACAACAGTATCTACAAATATAATCCAAATGACAAAAACAGTGATGAAGGCAAGCCAGCAACTGATAATAATGATGCTCAAAATAACTCAAATGGTTATCAAGAGCAGGAATTCCATAAGTCAAAAGCTGAGTTAGATGCTATTGGCTAAAAGTACAGCATTGGAAAAAATGAAAAAAAAGAGAAGGAAAATTTTATAGTGCCGCCCATATCTGCCGCTGCTTACATGGCTCTTGAACCCTCAAGAACCAAGTGGGTGCGTTTGCTGTTCGTTGGGCTTCTCAGTCAGGCTGAGCATGCACGCTAAAACAAGTATCTACGCTCCCGATATAAATACATCGGCTCAAGAATGTAAGGACTGGCTAACAGCACAGGCAACACTAAACTTACACTTGAAATCATAGAAGCATATGTTACTAAGTGCAAGTGATTTGTTGTAAAAAAAATGATACGATAGAGGCATCTTGATTATAATGATAAAAACACTTATGCAAATAACGGAAAAACAAGTTTTACCTGATTATCAGGAGGTTACTGCTGCACTTCGTAAAATCAATGCTTTATCTGAAGCTTCTGAAGCGCATGCTTTATTGTGTGCGCTTTTTACAGGGGGTGCTGAGGTGCGTATTGAAGCGTGGATGGACTCGCTGATGGCTGAGCCAATTGAGGCAGGTGATGTTGTCGCACAAGGTGCATTAAAAGTATTAGCCGAAATGTATCAGGTAACAAAAGCCCAGTTTTTGGCGCAGGATATGCATTTTGATTTATTGTTACCTGATGATGACGAGAAATTCTATATGCGCATTGATGCGTTAGCAATGTGGTGCCAAGGTTTTTTATCAGGATTGGGCTTGATGGAGATCGATTACACCAAAGGCTCTGTTGAGGTTCAAGAGGCGATTACTGATTTAATCGATATGTCGCGCTTGCAATATGATGATGAAGTCACAGGGCAAGAGGATGAAGAAAGAGCCTATATGGAGTTAGTTGAATATACGAAGGTTGCGGTACTTCTGATCCATAGCGAGTTTGGGCTTAAACGCTTGTATTCATAAATATATCTTGAGGAAAACATTCGTGTTAAATAATAAGAAAGTAATTATATTATTAATGGATTCTTTTGGTATTGGTGAAGCTAAAGATGCCAAACTATTTGGTGATCAAGGTGCCGATACCTTGGGTCATATTGTTGATTATCGTGCGCAGTATAAAAGATCGTTAGATTTACCAAATCTTGCCAAACGTGGTTTGCAAAAAGCCGCAGAGTTAAGTCGTGCACGTAAGCTTACGATTGACTTATCTGAAGAAGAGCCTGTTGTTGAAGCCAAATATGGTTATTGTGTTGAAAATAGCAAAGGCAAAGATACGCCAAGTGGTCACTGGGAGATTGCAGGTGTGCCGGTGATGTTTGATTGGCATTATTTCACACAAAGTCACCATGCCGATGGTGAAGATGAATCAGTATTTCCTAAAGCATTTATTGATGAATGGTTAAAGCGCAGTGAGTTAACGCAAGGTGTGATTGATGCAGGTCATGCATCAGGTACTGAAGTGCTTAAAACACATGGCGTTGAGCATTGTTTGACGGAAAAGCCAATTATTTACACCTCAGCGGATAGTGTGTTTCAGGTTGCAGCGCATGAGGAGTATTTTGGTTTAGAGCGTTTGCTTAAGATATGCAAGATTGCACGTGAGCTTCTGGATGAAATGGGATTGGTAGTAGGACGCGTGATCGCACGTCCCTTTATTGGCGAATCAGCAAATGAGTATGCGCGCACTGGAAATCGCAAAGACTATTCGGTGTTGCCGCCTGAGGCTACCTTGTTGGATAAATTAAAAGAAGCCGGTGGTGAAGTGATTTCAATTGGTAAAATTGCCGATATTTATGCTAATCAAGGAATAACACAAAGCATTAAAGGCACGGGGCTGACAGAGTTGTTCGATGTGACACTGTCAACTTATCAAAGTGCTAAACCTAATTCGCTTATTTTTACTAATTTTGTCGATTTTGATTCAAGTTTTGGTCATCGCCGTGATATTGAGGGCTATGCCAAAGCATTGGAGTATTTTGACTCACGCCTACCCGAGCTTGATCAACTACTAGATGATGACACGATAGTTATTATTGCAGCGGATCATGGTTGTGATCCAAGCTGGCAGGGAACAGATCACACGCGTGAGCATATTCCTTTTTTGGTGTGGAGCAATAATATCACGACTGAATGCATTGGCGAGCGTATGAGCTTTGCCGATATTGGTCAGAGTATCGCTGATTATATGGGATTAGCACCCTTAAGCTTTGGGCAATCGATTTTCAAATCAGCGGATATGGCACATGTCGATTGATCACGATCAGTTAGCAGACATTGTTTCTCTTATCGATCTGACATCACTGAATAAGTCAGATACTCAGGAGAGTATGGATCAATTGTTACAAAAGAGCGTTAATCATCTAGGTACAGTCGCTGCAGTTTGCGTTTATCCTGAATTTATTTCATATATTAAATCTAAAGTGCACTCAGATATTGCGATTGCAACGGTGGTTAATTTCCCTGAAGGTAAGGCTTCTGTTGATTCTGTTGTCATGGAAGTTAAAAATGCGATTAAGCTCGGTGCTGATGAAATTGATCTAGTCATTCCCTATACGGAGTATCTTGAAAATGGTTCATCGCTAGATGCGATAAATATGGTAAAAGCGGCAAAAGAGCTATGCCATGATCGTAGGTTAAAGGTGATTATAGAGTCTGGTGAATTATCACCTGAGCTTATCCAGATCATCAGTCGCGATATGATTAATGCCCAAGCAGACTTTATTAAAACCTCAACAGGTAAGACAGCCATTGGTGCAACGCTAGAAGCGGCTAAGATTATTCTGCAGGAAATTGCCTTATCAGATCGTACGGTTGGCTTTAAAGCATCAGGTGGTATTAGAAGTTATACTGAAACGCTTGAGTACATTCAATTAGTGCGTTCACTATGTGGTGATCATTATATTAATAAACAGCATTTTCGCTTTGGCGTTAGCGGTTTATTAGATAAATTATTAAACCTTGAGCCAAGCACAAGCAGTTATTAGAGATGAAAGAAAATAGACAGAATAATCAAAAAAAACAAAGTAATGAAAGAGCACAGTTTATTGTCATTGAAGGCTTAGAAGGAGCTGGTAAAAGTACTGCTATTGAGTTTATTCGTGAAATATTAGCACAAAAAAAAATTGAGTCCGTTTTTACGCGTGAGCCAGGTGGTACTTTTCTAGCTGAAAAGATACGTAAGCTTCTGATTACGCCATATGAGGAAGAAGCACTGTGTCCTGACGCTGAATTACTCCTTATGTACGCAACACGTATGCAGCATGTTGAAAGGTTGATAAAACCGACACTTAATAGTGGTAAATGGGTGGTGAGTGATCGCTTTAACTGGTCAAGTTTAGCTTACCAAGGAGGAGGTAGAGAGCTTGGGTTTGATAAAGTAAAACAGCTAAATGATTTATTGCTATCATTTTTTCGCCCAGATTTAACGATTTACTTGGATATTGAACCTGAACTTGGACTTCAGCGTGCTAAATCAAGAAATGCACTCGATCGTATTGAACAGGAAAAGATAGAGTTTTTCAATCGTGCGCGTGAGATATTTTTAAAGCTTGTTAAAGAAAATCCGCAAACAAGTGTTTTGATTAATGCTAATAATACCATTGAACAAGTTCAAGCACAGTTAACCGGAGTGTTTTCAAAATTCATTAAGTAGTTTCAAGCAATTAATGGCTATGCTTTACTGCTAGCAGCAGTCACTTGATGTAATGCACCTTCAGGAATATCCAAAGTGGTTGTTGGGAAAGCAATTTGCGCGCCATTTTGTTCAATAATTTCTCCGATTTTTAGCATAACGTCATCTTGTGCAGCTTGAAACTTGACCCAATTAGTGGTTTTGGTAAAGGTGTAAACCATAAAATTAATTGAATATGAACCAAAGACGCCTTCAGTATTTGAGCCCATATTAGTATTGCCATTGACAATACACACTAATGTTATGCACTTTTGGTCGATTGCGGGGTGCTTTTTTAGCATATCACGAGCATCTTGTAAGATCTGATGTACCTTGGTGAAGTCCTGATAACGCACACCAATATATTGCAAAATCCGGCGATTTGTCATGCGTGACGCATTGACAACAGCCGTGGTTAGAAAAGTTGCATTGGGTACGTAAATAGGGCGCTTATCAAAGCCACGAATAATCGTAAGGCGAAAGCTTATCTTCTCAACAGTTCCTTCTATCCCGCCGCCAACAGTGTAAATCCAATCACCTACGGCAAAAGGTCGATCAAGATAAAGAACGGTGCCACCAAAGAGATTCTTAATAAGTTCTTGTTGCGTAATTGCAAAAAAACCTGTGACCACAGTAGCCATGCCGGCTAAGGCGACAATCGGGATATCAAGCGCACCGAGAATGCTAAAAAACAGTAAAATGATAATGATTGCTTGAGAAGCCTTATAAACCGTTTCAATCATGCTAAAGTCATTGTAGCCACCATCAGTACGTGTGTTTTTTTCAATAAACAATTTACGCATGCCGCGGGCAAAGCGCATTAAAATCCAGGCAACGCAAAGGACAACTAAAACCTTGACTGCCATGTTGGCAATATTTAGCATGGCTTGAACTTGTTTGCCTTGCCAGTCAATCAGTTGCGTTAAAATAATCCATAATCCTATGATCCATGTGATATAACGTACTGGGCGATTAACCGCTTGATAAAATATGCGTAAATATGGTGATTTTTTGGCAAGACTCTTATCAAAGACCGCAAGCACAATGCGAATAACTACATTGATTAGCAAAATAGCGACAATCACAATTGCAGCATGAACATATTCAGCATAATTTTTACTAAGATCTAAATATTGTGTAATAGGATCCATAAAATAACTGATAATATTTTGTAATAGGGATTATTCTAGGGGAATTCTTCAGAAGTTCAAGGCAGCGAGTGCAAATGTTAAAAAGTCTGCTGAAAGTGCTGCCAGCGGTTATTGAAGGTGTTGTTATCACCATAATTATCATTATTAAAAATATCGAATATTTCATCCATAACAGTAAACTCATTGCACAATAAAGCGATGTCTCCTCCTGCATCAAAGAACCTCTGACAATTCTCTAGTGGATGTTTAGCAGTTTGAGTTGCCGCAGCCATGCCAAAGTCATCACTAAAAATAATACCATTGAAACCAGTCTTTTGGCGTAAGTAAGTTGTAAGCCAAAACTTCGATTGTGAGGCAATCTCAGTATCTATTTGCGGATAAGATAGATGAGCAACCATAATGCTATCGGCTTTATTTTCATTAATGAGCGTGAAAAATGGCAGTAAATCAGTTTGTTCAATTTCTTTCAGACTGCGATTATCAATAACGCTTTCAGTATGAGAGTCAGCAGCTAAGCTGCCATGCCCTGGGAAGTGCTTTAAAACGCTCGGTAAGTTGTATTGATGCATAGTGTCAATATACTGTCTGGCATAATGTATGACTGCATCTGCACTATCAGCAAAAGCGCGTGTGTTAATCACGCGACTGTCTTTTGAATATAAGTCAACCACGGGGGTGAAGCTAAAGTCAACACCATGATGTTTTAGCTCATTGGCAAGTGTGGCAACATGTTGTTTAAGTTGTGTTTTATCATTTGTTTGTGCAATTTCATAGAGTGATGGCAGTGGTGTGAATTGATAGCTTTTAAAGCGCTGAACGCATCCACCTTCTTGGTCGACACAAATAATAAGATCATGGCGGCATGATTTAATGGCTGCGGTTAATTGCTTTAGCTGCTTAGAATTTATGAAATTACGACTAAATAAAATCACGCCAATCACATGTTTATTTTGTAAGCGGTTGATGTCGTAAGTGCTTAATTCAGTCGACTCAACACCAATAATAAAACGAGCCGTGATTGAGTTACTATGCATTTTGTTGCTCAGCAGATTGCTGTTGTGTAACGTCATTTTGTTGCAATGTTGTCGGTGCTACAGTATTTACTGCTGCTGACGCGCCTGTAGTATTAGATGTCGTTACACTATTAGTAGTTGTGTTAGATGTTGCTGCGTTTGGTGTTGCAGTAGCATTACTTGTTTGGTCATTAGCTGAAGGTGAAGTTGTTGGGTTCTCTTGTTCAGTTGATTGAGAAACAACTGGCGCACTTAAAGTAACGACACTTTGCTTTAGCGCATTGGCTTTTTGCTGCTGATAAAGTGTGTAAACCGTATGACCCAAGAGAGCAATCAAAACCAAAATAACTAAGCGATTAAGATAATCAAAGGGTTTCATTTTGCCTTTGCGTGAGCGTTTATAATCCAAATAATCAATTCTATTTAACATGCTCACAATTTTTCGCTCAGGCATACCAAGACACTCGCCATATTTACGATAATAGTTTTTAAGCGATTGCGTGGGTAACTCTAGTGAGAATAGATCATCTGTATCTTCTAGCATTTGAATGGTTTGTGCGGTGAAACTCATTCTGCTCGCGACACCATCGACGGTTAATTGTTGTTGTTCACGTAAATGCTTAAGTTGCTGCTGGAAACTATTCATTGGTAATTAATGCTAGATTTATTGCGACTGCGCTAAAGTATATACGCACAGCAATGCATTTGACAGTATTTATTGCACCGCTTTGTATCTGAGGTAGCGTTACTTGAGTGACTTTTCATTTGATTTATGACTTAACGTGTATGCTCTTATCATTTGTTCATTTGTAATAAAAACAGTACACTGGAGACTTGAAAAATTTGATCAATTAAAAACAAGAATAAAAAAGGATAAAAAAGGGTAAAAAATGATTCCAACACCTCATATTGAAGCAAAAAACAAAGATGACTTTGCTAAAACGGTCATTATGCCAGGAGACCCATTACGCGCTAAGCTGATTGCTGAAACGTATCTTAAGGATATTAAACAAGTCAATAGTGTGCGTAATATGTTGGGCTTTACTGGAACTTATAAGGGCAAAAAATTAACGATTATGGCGCATGGCATGGGCATTCCAAGTGCGGGAATTTATACGGCAGAATTATTTAATAATTATGATGTTGATCAGATTATTCGCATTGGTTCGTGTGGCTCTTATGTGCCTGAGATTAAGGTATATGATGTGCTATTAGTTACCGAAAGCTATTGTGAGTCGGATTATATCGAAATCGTGACCGATGAAAAAACAAGAGTGGCAAAGCCAGATGCTAATTTAACAGCACATATTGCAAAAACAGCAGAGAGTTTAAGCTTGTCTGTGACACAGGCAAAAGTGCACTGTACCGATGTGTTTTATCGCAAAAATTTTGATGATTATATCAAGATTCATAGTCAACATGGTTGTAAAGCCGTGGAAATGGAAACTGTCGCGATTTTTGCTAATGCCAAAGCCTATGGTAAAAAAGCAGCTTGTCTTTTGACCGTATCAGATTCATTGGTTACAAAAGAGGTTACGACGAGTGAAGAGCGTCAAAATTCATTTACTAAAATGATTGAAATTGCTTTGGCAAGTGCCTAATTTCAGTTATTTACACATAATTTTCTTTCTCGCATTTTTTAAAAAACCAACTATTCTTACTTGTGCAGGTTCGCATATATGAAAACAAGGAGAATAGTGATGAAATGTTGTAAGCAATCAGGTTCGATTATTGGCTGTTTAATCATAGGGATAATATTGGTTGTCTTAAGTATCGTGTTGATAATTGGGGCTTTCAGTTGGTTTCCACCGGCGCATAGTCTTTACGATTTAAGTGAGTCTGTCATAACAGGGATGTTGGGTTGTGCCAGTTTAATTATCGGTGCGATCTTTATTATTGTCGGGATTGTGCTTAATAAAGTTGAGAAAAATAACCAGTAATTTTTATTCATTGTTTATTATTCAAGCTAAGGCTGGGTGTTCACTTACAAGTACTCACCGTACCCTGAGCGTAAGTCGAAGGGTAAGCTTGGGAAATCACATTTCATAAAGGCTTCGACTCACGCTCAGCCAACGTTTGGACAATCAAAGTGGGATGGAATATGGTTAGAGCCATTATTTATTATGCCGACATAGCTCAGTTGGTAGAGCAATTGATTCGTAACCAATAGGTCAGCAGTTCGATTCTGCTTGTCGGCACCATTTTTATTTTTTCTGCAAAAACTTCTTGAGCATTTTACTGTTAATGATTATGTTATAACGTATTAATACATTGTGAGGTGTAAATGGTATTTTTATGGTGAATATTAAACAAGCACAGCAATCTGATATTGATGCGCTTTTTCATGCGTTATCATTGCTAGAAAGTAGCGAGGAGGTTGCGAAACTTTTCGAGGATTTATGCACGCCTGCGGAGATTTCAGCGATGGCAGATCGTTGGCGCGCGGTTCAGGAGATCAAAAATGATAAATCTTATCGACAGATTTATGCTGAAACCGGTGTAAGTGTGACCACAGTGGCAAGAATTGCGCGTTGTATCACGCATGGCGCTGGTGGGTATAATTTGATGTATGACAAAGTAAAAAGGTCAGTTGAATGAGAGATAGACAAAATAAGCGATTACGCATTGCAGTACAGAAAAAAGGGCGACTAAACACAGAGTCAATGGCGCTGTTTGATAAAATCGGCATTAAAGTGCAATTGTCAAAAAGTGGACTTTATTGTCATGCAATTGATGTGCCGGTTGATTTTTTATTTGTGCGTGATGACGATATCCCTACTTTAGTTAATGATGGCTTTTGCGATGTTGGTATTATTGGGCAGAATGTGTTGGATGAGTTTTGTTTGACATTAAATGAGAAAAAGCAAAGCAATAATATTACCATAGATAAAGCGCTTGGCTTTGGGGCTTGTCGCTTATCAATTGCTATTGCCAATAGCAAAGCATATAACGATATCAATAGCTTAAAAGCAATGAAAGTTGCGACCTCATATCCTGAGCTATTAATGGAATTTTCACGTCAAAATAATTTGGATTTATCGATTTTAAATATTTCAGGTTCAGTGGAGATCGCACCAAACCTTGGTATGGCTGATGCGATATGTGATTTGGTGTCAACGGGGCGCACATTGGAGGAGAATAATCTCAAAGAAGTCGTTGAAATAATGCAGTCACAGGCATTATTGATTCGTAATAGCCATACACTTGCACCAGAGCTTGAAGTATTCTATCAGCGTTTGATTGATCGAATGAATGGGGTGATGCAAGCCAAAGAAAGTAAATATGTGATGTTTCATGCGCCTAAGTCATCACTTAATGCCATCAATGATATTCTGCCAGGCCATGAAGGGCAGACGATTATCCCTATCGCAGGAGTTCATGATAAGGTTGCTGTGCATATTGTAACGACGGAAGGTGTATTTTGGAATACGTTGGAACGTTTAAAGCAGGCAGGTGCCAGTGCGATTTTAGTGTTGCCAATTGAAAAAATGTTAGCGTGAGAATGTGAGAATGAAAGATGATTAGAACCTATCAAGTCAATATCGATGATAAACCTGCTTGGCAATCTCTTCTTAAGCGTGCGCCACAAGTTAATAGTAATGACTTAAATCAACAAGTTGAAGCGATTATTAATGAAGTAAAATGTAACAAAGACCAAGCACTATTTGACTACACTGCGCGCTTTGATCGCTGTGTGCTTGATGATTTATCTGTAACAGAAGCTGAAATAAAAGAAGCGTATAAGCTAGTTAGCAATAAAGATATTGATTTAATTAAAAGTATTATTGCTAGAGTGCAAAATTACCATGAAATCAATAAACCTAAAAATACCATAGTTGATAGTAAGGATGGTGTTTGTTGTCATAAAGTTTTTAGCGCGATTGAGAGCGTTGGTTTATATGTGCCAGGGGGAAGTGCACCATTGATCTCAACCCTTATTATGCTAGCAATTCCAGCAAAAGTAGCTGGATGCAAGAAGGTTAATGTTTGCACACCAGTCAATGTGGCAGGCAAAATTCATCCACTATTATTAGTCGCCGCTGATTTATGTGGTGTTGATGTAATTTATAAAATAGGTGGTGCTCAAGCGATTGCAGCGATGGCGTATGGCACGGAATCAGTCACTAAAGTCAATAAGATCTATGGTCCAGGTAATAGTTGGGTGACCAAAGCTAAGATGCTTGTTGCTGATGATATTGATGGAGCTGCAATTGATATGCCAGCGGGTCCCTCTGAAGTCTTGGTCATTGCTGATGATGAGGCAAACGCTCAATTTGTTGCGGCAGATTTACTGGCACAAGCTGAGCATGGTGCTGATTCTCAAGCAATACTTATAACAACCAGTAATGTATTAGCCAATGAGGTAATAGCCGTTATTAACCAACAATTATATACATTAACACGTCACGACATCATCAAAGAAGCATTAGTGCATAGTCGTATTTTGGTGGTTAAGACCTTAGAAGATGCTTTTGTACTTGCTAATAACTACGCGCCTGAGCATTTGATTTTGCAGGTGGGAGATCCTGAAAAGTATATTGATCAAATCCATAATACCGGTGCGGTATTTGTAGGGCAATGGGCGGCTGAAGCATTAGGTGATTATGTCACCGGATCAAATCATGTATTGCCAACGTATGGTTATGCTAAGTCATTTAGTGGTTTATCAACGATTGATTTTATGAAAGCAATGAGTGTGCAATATGTCGATGAGAAAGGATTATTAGCTATTGGTGACTTAGCAGCACAATTAGCTGATATTGAGGGCTTAACAGCACATAAACTAGCAGTTGATCTGCGTCTTAAAGCGCTTGAAAATAAAGCGGAGGCGACATGTTTGAGAAGTTGATTCGTCAAGATTTAGTTGAGTTTAGTGCCTATTCTTCCGCACGGTCTTTAAACCTTAAAGGTGATATTTGGCTTAATGCCAATGAACTAGCTTATGATTTATCTGAACAAGGTTTTAATCGCTACCCTGAACCGCAACCACAAGAATTGGTGCGTGCTTTGGCAGCACTTTACCATGTTAATCAAGATGAAATATTGGTAACACGCGGCAGTGATGAGGGCATTGATTTGTTAGTGCGATTATTTTGCACCTATCAACAAGATGACATTATGGCGTTTAAACCAACCTTTGGTATGTATCAGGTCAGTGCAAGGTTACAAGGGGTGGAGTATTTTGAATATGCACTTGATGCTACAAATGAATTTGCACTAGGTATTGATGATTTATTAAAAGAGATAAATAAAAAGCCAAATATTAAGCTTGTGTTTATCTGTTCACCGAATAATCCTACCGGAAATTTAATCTCGCTAGAAGATATCGAAAGCTTATGTCTTACATTAGCCGATAAAACAATGATTGTTGTTGATGAGGCCTATATTGAATTTAGTGGCGAGCAAAGTGCAGCAAGCTTAATTAAGCAATATGACAATTTAGTCATTCTTAGAACCTTATCCAAAGCGTATGGTTTGGCGGCAGAGCGCGTTGGATCTGTTGTTACTAATGCCCGTTTGGTGAGCTTGATCAAAAAGGTGATTGCGCCTTATCCAATCGCAATGTCGGTGGCACAAAATGCAGTCGCTGCATTGCAACCTGAGCGTTTAGCATTAGTTAAAAGTAAAATGTTTGAAGCAGTTAGAGAACGGACACGTTTATTTCAATATCTGCAAGCATCAAGCTTGGTTAATAAAGTGTATCCCTCACAAGCCAACTTTTTATTAGTACAGTTTAAAGTGGATATATTTAACCAACTATGTCAGGCAGGCATTATCGTCAGATCAATGGCAAAGGTATTTAATGATGAAACGATGTTGCGTATTAGCATAGGGACTGTTGAAGAAGTAAATAAGCTTATTAAGGCATTAGAAAATATAAACACAGGAACTATCGGTGCTAACAATGAAACAGCATAAATATTTATTTATAGATCGCGATGGCACAATTATTATCGAGCCAGAAGATAAACAAATTGATCATATTGATAAGCTTGATTTTTTACCGGGTGTATTTGATGCGCTCATTACTTTACAACAGGCGGGGTTTAAGCTCGTTATGGTCAGTAATCAAGATGGTTTAGGTACGTCTTCTTTTCCAGAGAATGATTTTAATGCACCACATGAGTTGATGTTGAGAGTCCTTAAATCACAAGGGATTATCTTTGAAGACATTCTAATCTGTCCGCATTTTGATAATGATCATTGCGATTGTCGCAAGCCAAAAGTGGGGTTACTCATGTCCTATTTGCGTGATCAGCGTATCAATCGCGATCACAGTTATGTCATAGGGGACAGGTTAACTGATCTTCAGTTAGCAGATAATTTAGGGATTAAAGGCATTCAAATTGCAAATGAGCAATATCCTGATTGGTTAACGATTAAAAATCATATTCTTCACACGCCAAGAGTGGCAACGATTACGCGTAAAACACAAGAAACCGACATCTCTGTGTCAGTCAACTTGGATCAAGCAGGCAAAATAAATATCCATAGTGGTATTGATTTTCTAGATCATATGCTTGAGCAAGTGGCAAAACATTCAGGTATTAGCATGGATATTCAAGCGCAAGGGGATTTGCATATTGATGATCATCATACGGTTGAGGATATTGCCATTACTTTGGGACAAGCATTATCTCAAGCTTTGGCTGATAAATTAGGTATACAGCGTTACGGGTTTTTGCTGCCGATGGATGAGGCAAGTGCTGAGATTGCTTTAGATTTAAGTGGGCGATTTTATTGTTTATTTGAAGCGGATTTTAAGCGTGATAAAGTCGGTGACCTATCGGTTGAGCTCGTTAGTCATTTCTTTTACTCACTGGCAGAGAGTCTTAAGGCAACCTTGCATATTAAACTTAAAGGGCACAACACACATCATATGATTGAGGCAGCCTTTAAAGCCTTAGGTAAAGTCTTAAAGCAAGCAGTGGCAAAGACCTCATTAGATATGCCAAGTACCAAGGGGGTACTATGATTGCAATTATTGATTGTTGTGGCAGTAACTTTGCCTCAATCCAATATGCGTTAGAGCGCTTGGGGCAAAGGATCGTATTAACACATGATCATGAGGTTATTCAAACAGCGGATTATGTGATCTTGCCAGGTGTGGGTCATGCCAAAACAGCGATGGCGGCATTAAAGTCACATCAATTAGATCAGCTGATTCCAAGACTTACACAACCCGTATTAGGTATTTGTTTAGGAATGCAGTTGATGCATGAGTTCTCAGAAGAGGGCATGGTTGAGTGTTTGAAAATCATCCCCGGTAGCGTTAAAAGGTTTCAATCAAGTGATGCCTTGATTCCACATATGGGCTGGAATCGGTTATTGATTGATGATGCATTGCGTAGCACGCATCCCTTGCTTTTGGGGACTAACCCTGATGATTATGTCTATTATGTGCATAGCTTCTATGCTGAGTCTACAGCGTTTACCGTGGCATATAATGACTATATTAATTACTTTAGTGCGATGGTTAATAAAGATAATTTCTATGGTATGCAGTTTCATCCAGAGAAATCAGGTAAAGTGGGTGAGCAACTGTTGAAAAATTTTATTACGAAAATTGGTTAAGACTAAATATTTACCCACAAGTGATCACTGTACCCTGAGCGTAAGTCGAAGCGGTGCATTGAGCATTAGTCGAAGTGGGTATAACACTTCATAGAGGCTTCGACTTACGCTCAGCCAAAGCTTACACAATTAAAGTGGGTAGGAATATGGTCATAGCCCGAAAATCTAAAGGTTAAAAAGTTGAAAAACTAAAAAGTTTTGGATATTAGTTATTAGTAGTCTAGAATGATACTAGGTATTACCTAGTGTTATAAGGAGCATATTATGTCAACATCACTAAAAATTTCAGATGATTTAAAAGGACGGATTCAGCAGCTTGCACGATTACAAGACAGAACGCCACATTGGATTATGATGCGGGCAATTAATGAGTATGTTTTAAAAGAAGAAAAGAAAGAACAATTTAAGCAGGAAGCATTGGCTTCATGGCAGTCTTTTCAAGAAACAGGCTTACATATTACTGGAGATGAGGCCATTCGCTGGTTGCAAACTTGGGGAACTGATAGTGAGGAGCCTGCACCTAAATGTCACAAATAAAAATTACAGAAGGTGCTTTACAAGGGATTCAGCGTTGCCAATCTTTTCTTGAGTCCAGAAATACTCTGGCAAGTCAACGCGCAGCACATGAAATCGCCAAGTATATTCAATTACTTAAAGAGACGCCAGAAATGGGTAGACCATTATCTGACCATCTTCGAGAGTTGATTATTCCATTTGGTGATTCTGGCTATGCGGTTTTATACAGATATGAAGCGATGACTGATATTTGTCATATTTTGTCATTTAAACATCAGAAAGAAGCAGGTTATTAAAAGAGGAAATAAATGAATATTATCCCCGCAATAGACTTAATCAATGGACAGTGTGTGCGTTTACAAAAAGGTGATTTTAATGCCATTACCCAATATACGGTTACACCTGAAGATATGGCAATGAATTATCAACAAAGTGGTGCTAGCTATTTGCATGTTGTTGATTTGGATGGTGCGAAACAAGGTAAACTCAAGCAGCTTGATGTGATCAACCGTATTCGCAATAGTACGACATCAATCATGCAGGTTGGCGGCGGCATTAAGGATGAGGAAACGATCGATAACCTATTGTCAATTGGTGTTGATCGTGTGGTATTAGGCAGTATTGCTGTAAAAGATTATGACCAAACGGTGCGCTTTATTGAGCGCTTTGGTGCAGATAAAATTGTATTAGCACTTGATGTTAATATCGTTAATGACACACCGATGGTGGCAACACATGGCTGGCTTAATACCAGTGATCAAAGTCTATATAATGTTATTGACTATTATCTAGCATATGGTTTAGCGCATGTGTTATGTACCGATATTAGCAAAGATGGCATGTTACAAGGGGCTAACACACAACTTTATCAAGACTTAGTTGCTAAATATCCAAATATTTCCTTTCAAGCATCTGGTGGTGTTGGTGCCTTGGCTGATTTGCACAATCTCAAAAAGACCAAGGTGCAGAATGTGATCGTCGGACGCGCGCTTTATGAAAATAAATTTAGCTTAAATGAGGCGCTAGCATGCTAACAAAACGCATTATTCCATGCTTGGATGTATTAAATGATCAAGTGGTAAAGGGTGTGAAATTTCAGAATCATCGGGTTGTCGGTGACATTGTTACGCTAGCCACGCACTATAGTGAGCAAGGTGCCGATGAGTTAGTGTTTTATGATATTGCCGCAAGTACGCGTAAGCAAGGTGTGTCACCTAAATGGGTAACAGATATTGCCAAAGCGATCAATATTCCATTTTGTGTCGCAGGAGGTATTCGTAGTGTTGATCAAGCGCGTACTATCTTAAATGCTGGGGCGGATAAGATATCGATTAACTCGCCTGCGTTAGAGCGTCCAGAGCTCATTGATGAATTAGTCGATGCCTTTGGTCAGCAATGTGTTGTTGTTGGTGTTGATAGCAATGATATGGATGGTGAATATGTTGTCTGTCAATATACCGGTGATGTTGAAAAAACGCTAAAAACCACACGTAGAACAAAAGATTGGGTAACGGAAGTCGCCAAGCGAGGTGCCGGTGAGATTGTTGTGAACTGCATGCAACAAGATGGGGTCAAAAATGGCTATGATATTACTCATTTAGCAGCAATTTCACAAATGGTTAATATCCCTGTGATCGCATCAGGGGGTGCTGGAGAAATGATGCATTTTAATGAAGTATTTCAAAAAACACGGGTATCAGGTGCACTTGCTGCGAGTGTTTTTCACAGTGGCAGCATTGATATTTGTGAGCTTAAAGCCTATCTCAAAACAAATGGTCAAACCATTAGAATGTCGAATTAAGGATAAATGTGGATAATCTTATTTTAAACAAAATTGACTGGCAGAAAATGAATCACTTGGTGCCTGTTGTTGTGCAATGTCGCACCTCTGGCAAGGTGCTGATGTTAGGATTCATGAATGAAGAGGCCTTATCACAGACGATGATTACTGGCTTTGTAACTTTTTACAGTCGCAGTAAACAAAGGCTGTGGCAAAAAGGTGAAACAAGTGGCAATGTTTTGAAGCTCATTGATATCGCTGTAGATTGTGATGGAGATAGCCTTGTTGCGCTAGTTGATGCTGTGGGACCAACGTGCCATAAGGGTACCGAGAGCTGCTTTGATAAAACCTATGATCATCCATATGGCGTATTGACTCGATTGGAAAACACCATCAAACAACGCAAAAAAGATAAACCGCAAAATAGTTATGTCACGAGCCTTTTTGCTAGTGGTATTGCGCGCATTGCGCAAAAGGTTGGTGAAGAAGGTGTTGAAACTGTGATTGCCGCAATGAAGAATGATCTAGATGAGCTTAAAAATGAAAGTGCTGATTTGATCTTTCATTTGCTGGTATTACTAAGAGAAAAAGAGCTGTCTTTGCAGGATGTGATCACTGTTTTAAAAGCAAGAGAAAGCAATTCGTAATGGCGTATTGCATACGTCCATTTTATAAATCCATAATCATTTAGGTAATGTAGGGGCGTATTGTGTACGCCCATCATAAAAAAGGAAAAAAATAAAACCATTAAGTTTGAGTTAAGTTTAAACGCCTATACTACAAAACAGCTGGTCGAAGATGTTTTTCCTCTCCTCAACTGTTTTCATATTTCGATCAGCAATATTGACACCATTTCTAAACCATTCCCTGATTATTCGTTTATCCATATATTTTGTATTTTTGTGGCTATGATGATGATTTCCTATAGCAAAGTGCTTTTGCCCAAAGATAGCTAAAGACCCCGATATAAACGCCAGCCAACACATCACTTAGATAATGCTCTGAGCTTAAAATTCGGCTAATGGTGATAATAAGTGCGATGATGATGCATAGCACCGTAAATTTCTTATTTTGTACTAAATAAGCCAAGCCTAGTAATCCTGCAAATCCAAGCGTGGCATGCCCTGATGGGAAGCTATTGAATAAGCGCTTGTGTGACAACCAGTGAAAGCCATATAAACCATCTTGTAAGAATAGCTCGGGACGATAGCGTGCCAGCGTTAGTTTTAGCACAGTTGCAACAGCAATCGAGATAAACAAACTCATGGTCCATACCAATAAACGTGGATTGAGTTTGCCGCGTATTTTTTGCCATATACAGATAATCACAAGAATGATGAAAAGAACAAACCAGTTATTAGGGTCAAAAATAAAAGAGAGAATATTCGAGAGTTTAATTAAGATATTATGCTGCAGCTGTTCACTAATTGATATCACGAGTAAACGATCAAAATAGATATAACTTATTGCGCATATGACAAACGTGATAACGCCATAGATTAGGGTGATTTTTATAAGTTTTTTGAAGTTATTGGTCATGTTGAGTTAATTCCTTATGAAGCTATTTAACCCCAAGTTCAATCAAGCGCTCATCCAAGAAGACATCAGCTGTTTTATATTTCTCAGATAAATAAACATCAGCTTTGGCATGCATAAAGCAAGGTGTTGACATGCGATCTACGCCTTGTGCCTCACCTTCAGGTTTGACCACGCGATGCTTGGTAGCAATATATTCAAAGTTGGTCATCTCTTGCAGCATATCACCAATATTAATGATGATAGATTGCGGCTTGCAGGGCACTTCATACCATTTATCTTCTTTATGTGAGTACACTTCCAATCCAGGTGAAGAGGCAACGGGTAAAAGGGTGATTAAATTGATATCCTCATGCGCTGCAGCACGGATGGCGCCTGGTTCCTCATCACCTTTGATCGCAGGGTAATGCAATACGCGAAATAACGTGCGATCAAATGACAAAGCTTCGACTAATGGCATATGCAGTTTCTTAGAAGTCTCTGGATCCATATGATCATCGATCCATTGCAGTAATGTTTTACCTAGTTCAAAAAGTTTGTCAAAAAGCTCACGTGCTTTGTTAGAGACTTCTTTAGGATAGCGACCATTTGGAAAATATAAATGGAAATAGTGTTTGATATCACGTGCGGTCTCACCCTTGGCTGTTTCTGAGATATCCATCGGGAAGTAGCCATCTTGGGTTCTCTTATCGTAATAGTAATTATGCGCGGCTTTTGAGTTAATAAACTCACGCCACTCACTATAAACATCTTCGATAAGCTGCCAGTCGATAGGGTGTATTTCCAATACCCCAAAACCTGTTTGTTTCAACGAGTCGGTAAAGCGCTTTGGTGCATTATCTGCGTAGTAATCAACACTTAAAATTTCCATTAAAAATACCTGCTTTATTGATTTAATATGACGTTGGCATGCTAGATTGCAATGCGAAGTCTGTCAAGGAGAGAAGCCGTTATACTTGGCAGATGTCAATAAGTTTTGATCAAATGTCAATTTCTTTTAGGTTTTTTAGAAAAAATTTGATAGAATGCTGCAAAATTTCGACATCTGTATTTATCAAATCGTGCTGATTGATGCCTGAACTGATCAGGTAATCAAAAGGTATTGAGATGTAAGATATATAAACAAAAGGGTATATAAAACGATGGCATTAGAACATTTGCTGCATCCGACAACAGTGAATAATCTCGAGAAAAATGATAAAGAAGCAAAGATTATTTTGGAGCCTTTAGAGCGTGGTTTTGGCTACACGCTTGGATTCTCATTAAAGCAGATTTTAGCTAATGCATTGGCAGGAGCTGCATTAACACGTGTTAAGTTCAATGATGGTGATGATCTATCTGTTAAACTGCCAACGGCTGAAACAATTGAAGAGATTTTACTTAATTTGCAAGCAATTGAGTTTAAGCTTTCACCTGAGCATAAATCAGCTGAGATTGCGATTAAACTTTCAGGTAAGGCAAAAGATATTTATGCAGCAGATTTAACGGTTTCTGAAGGCTTAGAGATCTTAAATCCTGATGTTTATATTTGCCAATATGAAGGTAAAGAAAAACTATCAATCGACGGGCAAATTAATTTAGGTGTCGGTTATGTTGCTGCAGAGCAAGCGTTTGCTGATGGCTGGTTTATGTTAGATGCGTCTTATTCACCGATTGTAAGTTGCACATATAATGTTGAAAATGCGCGTGTTGCCCAAAAAACTGACTTAGATAAATTAATCCTTGAGATCAAAACAGATGGTAGTTTAACACCGTCTGAAGCATTGAGTCTGGCAGCACAAAAAATTCAAACACAAATGTCAAATATCGTTGATGAAGCAGAGTTGGCAGAGCGTCTATATGTTGAGGAAGAACCACAAATCGATCCATTCTTATTGAAAACAGTCGAAGAGTTGGATTTAACAGTGCGTTCAGCAAATTGCTTAAAATCAGAGAACATTCGTTATATTGGTGAATTAGTGCAGCGCACTGAGTCTGAACTGATGAAAACACCTAACTTTGGACGTAAATCGTTAAATGAAATCAAAGAAAAGCTTTCTTCTTATGGTTACTCATTAGGTACTATCGTTGATGATTGGCCAAAAGAGTTGATCTAAAACAAACATTGGCTGAGCGTTAGTCGAAGACATATATTCCTTTTGTCTAATATCTTCCCTTCGACTTGGCTCAGGGTGCGATAGACGTTGGCTGAGCATTGGTCGAAGCCTAAATTCATTTAATTTTATTTTTTTATATCGTTAGCTGTGGTAATTTAAAGACACCTTAAATCTAAAAAATCACCACATGTCGTCATTAGTTCAACCCAATCTTTTCTCACGTAAGCTTTTTAAGGGCTGGTTCTTTTTCTCGTTAGCGGGCATTTTCTTTTTGTATGAGTTTTTTTGTCGTGCTTCATTTGGCTCGATGAATACTGTTTTTGCCCACGACCTTCATTTAGATGCATTAACCGTCAGCAGTATTTCATCGGCGTATTTTTTGGCATATTCTTTAATGCAATTGCCTGTGGGAATACTCATTGATCACTTTGGTGTGCGCAAGGTAGGTACTTTTGCCATTATTGTTACCGCACTTGGCGCTTTATTATTTAGCTTTGCAACAACGGTAGCTGTAGCTTGGGTTGGGCGTTTTGCCATTGGCTTGGGATCTGCATTTGCTTTTGCGATGATGTTTAAGATCATTCTTGATTGGTTTCCGCATCAGCACTTAGGTGTTATGGGTGGTATGACGCAAATACTTGGAATGATTGGACCTATTTTAGCAGGTGCCCCTTTTGTGCTAATGCTTGTTATAACGGATAATGATTGGCGACTAATCTTTCATGGCGTATTTATTGCCGGATGTGTTTTGGCGTTCTTTTTCTTTTTATTTGTTAGAGATAAGTCTAAACGTCAAGTAGATAAGACAGAAGTAAATAACAAGAGCGCATTAACGGTTAAACAAAAACTTGTGATGTTGATTAAAATTAAACAGGTGTGGTTAATCGCGATTTTTGCTTTTTTTGTTTATCCGGCGGTTGAAGTAATTGGTTCAATGAGTGGTGTTGGTTATTTGGAGCATTATTTTAGCCAAACGATATCTGCAAGTGCAGTATCATTCGTCTGGCTTGGGCTAGGTCTAGGTAGCCCACTCGTTGGCTTACTATCAGATAGATTAGGTAGGCGTAAACAAGTGTTATTAGCATGTGCTGTATTTGGTGTGATCATTAGTTTACTACTTAATTGGCTAGCGATTGATAGCTATGTGATATTTTCAATTTTAATGTTTTTGCTTGGTGTCGCAGCAGGTGCGCAAACCTTATCTTTTGCCATTATGATCGAGAATGTTCCCGCCTCATTAACGGCAACTGCTGTGGGGTTTAATAATATGTTTGTGCTATTAGGGGCTTGGGCTGCGCAGAACGTCACCGGTATTGTGTTAAATCAATTTTCTAAGGGTGGCGAGAATATCAGTGTTCATGGTTACCAAGTAGCACTTACCATTGGTTGCACTTTATTTTTTGCGATTGCGTTTGTTATTGGATTATTAACAATTAAAGAGACGTATTGCAAACGTTTGCCGACTTTGCAGGAATAAAGCTTAAGATAACGGCAATAATTAGCCCAATTAAGATAGGCAATAGTGCCGTTTGAAATCCACCTAAGGTGTTAGCGTTACACTGATAAGCTGATTGATACCAGCTTAAAATCCAACCGATTAAAGGTTGCAGTATCGGACCACCTAGTCCAATAATAACCATGTTGGTAAAGCCCATTGCCATACCTTGAGCATTAGGATGAGATAGTTTCTCAATCGAGGCAAAGGGCAGAATATAGGCGCCAGAACCAAAGCCAAGTAGAAAAAGCAAAATATTGCCAAGATAAAAAGGAATTGCGATATATAAAAGGATGATAAAGCTAATCAGTGCGAGCACGCTAAATAGTTGCATAACATGAATACAGCGAATTTTATTAGCAAGCCAACCACTGGATGCAGCTCCTAATGCTGCCCCAATAAAAATCAATGCCGTAGCATGTGATGCATGACTGCTTTGTTCAGGATAAAGCACTTGGATAAAGCCAATACTCCAAAGAGAGGCGAAGGCGCTGATAATGGTAAAAATTAAACCACCAAATAAGCTATAACGCCATACGTCACTATTCTTCAATAATGCCACAAAATGCTTTAAGGTATGTGTTTGACAGTTGTCTTGTTTTTGTGATTTACAGTATTCATGCGCATTTCCCTTGACGAAAATTAAAATCAAGGCAGCAAGCACTAAACCAATAACAGCGCAGATAATCATCGCGGTTCGCCAACCATAACCATTTATCGCATGTTCTAGAAAGTAATCGCCAGCAGCACCGCCTAGCATGCCCATCATTTCAATCAGACCTGCGACAATAGTGAATCTCTTGGGAAACCAGCGTGCAGCAAGATACATCGCACATGCAACGCCTGGTGCGCTTGCAATACCCATGATAATCCGCGAGATATTCGCAGTGGCAAAGCCTTCAGAAAAAGCAAAACCTAATGTGCTTAGACCTAAGATAAGTGCGCCAATAAATAAGGTTTTCTTAGGTCCAATTTTATCAATGATAAAGCCAGAGGGAATTTGCAAAAGAATATAAGGGTAAAAAAAAGCAGAAGATAAAAAGCCGATTTCAGTGAGGTTAATGCATAAATCACGCATTAATGTTGGCACCATTAAACTGGTTGAGCCTTGCAGCAGGAATTGATAGAGCACAAAAAAGCCGCCAAGAAAGCAAATCCAAGCGGCAAGTATATTTCGTTGTCTGATCATAAGTTTATCGCTAGCGCATTTTTTTCATTTTTTTAATGTGCCTTTTATACTGAAAAACAGATCAAATGTCGAAGAGTGTTTTAAGTTTTCATTAAATGTTGTTGCTTACACGAGATTCTTATTAACTAGTTCGGCAAGTTGATAGGTGATTACATAGTAAGCTTGCTCGTCGGTGATATGGAACTGGGGATCTTGCATATTGTTATTAATGTTTTGTGCAAGCATCGTTGATAAGGTAACCATTAAGCGTGCAAACACGTTATTGTCCTGAGTGTCTTTAATGTTATTGTAATCTGATGCTAATGGAATATTTTTTTGACCTTCGGCTGTTGAGATTAAAAGAAAGTTCAGCGCATTTTTAGTGTCATTAAAGCCAGATTTTTGCAGGGCATTGTGTACCATATCTTTTACTTGATCAGGAATTAATTTAATCTCAATGGTCTTGCCCAAAAACTTAAAGCTGTAGCTTAAATTTAGGAAATCATTAATAGCAATATCAATATCGTTAGTTGCTTCAGATAGCTTTTGAACTTTTGCGTTACTTTGTACGTTCTGCAAAGCAGAAACAACCATGTTTTTATTGATAGAATAAACTGCTTCAACTGCCATATCACGAGCTTGATAATAGCTATTAAAAGCATCTGTTGGAATGCTATAAGCTAGAGTGTTTAGCTTGACATAAAAGTCTTTGGTTTCATCAATGCTTTTGCCTTTTTGCAAAACATTAACGCCGTTAACAGTCAGGTAATTTAATAAGTAATTAAACTCATAGGCTTTGTGCTCTCCTGATTCACCATTTAGGAAGGTAACACGATGGTCCCAAGCTGCCTGTAGCTCAGTGTATGCTTGTGTTAGCGCCTGATCCATCTTGTCAAGCATCGGATAATTATTAACAACTGCTTTTAACGCGTTGGTAAAGCCAGCAAGATTATCTGACATGTTAAGTAGATCTTGAGATGTGTTAAAAGCATTGTATTGTGGTGCTGTTATTGAAACTAAATTGGCAGTATTGACAACAGCAGCAATATAGTTGTTTGCTTTGGCATTTTGCACTAATTTTTTAAGTTGTTGGATGTTTTCAGTGCCCTCTTGATCTGAAAAGCTGACATCATTGACGTGTGTAACTGCTTTCGCAACATCATTAGATATGACATTTTTTGTTGCAAAAGCTGTTGTTGATAACATAAAGCCGCTAGCAATTATTAAGCTTAATTTTTTCATTTTCTTCTCCGTGTGTTTGTGTTGCGGGGAGAAATTTACCGTTTTTTGATCAGCTATGGAAATTAGTATTCCTAATAGGGATATTAGTTTTTTAAATAACTAGGACTTTTGCGCTAAAATCCTGTGCGTATTTAGGCTTTGCTTGTGTATAATGCATTTACCTTTTTCCAAGTAAAGTAGTCATGAAATTTAATAAAATCACTGCATGTACACTTGCAATTTTAAGTATCAGTACCTTGGCAGGGTGCGCATCAACCAGTAATTTCTTTCGTAACCGTGATTTTGATTATGCACGTCAACCCGTTGAACAAAACAAGCCATTGGAAGTACCAAAATCAGTTTCAACGGATCCTAATATTCACCCAGCACTTGTGATTCCTGAAGGGCAAACAAGCTTTACTAAGAATCAATTATCTCAGGCGCAAAATGCGATGTTACCACCTAATTTCGCATCGAATTATGATGTGAGTGCGGTTGAGCAAAAGCAGCTTTATGTTGTTACGACGAAATTAAACTATGATAAAGATAACCAAGCTAAATTAGTTATTTATGAACCACACGCGGTGACATGGATGATTGTGGAGTCGGCGTTAAAAGATAAACTGCCTAATGTGGCACTTGAAAAAGCAGACAAAGATAATAATCGCTTTGTGGTTAAAGACAAAGCTTCTGGCGAGTCTTACTATGTATTTATCGCGCAGGTTAAAAATGAATTTAGACGCGCTGAGTTATCCTTGTTTAATATGGATGAAAAACCTGCGGTCACTAAGGAAGCAAGTAGCATCGTTGAGCAAATCCAAAAATCAATAGAAGGTCAAAGAGTCACTGAAGAAACTTTAGTCAATGCACAGTTTGGTTTTATCAATAGTGAGAATGGCTTAAAGTTCCAGCTTTATACCAAGGATAAAGTTGTCTCTATTGTCTTTGTTGGTGATGAAGCGCTAGCAAGAAAGACCTTGGAAAGTGCATTAAAAGCAGCAGGCTATAAATACGTTGCCTATGATGCTAAGGAGCAGACGATTCTATTTGAAGATAACAAAGATCAAAGTTACTTATTGTATTTGTATCCATATACACAAAATGGTTCGATATTTAGTGATATGAGTAATTGGCGTAACTTCTTTAGAGAAGAGCAAAAACAATTAAGAGTTTCATTGTTTGATACCAAACAAGTATTAATTCCAGTGGATAAGGCAAAGCCGATTTTATCTGCGATTGCATCACATATCCCACTTAAATAACTAGAAAGTAATAAAAGGATAATGAAGATGGTTAAAGAATTAATATACCAAGGAAAAGCTAAGTCCGTTTATCAGAGTGATGATGCCGATCATGTTATTATTGAATACCGTGATGATGCCACAGCGTTTAATGGCGTTAAAAAAGAGGCGTTGAGAGATAAAGGACGTGTTAATAATCTTTTTAATGCTTATATTATGCAAAAGCTTGAACAAGAGGGTGTGAAAACACATTTTATCAAAACGCTAAATGATAATGAAAGTTTGATGAAACGCCTTGAAATGATTCCTGTTGAGTGTGTGGTACGCAATTATGCAGCAGGTGGGATTTGTAAACGCTTAGGTCTTGAAAAAGGCATGAAATTTGATAAACCGGTGTTTGAATTCTTTTTAAAGGATGATGCGTTGGGTGATCCAATGATTAATACATCTCATATTTTAAGCTTTAACTGGGCAACCGCATCAGAAATTAAGTTTATGCGCGAAGCCACTTTCAAAGTCAATGATATTTTATCGAGCGTTTTTGATGAAGCTGGATTGTTATTGGTTGACTATAAGCTAGAGTTTGGACGTTTTAAAAATGAGATCCTATTAGGGGATGAGTTTAGTCCAGATGGCTGTAGATTGTGGGATAAAGAAACAAAAGAAGTGTTTGATAAAGATCGTTTTCGCCAAGATCTCGGTGATGTGATTGGTCACTATAAAACGGTTGCTAAACGTATTGGCTTGGTTTTATAAGCCTATTAATCATCAAATTTTTTATTTTCACGCTCATAAGAAATTTCAACTAACTTGTCATTAACAAATTTAAGTTTGGTTTTATTCTCGATGGAAGCAGTTGCTTCAGGTGTTTTATAATATAGCGATGTACTGTTATGTTTCTTAGAGCTTCTGGTATAACTAGCCTCACCACAGGCTTTAGTGACTTCAGCTTGAGTTTGTCCTAAGTTCAATACGCTCCCATTACAGTTTAGTTGAATGGTTGGAGTGGGTGTGGATGCTTTGCTCGCAGTTGCAGCATAGGCGTCAGTGCCAATAAAGAGCAAGCTCGTTGGAATAAGTAACAAAAAAGACGATTTCTTCATAAGTATTCTCCTTAGTTGATAAATTATGCGAGGCACTCTTAAGCGTAGAATATCATTTTAATTCGTCAAGATTTTATTGTAAGGAAGTCCCAATATTGAACATTGCTGATATGCATAATCAGTAATCAGCTGACCAAAAAATTGCAAACGCCAACCACTATTTAGTTTATTGCTACCCATGTGTTTAGGGTTAATAAGCTTTTGATAGAGAAAGTGCTTTAGCTCCTGCTTTGATGAAACTAATGCCATTGGCAATTGCTGTTTCTCAGCGATTTCAGCTAGGTATTCAAAGCACAACCGTAAGAGCTCTTTGTTGATTTTAATTCGTGTGCGCTCAATCAAACTCATATCATATTGAGTATTTGCCACATGTAATAACTGGATAAGCTCAGCGCCAAAACGCTGTACTTTCTTATGTGATAGAATATGTTTTTCGGCAATAGTTTGCAGATCTATAGGATTTAACTTAGCTAGGTTGACGAGCTCTTGATCTGAAAGTACATAACGCGTTACCCAATTCCTACTTTGTGCATACGCTTCGCGCCAAATTGATAATTGGATTAAATGCGTGCGAGCAGATACACTTAGGCGTGCAAGATGATGCTTGAATTTTAAGGGAGCATCTTGTGTGTTATTAAAATGCATCTTTTGGATAAATTGCATTTCTTCTTCAAAAGCCTTCGCCCATGGTGTTTGTTTAAGCTTATCTGTTAGTAATTTTTGACATTGAATTAAAGAGATAACATCAGATGTGGCATAGGCTATTTGCGAGCTAGATAAAGGACGCTTACGCCAGTCAGACATCTTCTCATCTTTATTTAAATCATCAAACCCTAAATGATTTAGCGTGTTACTAAGTGACAATTGATGATCATGTCCTAGAAATGCCATAGCAATTTGCGTATCGAATATACTATTAAACTCACAATCTAAATAATGTCTCAAGATTTTGATATCATTCTCGGCTGCATGCATGATTTTAAGTGTGTGCTTACTTGTAAAGAGTGGGTTAAGTAGTTGTAAGTTAATTTCAGCTGATAAAGCATCAATCAGATAGATATGATCGGTTGTTGCGATTTGGATAAGGCATAACTCAGGATAATAGGTATTACGCCAATAAAATTCAGTATCTAGTGCGATCATTGATTCTGCCATCAATAGCGGCATAATGCGTTGTAAATCATTGCTATTTGTAATCATTGAGGGTGACTGTCATCTTACAAATGCTTTATCTTACAAACAAAAGTTAGAAATACAAGTAAAATAAGCTCAAATTGCTACAGCAACATTGGAAGTTTTACGCTATACTATGGTCAAAATCTCACAAGTGAGTATGCGTATTGATCAGTGTGGTCTTTGAGCTTTTGACGTAAAAGGTTTAGGCTAAAGCACAAAGTAGATAGGCATATTTCCTTAAGAGGTGACCTAAAACATGGGAGCAAGGTAATGATAAGAGTGCTTTTGGTTGATGATCATGATTTGGTAAGACTAGGGATTAAGAAGCTGTTAAGTGATGTCAATAATATTGAGATCGTCGGTGAAGCAGCCAGTGGCGAGGAGGCGATTACGCTAACCTCTAAACTGTTACCTGATGTCATTTTAATGGATGTTAAAATGCCTGGTATGGGTGGTTTGGAAGCGACAAAACGCATTGCCAAGACTTATCCGCAGATTAAAATTTTGGTTGTGACTGTTTATGGTGAGGAACCTTATCCAACACGCGTATTACAAGCAGGTGCTTCTGGTTATATGACCAAAGGGGTTAGCATTGATGAGATGATTCAAGCGATCAAAACAGTGTATGCCGGAAGACGTTATTTGTCACCTGAGGTTGCGCAGCAACTTGCTTTAAAACACTTAACGCATGATGATGAGTCACCATTTGATGTATTATCAGAGCGGGAAATGCAGGTGTTAATCATGATCACAAGCGGTCAAAAGGTCAATGAAGTGGCAGATCAGCTATGTTTAAGTCCAAAGACGGTTAATAGTTATCGCTACCGTTTATTTGAAAAATTAGGTATTGATAGTGATGTTGAGTTAACGCATATGGCGATTAGACATAAACTAATTGATCTTGAGAGCAACAAAGAATAATATTTTTTAATTTACTTCTCTCTATAAAAAACTATGTTTCACTCAGACAGCTCTGAAAATGCCAAGCAGGCATTTGATCTAGATTCTTTTTTAAAGCATTTAACAACGCATCCAGGTGTTTATCGTATGTATGATAAAGCGCATACGATTTTATATATTGGTAAGGCCAAAAATCTCTATAAACGTGTTAATAGTTACTTTAAAAAGGATGCTAAAGACATCAAAACACAGACGTTAGTTGAACAAGTCGTGTTTATTGATGTCACGGTGACACCCAGTGATTATGATGCCTTCTTGTTAGAGAGTGCGCTAATTAAGAAACATAAACCTAAATATAATATTCTATTCAAAGATGATAAAAGTTATCCTTATTTGCATTTAAGCGATCATGTGTTTCCAAGGTTGTCTGGTTTTCGTGGTAAGCCGCGCAAGGCAGGACAGTTTTTTGGTCCCTTTGTCTCATTATCATCAATGAAAGAAACATTGATTTTACTGCAAAAACTTTTTCCCATTAGGCAATGTGAGGATAGTTATTTTAATCATCGCTCACGCCCTTGTTTGCAATACCAGATTAAGCGTTGCAGTGGTCCTTGTGTGAATAAAATCAGTATTGAAGACTATAAAATGCAAGTTGACCTTCTGGCAAAATTTATGAATGGTAAGCTCACTTCAGTATTGGAAGAAATTTCACAGAAAATGCAAGATGCTGCCAATGAGGAAAAATTTGAGCTTGCCGCACAGTTACGTGATCAATTGGCGCTACTCACCAAGCTACAACAACAGCAATTTTTGGATAAATTGAATAATAAACGTTTGCATGTGTTGGGTGTTTTACAGGAAGCCGATAAGGTTTGTATAACATTGGTCAGTATCGAACAAGGTAAAGTAGCCGATGATAAACATTGGTTTATTAGTCAAAATGGCAGTACGTTAACCGACATTTTAGAGGCTTTTTTATCACATTACTATTTGGCAGAACTGCGAACAATTTGGCCTGAAGAAGTTATTTTGCCGAAGGAAGTTAAGGTGTCAGAATCGCTGCTTATAAGTATTGCACAAAAGGCTGAGCGACAGATTAAATGGATTAAAGAGGCAATTGCTGATAATGCCAAATGGCAGAAGCTCGCCTTAATCAATGCGCGCCAAAAATTACAGATGAATTTGCAATCTAAGCAGCATTTTGTCAAACGGTTTGAGGCTTTAGCAAAGTGGCTTGATATCCCTGAGATTAAACGTATTGAATGCTTTGATATTAGTCATCACCAAGGTGAAGCAACAGTGGCTTCATGTGTTGTCTTTGACCAAGGTGGCGCATTAAAATCTGCATATCGACGTTATAATATTGAGGGTGTTACGCCAGGGGATGATTATGCAGCCATTGCGCAAGCAGTCACAAGACGCGTTGAGTCAGGAATAGAGGCAAATAACCTGCCAGATGTTATGATTATCGATGGTGGTAAGGGACAGATCAAAAAAGCTGAAGATGTACTGATGCAATATAATCAGCAGCATAATATTAAACTATTGAGTCTTGGCAAGGGGATTGAGCGAATCAGTGGTAAAGAGGATATTTTTCAAGGTTTTAATGATGAAGTGTATCATTTGCCAGAGCATGATTTAGCCTTTTTGTTATTAAGACAAATTCGTGATGCAGCACATGACTTTGCCATCAAAGCGCAGCGTAAAAAACTGGCAAAACGCCAAACTGAATCCGTACTTGAGTCAATTGAAGGGGTCGGTAGTAAACGCCGACAAGCGCTTTTGAGGCACTTTGGTGGTTGGCAAGAGTTATCACGCGCTTCAATTGATGAGATTGCAAAGGTCAAAGGCATTAGCCCTAAGCTTGCTGATCATATATGGCATGCGTTTCGTTAATTACGCTTTGATATACTCATCGGCCTTCGTTAGCCAGCGTCCTATAATTGGCTCAATGGTTTGAGGGTGGTTCTGTAGGAGGGCATCCGCGATAGTAGCAACTTCATCAAATAGATTTTGATGTTGACTTAAATCTGCGACTTTAAACTGGATATCACCGGTTTGGTTTTTACCAAAAATATCTCCGGGACCTCTCAGTTTAAGATCTTCCTCAGCAATGATAAAACCATCTTGGGTTTGGCGCATAAGCTCTAAGCGCTTTCTGGCAGTGAGTGATAAGGGCGACTGATAAAGCAAAATGCAGTTACTTTCCTTGTGTCCACGTCCAACACGACCACGCAATTGATGCAGTTGTGACAAACCAAGCCGCTCAGCATTATCGATAATCATAATATTGGCATTAGGCACATCAACACCGACTTCAATCACAGTGGTCGCAACTAAGATATCTAGCTCATGCGCTTTAAACTGCTGCATGATGAGTATTTTTTCTTGAGTCTTCATTTTGCCGTGAATAAGACCAATGCGTGCGCTTGGCAACATTTCCTTGATGGTTTCAAAGAGTGATTCAGCATCTTGCAGTGTCACTAATACTTCGGATGACTCAATGAGTGGACACACCCAATAGGCTTGACCATTGGCATTGATGTGTGATTCAAGTTTATTGATTAGTGTTTGCTTTTTATTTTGATTTAACACACTGGTGGTGATTGGTTTGCGATTAGGTGGCAGCTCATCAATGATTGATAGATCAAGATCACCATATACGGTCATTGCCAATGTGCGTGGAATAGGGGTTGCTGTCATCACAATTTGATGGGGCTGCCAATTGTTACTTCTTGATTTATCGATTAATGCCAGACGTTGTTCAACGCCAAAACGATGTTGCTCATCAATAATCACTAGTCCAAGCTTAGGATAATCAATACTTTGCTGAAACACCGCATGGGTGCCAACAATAACGCAATTATGCTGTGTCTGTATTATCTCAAGTGCGCTTTTACGCTCTTTTGCAGTCAGTTTTTGAGCGATAAAGACAACAGGAATATCAAAAGGACTAAGCCAGTTACTTAGATTATGATAATGTTGCTCTGCCAAAATCTCTGTGGGTGCCATCATCACTGATTGTAGGTGATTAGCAGCAGCTTGAATCAAACAAGCGCTGGCAACAACGGTTTTACCTGAACCGACATCACCTTGCACAAGGCGTGAGCATGGTTTGGGTTTGGTCAAATCAGCAAAAATCTCAGCAATAACACGCTCTTGGGCTTTGGTTGGAGCAAAAGGCAACTGACTGATAAACTTATCAAGTAATTTAGGCTTGATTTTTATCTTTGCAAACGGTGTTGATTGATTGGTTAGGCGCACTTTTTTCGCATTAAGGTTATGTGCCAGCATTTCTTCAATCGCTAAGCGATAACGAGCGTGCGTGACGCGCTTAATGGACTGCTCAAAGTCACTGTCTTGTGGAAAATGAATCTCCATGAAAGCACTATTAATATCCATAAAGCCATGAGCTTGCAAGATCTCAGTAGGCAGTAGTTCTTTAAAAGAAACTGATGATTTAATCTGCTTTATTAGTTTATGGATAACTGTCGAGCTTATACCTTCAATCGTTGGGTAAATCGCAGTAATTTCACCGCTTAAGGCTTCATTTTGATCATTGATGATTTGCCACTCAGGGTGAATGACCTCAATACCGTGATGGGTGTGATTAATTTCCCCAAAGCAGCGAATGATTTTACCCTTTTGCAGTAGCTTAGTTTGATTGGGATAAAACTTAAATAAATGCATTTTACACATGCCACTGTCATCAGAGAAATAGCAATTAAGATGCTTTTTGCCAAAGTTGTTGATATTCACTTGGCGAATAACGCCAGATATTTGCTGCTTTTGCCCTGAGATAGTGTGTCCAATCGGTGTAATGGTGCGTCGATCTTGATAGTCTTTGGGTAAATGAAGTAACAAATCCCATAGCGTGTGAATGTTGGCTTTATTAAGCTTTGCTAATGTCGATTTACCAATGCCTTTTAAGCTTGAGAGATCTTCGGACATGCATTTACCTAAAGAACGAACCAAGTTTATTATTTAAGGCATTTGTAAGCGCCTTTTCAATAATGGGCTGTAAGTTTTTTTGCAGTTGAGCTTGATTAATCTCAGCAGTAAATTGCTTATTTTGATAGCTGAGGTTATATGGAATAATTAAGCTTGGGGTGCCTTTGATATGAATCGAAAGTGGATAGTTTAATTCGTGCGTGCTTAAGTTCGCTTGTCCATAGCCTGTGACCGTAAATTCTGGGGCTTGCCAATTGATCGAAGTTGTCTTAAGTTGATTATTATCAACATTGCTTTGAATGCTAAGTTTTTTTAATTGCGTGCTTTTGTTTGGATCAGCAATGAGTTTGTCTTTGGTAAGAAGCGGTAGTAGCTGAGATTTCAATGTTTGAAAGGCGCTACCAATACCATTGCCTTGATCAATCGCGCTTAATAGATTGTGTGTTGAAGAAGCAATCGCATTAAGATCAATACCGATAAGGTTGGCACTTTGAGCGTTGATGCTAATGTCAGCTTTAGCTGCTGAGTCATTGTGTGAGAATGCAAAATCAAGTGCAAACGAATCTAAGTCGACTTTGAAGCCGTTAAGATTAATTATTTGTGCTAATGCAAGATGAGGTGCTGTGAATTGTCCCTTAAACGAAAGCTTAGGTTTAAGTATGATTTGACTCATATTACCTATAAGTAGCTGATCATTGATTTTTAGGCGAATATTATCAATATTGTTGAGCACACTGTTATTGCTTAGGTAAATACTGGGCACTTTAAGGCAAACGGGCAAGTTATTAAGCGTTGTTTGTATGCTTAAATCCGTAATTTCAGTGCTGTTAGGGTGTGGCGTTAACGTTAATTGAATATTTAACTGCTTGACATCGTTGGTTAACTCAGTGCTCACGCTATAGCGTTGATGTTTTTCGACGATATTCAAAAGAGGCGCTTTAAACTGTTGATGTGCGGCACTAATGTCACCGTTTTGTAGCGTTAACGACTCAAAAGGATTGCTCGGGTGGATAAAAAAATCAAGTGGATTGATTTTAATCGTGGCATTTTGCCAATGGCTTGTGAAGGTGCCATTTTGTGCGTTAATAGTGACTTCTTTAGCATTAAGCTGCATTGATTTTAGCGAGAAATCCAACACTCCATTAAGCATAATGTGGATGTTGCTGTCATTGTTTATTTTGCTATTGATCCAAGCTTTATAATCATTAGGGTTGAAAATAAATATCAACCAGATAAACATTAAAATAATCAACAGTGCAATAATGCCGAGAATACTAAGTAAAAGTTTTTTAATCACACACATATTCCTTCGTAAAAGTAAAAGATGTCAAATTCATTGCAGAAAGACCATAATTCTATTTGGCTTCGCGCATAATGTTTTTTATTATGTTGGGAATTATTTTAACGAATATTTACATAGCGCCAAGCGGATTATGACAAAAAGATCTATAAAATTATTTACATTACTTATTCCTATAACCTTATTAGTTGGTTGTGGACAAATGGGCCCTTTATATTTGCCAAAGGATGATACTGCGACTGTCGCAAAGTCCACCGAAACCTCTAATGCAACAAAGACAAGCGCTACAGCAGCGCAGTCGGCAGATACTAGCAATAATGATAAGCCATCGAATAAATCAGTTGATGCAACAAACAATGATGATAAAGATAAGCAAAGTGTCCAAAGCAATACAACATTACCATCGTCTAATGAGCAGACGACTCATGATGATGCAGAAGCTAAGCAGGATATACAAAACACCGAAAATCAGCAAGATCCGCAGGGTTCAAATAGTCTGCAAAATCAAAGTGAATAAAAGATAAAAAAACAACTAAAAAAATAAAAACAAAACAATTGGAGTGAGTAATGACAAAGAGGCTAACTGCTTTAGCTGTATTGATAGGAACACTTAATGTAACAGCAGTTTATGCAATGAGTCCTGATGACGCACAAACCATGGCACAAAAATATCGTGCCTTAGCGCAAAGCTATGAAGATTTAGCCAAACACTATCAGGCAATTGCCGATGCTGGTAGCGTTAAAATTAAGCAAAATGATACAGCACAAAACACAAAAACAGCTACTACGGCTACACAAGCGACAGATAGCGCAGCAGCAAATGCTAAAGTACCCGTTGCCAGTGCCGCAGTTCTTAGTCCTTGGAGTGATTCACTGCAAGAGCAGAAAAAACCAGTAGCTCAGTCAGTGCAAGCATCTAAATCAAGTGCAGATACTGCGGCAACATCACAGGCGCAATCTACGTCGTCACTTAGTAGTTTAAATCTGCCAGAAGGCATTGCTAATGATGATGCAGTATCACAGAAAAAGCCAAACATAGCCATTGCAGACCCTTGGAAAGGTACGAGCTTTGGGTTGGGTGGTAGCATTGTCACAGGGAACTCTGCAGCAACTAACTATAATGGTAATGCCAATATTAGTTATAACCCGATTATCCCATGGAAAAACACATTGGTGATGAGTTACTTGTATAATCGCGATGATATGCCCGATGGCAAAGGCGTTAAAACCAATAAGTTCCAAGCAACAGGAACGACTTCATGGAATTTTGATAAGAACAATGGTATTTATGGCAGGATTAACTACTTAAATGATCAGCTTGATACATACAGTTATATTTTGTCAGAATCTATCGGTTATCAGCGCCAGTTGTATAGTAATGATACGATGAGCCTTACATCATCGATCGGTCCGAGTTTAACGCAACAGAAAGTTAAGGATACTGGCGAGTTTTCCAATGCACCCGGTGCGCAAGGTGGACTTGATTATGTGTGGAACTTTACAGATACCTCAAGCTTTAAACAAAGCATTTTAGTCAACTGGACAGCGGATGATGCAACGACTTATCAGACGAACAGTACCTTATCGACAGAAATTTACAAGAATCTTATTTTGCAATTAGGCTTCCAAATCAATGGTAGCAGTTGGGCAAGTTCCAATAAGAAACGCGTTAATACCGTGACATCAACAACGATTGCGTATTCGTTTTAATTATATGCCCACTGCACAAATCATTGGCTATAAACCATGTGCCCGCCCACTTCGATTATGTAAACGCTGGCTGAGCGTAAGTCGAAGCCTTTATTGAAGTGTGATTACCCTTCGACTTACGCTCAGGGTACGGTGAGCCCTTTTGGGTAAATATTTTGTCAATGCGCAATCACTATTGGTTTGAAGACGCTTACATTTTAGCAACTTCGACTGTTTGATTATTAGATGATGATTGTGTGTCAGGTTTGTCATTAGAAGAAGCGTTATATTTTTCCAGAGTAATACTCTGCATCTGCACAATAATATTACTTGCCACTTGCGATTGTAGGCTATTGTAAATTTGTTGCTGTTGTGAGTTGTTGCTTAGCTGTTGTGTTGCATTCGTTGTATACGTTTGCTGTGCAGAGTTACTTTGATCTTTTAGGATAACTTGGTTTTTGCTATTCAAAATATCATAACTTACGGCATAGCTCATGATGTAGTCATTGGAAGATGCGCCACCCGTGATGCCGACTAAGCGACTACTTTGTGCGGCAGACTTAATGTGAATAACAATATTCGCCTTTTTGGCTGATGGGACGACTTCAGCACCAGTGGATGTGATCACAGAATTTAAGGCATTAATAAAGCCAAATTCACTACCATTGTAGCTGATATATACTTTTTGCATAAACTTAGGCATGCCTTCATTCCAACCGCGTAAGTGAAAGCCGCAGCCATAAATTAAAGTAGCAAACAATGCGACAAGTAATAATTTAAGATTAATGTTTTTAAAGCGTAAATAATGCATGATCCATTACGCTCCAATCACTAGATTCATTAATTTTTTCGGCACGTAAATCGCCTTTTTAATTGTTTTCCCTTCAAGAAATTTGCTGACCACTTCATCGGCAATAACCATGGCTTCAATCTCTTTGGCATTAAGTTCGCTGGAGACATCAATTTTGGCACGTAATTTACCATTGACTTGTACCACTAGAGTGAAGTTGTCACTAATAAGTGCTTGATCATCAATTTGCGGGAAGCCTGCATTTAAAATATCATCACCAAAGTGAAGCTCTGACCATAAGGATTGTACAATGTGTGGGGTAAATGGCGCTAATAAACGCAGCAAAATACTTACGCCTTCAGTGATAACAGCGCTGTTTTCGGCATTTTGTAGGCTATTAAAGATCTTCATGCATGCTGAAACAACCGTATTAAACTGCATCTTATCAAAATCAAAAAGCGCCTGTTTTAATACACTATAGATTTCAAAACGTACTTTTTTATCATCATTACTTAAGTTATCAAGGCTCAATGTGTTTTGTGGATCAATCTTGTCATGATTGCTATGAATATAGCTCCATATTTTCTTTAAAAATCGATGTGCTCCTTCTACACCTGAATCAGACCACTCAAGTGATTGCTCAGGAGGAGCAGCGAACATACTAAATAAACGCACGGTATCAGCACCGTACTGTTCAATCAAAGCTTGCGGGTCAACCGTGTTGCCTTTTGACTTTGACATTTTAGCACCATCTTTTAGCACCATGCCTTGTGTTAATAGGTTGGTAAATGGCTCGCTACTGGTGACAAGGCCCGCATCACGCATCAATTTATGGAAAAAGCGCGCATATAACAGATGCATAATTGCATGCTCAATACCGCCAATATACTGATCGATAGGTAGCCAGTAGTTGGCTTCATCATCTAGCATTTTATCAGCGGTTGGGCAGGTGTAGCGTGCATAATACCATGAAGACTCCATAAATGTGTCAAAGGTATCTGTTTCACGCGTGGCTTTACTGCCACATTGTGGGCAGGCTGTTTCGTAAAACTCAGGCATTATTTTAAGTGGCGAGGTAGCACCTGTTAATGTGACATCCTGAGGTAGTTTAACAGGTAGGTTTTCTTCTTTTTCAGGGGATATGCCACAATTTTCACAATGAATCATTGGAATAGGGCAGCCCCAGTAGCGTTGGCGCGAAACACCCCAATCGCGAATTCTGAAGTTGGTGGTGATCTCGCCTTTGTTATTGGTAATTAAATACTCGGCAATTTTGCTAAAAGCAGTATCAAAATCAAGACCATCAAATTGTCCTGAATTAATCAAAGTGCCTTTTTCGGTAATCGCGCCTTTGCTAAGGTCAGTGTTACCTTCAGTGGTTTCAATGACTTGCTTTAATGGGATGTTGTATTTATGTGCAAATTCCCAATCACGTTCATCGTGCGCAGGTACCGACATAACCGCCCCTGTGCCATAGCTCATTAAGACAAAGTTAGCAATCCAAATTTCAACTTTGTCACCAGTGATAGGATGTGTTGCATAAAAAGGTGTTTTAATACCAAGCTTTTCTTGTGTGGCAAGATCAGCTTCCATAGTCGAGGTTTGTTGGCATTGTTTAATAAACTTAGCAATTTCAGCACTATCTTCCGAAGCTTGTAACGCTAGCGGATGCTCAGCAGCAATTGCCAGATAAGTCACACCCATTAAGGTATCAGGGCGCGTGGTGAAAACATCCAGTTTAGTGCCATTGACATCAAATGTTACCGTTGTGCCTTCAGATTTTCCAATCCAATTAGTCTGCATGATTTTAACGGCATCAGGCCAACCTTTTAGTTTATCTAGATCTTGTAAAAGCTCATCGGCATAGTCCGTGATTTTAACAAACCATTGAGGGATTTCTTTTTTCTCAACAAGTGCACCTGAGCGCCAACCACGACCATCAACAACTTGTTCATTGGCAAGCACGGTTTGATCAACGGGATCCCAGTTAACTACTGAATTTTTGCGATAGACTAAGCCTTTGTTGTAAAGCTCAATAAAAAACCATTGCTCCCACTTGTAATAACTATCATCACATGTTGCAACCTCGCGATCCCAGTCATAACCAAAACCTAAAGATTGTAACTGCTTTTTCATATAAGCAATATTACTATATGTCCAATCAGCGGGTGCTTTTTGATGTTTGATAGCAGCATTTTCAGCCGGTAAACCAAAGGCATCCCAGCCCATAGGTTGCAATACATTTTTACCAAGCATGCGTTGATAGCGGCTAACGACATCACCAAGGGTATAATTACGCACGTGCCCCATATGCAGTGTACCACTTGGATAGGGCAACATCGACAAGCTATAAAACTTTTCTTTGTTAGTATCTTTAACGGCTTTAAAAGATTGATTGTCTTGCCAGAAGGCTTGGATTTGCTTTTCTAATTGGGTGAAGTCGTAGGTCTGTTGCATGGTGTTATCCGATGTTTTAAGTTTTAAGACGCGTTAACAAGTCTCTGTTAAATTGCCAGTATGTTAGCGAAATTTTTAAGAAACGACTAGTGTCAATAGTGTTTATCTTGCGTTGTAGTCATTAATGCTTTAACTTTTAGGGCGCAAAATATTAATAACAGCAGATGAAACAATACGTAGTTATGAGCACGTCAGAACGCTCTTTTAAAATAAAAAATTAATAAAAAGCTAAGGAAACAAGATGAAAGGAAAATATATAACATTATTAGCTTCAATGTCTGTAGCTACCAGTATCGGACTATCACAAGCAGCTACTGATCAAGCTTCAGTGAAGTCGTATAATGATCAAACAATTGCTAAAATGCATAAAGCGCAAAACCTGTACTCACCCGTTGGTTATTGGTTACAGTATACCGATGGTGATAAACAAGCACAGTCAATTTTACAAGTTTACAAAGGTAAAGATGGTAAGCTTGAAGGTAAGATTATTGTGCCTTTTGTTAATATTGTGGGTGACAAAGAACAAGTACCTGATGTTTCGTGTAAAAACTGCGGTAAGGGCGATGAAAACGGTTATAAATTTGACTATTCAAGTTATCCAAACAATCAAGTGCAAGGCTTGAAAATAATGTGGAATTTCAGCAAAGATGGTAACAAAGATGGATCAGATGGAGCGTTATATAAAAGCGGATCAATTTTGGATCCATCCAATGGCAAAGTCTATAGTTGCAAGATTCAAACACAAGAAAATGGCAAAAAGCTTTATGTGCGAGGTTATGTTGGTTTCTCATTATTTGGACGCACGCAATATTGGTATCGTATTGATCAGCAGGAAGCATTGCAATGCGCTAAAGTCTGTGGCTTAACTAAAGATGGGCATTATGCTTATGCTGACAAAACAGGAAAGATTACCAATGAGAAATTATGGCAGCAATGTTCAAAGATTACTTTAAAAGCCAATGGTTTGTGTAACTTTGGCGCTTAATTGTAAAGTTTGTGATCAAAAAATAAAAATTAGCTGTGTGCAGAATAAATAAAATTTGAAAGTGAGACCTTTTTTCAATAGAATCTCGTTTGAATTTTGGATTCTAAGGATTATGGAGTAAATACAATGAATATGACAAAAAAGTTAAAAACCAAATCAATTTATATGCTACCAGCATTGCTATCTGTTGGTTTACTCGCAGGCTGTGCTAGTTCAAGTAATGTTAGCTATGTAGATCCACAGGGTGTTGATACGACATCGATTAATTTCAACTCAACAGATTTGCAAACGACAACGCAGAAAATGGTTGGTGGCATGCTCGCATCTCCAGCGATTGCACGCATTACAGCGGGTGGTAAGCAACCAGTTGTATTCTTCAGTACGATTAAGAATGAAACCGCAGAGCATATTAATACAGGCATGCTTGCGAATACCGTGTCAACTGAGATTATCAATAGTGGTAAATTCCAGTTCACCGATATGTCGCAAGTCAAGCAAATGAAAGAGCAGATGGATTATCAATCGGAATCTGGTATGGTCGATCAAGCAACAGCGACAAAAATGGGTCAACAAATCGGTGCGCAATATATGATTTATGGCAGCATTGCCGATATGCAATCGATGAATAGTGATCAGCAGTCATTATTCTATTTGATTACGTTAAAAATGATCGATCTAAAAACAGGTATTATTGTTTGGCAAGATCAAAAACAAATCCGCAAAGTACAAAAGCGCAGCTCTTTTGGCTGGTAACCTACCAACACATAGGTCTCTATGTAAATATTAATTGCTGGCTTTACGCACTTTAGAAAAAACTATAATTTTATAAACACCCCGTCAGCCTCCGGCTGCCACCCCTCTTGCAAAGAGGGGAATTAGGCAAAGGTTGATTCTGTATTCCCCTCTTTGCAAGAGGGGTGCTTAAGCTTGCGAAGCGGGGTGTTGAAATAGAAAAAGTCCGTAACTTCAGTTAATTTTACTTTCTATAGTAAATAAGGACTTTTATGAAACTAAAAGCAATTGCTGCCACTTTGTTTATGATGGCAGGTGTTCATGTATATGCCACACAGCAAAATCAAGCAACTACCGATGCACGTACACCTGACGCAAAAACACAGCAGAAGGTGGAAACAACGCCTATTGAAAGCACAATAAATCAAGTAGCCGCTAAAGATACACCTATTTCAGAGGTGGAAGATCAAGATGATCGTACTGCTCAAGAAGTTATTATGGATAAGGTGGGCGCTTATATCGCTAGTAATGGGTTGAATTTTAATAACGAAGATACGCGAGTATATTCTGCTTACGCTAAAGTGGCTAAAAGTGATAATGATAATAACACGATGAATGCAACGACTTTACAGCTTGCATTTCAAGAGGCGATGTTAAAAGCGCAGGCTGAATTAGTAAACAGTGTGGTTAGTAAGAACTTAACCAAAATAGTATTTGAGAACCATCAAGATGATAGCTCAAATAAATATGACATTGACAATGATCAATTACCCGGAGGTGGTGATGGTTTTTGGAGTACGATGAGCTCCTTGTATCATAAGTATGTTGCGATAAAGAGTAATGATTTAGATAAAGAGTTAGCAAAACAAGGTGTTGACGCTGAGAAAATTGCTCAAGATCCGATGCTTAAAAAACAAGTGGCATTTCAGAAGATGTTGATTGAAGCGTATAAAAATGCTTATTTGGAAGTCGCAGGTTTGTTGCCGCTAAAGACATTTGTCGTGACTAAAGATAATCAGCAATATGTTGCAGTTATTGCGTTATATTCTGAGAAAATAAGGACTTTGGTAACAGATATTAAATCAGGTAAAGCATCAACAATACATTATCAAAAAGGTCTGAGTATCAATGAGGTTGTCAATAAATCAGCCAATGTGCTGAAAAATGATTTTGGCATTCGTATTGTCTTTGATGAGCGCGGTGAACCGGTTATCTTATCCTATGCGCAATTTGCTTATCAACGTCGTGGTTCAGCTAACTCTTTGGATATCGCAGTGGCGCAGGCACGTGCAGTTGCTGAAGCAAACTATGCTAATTTCTTAAACTCCTCAATGACGACCAGCCAGTTGATGAAACTAGGTAGAGAAAGTGCTGAGTATGTGTTTAGAAATCTCACTACGGGTAAAGAAAACATTAAATCAACAAATAACCTAATTAATATGCTTGATAGTGAAATTACAAACACGGCAAGCACGTCATTATCCGGTGTGCAAGTGGCAAAAACATGGCGTTATACACAAAAAGGCAATAATGATGCTGTTTATGGTGTTGTGCTTGCGTGGTCGCCAACAAGTATGCATTTAGCGCAGAGTGTTAAAGATTTTAATGGAAATGCATATAATCAAGCACAGCAAAAAGACCATGCTGATAAGACAAACGTGGCAAATAAACAAAATAAGCAAAACAGTAAAGCGATTGTGAGCGAGAGTGAAGACAATCCTTATTTACATCAGTTTTAAGTGAGAATTGATAATGATTAAAAAAACGATATTAGCACTTTCATTGCTGCCTGCTGTGCTTTTTGCGCAGGTGACGGAAGTGTCAAAAAATGTCACAGGCGTGGGTAAGACTTATGACAAGGCTTTAAAAAGCGCCTTAGTGCAAGCAGTATCACAAGTTAATGGTGTCGATGTGTCGTCAATTGAGCAGTCGATTAATAAAACCTTTGATGCGAATATTGATGCTAAAAGCAGTGATTATGGTGATTTAAAGGCAGATGTTAAGCTATCAAAAAGCTATGAATCGAGCATCAAAACCGCAACCAAAGGCTTAATCAATGGTTATGATGTGATTGATAGCAAAGAGGTTGATGGTGTATGGCAGCTAACAGTTGTTGTTAAAATGAGCGAATATCAAAGTGTTGATGAGCGTGAGAAGCTCAAGCTTTACTCGATTGCTTTGACACCTTTTCATTTCATGCCTGGATCAATTAATGGCTTAATTGGTTTAGAGCAAGTAAAACCAATGATTCAAGAGGCGTTGCAAAACCAGTTTGTCCAGTCACGCAAGTTTAATGTGGTCAGTCGCAGTGCTGAAGATTTTGGCGCATATAAGGATGAAATGGCAGTGCTGGAATCAGGGCATGCCAAGCCAGCTGAAAAAGCGCGTATTAAGCAGTTGATTGGTGCTGATTTTATGGTGGTTGGTGACATTGCAAGCTTTGATTTTTATCAAACTAAAAAAGAGTTTTATGGTGAGGATTTCAAAACATGGCATGTTGGTTTGGTCATTAACTATCGCGTCATTGAAACGGCAACGATGGCAATTAAATGGTCAGATAGTGTTAAAGTTTACTTGCCATCATCAGATGTTGCAAAAGAGATGAATTCAGAAAACACAGCAGTAAATGCCATCGCACAGTCTTTGTTCGATAAAGCAGGGCAACAAATTGCTAATGAAGTGATTGGGTTAATTTACCCATTGACGATATTAACCGTTCAGGGTGATGATGTATATCTTAATCAAGGGGGGGATCGCGTGCAGGTGGGTCAAAAATTTGAAGTCCACGCTAAAGCTGATACGGTAATCGATCCAAGTACAGGGGAGCATATTCCAATACAAGGTAAAAAGCTTGCTGAGCTTGAAGTGACGAGTGTGACGCCAAAATATGCAATAGCAAAAGTGCTTTCAGGTCAAGCTGATACGGTTGTTAGAGGTTTACAGGTTTATCCTATAAAGTAGTGATTTGGGTTAAAGAGAATGGCAAAAATAATTAAAAATAGCGGGTTAAGTCTATTCTGTGTTAGCACGTTAATGTTATCAGGGTGCGCGACTTTTTCAGCGTCCTATCCCAATAAAATGAAGCAAGTAAAGGCAGATGCGGCAAGTGGTAATATCCCCGAAGCACAAAAGGCATTTATTGATGAATTTGGTGATAAGCCGACAACTGATAACTTATATTTATTAGAGCAGGCGCGTTTAGCGCAACTAAATGGTAATCTCGCCGAGTCTAAGAAAGATTATCAAGCAGTCATTCAAACCGTGGCAACGAGTAAAATGGCAGCGAAAGTTCAAGTATCTAAAATGCTAGAGAATATGGGTGCGGTGCTCACCAATGATCGTGAGCTACCATTTTCAACCCCTGATTATGCAATGACATTTTTATATCCGTACCAGGCATTGAATTACTTATCTGAAAATGACCTAAGTGGTGCGCTTGTGGCTATTCGTCAATTAAGTAATGCGCAATATTGGACGTATCAGCAAAAATTAATGGCAGGAGACTTGCAAAGTAAATATCAAAAAGATACGAGCAAAGCTGGGGTCGATCAAAATAAGCTAGGGCTTAACAAATCGAGTGAAATCAATCAGATGTTTAGTGCGGTCAAAGATGCCAGCAATGCCTATGAAAATGGCTTTGGTTATTATCTGGCAAGTATTTTATATCAAGCATTTGATGATAATTACAATAATGCCTTTGTCTCGATCAAAGATGCCAAAAGGCTTTTGCCTGATAATCCTTATGTCTTGAGGACTTATAAAGAGATTGAGCGCGGTTTTAATGGCGGTGATGCTTATGAATCTGGTAAAGGGCGTTTGGTTGTGCTTTATGAGCAAGGTTTTGTCACTCCAAGAGAGGCATTTAAACTGCCACTTTTTTTAGGGAAGCTTGGTTTGCAGGAGGTTGCGGTAGCTTACTATCCTTCAAAGTATACTTTGTTACCTGCAAAAGATTTATATATCACACAAGATAAAAAAATCATCGATAAAGGGCAGACTTCATTGTTGGTGAATACCACGCAAATGGCAATGAAGTCATTAACTGAAGAGTATCCTGCGATTATTACCCGTGAAGTGATTCGTTTGGTCGTAAAATCACTAGCAACTTATGAAGCGAGTAACCAAGCTGGTGGTTGGGGCTTGTTAGCAGGTTCCATTTATAGCTTTATGACTGCACAAGCCGATGAGCGCAGCTGGTTGCTATTGCCTAATAATATTCAACTATTTGAGCAGCAATATACGCCAGGAAAATATACGCTAGATATTGCATTAAAAGAGACACCGGTTGACATTAAGTCGAATAAAACAACATTACTATGGATTGTAAATATGGGTGATTTCACGAAAGTATATCATTTTATTATTTAAAACTTAGTAGGAGATAACGTGCATTCTAATCATTCTGATACCGTAAACAATACCGTCAAAAAACTAACTGCACTCGGGCTTTTTATTTGGAGTATTTGTGCACTTTTTTATGGCTTTGAATATTTTGTGCGCTCATCGACCAATGCCTTGGCTTTGTCATTACGTAATGACTATGGTTTTGACTCATCAACGATTGCTATTTTAGGTTCGGCATTTTACTTATCATACGTTATCTCACAGATTCCAGCAGGACTATTGGTAGATCGCTTTGGTGTTAAGCGCATCATGGTTTGTAGTACGTTTTTGTTTACCGTGGCGATGTTTATGTTCTCATTAAGTCATAATCCCATTGTGATGATCTTAGCACGTGTCATCGCAGGCTTTGCTGGAGGATTTGGCATTTTGTGTGCGTTAAAATCATTGTCACTATGGTTGCCAGATCGATTGTTTTCAATGTTTGTAGGCTTTACACAGTTTAGTTGCTATGCCGGCGGTGCGTTATCAGCATTGCCTTTGGTGCTGTTTTTGGATCACTACACCATTTCACAAGTGTTTTTTGTGGTCGCGATAATCAGTTTGGTGTTATTTTTGGTGAGTGCACTTTTTATACGTAAACACCCTTCAATGGATAGAAAGCGTCATTTGATTCACCAAGAGACAGTTTGGCAGCAAATTTTAGCGCTGGGTAAAATGGTTAAAAATCGCCAACTTTTGTTAAATGGACTATATTTTTTCACCATCTATGGTACAACCGTTGTCTTTGCTGATTTATGGGGGATTAGCTACTTAAGTAGTGTTCATCATATCACTGAAGCGCAAGCGGCATTTGCTTGCAGTTTGATTTTTATTTCGGTTGCTATCTCAAGCCCAATCTGGGGCACATTAGCGACAGTTATAAATAAGGACAAAGTTTTCTTAATATGGGCGCCGATTATTGGCTTTGTGGTTGTACTTTTACTCATTTATGTTGATTTAAATGTATATCTTATCTATCTGCTATGCTTTTTATTTGGTGCAATGCAAAGTGCGCATGTGCTTAATTTCTCGATGATTAAAGGGCATGTTCATGATAAGCAATTAGGTGTTGGTATTGCGTTTATCAATCTATTTTTGCCATTAAGTGGCGCGGTATTGCAGCCACTGTCTGGTTTCTTATTGCAGCTCTTTAAGGGCGCGCATGGTCTTCATCAAGCCTATCAATATATGATGATTTTAATCCCTGTTTTAATGTTACTATCCTTTATCATCGCGCTTTTTTTCAAAGAAGTTAGAACAAAAGATATTACTTTGTGATTGTGTTTTAGTCACAGACTTCAAGCTTTTCCGCTAAAATGCTAATTCGCCTATATTTTCAGGTATCTTAGGTTTATAATTGTCGCCGTTTTTAATACTTAGCTTTAATTGTTTTTTTGAGCTTTTTAAGTTTTAACTGTCTATGGAGGCAACATGTCTGAAAGGTTTCATGATATTGATACAACCGAAACGCAAGAGTGGCTAGAAGCATTAGAAGATGTCGTGACACGTGAAGGTGCCGAACGTGCTAGTTTTCTGGTAAATCGTTTATTAGATCGCGCTGGTGAAATTGGTATTGATAGTGCGTATGCGCCTGCGAAAAGTATTTCGTTTATGAATACGATTAAAGTGGCTGATCAGCCTGGTTATCCAGGGGATTTGGAAGTTGAGAAAAAGATTGAGAATCTTAATCGCTGGAATGCGGCGGTTATGGTTGCTAAAGCCAATAAAAAAGATGGCACATTGGGTGGGCACATCGGTTCAGGTGCCTCAATTATGACGCTTTATGAAGTCGGGTTTAACCACTTCTTCCATGCGCCAAGTGAAACAAAAGCAGGAGACTTAGTATTTTACCAAGGGCATACAACGCCTGTGATTTACGCGCGTTCTTACCTTGAAGGGCGTTTAACTGAAGAGCAGTTAAAGAACTTCCGTCAACAAGCATTTAATGGTGATAAAGGCTTATCATCTTATCCGCATCCGTATTTACAGCCAACCTATTGGCAGTTCCCAACAGTTTCAATGGGGCTTGGTCCATTGCAAGCGATTTATCAAGCACGCTTTATGAAGTATCTAGAAGCACGTAAATTAGCTGAAACCAGCAATCGCCGTGTATGGGCGTTTTGTGGTGATGGTGAGATGGACGAGCCTGAATCATTAGGGGCGATTAATCGCGCGGCACGTGAGGGCTTGGATAATCTGATTTTTGTGATTAACTGTAACCTTCAGCGCTTAGATGGTCTTGTTGATGGGAATGGCAAGATCGTTGAGGAATTCGCTCAGATCTTCACAGGTGCCGGTTGGAATGTCATTAAAGTATTATGGGGCAGTAATTGGGAGCCATTATTTGCCAAAGATACTAATGGCAAATTACAACAGCGTTTAGCGCAGATGAATGATGGTCAGATGCAGTTTGCACGTTCGCATGGTGGGCAAGATTTGCGTCAAACGATTTTTGGTGGCGATCCAGAGCTAGAAGAAATGGGCAAAGGTTACACTGATGAAGATGTACAAAACTTAATGCGTGGTGGGCATGATCCGATTAAGGTTTATGCTGCTTACCAGCGCGCTGTTAATAATACAACAGGTAAGCCAACGGTTATTTTACCAATGACGATTAAAGGCTATGGTTTAGGTGAGTGGGGTGAGTCTAAAAACATTGCGCACAATGTTAAAAAGCTTGATACCGCAGCACTAAAATATATTCGTGATCGATTTGATGTGCCGGCAACGGATGAGCAAGTTGAGAATATGGAATTTTTAAAATTCCAAGAAGGTTCTAAAGAACATGCTTATTTACATGCGCAACGTAAAGCATTAGATGGTTACGCGCCTGCACGCTTTGAAAATAACACTGCTTTACCGATTCCAAGTTATCAGGATTTTGGTCAGTTATTCTTAGAGGCAAGTGGTGATCGTGAGTTCTCAACGACAACGGCATTTGTACGTATGTTTGTTAATCTAACACGTCATAAAGAGCTAAAAGATCGTTTGGTGCCAGTGACAGTAGATGAATCACGTACGTTTGGTATGGAAGGTTTATTCCGTCAACTAGGCATTTATAATCATCGCGGTCAGCAATATGTGCCAGAAGATAAAGCGCAAGTGATGTATTACAAGGAATCAACGGATGGACAGATTATCCAAGATGGTATTAATGAAGCCGGCGGTTTTTGTTCATGGTTAGCGGCAGCCACTTCGTATAGTGTTCATCGTGTACCGATGATTCCATTTTATATTTATTACTCAATGTTTGGTTTTCAGAGAATTGGTGACCTTGCATGGTTGGCAGGTGATTCACATGCCAAAGGCTTCTTATTAGGAGGCACTGCAGGACGCACCACACTTAATGGTGAAGGGCTTCAACATGAAGATGGGCATAGTCATATTCAAGCCGGTCTTATTCCATCATGTATCTCTTATGATCCAACGTATGCGTATGAGCTTGCTGTTATCCTTTGGGATGGTATGCGTCGCATGTATGTTGAAGGTGAACAGGTTTTCTATTATGTCACGGTAATGAATGAGAACTATGTGCATGGTGCGATGCCTGAAGGCTCTGAAGAAGGTATTATCAAAGGCTTATATTTGTTAAAAGGTGCCAAAAAAGCCGATGCGAAAAAGCATGTACAGCTAATGGGTTCAGGCACCATTTTGCGTGAAGTTGAGGCAGCAGCTGAGTTATTAGAGAAAGATTTTGGTGTAACAAGTGATGTTTGGAGCATGACCTCAGCGAATGAGCTTTATCGCGATAGTCGTAAAGTAGCGCGCTGGAATATGCTTCACCCTGATAAAAAGGCACAACAGACGCATATTGAGAAATGTTTAAAAGACCATACAGGACCTGTGATTGCATCAACGGATTATATCAAGCTTTACACTGAGCAATTACGTGAGTTTATGCCTACAAATTATATTACCTTAGGTACGGATGGCTTTGGTCGCTCTGATTCGCGTGAGAACTTAAGAAGTTTCTTTGAAGTAGATCGTTATCATGTAGTTATTGCCGCGTTAACTGGCTTGTTACGCGAAGGTGCGGTGACTGCTAAAGTGGTTAAAGACGCGATTAAGAAATACAATATTGATCCTGAACGTCTTGATCCAGTAAGTCACTAATCGGGCGTTTTAAAACTAAATTAAAAAAATTAAAAAAATAAAAACAAGAGGAAAATTGCATGGCAGTACAAAAAGTCACAGTACCAGATATCGGTGACTATAAAGATGTTGATGTAATTGAGGTGAATGTCAACGTGGGTGATGTAATTGAGGCAGAAGACTCATTAGTTACCCTAGAAACAGACAAAGCGTCAATGGAAGTTCCAGCTCCCTTTGCAGGTGTTGTTAAAGAGATTAATGTCAAAGTGGGCGATAAAGTTTCAGAGGGCTCATTAGTTCTATCGGTCGAAACTGATGCAGCTGCTTCATCTCCATCACCTCAATCAGTAGAACCTGCAGCGGCAGAAGTTGCACCATCACAAGCGCAAAGTACACAGGTGATTGATGTGACCGTTCCTGATATCGGTGACTATAAAGGGGTTGATGTGATTGAGATTAACGTCAAACCAGGAGACGAGATCAATGCTGAAGATTCATTAGCAACGCTTGAAACTGATAAAGCATCAATGGAAATTCCAGCACCTGAATCAGGTAAAGTCGTTGATGTCAAAATCAAAATTGGTGATAAAGTATCACAAGGCGACTTGGTGCTAACCCTTGAAGTGACAGGTGCGGCAACTGTGGCACCTGCGCCAAAACAACCAGAAACCAAAGAAGCAGCGATAGCTTCTGCCCCAGCGGCTCAAGCTCAGTCAACTGCTGCAGTTGAAACCACGGATGTGCATAATACCAATGCACATGCATCACCTGCTGTGCGTCGTTTGGCGCGTATCTTAGGTGTGGAGCTGGCACGTGTTGTGGCAACAGGTCGCAAAGGACGTATTACCAAAGAAGACTGTGAAAATTATATCAAAAAAGCCGTGCAAGCCGTTCAGTCAGGCAATGTATCAAGTGGTGGTGGTTTAGATCTTTTACCTGATCCACAGATTGATTTTGCCAAATTTGGTGAGATTGAAGTCGAAAGCCTGTCACGCATTAATAAATTAAGTGCTAAGAACTTAGCGCGTAACTGGGTTAAGATCCCGCATGTGACTTTCTATGATGATGCAGATATTACTGATCTTGAAGAATTTAGAAATGCGAAAAAAGCAGCTGCTGAAAAAGCAGGGGTTAAAGTCACACCGTTGTCATTCTTGATTAAAGCCGCAGCTGTGGCATTAAAAGAATACCCACGTTTTAATAGCTCATTATCGAATGATGGTGAGAGTTTAATTGTTAAGAAATACTTTAATATCGGTTTTGCCGCAGATACACCAAAAGGTCTTGTTGTGCCGGTGATTAAAGATGCCGATCAAAAAGGGATCTTTGAGATTTCACGCGAGATTATGGAGCTAGTTAAGAAAGGGCGTGATGGTAAGTTAAAGCCTGATGATATGCAGGGTGCGACATTTACCATTTCAAGCTTGGGTGTTTTGGGTACGACAGCATTTACACCAATTATTAATATGCCTGAAGTGGCAATTATGGGTGTATCAAAGGCTGCGATTAAACCGGTGTGGAATGGTAAAGAGTTTGCGCCAAGAACGATGTTGCCATTGTCATTATCAACCGATCATCGAGTGATTGATGGCGCGTTAGCAGCACAGTTCTTAACGCGTTACTGTGCAATTTTGGCAGATTTAAGAGAAATACTTTTATAAACAAAGGGTAAAAAAATGAGTGATGTAAACAATATTAAAACAGAAGTCGTTGTCTTAGGTAGTGGACCTGGCGGTTATAGTGCAGCATTTCGTGCGGCAGATTTAGGTAAGAAAGTTGTACTTATTGAGCGTTATGACTCAATTGGTGGTGTGTGCTTGAATGTTGGATGTATCCCATCAAAAGCGTTGTTGCATGTCGCTAAAGTCATTAATGAAGCGCGTCACTTAGAAAAAGACGGCTTGATTAGTTTTGATAACTTAACTTTCAATAAAGATAAAATTTTAGGTTACAAAGATAAGATCGTTGGTCAGTTAACAGGTGGCTTAAAGGGCTTAGCAAAGCAACGTAAAGTTGAGATTGTTCAAGGCTATGGTAAGTTTACAGGTGCTAATGAAATCGCGGTTGAAACAAAAGATGGCGTTAAAAAGATTGCGTTTGAAAACGCGATTATTGCGGTGGGGTCTAGCTCAATTAAATTACCATTTATTCCAGAGGATCCACGTATTATTGATTCAACAGGTGCGCTAGAGATGAAAGAAGTGCCAAAGAAAATGCTCGTTATCGGTGGTGGTATCATCGGTCTTGAGATGGCGCAAGTCTATAGCGAATTAGGTACTGAAATTACCGTTGTTGAGTTTATGGATCAATTAATGGGTGCTGCTGATAAAGATATCGTTAAGCCTTATGAGAAAATGATGTCTAAGCGTTATGATATTCGCTTAGAGACTAAAGTGACGAAAGTTGAAGCGAAAAAAGATGGTCTTTATGTTTCAATGGAAGGTAAAAAAGCTGCTAAAGATGAGCGTTTTGATCGTATTCTCTTGGCGGTAGGGCGTACACCAAATGGTAAATTAATCGATGCTGAGAAAGCAGGGGTTAACGTTGACGAGCGTGGCTTTATCGCTGTAGATAATCAGTTAAAAACAAACGTGCCACATATATATGCGATAGGGGACGTGGTTGGTCAACCAATGCTAGCACACAAAGCGGTTCCTGAGGGGCGTATTGCTGCTGAGGTGATCTCTGGTATGAAGCATTACTTTGAACCAAAATGCATACCAGCAGTTGCTTATACTGATCCTGAAGTCGCATGGGTTGGTGTAACTGAAAAAGAAGCCAAAGAAAAAGGTATCAAATATGACAAGGGTGTATTCCCATGGGCAGCTAGCGGCAGATCACTTAGTATTGGGCGCAATGAAGGCATGACCAAAGTCCTGTATGATGAAAACCATGTCATCATCGGTGCTGGTATTGTTGGTCCAAATGCCGGTGAGTTAATTGCTGAAGCATCATTGGCCATTGAAATGGGTTGTGATGCTGAAGATATCTCATTGACGATTCACCCGCATCCAACCCTGTCTGAAACATTGATGATGGCAACAGAGGTTTATGAGGGGACGGCAACTGATATTTATGCGCCTAAGAAGAAGTAACTCTGATTACGACAACATGACCTTTTAAATTTTTAATATCTTATCAAGACATGCTCTTTGGGGCATGTTTTTATTTCCTTACTGTCAATATTGCTGAATGTGTCAATAAAAGACACAGTTACACAATGGAGTAATCATAATTGAATACAACAACGTTAGAGATTTTAAAGCAGTTAAGTCATGAGACTTATATTGATGGCACGACCATCGGTAATACGCTTGGGATTACACGCGCTGCGGTATGGAAAGCGATTCAAAAACTGCAAAATGATTATCATATAGCGATTGAGTCGCATCGTGTTCATGGCTATAAGCTACAATCACCACTTATTATGCTTGATCAAGCAAAGATTCTAGCAGCTGTTGCGGTTGAAAATGTAGCGCTTGAATGCTTAACAACCGTTGATTCAACCAATACTTACTTGCAGAATTCAGCGCTTAAAAGCGATTATCATATTTGTATCGCAGAAGAGCAGCGTCAAGGCAAAGGGCGTTTTGATCGTGTGTGGTGCTCACCTTTTGCTGAGAATCTATATTACTCACTGAAGGTAAGCTTACAAAAAGAATTAAGTGAGCTATCAGGTTTGAGTTTGGCAGTGGCAGTGAGTGTTGCAAAAGCTTTAGTGAATAAATATCCAACATTAGATATTAAAATCAAATGGCCAAATGATATTTATATCAATGCTAAAAAACTTTCAGGTATTTTGATTGAAGTTAAAGCTGAGTCAAATGCGCAAAGCCAGATTGTGATTGGTATTGGTGTGAACGTTAATATGCAGCAACGCGATGATATCACACAAGACTGGACATCATTGACAAGTGAATTAAATCATTATATCGATCGCAATGACTTAGCCATCGACATTAGCAATGAACTGATCTCAACATTAGAGCGATTTGAAAACAAGGATTTTAGCGCTTTTGTTGATGATTATGCTGAATATGATTATTTAAAAGGTAAAACGATTGGTTTAAATATTTTAAATAAAGAGGTGATTACGGGTATTGCTCATGGTGTCAATGCATTAGGTCAGCTGAGACTTAAGACTGATGATGGCGAGCGTCTATTTGCTTCAGGTGAAGCTTCTGTTATTAAAAAAAGCTAAATTTAGATACCTTCTTCAATATTCTCAGCCACCTGAAATTTTAAATAATTCTCAGGTGTTTCTAAGCTTATTTTACCTATTCTGCCTTGGCGGAAATCTTGGATAAGTTTCTCGGCAATATGATGCATATGCTGCTGCCCTAGTGTATTACCAACTTCTGTAAGCATCTGTTCTAAATCTTCTGAGTCTTCAGTAATTTTATAACGAGAACTTAATACCCCAGAGTAATCTTCTTTTAATAGTTGCAGCATAAAATAAGCAGTTGTTGGATAATCCATGGCAGTATCACGAATCGAACCAATCGCGGCAAGTTTGAAGCCACAACCCTCATCCTTCGGGCTTGGAAACATAATCCCTGGTGTGTCATTAAGATAAAAATGTTTTTCAATCTCAATTTTTTGCTGCCTTTTAGTGACGGCAGGCTCATTGCCCGTTTGTGCGATTTTGCGCTTGGCAAGACTGTTAATAAGTGTTGATTTGCCAACATTAGGAATACCAAAAATAACCGCACGTATTGGCTTTAAAAGCGTGCCGCGATTGGGCAGCTGCTTTTTGCATAATTGTATGATCTTTTGCGCGCTTTTTTTATCACGTGCAATGTCCAAGGCAATCGCCTTACCATTATAAAACTGAAGCCATTGTTTGGTGACTTTAGGATCAGCAAGATCAGATTTAGAGAGAATCTTAATAATCGGTTTGCTTTTGGCTGCTTCATGCAATACCGGATTGGCACTTGCCTCAGGTGCGCGCGCGTCAACAACTTCAATTGCAATATCAATTTGTGGCATAAGCTTAATAAGCTCTTTTGTTGCTTTGTGCATATGCCCTGGAAACCAGTGAATCATCGTAAGGTAAAATATATTTATAGTAAATTGATCGCTACCTTAGCGTATTTGCCCAGTGAAGTAAACAATATGAAGAAACGGGTGAGGGGAATTTAAATTCTGTAAATTTCTGCCAATTAGCGATTTATTCACTATTTTCTTTTGGCTATAATGAGCCCTCGACGTAAGAGGATTAAGCCATACGAGGTTATTCATGGGATTAAGAACACCTTTATATGAAAAGCATTTACAACACAATGCACGAATGGTTGACTTTGCTGGCTGGGAGATGCCTATTCAATATCAAGGCGTGATTGAAGAGCATCATGCAGTACGCAAAAGTGCCGGCATGTTTGATGTTAGTCACATGCTAACGGTTGATATTATTGGCAAGGATGCAAAGCGCTTTATTCGATTTTTATTAGCCAATGATATTAATAAAGTACCACAAGGCAAGGCTTTGTATTCTTGTATGCTCAATGAAGGAGCAGGTATCGTTGATGATCTTATCGCTTATCATTTTAGGGATGACTTTATTCGATTGGTGATTAATGCTGGCAATCGCACAACAGATGTTCAGTGGATGAATAAACATAAAAGCAATTTCGACGTCAAGATTAATGTACGTGATGATTTGGCAATTATTGCTGTGCAAGGACCTGAGGCGCGGCAAAAGGCTGATGTTGCATTAGCAAACTTAGCTACAGAAGAGGTGAGAAATTTAAAACCATTTAGCATGCATAAAAATGGTGAGTGGATGATTGCGCGCACTGGTTATACCGGTGAAGATGGCTATGAAATCTCATTACCTGCAAGTGAAGTAGCTGCATTTTGGGATAAGTTGATTGACGAGGGTGTAACCCCTTGTGGTCTAGCTTCACGCGATACTTTACGCTTAGAAGCGGGGATGAATCTTTATTCCCAAGATATGGATCAAACGACAACACCAATTGAGTCAGCATTAATGTGGACAGTAGCATTAACTGATGATCGCGACTTTATCGGGAAAAAGGCGTTACTAAATAAAAAACCTGCAATTGATAGCAAGCTTGTCGGTTTGGTACTTTTGGATCGCGGTGTACTGCGTCATGGTCAAAAAGTTGTGGTTGAAGGAAGTAGTAAAACAGGGGTTATCACCAGTGGCACTTTCTCACCAACACTATCTGAAAGTATAGCGCTTGCACGTATTCCTAAAGATGCTGAGAATGTATTTGTTGAAATCCGTAATAAACAAGTACCGGCTAAAATCGTGCAATTTCCTTTTGTACGCAAAGGCGAAAAAGTATATAGAGAATGCCAAAAGGCAGTGACTGAAAATTAATATCTTAATGAATGACATATAAAACCTAAGGAGAAAAAAATGGCAGAAATAAGAGAAGAGTGTCGCTACAGCAAGTCACATGAGTGGGTGCGTGTTGAGGGTGATATTGCCGTTTGTGGGATTGATGATTTCGCGCAATCAAGTGCAGGTGAACTTGTATTTGTTGAGCTGCCTGAATTAGATGATGAAGTAAAAGCAGGTGATGATGTCTGTGTTGTTGAATCAGTTAAAGCTGCATCTGATGTTTACGCACCAGTCTCAGGAACAATTGTTGAGGTCAATGAAGCATTGATTGACTCACCGTCAATGGTTAATGAAGGATGCTATGATGAGGGCTGGTTATTCAAAATTAAAATGGATGATCCAACCGAGTTAGATGATTTATTGTCTGCAGAAGAATATGCAGATGAGCTTGATGCTTAAGTTTGGCATATAAAGAGACGCCCGATGAGCTGTGATGACATCGGGCGTTTTTGTTTGTAATGATAAAATACGATGATAACTTTTTAAGTGTAAGTAGGGGCGTATTGAATACGCCCTTGTAAGTAAGATGATAAAAACATAGTAACAATGAAAAATAAGTTGCACTACTTATTACCTCGCCCCTTGTGGGAGAGGTCGTGCAGCATTAAGCTGCGCGGGTGAGGGGTAATTAAAATTCAACTTATTTTTTATCATGATATAAGGAGCCTATATGCCTTTTGTGCCGCATACCGAGCGTGACATTGATATGATGCTTTATACGATTGGAGCAAAAAAAGTTGAAGACTTGTTTGATGAGATTCCCCAATCGATTAAAAGTAAAAGCCATTTGAATTTGGCAGATGGTTTGAATGAGTGCCAAATGCATCGTTTGTTTAATGATAAGTGCGCTAAAAATATTCCGCAAACCAACTTTATTGGTGCGGGTGCTTATCAGCATTACACGCCAGCGATTGTTACGGATGTCATTAGTCGTGGTGAGTTTTATACTTCATATACCCCATATCAGGCAGAAGCCTCACAAGGGACATTACAAGTGATCTATGAATATCAGACAATGATTGCTTCATTAACGGGGATGGATATCTCTAATGCCTCGATGTACGATGGTGCCACAGCGTTAGCTGAAAGCGTGTTGATGGCAGTGCGTGCTAATAAGAAAATCAAAAGTAAGAAAGTGCTGATTACGGATGCGATTTTCCCGCAGTATGTCGATGTCATTAAGTCCATGACACATGCCCAAGGGATTGAACTTGAGTTTTTAACGCCAAATCCAAATGTTGGTAAAACTGAAATTGATGATTTACCTGAAATTGAAGTGGGTGATTATGCCGCTGTTATCGTGCCGCAGGTTAACTTCTATGGTCAGATTACCGAGTTTGATGCAATCACCGATTGGGCGCATGAGTCTTCAGTAATGGTTATCGGTCTTGTCAATCCAATGACGCTAGGCTTGTTAAAAGCACCTGGCTATTGGGGAGAAGAGGAAGATGGTGCCGATATTGCTTGTGGTGATGGTCAAAGTTTAGGCTTGCCTTTAAGTGGAGGTGGTCCTTATTTTGGGTTTATTACCACCAAGGAAGAGCTATCGCGTCAAATGCCAGGGCGCATTGTCGGACGCACGGTTGATGTTGATGGTAAAGAAGCGTTTTGTTTGACACTGCAAGCGCGCGAGCAGCATATCAGACGCGCGAAAGCGACATCAAATATTTGTTCAAATCAAGGCTTACTTGTCACAGCAGCAACAGTTTATATGACACTGATGGGAGCTGTTGGCTTAAAAGAAGTGGCATTACAATCGCACCAAAACACGCATCGATTGATAGAGAAGCTAGCAAAGATACCAGGTGTTAAGGTTCGTTTCACACATAACTATATGTATGAAATGGTTGTGGACTTGCCGATTTCAGCCAAAGAAGCTAAGGCGCTTGCGACTAAAGAGCAGGTTCAGTTAGGTTATGATCTTGGGCAGTTTGATGCGCAACAGGCCAATAGCTTATTGGTGTGTGTCACTGAAGTGCACAATGAGACGGATCTAAATCGCTATGTCGATGTATTAACAAAAGTTCTAGCAACCTGTGCAGCAGAGGTATAATCAATGACAGTTAGTTTTGAAAAATCAGCGGAAAATCGTAGAGCAAATTCACAAAAATGGGCAGTATCAGATACTATCCATTTTGACCAAAAACATTTGCGTGATGATAAGCCCTTATTACCAGAATTAGGTGAGCTTGAAGTCTTACGTCATTTCACCAAGTTATCGCAAAAGAACTTCTCGATTGATACGCAATTTTATCCATTGGGTTCATGTACGATGAAATACAATCCACGTATTGCGTTGAAGTGTGCGTTTAATCCATCGATATTAAATATCCATCCTTATCAAGATGAATTGACACAACAGGGTCTGTTGGAGATGCTGTATGAATTACAGGAAATTTTAAGCGAAGTCACAGGTATGGATGGTGTGTCACTTGTGCCTTGTGCCGGTGCTCAAGGTGAGTTTGCCGGTGTGCAGATGATCAGGGCGTATCATATTGCCAATAATGAAGCACATCGCAATGAAATCATTGTGCCGGATGCCGCACATGGTACCAATCCTGCAACCGCGGTGATGGCAGGGTGCAAAGTGATTGAGATTCCAACATCACTTAAAACCGGTGACATTGATATTGAGGCTTTAAAGAAAGTCCTAGGACCTAATACGGCAGGGATTATGCTAACCAACCCATCAACGATGGGCGTATTTGAACGTGATATCGAGCAGGTGGCTAAGCTTGTGCATGAGGTGGGCGGGCTTTTATATTATGATGGTGCGAATTTAAATGCGATTATGGGTAAAGCCAAACCAGGCAAAATGGGCTTTGATGTAATGCATATGAATGTTCACAAAACCTTTGCAACACCGCATGGCGGTGGTGGACCAGGAGGTGGACCGATTGCCGTGAATAAGCGTTTATTGCCTTATCTGCCAGTGCCAACCATTGTTAAAGAGGGTGATATCTACCGCATCAAAGGTAAAGAGGCAATTCCACAAACCATTGGTGCGATGCATGCCTTTATGGGTAATGTTGGCGTGTTGATTCGTGCTTATGTTTATCTTAAAACATTAGGTGGTAATGGTTTAACCAAAGCTTCAGAGATCGCCACATTAAATGCCAACTATATGATGGCACGTTTGAAGTTGGCAGGCTTTACCATCGCATTACCTAATCGTCGTGCGTCACATGAATTTATTGTTTCATTAGCACCTGAGAAAAAAGCCTATGGTGTTAATGCCAATGATTTTGCTAAGCAGCTTCTAGATCATGATATGCATGCCCCAACGATGTATTTTCCATTGTTGGTGCCCGAGTGTTTATTGATTGAGCCGACTGAGACAGAAACGCGCGAGCAAATGGATCAGTTTGTTAATGCGATGATTGAAATTCGTGAGTTAGCACGAACGAATCCTGAGAAAATGAAAGAAGCTCCGTTAACGCAACCGGTAAAGCGCGTTGATGATGTTAAAGCCGTGCGCGAGCTTGATGTTGTCTTTGGGCAGTGCTGCTAACAAAGTAGAGTGTTTGGCTTCGACTGACGCTCAGCCAACGGGGAATAAGCTTATGCAAGCATTTGTTTATATACTTGAATGTAGTGATGGAAGTTATTACACAGGGAGCACCAAGAATGTTGAGCTTAGGCTGTGGGAGCATCAAAATGGTCAAGGAGCAAATCATACACGTAAGCGTTTGCCAGTAAAGTTAGTATTTGTTGAACAATTTGATCGAATTGATGAGGCTTATGCTCGAGAAAAGCAAATTCAAGGCTGGAGTCGAAAGAAAAAAGAAGCCTTAATTCAAGGTGATTATAATCAGTTACATATATTATCGATTTGCCGAAATTCTAATAAGAGCAAAAATTCACCAGAAGATCATTGATAGGGGGTTCCACCTTCCTCATCATATGACCACGTTGCCTGAGCGTAAGTCGAAGGCAAGTAAGAGTTATGTTGAGCGTTTATTTGCAATATTTGAGTGAACAAATGCCACGATAATTAAACCAATCCCAACAGTCCCTGTTAACCATTCTGGTACATGAGTGTAGATCTTGATAAACATAATAATCGCTAAAAAGCCAATGGCGTAATGTGCGCCATGCTCAAGATAGCGAAATTTCGTTAAGGTTTGATGCTCAACAAAGAAGATGGTTAGTGAGCGCACATACATCGCACCAATACCTAAACCAATCATGATAATGAAAATATTCGTTGAAATGGCAAAGGCACCAATCACACCATCAAAGCTAAAAGACGCATCTAATACTTCAAGATATAAAAAGCCCATAAGACCATTTTGCATAACCTTGCCCGTCATATTGCTACCAAAGGCGTGGTTTAAAATACCTAATGCTTCATGCACCATTAAGCCCATTAAAAATGCAAGTGCCAGTGTGCCACCTTGATTAGTATCTGCATTGTAAATAACGATAAAGCCAATAATTAATGCAAAGATAATATAGCCACCTGGATAGTGGCGAATCAGGCTAATAAATCTATTTTCTTCAATTGCAGGGATCCAGTGAAGATCATGTTTCTCAGCAACGAAAAACTTCAAAAACACCATGATTAGAAAGCCACCACCAAATGCGCAAATCGTGGGAAAACCGAGTTCTAAAGCATGCTGGTAAGCCGCAGGATCATTAGTAGCAAGCTTAAAAACATCAAGAAAAGATAGGCTTGTCGTCACACTGACCAAGAGGATAGGGAAGATCAAGCGCATGCCAAATACAGCAATTGGCAAACCAATCCAGATAAATATTTTTTGCCATTTTTTAGGCATTTTCGCCAATACTTTAGCATTAACGACTGCATTATCAAAACTCAATGAAATCTCCAAGAGTGCCAAAACCAAAATCAAATAAAGCGCATAGGCTTTGTGTGTTGGTTCAAGCATGACTGCGGCAATAATGCCAACAATCGTAATGAAAAAAGCACTGTAAAAATACTTAAGGTTTTGATGCATGTTTATTATCCTTCTATCCTTGCCATTGTTTCATTTGAGGTAAATTTAGTCCAAAAACATCGAGTGTACGATAAACAAAGTCATCGATGATGTCATCAAGCGTTTGCGGTTTGTGATAAAAAGCAGGTACAGGCGGCATGATGATCGCACCTGCTAATGTCGCTTTTTGCATGTTTTCAATGTGTATTAAGCTAAATGGCGTTTCTCTTAAGCAAATAATCAGTTTACGTCGCTCTTTGAGCACGACATCCGCAGCACGCGCGATTAACGAATCACCTATGCCATTGGCAATTTCAGCCAAGGTTTTGGTCGATGAGGGAATGATGATCATGCCATCGGTTGGATAGGAACCACTGGCAATTTTAGCGCCAATATCAGCATTAGCATAATAGCTATGTGCTAAGGATTTGATCTCTTGTGAGCGATACGCTGTTTCGTATTCACGTGTCATTTCAGCGGGTTTTGATACGATTAAATGCGTTTCAATGCCTTGCACTTTTAGAACTTTGAGCATTCTGACAGCATATTCAATGCCAGTGGCACCGGATAACGCAATAATAATTCGATTATGTTTAAGCATGTGCTTGAATAATAAAGTCATCATTTAAATTGGTTGGAAGTATATATGACAGGTGCGGTATTTTATAGATGTTTTTGTAGGGGCGTATTGCATACGCCCCAGAGCAATGATGAGCAAATAAGTGTGCTATTTTTAATTTAATATCTGCTCAATACCCAACTTGGTAAGCAAAATTTCTGAAACGTAGACAGCATAAGGCATTGAGCCATACACAAAGTTGAGTTAAGGCACTACAGATTTTTTTTGATTTTTTGTGGAGACGTGATCGACGCATTATAGCGTTGTGATGATCTGCTTTAGCGGAATAGCTGGCGCATTACAGGCTTTATAAATCTTAGACTGCTCATGATTGGGCTTAGTTGACTTACGAATATGTAAGGTTTTCCCTTCTTTGGTTTGCATCGTTGTCGTGACACGATA
>NZ_VXKS01000007.1 GCF_008711525.1 Cysteiniphilum sp. JM-1
TACATCATGCAACCGTGATTAGCCTAGAAGGAGAAAGTTATCGTATGAAAAAATAATTTTTTTGCTATAAATCGGCAAAGTTAGTTGTCGTAACCGGAAAAGTTAGTTGACATTTGATAAGCTAGCAATTAGCAAACATTTTCGATGCGTTTGTTCTTCTCCAATTGCTGATACAACTCCTTAAAGTATTTCTTTTGCCCCCAAATATTCCAATCCCCAATCACATATAAATTCCTCTTTGCTCGAGTAATTGCCACATTGAGTAAATTTGGTTTACCTGAAGCCCACCAAGCACCCCCTTCATTTTGTTGATCACAACCCAGAGCAAGAATAACCGTCTCATTTTCTTTGCCTTGGAAAGTGTGAACTGTACCAATATTATTCTTAATCCAAAAACTCAATTCCTTATACCCAACATTATTAAAGATACTAGACTGACTCATAAGTCGATACATCAATGCTTGTAGTTCCTTCTTTACTGCCTTAAATGGCGTAATCACATATATACTACTCAGTGCGCTCTTACTATTTTTAGTAACCTCCTGCAATAAATATGATACTCGCTCTCCAATTTCTGGTACATATTGCTTAACCGTACAAACACCGCTGACCTGAATCCATTTATTCTGCCCCAAGCTAGAATGAAGCTGTGGTTGTATTTTTTCATTTTCAAAGCCATGGATCATCCGGCTTTCATACGCTATTTTATTTGCCACACTAAACATAGGATCAATGCACCTTCTATGCACCCACAAAGGAATACCAATCCAAGTTTTCTGATTATTAATTGATATATTACAGCCATATTGATTTGCTCGATCCGCTACCTGCTGAACAGAATACTGGTAGGGTAACCAATCTTGATATGAGTTTGGCAAGACACTATCCATGAGCTTATCAACTAATTTTTGTGGTGTCGTAAAAACAGGTTCAATTTGCAAAGGATCTCCAACTACAACTGTTCGCTTCGCACGCCAAATACTACCTACTGCTGCATGAGGAACTGCTTGACCAGCCTCATCAATCATTAACCAACCCAACTGCGCACATCCAATTGATCTAAACATATTTCCAACAGATGCAAATGTCGTAGATAAAACGGGAACCATCAAAAACAGAGATTTCCATAAGGTTTCCTGCCTTATTTGACATCCTCCTTGCAAAAGTTGACTTAACCCAAACAAAACATTTTGCCTAAATAGTTCATAGCAACTGGCTTCATAAAGCCAAGATTGATGTAAATGCATTGCACAAACAAATAGTTCAGATCTCAAACAATTTAAATGCTCACTTTGCCAATAACTTTGTCTTTGGGTGTCTACATCATAAATACTATGAGTATGACAGGGTATACGCAAATCCACTAATGACTGATTTAATTCCTCAAATAAAGCTTCTTTGTTTTTAAATTGTAAAACGGCTTTACCAAGCGCTTCTTGAGCTTTTTCAAGATTGTTTTTTAGATGATTTAATTTCACTTTCCTATCAAAGTCCACATGCGTATCTTTAAATGATAGGTACAATTTTCTTTGCTCAAGCAACTCTTTGGTTATGGTGCTTAACTGATTTTGGTAGGCTTTAACTTTTGCTCTTTTAAAAAGATATGATAACCAATGAGGTTTTTTAAAAAGGCTAAGCTCGTCCTCTATAAACTTAATTCTTTCTTCAAAACGTTTGCATTTCTCCTCAATAGACTCATTTAGTGCAACATAATCTTCATAAGCCAATTTAGCAACATCTAGTGCCTGCCTCTGTTCTATCGTTGCCTTATCTTTATTATATTCTTTAAAATATGCTTGTAACTCCTGAAATTTTTTAATCTTATCTCGATATCTCTCCAATTCATCATATTTCTTATTAAATTTATATTTTGCTTGTGAAAAGCTTTCTATTTTTTCTTGCTCCACATCTCGCCAGCGCCAAAAGTTTAAGTAATCAAATCCTGTTGGACGTTTACTTTCTTGCTCTGAATATGGTTGGTAATGCTTTGTATAAAACATTCTATCTACTAGATTTTTTCTATTACGTGAGCTTCCACCTGCTGCTGAAATCAAGCCCCAACAATGTTCTTGGTCATTCATCGCTTGCAAATGCCCTTTCCTTTTCTTAGCGTTTACTTGATTAGCAACTGATGATAAATAGGATAAATCACTAAATAAACCATCAATGTCTTTTCTCAAGGGGAGCTCTTTTGAAATATTTTCCACTGCTTTGTTATTAGATGATGCAACAACCATTTCAAAGCCAAAAAGCTCTGATTTAGGATAAAACTGCTCATCCAATGACTTTCTAACATCATCACAAGAAGCCAATACCTTCGATCGATTAACCAAATTTTCAGCAACAATATCACGCAACAGCGTTGTTTTACCGGTTCCAGGCGGTCCATTTATTGATAGCACTCCCTCATTATGCAATTCGTCAAAAACCGTATTGATAGCAAACTGCTGCATTAAAGACATCTGATGTGATATTTTTGAAGGCCATCTTGCTCTTGGCGTCATATCTGGTGACAACTTATCTGCAATTAGTGGTAACGCATTTGGAGTGTATAAATCAACATATTTTTCATCAACAAAGCTTAAATAGCTCATTAATGGCTTATGGTCAAAACCTGCTGATAAAAAGCAAATCACTCTTTCGATATCTTCTATATAAAAGCTATTGAGAATAGGCATTATAAATTCATTTGCATCATTTGCATCATTTGCATCATCAGCTTCTTGATCACCTTCCTCCTCCTCTCGTCTATCAAACAATAGGTTATCTCGAGATAAACCATTTTCCATACCATCATGTCTTAATAATTTTAGCTGCTCTTCTTTTTTGCTACTTTTAATTTCTTTCCAATCAATTTTAAAAAGCCAAAGGTTATCTTCCAGATTTAAATTAGCCCAATCATTTAGCAACTTACTAAGTTTATATAATGAACTTGCATTTAAAACTTTTAAACCCTCATTATCAGGATGTAGTGGCAGCTCATTTTCTATACGACACAAGCCCTCTTGCAATTTCTCACAACTTTTTTCAAACTCTGTCATTACAAGTTGATCTAAAGCATTTTGACAAAGCTTACCCAAAGCCCAAGGCAATGTACTTACTGACATAGTATCAAACAAAGGCATTCCATTTTGATCAACGGTTAACTTGGCATAACAGCTAAAACCTTCTGTTAAATTTTCATCTTTACGCTCTTCCCATTCTACTTCTTGATAACCATCTGATACTTCATTAAACACATTATCAACTATCGTATTTATTTCGTTTAAATCAAATAGATTGATATGTAGTGTATACATTGCATGCTGTTCTGGATAAAGACCTATCTGAAGTCTGGCGTTTGTATCTAACCAAGGTAAAATAGCATCCTGCTGCCTTTGTAGTTCATCAAATGTAATTTTAACTCCTTTATTTTCGTAGTTACTATCATCTGGAATTTTATAAGGTTGAAAAAACTCAACTTTATGCCACGCCCTTAATATTGCTATTGCATTATTAATTTGTTCTTGCTTTGTTACATCTACTAATTTCGTCATTTTGATTATCTACTCAAATCCATCAAAAAATGAGGAATATCTTGCCAATTATTAACCACTTTAACACCCCACACCACTTAATACACTTTTGCCTCCTGAGATTGGAGTGACCTTGATTTGTGAGCTAATGCGCTCTTTTAATGCAGGGACATGCGAGATCACACCGATTAATTTACCATCTTGCTGCAAATGTGATAGTGCTTCCAACGCCATCTCTAACGCATCTTCATCCAATGTCCCAAAACCTTCATCTAAAAATAAAGAGTCAACACGAATCTTTTGGCTTGCCATTTTGGATAAACCAAGTGCCAAAGCCAAGCTCATGATAAAACTCTCACCGCCTGAGAGGTTTTTTGTCGTGCGTATTTCTCCTGCTTGATAATTATCAATCACATTTAACTCTAAAGGCTCATTGCTATCACGCACTAACAAATAGCGATCACTCATTTGCTGTAATTGCTGATTGGCATAATTAACCATCAGCTCAAAAGTTAAGCCTTGGGCAAAGTTGCGATACTTTTTGCCATCTTGTGAACCAATCAAAACTCTAAGATTTGCCCATTTTTGCGCTTGTGCTTTTTGCTTATCAACACTCGCTAGCTTATTTTTAAATGCCAGCACTGCACTATCATGTTCTTGTAATTGCGTGTTTAATGACCCTAAACTTTCATACGTTTGTTGCTTTTCATTTTGGATAAACTGTTGCTGCTGCTGCAAATTTTCCAGTTTCTCATCTGTCAATGACGCATTATGAAGTTGGTTATACTCATTCCTTTTAACATTTAATTGACTATCTATATCACGCCAATGATTTTGTAATTGCTCCGCTTCCTGTTGCAATGGTTTGATTTGATCTATTTGCTTTAAAAGCTCTTTAAAGGCCTCTTCATCCATTATATTGTATAACTTTAGCTGTTCATAAAAATCCTGTTGCCGACGTGTATACTCATTATCTTTTTCTATTTGCAATGCCTGATAGGTACTTAATTGAGTATTCAATTCAAGTATTTTATCATCAATCGCTTTTACCTCTTCAGCGAAATGATCATATTGCTTTTGCGCCTGATCAACTGCCTGTTGCAATTGCTGCTCATAATCATCGGGATCTTTATCTGCAAATAGCTGTTGCCGAGCTTGGACAAGCGATTTCTTTTCCTCATTGAGGCTAACTATTGCTGCTTGCTCTTGTTGTATAGAAAGATTGCTCTGCTTAATTTGCTGTTCAACAAGATTTAGTTGCTCAGTAGACTGTTGTTTTTGTTGTGCATAGTTTTGCAGTGCCTGTTGCGTTTTTTGCCATTGATTCAAACGTTGTTGCAGCTGACCATTGACTTTAGAGAGTTGCTTAACATGTGTTACTACCATGCCATATTTATTCAACACTTCATTAAATTGACACATTGCCTTTGATACGCTTTCTTGCGCTAGTGACAGTTGCTCTTTTGCTTTAGCTAATGCTGATTTGGCATTTGTTACTTTTTCATCTGCCACACGTAACTGTGTCATTAAATCACCATGCACTTGCCGCTTTTGAGCGACCTGCTTCTCTTGTTCAGCAACTTCTTTTTGCGATGCTTTTATTTTTTTAATCTGTGATTTTAATGTTTTAATATCATCATCTGCATCAAAAGCTGGTAAGCCCTGTGTATAAGGGTGATCCAAAGCACCACACAAAGGACAAGCCTCACCATCAATGAGCTTGTGACGCTCTTTCTCTAAATGAATAATGACTTTTTGCTGCTCTTGGATATGCAGTTTAAGCTCCAAGGTCTCCTCATAATCTTCAAGCTGCTTACCTGCCAATATACTTTCAAGATTAAGATTTAATGTTGCCAAATACTGCTTAGCTTGATCTAAATCATTATTAGCAACATTCGCCGTTTGTTGGCATTGATCTTGTTGCTGTACAGCTTGGTCTAGTTGCTTTTGCGTCTTTTCAACTTCAGTATGATAACTATTGAGTGCATTGTGCTTATCTGTAATTGAACTGATTTGTAATTGAATACCTTGAAAATCAGCGATTAAATCTTCATCTACCGCATGTTGCTGAGTGTATAGCGTATTGGCTTGATTGGCTTTATCAAGCTTAATAACACTCTGTTGGATACTTTCTCTCTGCTTCTGTTGATTCGTCAGCTCAGTATTTAATGCATTAACTCTCTTTTCAAGCTGATGCAATTGATCTTGTTTATATTGAATATTATGATCAAGCTTGCGCACGTCTTTAATGATTGGAGTTTGTTCTCCTTGAGCTTCTTTAGCTTGTTGCCAACCTGCTTTTGCCTCATTAGATTTTTCTACAAATCTATCCGCATCTTTTTGTAACTGTGGACGCTTAAGCTGCAAAGCACCAATCTGATCTTTCACTTTGTTTAGCTCAGCATAAACACTCTGATAGGCCTCATAAATTGGATTAATCTCTTTGACTTGTTGTAAACGGATCAATTGCTGCTGCTTTGGTTTGAATGCGTCTTGCTGTTGCTGTATATGCTCATATTGCTTTTGTAGTTGCGACACCTCATGTTGAAGCTTCTCAATGGTTTGAAGCCAATTCACTTTATCACTCAAGACTTTTTCGCTAATATCTAATCGCTCAATCAATGACTTATTAATGACAAGATCATTATTTAGCTGTGTCAGCTTCTCTTGTGATAATACCTGAATACCCTCTAGCTCTTTCTGTAATAATATGACTTTATCTGTTTCCTGCTTATCACGCGCATACACCATTTTGGATATATCACTATAAATTTCAGAACCCGTCATTTGCTCTAAGATTTCAGAGCGCTCATCTGATGACGCTTTTAAAAAGGCAGTAAAGCCGCCTTGTGCTAACAAAATCGATTTACAAAAGCGCTTAAAGTCCATTCCTGTTTTTTGTTCAACGAGTTCTTTAACTTTTTTAATTTTTGTTTCTAATACTTTAGCTTTATTATAATCACTGATTTCATGCTTTGGTGATTGCAACTTTCCATCTGCTTTGCCTCGCGCTTTGCGTTGACTCCAATGACATTGATACACACCTTCATTCGTCTGAAATGTAATTTCTGCAAAACATTCCCCTGTTTGGCGTGACATTACTTCATTGACCGACTCAGAGATAATTTTTAGTCGTGGCGTCTGCCCATAAAGCGCCAAACAAATCGCATCTAATATGGTTGATTTACCCGCTCCAGTTGGACCCGTGATTGCAAACAAGCCATTATCTATGTAATCAGGATCAGTAAAATCAATTGACCATTCACCATACAGAGAATTTAAATTTTTGAATCGTAAGTTGAGGATTTTCATGGTTTATCCCTATCGATTTGAGTTTTAGAGGCAGATGCTCCAGTACTATTATTAGCTGTGTTAGATGTTATTTTTGGCGTGTCATAAATAGCAATAATTGAGGAGTTTGGTATTGTTACATCAATAGTCTCACTTTCTGAAATAGGCGCTCTAATTTTGGTATTTGAACCTATGCCCTGAAATAAAATATTAATGTTTACCAGTGTACAAAACTGTGAGTTATCTGAGCAATCTAAATGTTTTTTTAATATTGATCTTCCTTTATGCTTTGCTGAGTTAATTAATGGAGTTAACTCGTCTCGTTTTGCAACGATACAAACATTATCTTTTGAAAGATTAAGGGCTTTTATAGGAATTTGAACCAATGAAGCATGTGTAAAAAAACCTGGCATTCCTAAGCCAATTAATAGCGCAAAGAAGGTAAATACAAATGTTGAAAATAACCTTATCGATCTATTTGTCATACTTATAAATGAAAAAAATACAACAGTAGCTATAGTTAGTATCAATGTTACTGATAAACCTATAAACTTCATGGCAGGAGAAATATAATTTATAACATTTCCCAAACTTACAGCTATTATCATAACTAATAAGACTATTAGCATATATAAACTATATAGGAGCATTGCAGCATTAATTGCATTATTTTTTCGATCAAAAATATCTGTATATTTAAGTTTTTTAGATACTTTTAAAACCACCCATGAAACTGATATAGATGCCTGTTGCACAATAATAAAAAAACTTAAGTAGGCAATTCCTGAGACAGCAGCTACAGCAATCAATGTATATAAATCTCCAATACTAAGCATCCCTATATTCATTTGAATATGCAATAGATATAAAAAAATAATTACAAAACCTATGATAACGCCTAAAATAAACGAGACTTTTGAAAACAACCATATTTTTTCTAAAGCTTTAGTTGGTAGTAACTCATTAACTATTGATGCTTCTTTATCATCATTCTGTAGCTTTTCTTTTGACTCTTTATCATCAATCATTTATGCATATTCCTTAAATATCACTCTCTTAGGCAATTCACCTCTATTCTGCCTGCACATCTTCCTCAACAAGCTGCAGCATAATCTCTTGATAACAATCCATCAAAACAGCTTGCTGATCTTTTGGAATATCATGCGCAGCTAAGCAGCGCTCAAACACTTCTATTTCATTGAGATCCTCTAGTGTTTCACTACTTTGAGATTGACTTATCGCTTTATCAATTATGCGTTTGTTTTTGATACGTCTGATCTCAAGCTCACTGCCTTGAATATGAGCATTAATTTGCTCTGTCAGATCACTGATGATTTCTTTACCTATATATTCAATCTCAAGCCAGCTATTACTTTTATCAGTTGTTAGCTGTGACAAGGATGCCAAGATACCTTCCAGATTACCTTTAATACTAACTAACGATTGAAAGCATGGAACAGTAATAGGTGTAATGACTTTACTTGCCATCTTTAAAGTCAATCATTAACACCTGCTTTTGCTGCTTAGCCTCACCAAAGCCCATAGCAATGGGTGAGCCGCTGTAGCGAATATGCTCTTTTTTAGCCACCATTTGTGGCACATGCAAATGCCCCAAGGCAACATAATCAAGATAATCAGGAAATATACTCGCATCAACATGTGCTAACGAACCAACATATAGCTCACGCACACCGTCATCAACTTCGGTCTTGCCTCCGGCGGCAAACAAATGCCCCATACCAATCATTGGCAAATATTCAAGCTTATGTGTTTTGCAAAGCTCAATCTGCTTCTCTTTGGCGTACTGACACACCTCATGATAATGCTGCTTAATGCCTGATATTAATTTCTTATTCTTATCATCCAACGTTTCACTGGCTTCAACCTTTCTGATATCACGATCACGCAAGTAAGGTACTGCACAAATGATTGCTTGCGGTATGCCGTTATCCTTTGTCAGTGTAATCACTTCATCTTGTGGATTGTCACACGCTGCTCCCACTACATAGATGTTAAGTGCTTTTAATACACTTTTGGACGCCTCAAGCAAACTAGGCGAGTCGTGATTACCACCAATCACCACCACATGCTGACAATCCGTATTTTTAGACACATCACTTAAAAACCGAAAATACAGCTCTTGGGCATAATTACTCGGTGTTGTGGTATCAAAGACATCACCAGCTATTAATAAAATATCAATCTTTTGCAATTTAATAATATCAATTAACCAATTTAAAAAGGCTTCAAATTCAGGATAACGCTTTTTGCCATAAAGCATGCGCCCTAAATGCCAATCGGAGGTATGGAGGATTTTCATGGTGTTTTTTCTATTTCTTTGCTTAAGTTAATATTATTTTTTGATAAGCCTTTGATTAGCTTAATCATTTCATTAATAGAGTCTTTTAATTCTTGAATAGAATACCCTTCATTTTGCATAGTAGTATTTTCAGGATGATGAATTTTGTTGCGAATAAATGTTTGTAAACTCACGTCATAAGGTGCAGGTATTTTTTTACTTTCGTTAACCCATTTTTTTGTTAGTTGAATTTTTTGATCTTGTAAATATGCGTCTAATTTCTTTTGATCTTCACATTCAGTTTTTTCCTGAAGATAACCATATAGCTCATTATGAAATTCAGGTGTTGGCATATCATAAGCATAAAAGTTAATCTCACCCCAAGTTGGGCTCCATGGAAATAACTGCACTTCAGCATCATTAATATTTTCCACTCTATTTAAGTTGTTTACCTTTTTCGTTATAAAGAGTCCTATTTTATGTAAAGGCATCCCTAATAGAAAATATGGTGAGTGAGTTGTTAAAAAAATTTGATTATGCTTTGTTAACTCTAAAATACTGTCTAACAGTTTTGATTGCGCCTTTGGGTGTAAACATATTTCAGGTTCATCAATAAATAGGAAAAATGGCTTGTCAATTTCTTCAAGCTCAGGGTGTTTCTTCAAATCTTCTGCATACACCTGCAATAAAGCTAAAAAACTGCTCTTTGCATCCCACTACCTTTTTCAGATAATGTTGTTGAAATTCCATCATCAACTTGGATAGTTACATTTTTAAAAAATGAATCAGAATCAAGTTCATTAAATTTAAAAGATATTGAAGCATCTCCAAATTGTTCATGAAAAATGCCCTGCACTTTTTCTTCAATTATATTCAATTGCTTCTGTAATAGGGAATCCTCATTATTAAAAATTTTATGAAAACTCTCTTTAAATGCTTTATATTCACTTTGATCATGTAAGGCAGTAGAGATACCTTTTAATAGCTTACCACAAACTGTAGAAGCTCCAAACTTAGCTTGATCATTGGGATTTGTATCTGCCCAAACAAAATTTAGCTCAAAAATCCCTTTTATAACTGCATCAATACCACTTGGGTTAGCAAAAGATTGATCACTTTCATTCCAAACTTTAATTTTCTTTTCTTCATCCGTATTTCTTGATATTTGAAAAAAACCGACTCCATTCTGATCATAAATCAGCTTTCCAAGTGTGTCTATTTTCTTCTCTTGAGCAAAGGACTCTAATATTTGCTTAATGTCACCAGTAAATGTTAAGTCTACTTGAGCACTACTGTTAGCATTTTTATTAACAATTTGACTAATATCAGACACTCCATTTCTGACAAAACTGATAGCTTCAAAAATAGTTGATTTCCCAGTATTATTTTCTCCCACTAAAATATTGAGTCCACTGCCCTTTCGCCCATTTGGAATACTAAACTCGAACTGTTGATCAAAATAACCCTTAAAATTACTAATTTTAACTTTATGAATATGCATCTTCCTACCCTTAAAAGTTTGAGATCATCTATATTGCAACTGAATATTTCCTGCTCCACCAAACACTACTTGTCATAACGAACTCCCTTTACAATTAGTTTCCGATAACAATTCTATCACATATAACGATTATTTATAGCTATGATTGCCCATAGCTAGAGTCTAGTATCGAAGAAATTTTTGATGCTTTTAGGTAAGTGATCAGCTTGTAGGTAATAGCGGCTATTAACAGTTGAGATTATCCGCAACAATCAACTGATCTAAATTGTAGCCTTGTTGAATGGCTATATTTTTCATCAAATCTAACTGCTGTTGACTGATATGTTTTGTGCGACTTAGAAACCACAGATATTCTCTGGAGGGTTCACCAACCACAGCATACTGATAATCATCAGAGACGTATAAGATCCAATACTTACCCGTAAATGGCCAAAAGAACCTAACCTTAAGCTTACTATTATCATCGGCATTGGATCGCCAAGCAGTTGCTGTGGCTTCTTTTAACTTGCCATCTTTATAGCACGTATTGGTAACTGAGATTGTATCTTTATCTAGTACCTTATATTCAGCAGTAGAGCAATGACAACCTTTTTGGAAGCTATTAGGCAGGCGAGCTATCTCATACCACTTACCCATATACTTTTGCAGATCAACACTCTTTGCTGTCTGCATGGGTTTATACGTCGCACATCCGGCAACTAACAATACCATTGAGACCAACCACCACTGCTTTATCCTTTTCATAATGCCGCTTCCTTATAATACTTTTTCAACGCACCAACCACATCTTCCATCTGATTAGCACGTGAGCCCTTAACTAAAATGCGTGAAAGTATATTTTGATTGTTGTTAAGATCATTCCGTAACGCTTCAATTAAAGCATTCTTATGCTCAAAGTATCGTGCATATCCTCCTGCTTCTTTAGCCAGTAATGTCATCCATGCTTTATTGCCATACAAATAGACATAGTCAATACTTGATTGCTTAATCAAGCGCCCAACCTCTTGATGATAATGCTCCGCATGCTCGCCAAGCTCGCCCATATTGCTAAGCACAAGATACTTGTCACCCTTAAATGTCGCTAAATCATTAATTGCCGCTTTAACCGATTGAACACTGGCATTATAAGTATCATCAATCAGTGTCACATAATCATTTAAAGTTACTAAAGAGAAGCGTCCTTTATAAGGTTGATAATTTGCTAATGCATTAAGTGATGACTGAATATCTAATTGCAAGGCATAGATAAACGAAAGTGCTGTTAATGTATTTTGAATATTATGCTGACCAATGACATTCAATCGTGCTTCATAGCGCTTCTTTGCCACGCTCACTGTAAAGCTCAATGCGGTTATTGACTCTTGTTGCGCATATAAATAAATATCAGCAGCTGTGTTATTCATCGAGAATGTGACTTGATCAACCGCTAAAGCTTTAGCAAAAGCATTAATTCTTGGATCATCTAAATTAATAATTGCTTTGCCCTGCGGCTGTATACCCTGTAATAAGGCACCCTTTTCAATCATTACACCATCTAAAGATTTTAGCTTTTCTAAGTGTGATGCTGACACATTGGTAATGCCGGCATAATCTGGCTTGATTAACTGTGTTAAATGCGGGATCTCACCTGGTGCATTGGTGCCCGCTTCAATCACTACAAAATCAACATCTTGCGGGGTTGACAACACTGTCATCGGTACACCAAGATCATTATTAAAATTACCATGACTATAATGCACCTTACCAAATGCTTTAAGCATAGACACCAGCATTTCTTTGGTGGTCGTTTTGCCGCAACTGCCCGTTATTGACAACACTGGCAGATTCAGTGTTTTGCGATATAAAAGGGCTAAATCAAACAGCGCTTTACGCGTATCTTTGACGATGATTTGTGGCACGTTAAGATCAGCTTGTTGTTGTGCCACCAAAACTGCAGCTGCACCATTTTGTATGGCGTGATCAATAAAATCATGTCCATCACGCTCACCTTGTAGTGCGACAAAAAGTTGTCCCTGACTAATCTCTTTTGAGTTAATATGCGCGCCAGTAATTGCCACATCCTGCCCAATGTACTGAGCACCATTTAATTGCAAAGCCAATGACTTTAATGACTTAATCATTTTTTCTCCAAAACTCCAATACCACTTCACGCTCATCAAAATGTGTTTTCTGATGATGCTTATCTAAATAGGTTTCATGCCCTTTCCCAGCAAGTAAAATAACATCGTGAGCATTTGCGATGCTTAATGCATATTCTATTGCCTGTTTACGTTCTTCAATTACGATAAACTCAGTGAATTCATCATCGAATCCTGAGATGATATCTTGAACAATATCTTTAATATCATCGGTGCGACTATTATCCTCTGTCACGATCACAAAATCAGCATATTGTTGTGCTGCTTTTGCCATCAATGGACGTTTGCTATGCTCGCGTGAACCACCACAACCAAACACGCAATAAAGCTTGCCCTTTGTTTGCACACGCACGGCTTGTAAGGCTTTGGCTAAAGCATCTGCAGTATGTGCGTAATCGATAACAACGGTTGCTTTTCCATCATGTATAAGCTTTTCAAGCCGCCCTTTGGGATTATGTAAATCATTCACAGTTTTCAATACGTCGGTAAAAGGATAAGCGTTTGCCAATAAAGCGCAAACTACCGCGGCAATATTGCTGACATTGTATTCACCCATAATGGGGATCGTAATAGCTAATTCCTTGTTATTTTTAAAAAATACATCAACCACAAAACCTTGCGGCGATATCGATGTTATTGGCATATAACAATCGGCTTTACTATTAACAAGGCTAAAACTAAAAACCTCTTTCTCTTGTTGTTCAGTCAACTCAGCATACAAACGACTACCATAGTCATTATCAATATTAATCACACATTTCTTGACACTTGCTAATTTAAATAACTGGCGCTTGGCTTGGAAATATTGCTCCATCGTCTGGTGATAATCCAAATGATCAATATCCAGATTACTGAAAATCGCCGTTTGAATATTGACGTTGAGAATACGTCGCTGACTAATGGCATGTGATGACGCTTCCATGGCAACCGTGTCAGCGTCTTGATCATAAAAGTTCTTAAGTATCCGCTGTAAGCTTAGATTATCCAAAGTCGTTAAAGCGGAATCTTCAAGTGTTGGAAAGATACCATTACCAATAGTTCCAAGCACACCGACCTTATGATTAAGCCTTGATAAACTTTGCGCCAAGAAATGGCAAATTGAAGTTTTACCATTAGTACCAGTCACTGCAAAGATATTTTGTTGCTCGGATGGGTAATCATAAAACCAACTTGCCAAGCTTGCGAGAATTGATTTTAAATTCCGAATCTCAATAACAAAAGGGATGTCCTGTGGATCGATTAAACTGACGTCTTCAACCAAAATTAAGTTAACGCCTTGGGCTCGCAACTGATTGACATAACGATGCCCATCATGCACTTGTCCTTTAAGTGCAATAAAGCCGTCATTTTCTGTGACCAATCGGTGATCTTGATAAAGGTTTTCAATGAGAAAAAAAGGATTCTTATTAAGATCTATTGTCTGATAAGCAGTTGATTTTAATGCATTAATTTCAATTAGAAAGGCTCTGATTTGAGCAATAGTTTTCACGATTATTGATTGATTAGCTTTGCCATAGCCATATTTCTACCCACTTTGATTGTATAAGCGCTGGCTGAGCGTAAGTCGAAGTCTCTATGAGAGTGTATTACCCTTCGACTTACGCTCAGGGTACGGTGAGCACTTGCGGGTGAATGTTTAGTCTTAGGCATTAGTTTATTTCACTTGACGCTTTTCTTTAACAGCAGATGCTAGTTTATCAAGCATCTCAAGCGTTTCATCCCAACCAACACAAGCATCAGTAATACTTTTGCCATACTCTAGTGGTGTTACAAAAATCGATTGATTGCCTTCTTTTAAGTTACTCTCAATCATCACCCCGAGAATATCCTGACTACCTGCTTTGTATTGCTCACAAATATCATCGATCACCAAAGATTGTTTTTTGTAATCTTTGCTGCTATTACCATGACTGCAATCAATCATCACTTTGTGTGGCAAGTGATGCTCTTTTAACGCACCAGCTGCTTCATCAACATATTCTTTGGCATAGTTTGGTCCATCATTGCCACCACGCAAAATAATATGCGCATCGGCATTACCTGTTGTTTCAAAAATTGCTGTTGTGCCTTGCTTGGTCACCCCCAAGAAATGATGCTTTGATTTTGCTGCTCTTACTGCGTCAACCGCAATACCAATACTACCCTTAGTACCATTTTTAAAGCCTATTGGGCAAGATAAGCCTGAGGCTAACTCGCGATGCACCTGACTCTCAGTCGTGCGCGCACCAATGGCACCCCATGCGATGAGATCTGAAATATACTGTGGGCTAATCACATCTAGAAACTCAGTCGCGCACGGCAATCCCATATCTGAGATATCTAATAACAACTGGCGCGCCATGCGTAAACCTTTGTTGATTTTAAAGCTATTATCTAAGTCAGGGTCATTGATTAAACCTTTCCAACCCACCGTTGTTCTTGGTTTTTCAAAATACACACGCATGATCACAACAAGCTCTCCGGCATGCTTTTTCGCTTCTTTTAACAAAAGCCCTGCATATTCTTTTGCGGCCTTGATATCATGTACTGAACACGGTCCAACAACGACAACCATACGATCATCTTTGTTTTGCAAAACATTGGATACTGCTTTACGTGCGGCAATTACTGTTGACGTGGCTTCTTTGGTAATCGGATGCTCTTCATGAATAACCCCAGATGGCACTAAGGTGCGTTTGTCTTTGATACGTGTATTATCTGTTTTATCGTGTATGTCTATCACGCGCTCTACTCCACTTTATACTGTTTTTTATTTTTTTACTTTTTATTTTTTGAAATTTTATCCACTATAACATGAATTAAGAACATGCCAACATGTCCCGCTAAATAATACCAAACAATTTGCGCAAAGAACTCATGTAGCTCCTTGATATCATGCAGCAATGAGGTACCAATATAATTGGCAGGAATCACAAGCCAGAGTGTCCCCAATAAAGCGACCAAAAACAATAGCATAAAACCTAAGCCTTGAATCAGTCCAGCTAACCCACCAAAAGCACGATCTGGCAAACGGCAGCGACATAATGTTTTGATATCGGCTATTACTAGACTAAGACCTTTTTTGTTATAGGGGAAAAGATGCCCGAATTTATCCTTTTCTACTAAACTCGCAGCACGTAATAAATAGGCTAATAACAGGAAAAACACAGTGACACCGAAAATTTCATGAAATAGAAATAACTTTAATGTCCATGGTTCAACACCTGGTTTTACTTTATGATGCATCCATTGTGCTGATAATAATTGAAAAATAATGGCTAAAGCAAATAGCCAATGAATAACATGCGCCAATACGTCATAATGTGTTTGTTTTTTCATAAACGCCCCTCTTTCTTATGGTATTTTTTGATAGACATAACGTGGCATAATTTCATCTGCCATAATCTTATTCTCAAAGTCGATTCTAAGCAAAATACCCAACGCAAAACACATAATCAGTAAACTACTTCCACCATAACTAATCAATGGCAATGTTAAGCCTTTGGTTGGTAAGACACCAATATTCACTCCAATATTCACAATCACCTGAAAAGCCACCCAAAAGCTTATGCCATAAGCAACATAGCTTTGAAAATGACGATCAAGGACATAAGCCAGACTGGCAATTCGCATGCCTTTCCAGATCAAATAAGCATAAACCATAAGCAGTGTGATCACACCAACTGCGCCCAGCTCTTCAGCCACCACGGACACAATAAAATCAGTATGCGCTTCAGGTAGGAAAAACTGCTTTTGAATACCACTGCCTAAACCATCACCAAGCCAGCCACCTCGACCATACGAAATAAGTGCTTGCACTAGCTGATAACCAGTATTATTGGCATCCGCCCACGGATTCATAAAGCCATTTAAACGCGCCAAACGATACGGTTCAAACAGCACTAGAAAAGTTGCCGCAACCCCACCTAATACAATTAGGATAATAAACCATCTCAATTTAACTCCCGCCATAAACATAATGCCAAACACACAGGTAAACATCACAACAGATGCACCAAAATCAGGCTCTTTAAGTAGCAGTCCTGCCATTGCCGCAAGAATAATCAGTGGTTTAACAACACCTTTGAATGTTTCTCTGGCAACATCTCCAAAGCGCACGAGATAAGATGAAAAGTACATAATCGCACATAGCTTAACAACCTCTGAAACCTGCACATTAATCACAATCAAAGGGATCCAACGCCGTGAGCCATTCACCTCGCGTCCAATATGCGGAATCAATACAGCAACGAGCAAAACAAAGGCAATAATCAACCACAGCTTATAGATTTTCTGATAGTTATCTGTTGGTACTAGTAATGCACAAATCATTGCCCCTATACCAAGTATTGCAAAGAAGCCTTGACGCACACAATAAAAATAAGGGTTGCCATAGTCATAATTAGCATCAACCATCGATGCCGAGGTCACCATAATCCAACCAAACGCTAATAATCCCAACACCAAAAAAACAAATGCCATATCAAGCTCAATGGTCGCTCGAACGCGCACCTTTTTGCTATTGCGCTGACTAAAAAAATTACGAATAAAAAAAAGCACGCTGTTACCTTAGCTTATTAACCAATTCTTCAAAATATTCACCACGATGAGCATAACTTAAAAAGCCATCGAAGCTTGCACATGCCGGTGATAATAACACAATATCATTTTGACAAGCGAGGGTTGTGGTAGCATTAAATGCCTCATCGAAGCTCTGACAAAGCATACAATCAACCTCATTGGCAATGGCTTGATAAATTGACATACGATCTTGCCCATAAACGACCGCTTTTCTAACATACGTTTTAAGTACAGGCACTAGCTCGCTAAAATCAGCACCTTTTGCTAAACCACCTAACAAAATAATAATGTTTTTAGTCTCTTTATTGCCTAGACCGATAAGAGCGGCTTCCGTTGATGCAATATTCGTGGCTTTTGAGTCGTTGATATAGCGAATATTTTCAAACGTTCTAACCAAACGACAGCGATGCGCAAGCGGATTAAATGTAGCAATCGCTGATTTAATCTTGGCTTTTTCACCTTCAGACAAACTCATTAATCCGTCTAAAATCATGAGCACCGCTAAGATATTCTCAAGATTATGTCTGCCTTGCAATATCAGCTCAGACTGCTGACAAAATACCTCGTGATGAAATATCGCTTTATCATCATCGACATAAGTAGTGTCATTATTAAAATATGAAAGCGTCTCATCCGCTCTATGATTTAATAAGTCTTTTTGTTTGGCATTCATTACACGATATTTACCACGAGTTAACAATGCCAACTTAGCATCACAATACGCCTTATAATCAGCATAACGATCTAAATGATCAGGAGATAAATTAAGCACTGCCACAACATCAAACTGTGCGTTTTTTAATAAATCGATCTGAAAACTTGAAACCTCAAGCACATAAACATCAACCTTTTCATCGATAAGGCTTAAAGCAGGGATGCCAATATTGCCGCCTAAAGCAGTATTTATTCCAAGGCTTTTAAGCACATGAAAAAGCAAAGAGACAACGGTACTTTTGCCATTTGAACCCGTGACCGCAATCACTTTTTGCCTTTTTTGCTTATGGTTTTTCTCGTCATTGCCTGATGCGATAGCTAATGCAAATAGCTCAATATCGCCAACTACTTTATGCCAATGACGATAGAGTTGATTAAATGGTGCTTTATTGACGGGAATGCCAGGAGCTACGACAATTAAATCATAGTTTTCAAGGTTGATTTCATCAAAGTTTTGATAATCAACTATAACACTCACGTTTTTAAAGTTTTGATCGAAGATATCGATCTCTAGCGCATAAGCTTTTAGATAATCAACAACGGCAGCCCCTGAAACACCAAGACCCACAACTAATACACGATTGATTTGTCGTGTTTGATAATAAAAAAAAGGCTTTGACTCAATCATTTCATCGTCACATTAACGCACTTTAAGTGCAGCAAGCCCGATTAATACAAAAATAACCGTCAAAATCCAAAAACGCACCACCACTTTGGTTTCAGGCCAACCTTTTAATTCAAAATGATGATGAAGTGGCGCCATTCTAAAAATACGCTTTTTTCTTAGTTTATATGAACCAACTTGCAGAATAACTGAAACCGTTTCCATCACAAATAAAAAGCCCATAATAAAAAACACTAACTCTTGACGAATAATAACGGCTATGGTGCCAAGTGTCGCCCCCAATGCTAGAGAACCAACATCGCCCATAAATACTTCCGCAGGATATGTGTTAAACCATAAGAAACCAAAGCCAGCGCCCGCAATCGCAGCACAAAATACAACAAGCTCATCAATCCCAACATTGGGCATATAATCAAAAAGCAAGTGTCCAGCAAAGGCACTATTGGTAATGACATAGGCATAGACAGCAAGCCCCATTGCCACAAGCACAATCGGTAAAATAGCCAATCCATCTAAGCCATCGGTTAAGTTTACCGCATTACTACTTCCTGTTATCACAAAATATCCCAATAGGATAACCCAAGCACCTAGTGGAATAACCCAGTCTTTACTAAAGGGGACTGCTAAACTAAAGTCCATATAGTTATGCAATAAGACATAAACCCACAGCATTGCCACTATCGCAAAAGCCGACTGCATCAAGTATTTGTATTTGGCACGTAAACCTTTAGGGTGCTTTAATACGAGCTTTAGAAAGTCATCTAAAAAACCAATCAAGCCAAAACTGACAAGTACAAAAAGCAAGACCCATATAAAAGGACTATTAAGCTTTGCCCATAATAAAATCGATACAACAATGGAAAAAATAATTAAGCACCCTCCCATCGTTGGTGTGTTTTTCTTCACCAAATGTGTTTGCGGTCCATCATCCCTCACTACCTGCCCTATCTGCATTTTACTCAACCAGTTAATCATCGGTTTGCCAACAAACAAACTAATCAAAAGTGCCGTTAATGCTGCCATAAGTGAGCGCACAGTCACATAACTGCTAAAAATATGCATAAACGTAAAATATTGTGACAACCAACCGGTTAACCATAATAACATCTAAAAAAACCTTGCCTTAACTACCTAAATTGCACGGTTGAAAAACAGTGCACCACAAATGCAAAGTATTCTAGTAAGCCTAATTGCAGAACACAACCAAAGCTGCGTTAAAATTACTTTTTTTGGCGTTTTTCTTTCTAAAGCAAGCTACTATATTTTTTATATTCGCTATATTGCAATTTTATTTAACTTTTTAAGTTGCATCTAGCTGGAAAAATACGCAATATTAATTGCTCAAAACAATTAGGAATAAAGAGCAAGGTTAGACTTAAATGGAGAATAAAAATGCCCGTAAACAGTAAACAATGGAAAATCATTTTACTTTCAAGCCTTGGTGGTGCACTCGAGTTTTATGATTTTGTGATATTTGCCGTCTTTGCCATGGCTATTGGTGAGACTTTTTTCCCTTCATCATCACCGGTACTTAGTATGCTTGGTGCTTTCGTTGCTTTTGCGATTGGCTATTTAGCGCGTCCTTTTGGCGGCATGCTGTTTAGTCATTTTGGCGACAAATACACACGCAAAAAAGTCTTTGTACTCTCAATAAGTATTATGGCGTTAGCAACACTATTAATGGGCTTGTTGCCTGGCTTTAGCACCTTAGGAATTACTGCAACCATTATTTTTATTTTGCTACGCTTAGCACAAGGCATTGCTATTGGTGGTGAAATCCCTGGTGCCATTACCTTTGTTTGTGAACATATCCCCAAACACCCAGGTCTAATCTGTGGGGTGATCTTCTTATTTATCAATCTTGGAATTTTCTTAGCGGATATTGCTCATGCATTACTCATTCATGTTGACCCATCGATTGCTTGGCGTATTGCCTTTATCTTTGGCGGTGTGCTTGCTGTGATTAGCTACTTCTTGCGTAAACGTTTGGAGGAATCTGAACTTTTCCTAAATGAAAGCAAGCGCCATACATTACCGATACTGGCATTATTTAAGAACCATGCACGCAATGCCATTTTAGGCATTTTTATTGTTGGATCACAAGCCGCTGTTGTCAGTATTTTCTATTTGTATATCACCTCATTTATGCAATTAAGAGGTTATGATAATACTGTCATTGCTTATACAACGATTATTAACCTTTTTACTTTTTCAGTTTTCTGCACTATTGCTGGAGCCATCTCGGATCGCATTGGTCAAAAACTTGTTATTTTAATCAGCGCCCTATTGTTCATCCCCACTGGTATCTATTTTTATCATAGCTTGTCAACACATGGCGCGGTAATGCTTTCATATACCTTGGTGTCTATTTTTGCCGGTGGCATTGCTGGTGCTGTCAGCGCCTACTTAACGAAGTTATTCCCAACTGATGTGCGCTATTCTGGCATATCATTTTGCTATAATGTCGGCTTTGCATTATTTGGTGGCTTAACACCAGCGATTGCAACCTACATGATTCATCACACGGGAAATACTAACTCACCAGCTTATCTAATGAGCGCTGTATTTATTATCGCCATCATTGCCCTACTGGCGAGTAAGATGCATATCAAAACATTAGATAAATAAAAAAATAAAAAAAGGCTAAGACTAAATATTCACCCACAAGTGCTCACCGTACCCTGAGCGTAAGTCGAAGGGTAATCACACTTCATAGAGGCTTCGACTGACGCTCAGCCAACGCTTACACAATCAAAGTGGGCAGGAATATGATCATAGCCTAAAAAAACGATAACAATAAAAAGGGGCATTGCGCCCCTTTTTTATTATTTATAGTTGTGGATAGCTGATGATTACATCATGCCAGGCATACCGCCCATTCCACCCATGCCGCCCATTGCAGCAGCTGCGTCAGCTTTATCATCTTTGATCTCACCAACCATTGCTTCTGTAGTGATCATAAGACCAGCAACAGATGCAGCGTGTTGTAGTGCTGAGCGTGTTACTTTCGTTGGATCTAAGATACCCATTTCGATCATATCGCCATATGTATCATTTGCAGCGTTATAACCATAGCTACCCTCTTTAGCGCGAACGTTATTAACAACAACAGAAGCTTCGCCACCGGCGTTTTTAACGATCTGACGTAAAGGCGCTTCCATTGCACGACGCATTAATGCGATACCGTGGTCTTGGTCTTCATTGTCACCTTTTAGCGTCTCAAGAGCAGCTTGCGCACGAAGTAATGCAACACCACCACCAGCAACAACCCCTTCTTCAACCGCAGCGCGCGTTGCATGAAGCGCATCATCAACACGGTCCTTTTTCTCTTTCATTTCAACTTCAGTCACAGCGCCAACACGAATTACAGCAACACCGCCTGCTAATTTAGCTAAACGCTCTTGAAGCTTCTCACGATCATAGTCAGAGGTTGATTCTTCGATTTGCTTTTTGATTTGAGAAACACGTGCTTCAATATTGCCTTTTTGACCAGCGCCATCGATCACTGTTGTATCATCTTTGGTGATTTGCACGCGTGAAGCCGTACCTAAATGCTCAACTGTTGCTTTTTCTAGTGTTAAACCAACTTCTTCAGCAATAACCGTAGCATCTGTTAGGATAGCGATATCTTCTAGCATTGCTTTACGACGATCACCAAAACCAGGGGCTTTAACAGCCGCGACTTTAACAATACCACGGATATTGTTCACAACTAATGTCGCTAATGCTTCACCTTCAACATCTTCAGCGATAATTAATAATGGCTTGCCAGACTTAGCAACACCTTCTAATACCGGTAGTAAGTCACGGATATTAGATACTTTCTTATCAACGATTAAAATGTACGGATTTTCTAACTCAGCCGTCATATTTTCTTGGTTAGTTGCAAAATAAGGGGACAAGTAACCACGATCAAATTGCATACCTTCAACAACATCTAGCTCATCTTCAAAGCCTTTGCCTTCTTCAACAGTGATCACACCTTCAGAACCAACTTTAGCCATTGCTTTAGCAATTAGCTCACCAACTGTCGCATCAGAGTTTGCGGAAATCGTACCAACTTGCTCAATCGCTTTGTTATCAGCACATGGCTTAGATAGTGCTTTTAATGCATCAACCGCTTTAATGGTTGCTTTATCAATACCACGCTTAAGATCCATAGGATTCATGCCAGCGGCTACTGCCTTCAAGCCATCTGTTAATAAAGCTTGCGCTAAAACAGTTGCCGTTGTTGTACCATCACCTGCGATATCAGCAGTTTTTGATGCTACTTCTTTAACCATTTGCGCACCCATGTTGGCAAACTTATCTTTCAATTCGATTTCTTTAGCAACAGATACACCATCTTTAGTAATTGCAGGAGCGCCAAATGATTTCTCAAGTACCACATTGCGTCCTTTAGGACCTAAAGTGACTTTTACTGCGTTAGCCAATGTATTAACGCCCTCTAGCATACGAGCACGTGCGTCATCTGAAAACATTACTTCTTTAGCGGCCATGTTTCTTTCCTCTTAAATTTCTTTTGTTTATTCTTAATTAAAAATTTCGCTTTTAAAATCAATCATCTGATGTGGCATCATCCTTAGCATCGGGCGTATACAATACACCCCTACACAAGCTCACCAAGAACACTACCACGCCAAAGATTATTCAATCACACCCATAATATCTTCTTCACGCATCATCAATAGTTCTTCACCATCAACTTTAACTTCATTGCCTGCGTACTTACCAAATAATACTTTATCACCCACTTTAACATCAAGCGCACGAATGCCACCATCTGTTAAAATCTTGCCGTGACCTGCTGCAATAACCGTACCTTGCATTGGTTTTTCCTTAGCGCTATCCGTTAGGATAATCCCGCCTGCTGATTTTTCTTCTTCCTCAGCGCGACGAACCAACACTCTATCATGTAAAGGGCGAATTGCCATATTTAGACTCCTTTTTTTAACCTATTTGTTAAACATTAGTTGTTTATTGCAGGCAAAAATATGGTGATAGCAATTTGCATTTCAAGAATTTTTTTAAAAGTTTTTTGATTTATTTTTTAAGAGTAGAACAATTGATTTATTTATATACAGCAAAGAGTTACCAACCAATCGGCAACCTGCTTTTTAACTCCCCCTTTAACTGATCTTTAACAGCATTGGTGCCTGACTCAATTAAAATATTCTGCAATTGGGTATTATCCATCTCGATTACAGGATTGTTCAGGCTACCTTTGACATTAAATTTCAGTGGCAGCTTCGCCAATGACTGATTGACACCACCGGCATTAATCTTCGCATCATAAAATGTAATATTTGCTGGCGCATTAAGTTCAATATCACCAGATTGCCATGCCCAAGATCCCTGCATACTAATATCATATGTCTTAGCCGTGAGATTAAAATTATTGCCAAACTTGATATCACTTAATAGTTTATCCGCACTCATACCCTTGAGCATTAACGCAAAGCTTGGCGCAATCCGACTATTATTGGCACTGACAAAATCAATATTCAACGTCTTATCGACACTGACAATATGGATTTTTGTCGGTGCAATGGTCAGCCACGGTTGCGTTGAGAGATTGCTTGCCGTGACATTTAACGCTAAGGCGTCATTATAACGAATATTGTTGACCATAAGCCTAGCAATCACAAGAGTTGGTGATTGCTCAATTAGGTGCAATGCCTGCCTTTGTGCATATTGATAGACCGGTATAACATCGTTATTTTTTTTACTGATGGCTTTATCTTCCTGAGCTACCGGCTCAGGTGCCAGCCATTTAATCACGCGCACAAGTTTAGTCAGATAATCATAATACTCATTGGCATTTTTAAGATAATGACGCACATCAAATTGTTGTATTTTATCCTCTTTGCTCACTTCTTCGGCTGAACCTGCTGTTTTTGATTTATCATCAACTGGAGTTATAGTATCACTTTCTGTCTTTGTATTAGCATATAATGAGGCTTTGCTTTGACGTTTGTTATTGGTTAAAACACTATCGACAACCACATCACTTAGCTCAAGGCGTTTTGCCAACAGTGCGCTTACATTGACTTCAGCTTTTAACTCTTTTGCAAAGAAACTATTTTGATATAAATCTTCAGGATTCGCAAAAGCCAAATCCTTGATCACTATTTTTCCCTCTAAAGCATCAATATCAAGTTGTCCTATATCTACTGTCGCGCCATTAACTTTGGTTAGCTGAGTAACTAAAATATTTTTGACAACTTGCGACTGCAAGAAGCTACTCATAACAAATAACAAAACAATGATTACAACCGTTACGATCACACCCCACCAACGAAACGGATGCTTGAGTTTTTTATCACGCAATTTAGTCCAATCAATCTTATGCGCTGATTTACCAAAGACAGCCCATGATATGACTTTGATAGATCGCTTATTAATGATTCTATTGTACGCTTCTTTTTCAGTCTGTAGTGCTGCCATCTTAACTTTGATATTTTTAGCAGATCGCGCAAGCACAAAGCCCACAATCACACCAAAAATAATTGCCAAGATGAAGCTACCACTCACCAGATAATAATCAAATCCAGCATATGCTAGTATCGGCGCGTTAATCATCCATTTAAATAAAGGTTGCAAGAAGCCATCCAATAACCAAGTTCCCAGATGGTAAGAAAGTCCCTCTAAAATAAAGGATAAAATCTCAGCAACCGCAAAAATAATCGCTGCCACGACTAAATTGACATTGAATAACAATAAAAGCAAAACGGCAACCAGATAAATTAGTGGTGCATATTGAAATCCTGGCATAAACCCTAATACAAAACCAAATAGCGCTGCTAAAAATAGCTGCATTGGATTGGATTGCCCCGTAATAATCGCTATAAGCTTTTTGATAAATTTCATCGTGATATCCTTTCTAAATCGACTCTCAAAACAAACTGTAGTCTAAAAAGCATATTCACTCAAGCTTGATACGCTTAATGCTTAGCTCTTTATCAGAAAGGCAAAGGCAGAATAATTTAGCAATTAAAGACTCGCAACGCTTGATTAAGCTTCTCATCAAACTCTAAATTAGCATCAATCGTAAATATCGGTTGCTGCCAGTTACGAACCCACGTTAACTGGCGCTTGGCTAATTGGCGTGTTGCCGCAATTCCCTTGGCAACAAATTGATTATAATCATACTCTCCATCCAGATACTGCCATGCTTGACGATAACCGACACTGCGCATTGATGGCAAATCAGCATGCATAAGCGCTAGATTTTTAAGCCCTTCAACTTCTTTTAAAAAACCATTATCTAGCATTTGCATAAAGCGCTTTTCAATCATCTGATGCAAATGTTTACGATCATTTGGAACTAATGCACATAAGTTAAGTGATTGACCTAAACCACCCTCTTTGGCATTTTCAGCAATAATATGCGAATAAGGTTGGTCAGTAAGTAATATCACTTCAACGGCGCGCTCAATTCGCTGTTGATCATTTGGATTAAGCTTGTTGGCTGTGAGAGGATCTTTATGCATCAAGAAGTCATACCAATACGCTAAACCTTGTAACTTTATGGTGTCACGCACTTTATCATCTGCTTCAGGTAGTTTAGATATACCTTCTTGCAATGCTTTAAAGTACATCATCGTACCACCAACAAGTAATACTTCTTTGTTACGCGCATGAATCTCTTCAATCAATCGCTTAGTATCATTGATAAAATCATTGACCGAGTAATTAAACCACGGCTCGATAATGTCAATTAGATGATGGACAACACCATTCATTTCCAAGAGATTTGGCTTAGCTGAACCGATATCTAATCGCTTGTATACCAACGCTGAATCAACACTGATAATTTCAGCATTCATTTCTTGGGCAAGCTCAATGGAAAGAGACGTTTTTCCTGAGGCAGTAGGACCTGCTAAGGCATAGACTTTTTTTGAAATAACAGACATAGGGGAAGTAATTATTGAATCAGTTGATGATTAATCTCAACTTTATATTGTTTCTTTAATGCAACCAAATAGTCATTTAGCTCGATATTGCTATAGTTGTTTTGCAGCACTTGCGTTGGTAATTGATCCGTGCCATCAATGACTTTTGCTACTTCATATACCCAATAAGACTCGCCATTTTTTGCCAATTTGTATGACTTCAAACCATCGCTGAAAATAGCTGTTTTTAAGTCTTGGTCAAGGGTGAAGTCACTGCGTGAAATAGTTTCGGTTTTTGCTTTCACCGTTTTAACTTCTTTTTTATCTTGTAAAGCTTTAAGCGCATCTTGTGCTGCTTTTTGCGCTTGCGCTAATGACTCTGTCGCAATATACGCCGTTTTGACCTTATCTTTAACTTCAGCAAAGCTTAAGGTATGCTTCGGAATCATCTTATCAACTTTGTAGATAATGCCATCGGTTTGACCTTGGGCAATAAAGCCTTGCGTTTTATTGTGATCAAACACCGCTTCTTGTAATTTGGCATTGCCTTCAACATTTGCACTTGTCATATTTTTATCAAATGCATTTGTCGTTGCAGGTGTTAATTTATTGGCTTTGACTACTTGGTCAAAGCTATTGCTATTAATACTTGTTAACACTTCATTAAACTTAGTCAATGCCGCACGATTTTTAAGAATCTTTTCAATCACAGGCTTTGCTTCTGACAGTGACATCTCAGCAGGTGCTATGATTTTTGTTAATTTAACAAATTCATTATCCGATGTTTCTTTGACAGGTGATTCAAGTGTTAAATTAAACAACGCAAATTGCGCAAAGCCTGAAGCATCTGCTTGTGATAATGGCTTTATCTGTTCAATTTTAACTTCTTTTAGCTCATCTGCCGTTAATGCTTTATTGGCTTTAAGCTTATCAGCAATTGCTTTACTATCTTTAGCCTTTTTATCAATTGTGATTGTCTCACCAGATCTTAACTCAGGTGACATAAGCGCATCTTTATTGGCTTGATAATAGCTATTGACTTCACTCTCAGATACCGGCTCTTTACTCACAAAGTCTTGAGATGATAGTTTGACATAAGATACAACGGCTTGCTCAATCTGCTCATATTGCGCTTTGTGTTCATCATAATAAGCTTGAAGTTCTTTGTCTGTTGGCTTGATCTTACTGGCATAATCTTTCGCAGCAAAATCATAATAAGTCACTTCACGCTTTTGCCCCATTAATGCACTTAGTGTTTTTTGCTCATCACTTAACACAAACTCACTTTGCAATAGCGGTGTCACAATACTTGAGGTCAAAAGGCTATTGGCGATCAGTGCTTTAATATTGCCGGCACCACCATAGAGCTTTGCCAACTCATCAAAGCGTTTAGCCGAGTATTGTCCATTTTCAACAAACGCCGGATTTTGGAAAATTGCAGTGGATACCGCAGATTGTGTGATGGCAATATGCGATGCCGTAGCATCTTGTTGCAATAATGCTTGATCGACCAATTGATTTAATGTCTTCTCTTGTAATGCTTTTTGATCAAGTGAAGGTTGCGTTTGCATATTTTGAGATAAGGATTGCTGATAGCTAGTTTGCGAGATTTGTATGTCTCCTACCTTTGCCACAGACTGTGGTGAAACACCACCTGAGACAAAAAAGTAACTAATACCTGTTAACACAAAAACCGCACTCACTGCGATGATGATAATCCACGTAATCCAACCTTTAAATTTATCATTAATCGATTGCAACATATGACACTACTACCTACTTCCATTGAGCTTAAAATTAAGTTGTCACATCTTAGCATGGGATATACCGCTCGTGAATCATTTTGCGGTGTTTAATAGCCAAAACAAAAAAGGCATGCTAAAAGCATGCCTTTAAAGATGTGGTGGGTGCTGAGGGGTTCGAACCCCCGACCCTCGCCTTGTAAGGGCGATGCTCTCCCAGCTGAGCTAAGCACCCGCGAGCTGAACTATATATTAGTTCACCGCATCTTTCAATAATTTTCCTGCTTTAAATGAAGGTGATTTAGAAGCTTTGATCTTCATTTTCTCACCTGTCTTAGGATTGCGCCCCTCACGCGCCGCTCTTTCACGAACTTGGAATGAACCAAATCCAACAAGCGTCACTGTTTGACCTGCTTTTAATGCTTCAGTTACCGCTTCAGTTGTCGCGTCCAATGCGCGCTGAGCGACATCCTTTGTTACGTCAGCTTTTTCTGCGATTGCTTTTACTAGTTCACTTTTATTCACGATGCTTTCCTCTTTCGTTGTTGAATAACTCACTGTTTAAGCGGCTTGCCGCCGCTTAACTCGCCTAAGTTATAGCAAGCACAGTAACTCACGTCAACACGGTTTATTGCTAATTCATGATTTTTTAACGTTTTTTTGATGTTTTCCCATTTTTTTTAGCTTTTTTTAGCTTTTCTTGGTTTTTTTTGACATCAGCGCATGCGCTAAAACTTCTTCAATTCGCTTCACTGCAATGATTTCCAAACCATCTTTTACGTTTTGTGGAATCTCTTGCAGATCCTTTTTATTTTCAAATGGAATGAGAACTGTCTTGATACCGCCTCGAAGTGCTGCCAAGAGTTTTTCTTTCAAGCCACCGATAGGTAATACATCACCACGCAAGGTAATTTCACCCGTCATCGCCACATCTTTTTTAACAGCAATACCAGTTAACGAAGATAAAACTGCCGTACACATCGCAATACCTGCACTTGGTCCATCTTTGGGTGTTGCTCCTTCTGGTACATGGATATGAAAATCACGTTTCTCATAGAAATCATCATCCAAACCATAGTCTTTTGCCATCGTACGCACCACGGTTAGTGCAGCATGAATCGACTCTTGCATCACCTCACCGAGTTTACCTGTCGTTTTAAGCTTGCCTTTGCCTGCTGTTGTTACCGCTTCAATCGTTAATAGATCACCACCAACTTCAGTCCATGCAAGTCCCGTAACTTGTCCAATTTTATCCTCTTGTTGTGCTAAGCCAAAATCATAGCGTCTAACACCAAGATATTTATCTAAGTTTTTACTGTTAACCGAGACTTTCTTACCATCTTTAGCAGACAAGATATGCTTAACCGCTTTGCGGCAAATCTTATTAAGCTCTTGCTGCAAACGACGCACGCCAGCTTCACGCGTGTAATAACGAATGATATCCTCGATCACTTTATCGGCAACGGCAATTTCAGCTTCTTTTAAACCATTGTCTTTAATTGCTCGTGGCAATAAATAGTTCTTAGCAATATTCTTTTTCTCATCTTCGGTGTAACCCGATAGATAAATAATTTCCATGCGATCTCTTAAAGCATCAGGGATATTTAAACTATTGGCTGTAGCGACAAACATCACATCAGATAGATCATAATCAACATCTAAATAATGATCATTAAATGTATTGTTTTGTTCGGGATCCAATACTTCAAGCATCGCAGAAGATGGATCACCACGAAAATCAGCTGACATCTTATCGATTTCATCTAATAAAAATAGCGGATTGTTTACCTGCACTTTATTGATTTTTTGCATAATTTGCCCAGGAAGCGCACCAATATACGTACGTCGATGACCGCGAATTTCCGCCTCATCTTTAACACCCCCCAATGCCATACGCACATATTTACGCCCCGTGGCTTTAGCAATCGATTGCCCAAGGGATGTTTTACCAACACCAGGAGGTCCGACTAAGCATAAAATAGGTCCTTTAAGCTTACGCATTCTTTGCTGCACTGCTAGATATTCCAAAATACGCTCTTTGACCTTTTCAAGACCATAATGATCCGTATTTAAGATATCTTCTGCTTGCGTTAAATCTTTTTTAACTTTGCTGCGCTTTGACCATGGCAGCGACGTTAAAGTCTCAATATAATTACGTGACACGGAGGACTCAGCCGAAGATGGCGGCATAGTTTTAAGCTTCTTAAGCTCAGACAATGCCTTTTCAGTCGCCTCTTTTGACATTTTCGCCGTATCAATTTTTCCTTTTAATTGCTCAAATTCTTCAGCCTCATCAGCATCACCCATCTCTTTATAGATCGCCTTGATCTGTTCATTGAGATAGTATTCACGTTGATTACGCTCGACTTGCGACTTCACACGATCCTTGATGTTACGCTCAAGCTCCAATACATCCGTTTCTGCCATTAATAACTTTAACAAAAGTGATGCGCGTTGCTGCAAACCTTCCGCTTCAAGTACTTCTTGTTTTTTGGAGACAGTTGCATGTGCTTGTGCCACGACGGTATCAATAATTCGCGTTAAATTAGTATCTGACAAAATAGATGATAAGATTTCCTTAGGAATTTGCCCATTCATATCCGCCAAGGTTTTGAAGCTCGACAAAATCGCACGGATAAATCCACTTTCATCAACATCATTTAAGTCATTTTTTGTCTCAATCAACTGAATTTGAGCAGCGATAAACGGTGTATCTTCAAAATACTTAAGCACCTTAGCACGACGAATGCCTTCAACAAGCACCTTACACGTGCCGTCTGGCAACTTCATCAATTGCAGAATCTTGGCATAAGTTCCCGTGGTATGTAAATCCTTAACTTTTGGATTATCAATATCATCTGATTTTTGTGTCATCAGTAAGACTTTTTGTCTTGTTGCATGCGCTTCACTAATCGCAGCAATCGATTTTTCTCTACCGACAAAAAGTGGCACAGCCATATAAGGGTAAACGACGATATCCCTTAATGGCACAACCGGTACTAACTCTTCAACACTTTGTTTATCATTAGAATATAATTGCATGCATGTTAACCTTATTGAGCTGAAGCTAATCTAAATTGCGCCTGATCTTTTAATACAATTAATGGCTCTTCTTTACCATTAATTGCTGCCTCATCAATCACGACCTTCTCAACATTCTCAATTGATGGTGCTTCAAACATAATATTAAGTAGCGCATTTTCTAAAATTGATCTCAGTCCGCGCGCACCTGTTTTGCGCTTAACGGCTCTATGAGCTGCTGCTTTAATCGCTTCAGGCGTGAACTCAACATTCACTTCTTCAATTTCAAATAGCTTCGTATACTGCTTGATCAAAGCATTTTTCGGCTCAGTTAAGATCTTAACCAACGCTTCTTCATCCAACTCTTCCAAGATAGCCATTACTGGTAAACGACCAATCAACTCAGGAATCAAACCAAATTTAACCAAATCTTCTGGTTCAACTTGCTTAAGTAAACGGTTATGTGACGCTTGATCATTTTTACCGAAAACATCAGCACCAAAACCAATGCCTGACTTCTCAGTTCGTTGTTGAATAACTGATTCAATACCAGCAAATGCACCACCACAGATAAATAAAATATTCGTTGTATCAACCTGCTCTAAATCTTGATTAGGATGCTTTCTACCACCTTTTGGCGGAACAGAGGCAACGGTGCCCTCAATCAACTTCAATAAAGCCTGCTGAACGCCTTCTCCTGAGACATCACGCGTGATGGATGGATTTTCAGATTTGCGCGCAATTTTATCAATCTCATCGATATAAATGATGCCACGCTCTGCTTTTTTGACATCAAAATCAGCATTTTGCAAAAGCTTTTGAATCACATTTTCAACGTCTTCACCGACGTAACCTGCTTCGGTTAAGGTCGTGGCATCAGCAATTGCAAAAGGGACATTAAGCATTTTTGCCAAAGTTTGTGCAAGCAAGGTTTTACCCGACCCTGTTGGTCCTAATAACAAAATATTGCTCTTTGATAACATCACATCATCATCTTGCTTTTGTTTGTTATAAATTCTTTTGTAATGGTTATATACCGCTACTGATAACACTTTCTTTGGCGCATCTTGACCGATGATATATTCATCAAGGTGTTTTTTGATATCGACAGGTTTAGGTAAACTTTGTTTGCCTTCAGCTGTTGATAAATCTGGTTCTTGTGTTGAAGCTGGTGAACCACCTGTTTTAATGATACCTTCACACAAGGTCACACACTCATTACAAATATAAACCGAAGGTCCTGCGATTAACTTACGCACTTCTTGTTGTGACTTTCCACAGAATGAACAATACAGCGTGCGACCACTGCCACTATCACCATCGCCACGTCTTTTTCTTGGCATATTTTCCTCTCTAAAAACAATCAAAATTATAAACGCCCATCGAGTTGCGGGCGATTACGCAGAAATTCAAGCTTTTATTTTTTATTTAGCGCTTGGAATATGCGCTCTTGACTCAATCACCTGATCGATTAAACCATATTCTTTTGCTTCTTCCGCCATCATAAAATTATCACGATCCGTATCTTTCACCGTCTGCTCATAAGACTGACCGGTATGACGCGCTAGCACATGATTCAAGCGCTCTTTGATTCTTAACATATTGCGTGCATGGATCTCAACATCAGACGCCTGACCTCTAAAACCACCTAATGGCTGATGAATCATAATTTGCGAATGTGGCAGGCTATAGCGCTTGCCTTTTTCACCTGCTGCTAATAAAACAGCCCCCATACTTGCTGCCAAACCAATACAAATCGTACTTACATTAGGTTTGATAAACTGCATCGTATCATAAACACCCATCCCTGCAGTGACTGAGCCACCTGGTGAGTTGATATAGAAATAAATATCTTTATCAGGATTTTCAGATTCTAAGAATAATAATTGAGCAATAACTAAATTAGCCGAGGTATCATTGACTTCGCCATTTAAAAACACGATGCGTTCCTTTAATAAACGCGAATAAATATCATAAGAGCGCTCACCACGCGATGTTTGTTCAACAACCATAGGAACTAAATTATTTGTAATCATATTTTCACCTTATATCCATATTGCAAGTGCGTTTACACTGACAAGTTAATAACAAAAAAGCCACAAACGTGGCTCTTAGTTTAAGTTGATTATTTCATTTTCTCCAGTGCTTTACTGGCACAAATTGCGTTGTTTTAATTCATTGATTAAAACATGCCACCTTGTGGTAAAACTTTCTTGATTAAATCAAAGAAGTCTTCTGTTTTCTCAGTGGCTTGACCTTGCTCAACCACCCAATCAACTAGCTTATTTTCAACAACAACGTTTTTGATGTTTTCTAATTCTTTCTTATTATTTTTAACGTGATCACGTACTTCTTGCGCATCTTCATAAACAGATGCCATTTCTTCAATCACGGCATCAATTCCTTCTTGATCCGCTTCAAACTTCTGATCACGCACAATCGCTTGCAAAATTAAACCTAGCTTGACTGATTTCTCAGCCTTAGCTTTAAATAATTCATCAGGAATATCTTCAGCTTTCATTTTTGACTTAGCACCGCCCATACGCTCAATCAGATCATGCTTAGAGCGATCGATTTCACGTTGGACTAGAGATTTAGGCACATCAAAGTCAATAATATCAACCAACTGATCAAACACTTGTGTTTTTACCGTTTTATTAATCGCGTTTTTTAGCTCGCGCGCCATGTTTTGTTTGATTTCAGCATAAAACTCGTCAACGCCGCCTTTAATACCAAACTGTTCAACGAACTTGTCATCAATCTCTGGCAGTTCTGCTTCTTTGATGTTTTTAACGACGATGTCAAACTGTGCTGCTTTGCCTTTTAGCTCATCATTTTGATAATCTTCAGGGAAAGTCACATCAATGGTTCTTTCTTCATCTTTTTTCATGCCGATGATGCCATCTTCAAATCCTGGAATCATCTGACCTGAACCAATCGTCACCTCAGAGGCATTAGCTGAACCACCTTCAAAAACTTCACCATCAACACGACCAACAAAGTCAATTGTGACACGGTCATCCGCTTTTACTTCACGTTCAACATCTTTCCATGTTGCAAGCTGCTTGCGAAGATTGCTGATCATTTTTTCCGTTTGCGCATCGCCTAGCTCAACCACTGGTTTTTCAACAGCGACTTTATCTAAATCTTTAACAACTACTTCAGGGAAAAGTTCAACATTAACATTAAACTTAAGCGCTTCGCCTTCTTTGTTATTTAAGATCTCAATCTCAACACCGACTGCATTTAGCTTCTGCTCTTGGATTGCTTTGCTGTATTTATGAGGTAAAACATCACCTAATACTTCAAAACGTACTTGCTCACCGTATTTTTTCTTGATCATACCTGCAGGTACTTTACCCGGTCTAAAACCATCTACTTTCGCTGTTTTAGCAATACGCTGAATACGCTTTGATACCTCTGTATCAATCTCAGCTGCTGGCAGCTCAATATTTAAAACGCAATGAATGCCTTCTTTTTTTTCAACAGATACTTGCATTACTAATCCTTATTTGTACTCTTTAATATTTTCAAGGTTTAAAATTCAGGGTCAGAGTTTATATTTTGCCCGCTCAATTGTCTAGCGCTTTAATGCTCGAATTTAAAGCGCCCGCTTATTTTGTCATTAGAAGCACTCGACTTTAGCTCAAGAATAGCTACAATAATTTGCATTAAATGCTTGTCAACAAGACAAAATAAGACAAGTACCCACCACAACAAAACAGATATCATGACACATAAAACTTACCAATGGCCTTACTCACCAGTTATTACGGTCTTTTTATTAGCACCCGTTGTATTTAGTTTTGCATTGGCATTAGATACCTATATGCCGGTCATTCCTGAAATGAAAGCCATTTTAAACACCTCTCAAGAAATGGTGCAGTTAACCTTATCATTATTCTTCCTTGTCACTGGATTTGGTCAATTGATCTTAGGACCACTATCAGACCAGTTTGGGCGCTATAAAATACTCTTTATATCAGTGAGCTTATTTTTTATCGGCTCATTATTATGCTCACTATCAAACAATATCGGCTGGCTTATCGCCTTTCGTATTCTTCAGGGCTTTGGCGCTTGTGGCATGTCTGTGAGTGCGTTTGCCATTGTTCGCGATGCTTTCTCTGGCAAGAAAAGCGCGATGATTTACAGCTTTCTAAATGCCATGATCTCTATTTCACCTATTTTGGGACCCATCATAGGTGTATTATTAACCGCTTATTTTCCATGGCATGCTGTGTTTTATTTTCTAGCGGGACTTGGTGCATTTACACTGATATTAACCATTTTGTTTGTCAAAGAAAGCTCACATCCTAATAATCGCAAACCTTTTAACTTCAGTCTATTTAGTCGTTACTGTAGCATTTGCAAGAGTCTCACCTTCTGGGCATATACCTTGCCTGCAATCGCGGGTGTTTCTGCCTTTTTCACACTCTTTTCAATGACACCCTACATCATTCAAACGCTTGGTGAACCACGCTCACAAATTGGTGTTTTCTTTGGTATGGCAGGTGGTGCTTTTTTAGTTGGCTCAATCATCTCTGGCGCAATTGTGCATAAACTAGGGGTTCTAAAGACATCTATCCTTGGATCCATATTGATATTATCTTCAGGCATTTTACTTATTGTGATTTATCAACTCTTTGGTTTGAGTCTTTGGGGATTCTTTGGTCCGAGCATGCTTGCAACTTTTGGCTGCGCATTAACCGCAGGCTCAGGTGCCAGTGGTGCGCTTGAGCCTTTTGGCGCCTATCCAGGAGCGGCATCAGCAATGTTTGGTGCACTTGAATTAGGTGGCAGCTCAGTGGTTGGCTCAGTGGCAACACTCTTTGCGATAAATACCTCTTACCCGCTGGCACTAACAATGCTCGCAACGTCAATCACTAGCTTAATCTTATTATCAGCTTTAACCCTTTCTTTAAATAGAAAAAACAAAAACACAGCAAAGACATAAAACATGAGTGACTTTGCCACACGTAAAATCATTCATATCGATATGGATTATTTTTTTGCGCAAGTTGAGGAAAAAGACAATCCTTCCCTTCGTGATAAGCCTTTTGCTGTTGGAGGCAACAATATCAAACGTGGTGTTCTGTGCACTTGCAATTATATTGCCCGAAGCTATGGGGTGCATTCTGCAATGCCTACACGTATTGCATTGCAAAAATGCCCCGATTTAATATTACTCCCCACTGATTTTGATAAATACAAGCGTGTTTCAAATATTATTCGCAATATTTTCAAAAGTATCAGTCCACTCGTTGAACCCTTATCATTGGATGAAGCCTACATTGATGTAACCAATATCAAAAGTTACGCCAATAGCGCGACATTAATGGCACAAGCTATAAAAAAAGAGATTTTGAAAGAAACGGGGCTTACCGCCTCAGCCGGTATTGCGCCAAACAAACTCTTAGCCAAAATCGCGAGTGACATCAACAAGCCCAATGGCTTATACGTTATTCGCCCGCAGGATGTAGATAAATTTATTCAAGATCTATCCGTTGGTAAGCTTTTTGGTGTTGGCAGTGTGACGGAAGATAAAATGCAAAAAATGGGACTTAACACCTGCGCTGATTTGCAAAGGCTTGATATCAAAACGCTTGAGCATCATTTTGGCAAACTTGGCATCAGTTTATATGACTATTGTCGCGGCATTGATCGACGCGTAGTCAATCCAAAACGTATTCGTAAGTCATTAGGCGTTGAGCACACCTATCAACACGATCTAACCACAAAAGATGACTGCCTAAAGGCATTAACACGATTACATCAAGAGCTTTTAGCAAGACTCAAGCCTGAACACACACTATGTATTGAGGGTATTTTTATTAAAATTACTGATAATACATTTCATAAAACCAGCATTGAACGCCACATAGAAAGTAGTGAACTTAATCTCTATTTACTGCTTTTTGACAACCTATATCACAAACAAAGCAATCCTATTCGTTTACTTGGACTTGGTGTCAAACTCAGTGAACAACCTGTTAAACAAATTCCCTTGGCTTTGTGATAAGCTCTTGACTCGCTAAGAGCTGCTGAATATCATCAACAATACTTTAAGATCTCAACTCATGGAAATATCATGATTGTAAAACCTGAAATTATGCGTGGCGGATTAGTTAAGAACCCTCACCCAATAGGCTGTAAAGCAGTTGTTGAAAAACAAATTAATTATATGAAAAGCTTACCAAAGTTCTCTAATAAAAAGCGTGCACTGATTATTGGCGGCTCATCTGGCTATGGTCTTGCCTCACGCATTGCCCTTGCCTATGGAGCTAACGCTGATACGATTAGCGTATCATTTGAACCGGGTGTTAATGATAAACGCTTAGGTAGCGCTGGCTGGTGGAATAACATCTGGTTTAAAGAGCAAGCTGAAAAGGACGGACTCATTGCTAAAAACATTATTGGCGATGCTTTCTCTGATGAGGTGAGACAACAAGCCATTGATATGATCAAAAAAGAATTTGACGGCAAGATTGATATATTAATCTACAGCCTTGCTTCACCAAGACGCACGGATCCAAAAACTGGTATTACACATAGCTCTGTATTGAAAAGCACCGTCGGTGAAATAGCTGCTCCAACCCTTGATCTGAATAAGCAGATCATTATTGATGGCAAGATGATGGCTGCAACAAAGCATGATATTGATGAAACAATTAAAGTCATGGGTGGCGAGGATTGGCAGCTTTGGATTGAGTCACTTAAAGACGCAGGCGTTTTAGCCGATGGCTTTAAAACCACCGCTTATTCCTATGATGGTGCTGATGGCACCGATGCTATTTATAAAAAAGGCACGATTGGTGCTGCTAAGCGTCATTTAGAGAAAACCGCACTAACGCTTAACAAAGAACTGCACGATCTACAGGGTGAAGCATTTGTTACCGTTGCCAAAGCATTGGTTACCAAGGCTAGCGCCTTTATCCCTCTATTTCCACTCTATGGTTGTGCACTTTTCAAGGTCATGAAAGAACTTGGCACACATGAGAACACTATCGAGCAAATCGATCGTTTTATGCGTGATATGCTGTATGGCAATAAGCGTATTACCGATGAGGTTGGACGCGTACGTCCTGATAATCTTGAAATGGATGACAACACTCAAATCTTGACTAATGCGATCATGTCAAAAATGACCTCTGAGAACTTTAAAGAGATCAGTGATTTTGCTGGCTTTTATCAAGACTTCCTTGAGCTCAATGGCTTTAATGTTACAGGTGTTGACTATGATGCATCTATCGATATTGACACATTAAAATCAAAGCAACCTTAGCCATTTGATGTTTCTTGCGGTGGTTTTTGAATAATATAGCCAACGCCACGCAATGTTTTAATATATTTGTTCTGGATTTTCTTACGCAAGTTATGAATATGCACTTCTAAGGTATTGGAGTCAACTTCTTCATCCCAACCATAGAGTTTCTCAAGCAGCTTTGTTTTAGAAACCACTTTACCAATATTCTCTAACAAACACTCCAATAGCGCAAATTCGCGCCTAGATAGCTTAACGAACTCACCATTAATCGTTAGTGTTTGTGCCGCAGGATCTAGCTCAAGTGCTTCAAATTTAATCTTAGGCTCACTGCGACCGACAGAACGGCGCACCAATGCGCGCATTCTTGCCAAAAGCTCAGATAAATCAAAAGGTTTTGTCAAATAATCATCCGCTCCTGAATCCAGTCCGCGCACCCGATCATCAACCGCATCACGCGCTGTTAATAGCAATACGGGAACCGCATTGCCTTTCGCTCGAATGCTTTTAACAATGGCAATACCATCCTTATGCGGCAAACCAATATCCATGACTACGGCATCATAAGGCTCAGTATCTAAGGCAAGCTCAGCCATTTTGCCATCACGCATTAGATCAACGGCATAATTATGCTGCCTTAAACCCTCAACAATACCATCACCTAACATTTCATCATCTTCAACGACTAATATTCGCATGAAATATTCACTTATATTTACTCGACAATGCTTGAAATAGTAGCATTATCAATAGCAAAGGTTGATATGTTTCGCCAACTTTTCATCAATTTAGATATTCTAAACAACCAACTAGACTAAATGAATGTAAGGTTTAATTGAGCTGTAATATAATCTGAGCATCAACAACAAAAGGGATGTATATATGCATAGAATTTTCAATTATTCATCCATCATTAAAATGCTTATTGCGGTTTTACCTGCGGCTATTTTAAGTTATCTGCTTTCACAACCTATTTATCTACTGTGTGGCTTATATGCTGCTGCAGTGATTATTCCTTTTTGTGATCATTCCAGTAAGCGAATTGCCTTGGCGATGCTTATTTTTTTATTTGTCATCACCTTTGTTTTAGTCAAACTGCTGATGCATAGTGATTTTTATTTTATCAGTGTCGTCTCCATCATTGCGATTATGATTGGCATTGTTGAAACCTATAATCCAAGCTTTAAATCCATGGGCGCATATTTATTTATCGGTATTATTTACACTGCCTTTGAAACAAGAGCATATGGTGATCTGGTCACTTTCACGATCATCGCTAAGCTTTTTGGCATTAGTCTGTTGAGTGTTGCCATTGTTTTTCTCATTAGCCTACGCACAAAAGTAACCAAGGGCTATCAAAACTTCACATTACAGCTACAGTCACAACACAGCATTCATTACTGTGTTTATTTCCTGCCTCTTTTAATCAGCATGCTTGTTTGGCATTTTTCACAACTAGCTGAACCGCAATGGCTGCTATGGTCATCATTATCAGTAGCAAGTCTGAGCTTTAAAAAGGCACGAGATAAGATTCAAAAACGCATCACTGGCGCATGTATTGGCTTATCATTAGGGATCATCGTCACACTGCTGTTTAACCTTAATAGCCCATTGATTTTTAACTTGAGCTTTATCGGTATTATTTTCAGTTTACGAGGAATCAACAACTATACTGCATCCTTTGCAACACGTTGTTTTTTTATTGTCACTTTTGCCGGTGCGCATTACTTATACACCAGCAGTGATCGGATAGTTGATGTGTTTATCGGTAGTTTGATCGGTCTGATTAGCAGCGCTGTTTTAAGCTACCTCAATTCCCGGCAAAAAACTCTTTAACATTGTCAAACCAGGATTTTGATTTTGGTGAATGTGTTTGATGCTCACCAATTGAATCACCAAATGCCTCTAACAGCTCGCGCTGCTTGCTATTCAAATTAATCGGTGTCTCCACGGTGACTTTACACATCAAATCACCCATACTATTACCACGCAAGGCTTTAACACCCTTGCCTCTTAGCCTAAACATTTTGCCTGTTTGTGTTTCAGCTGGAATCTTAAGTTTGACTTTACCATCAATCGTTGGCACATCAAGCTCGCCACCTAAGCACGCTGTCATAATGCTAATTGGTACTTCACAATATAGATCCGAACCATTACGCTCAAAAATTGCATGCTCTTTGACATGTACTTGGACATATAGATCACCCGCAGGTGCGCCATTTTCACCGGCTTCACCCTCGCCTGATAATCTGATTCTATCACCAGTATCAACACCTGCTGGAATTTTGACAGAAAGTGATTTGACATCCTGCTTGCGTCCTTGCCCATGGCAAACACGACATGGATCTTTAATGGTATGTCCACTACCATGACATGTTGGACAGGTTTGCTCAACGGAAAAGAAACCTTGTGACATACGCACAGCACCCGCGCCATGGCATGTACCACATGTTTGCTTACCGGAACCACCTGAGCCATGACAACTATCACATGAAACATAGGTTGGTACTTTAATCTTTTTGGTTGTACCGTGTACGGCTTCTTCAAGCGTGATTTCTAGATTGTATTGTAAATCATTACCACGCCTGCTTTGCGCGCGTGACGAGCGTCCTGACGATCTTTGACCGCCACCACCGCCAAATATATCACCAAATATATCACCAAATATATCGCCAAAGCCTTGTTGTCCGCCACCAAAGCCGCCATGTCCACCACCTTGATTGACTCCCGCATGACCAAATTGATCATAGGCGGCACGCTTTTGTGCATCACTTAAAATCTCATAAGCTTCAGATGCTTCCTTAAATTTAGCTTCGGCATCCTTATCATTAGGGTTTCTATCTGGGTGATATTTCATCGCCAATTTACGATATGAACGCTTAAGCTCTTGCTCTGTTGCGCTTTTGGATACCCCTAATATTTCATAATAATCTCTAGGCATAGTACTACCATTATTCTAGTTCAATTCAAAACGATATAAAAAATGCGGGACATGCCCGCATTTTTCAAGTTAAAAGTTATAGTTTCTTGAGATTAACTATTTTTTGTCGTCATCTTTAACTTCTTCAAACTCAGCATCAACCACATTATCATCTGCTTTTTGCTGTTTTGGTTCTTCAGATGAAGCACCTGCTTCAGCATTCGCTTGACCTTGTGCTTGCTCATAGGCTTTTTGTGCAATCGGTGCAAACGCTTCTTCTAATGCTTTTGTTTTTGCTTCGATATCATCTTTGTTATCTGTCTTTAACACAGCTTCTAAATCAGTGCATGCCGCTTCAACTTTTGCTTTTTCATCTTCAGATACTTTGCCTTCTAAGTCTTTTAATGACTTACGCGCACTGTGTAATAAATTATCACCTGTATTGCGCGCTGAAACGAGCTCATGGAATTTCTTATCTGTTTCGGCATTGGCTTCAGCATCTTGAACCATATTGTTAATATCATCTTCAGATAATCCGCTTGATGCTTTAATCACAATATTTTGCTCTTTGCCAGTTGCTTTATCTTTTGCTGATACATTCAAAATACCATTGGCATCGATATCAAAAGTTACTTCAATTTGCGGCATGCCACGCTGTGCTGGTGGAATGTCTGATAAGTCGAAGCGCCCCAGTGATTTATTTGCAGACGCCATTTCACGCTCACCTTGCAATACATGAATTGTCACCGCTGGCTGATTATCTTCTGCTGTTGAGAAAACTTGTGATTTTTTAGTTGGAATCGTCGTATTACGCTCGATCAACTTGGTCATCACGCCACCCATTGTTTCAATACCAAGAGATAATGGTGTTACATCAAGAAGTAATACGTCTTTCACATCACCGGCTAATACACCACCTTGAATGGCAGCACCCATTGCAACCGCTTCATCAGGGTTTACATCACGACGTGGCTCTTTACCAAAGAATGCTTTAACTTCTTCTTGTACTTTAGGCATACGTGTTTGACCACCAACCAATAATACATCAGTAATTTCAGAGACTTTAAGACCTGCATCTTGTAATGCTTTTTTGCATGGCTCAATTGAGCGCTTAACTAAATCTTCAACCAATGATTCAAATTTAGCACGCGTTACTTTGATATTTAAATGCTTAGGACCCGTTGCATCCGCTGTTATATATGGCAAGTTAACATCTGTTTGTTGCGCAGATGATAATTCAATCTTCGCTTTCTCAGCGGCTTCACGTAAACGCTGAAGCGCTAAAGTATCATTATGTAGATCAATACCACTGTCTTTCTTGAACTCATCAATTAAATAGTTCATTAATGCAACGTCAAAATCTTCACCACCTAGGAAAGTATCACCATTAGTTGCTAATACTTCGATTTGGCTATCGCCATCAACGTTAGCAATCTCAATGATAGATACGTCAAATGTACCGCCACCTAAGTCATAAACAGCAATCGTTTGATCTGCCTTTTGCTTATCCATGCCATAAGCAAGTGCCGCTGCTGTTGGCTCGTTAATAATACGCTTAACATCCAAGCCTGCAATGCGACCTGCATCTTTTGTTGCTTGACGTTGCGCGTCATTAAAGTAAGCAGGAACAGTGATTACCGCTTCTGTTACCGTTTCACCTAAGAAATCTTCTGCGGTTTTTTTCATTTTACGCAATACTTCAGCAGATACTTGCGGTGGCGCCATTTTTTTATCTTTTAATACTTCAACCCAAGCATCACCATTGTCTGCTTTGATTACCTTATAAGGAACCTTTTTAACGATATCTTCTTGAACCACTTTCTCGTCAAACTTGCGTCCAATTAAACGCTTAACAGCAAATAGTGTATTGTGTGGATTCGTTACTGCTTGGCGCTTAGCCGCTTGCCCTACTAGAATCTCACCACCTTCAGTGTATGCTACGATTGATGGCGTTGTACGTGCACCCTCTGCATTTTCGATAACACGAGCAGTTTTGCCATCCATTACCGCAACGCAAGAGTTCGTTGTACCTAAATCTATACCAATAATTTTACCCATTATGATCTCCTTTTATTTCAACGCTCAAAAATATGTTGACGCGTTTTTATTTTTCAAGTTTTTATTTGTTTTTATTTTGTTTGTTTCTTAAATTTTCCACTTTTTGCACTTAACAATGAAGAAATGAGTTGCTCCATTTCTCACCTCTCCCCCTGCGGGAGAGGTCGTGCAGCTTATGCTGCGCGGGTGAGGGGAATCATTAAAACTCAACTTAATTCTTATTGATTACTATGCCATACACCCCTACGTTTACACTATATTACAAAGTAGGGAGTATAAGGTCTTAGTTTTTAACAACCAAAACACGCGCTGGACGAATAACACGATTATTAAGCTCATACCCCTTTTGAAAGACATTCATCACCATATTGTCATCCATCTCAGGATTAGGTGACATTGCCATCGCTTCATGCTTATTTGGATCAAATACTTCACCCTCTGGATCAAGCTGTGTCACACCAAATTTCTCAAGCGTGTCGACCAACATCTTCATCGTTAAGATAACACCTTCGGACATTGCTTTAGCTTCCTCAGACTCAGCTGAAACTTCAGTTGCCTTCTCCATGCTATCAAGCACAGGTAATAATGCATTCGCGAACTTTTCCAAAGCAAACTTATGTGCATTCTCAACATCTTTTTGTGCACGACGTCGAATATTCTCCATCTCGGCATGGGCACGTAATACTTTATCATCAGCAGTAGCAACGGTGTCTTGCATATTAGCAACCGTTGCCTTAAGTGACTCATTTTCTTTACGAAGTGCAATAACTTCATCAATCATATCTTGAGATTCAGCAGCTTCCTGATCAGCAGCTTCCCCTGCCATCAACTCAAAATCTTCTTCGTGCTGTTTTGGATGTTTATGTGACATTGATACACCTTAAATTATTTTTTAAGTTTTTTATTACGGCGTAACAATTGCGGGCGCTTTTGCGCTTTTCAAGAAATTATTTTAATAAATTATCATCTAACGATTGATATACCGTTCACAAACCATTTTACGAGCGGTATAGACATCCCTATCCTGATTTATCCATGGTTTTTTTTTGCGAGAGAAAGCTTAATTTGTCTCTTGCGTTAAAACGTTATTATTGATGACAAATTTGCCATTAACTACCGAACTTGCTGGCGTGTTATTTTGATACTGCCAATACGCTTGCATTTGTGTGCCATTTGGAGCATTTGTTACCACCAAGGTGCACAATGAAGCATCCTGTGCATTATTAACTAGCTTGTATACAGGATTTCCTGATTGGCTTACGTTTGACAATGAACAGAACGATTGGCTTCCTAGTGATAAAGTTAGCTGTGCCGTCGTATTGTCTAGCGCAAAATACATTGGAGTATTTGCTTGTTCTAAGTTGATATAAGGTCTCACAGTTAGATTATTACCACTTTCAATAATAAATCGTGTACTAATAAGTGCATATTTGAGATCAATGCTTTGCTCAACACCATTTATAGTAACTGTGCTAGCTCTCTCATAAGCATTAACATCTTCATTAGGAATATTATTTCTTGTGATTTGCAATTGACACTCACCACCTTGCGCTTGCAATTCAGTACCACAATTACCATTACTAATTGTAAAGTGCTGCGTAAAGTCCGAGCCTGCTAAGGTTTTGATACTTGATATGACTTGTGCGATATTCACAGGCTGATAATTAACACCTACTTTTGATACATCAGATGAAGTTTGCAGACTAATTTGTCCTGACTCGCCAGGCGCAAATGCTGCATCTAGGTTTACACTTAAAGGGGTAACAGAACCACCGGTGCCAGCATCAGAGCCACCACCACCGCCACAAGCAGTTAGTGTCAAGGCTGCAACAGATATACTTAATAATGAAAATGCCTTAAGAATCGTTTTTTTATGGAATGTCATAAATACATTTACTTCCTATTTTATTTGATTATCGGAGGGAGGGGGCGAAAACAATTTGTATTATTTTCGCGCAACAAATTAACTCACAAAACACATCCAGTCAAATAAAATTTAAATAAATTTTGAGCAAAAACATTATTTTCAATCGCAATATAACTTCACTTAGTTTTGTTACTGCAGAGATCAATCAACATGTATAGTTGCATGATATTTGATATATCTATTGTCCTTTGCTATACCTATCAATGATCAACGAACCTAAAGGAATATATCTATGAATATAACAACAAGATTTACCTCTTTATCACTGATTTGCTTAGCCTTTTTCCAAATAAATCATGCTTACGCAGACCAGCAAGGAGGCATCGTAAGTTTATGTGCCGACAATCAAGTCTCGATTTGGAAAAGTACAGCCCTTGATCCAGGGAATGCTAAAAATGGTAGCATTAGCTTTGATGTCTCACAGGCGACACTCTATCTTGATATTAGCCAGTCCAAAGCAATTATGGAAAGCATTCACTCAAATGCCATAGAAGGTGTTTATAACAATGGTCAAGAAGACTGTAATAGTGGAAAAATTTGTTTTCAAAGTGCCACAGATGATGGTCATAATGGTAAGCAATTCATTTCATCTGATTTTTCAATGACATTTAATGCGACAGTCGTATATAACCCTTTGAGCATTACTTTGGATAATCCAAAAGGTACAATTATACTCACGCCATATACAGTAAATAGCTCAACCTACCCACGAATTTTACAAGCGAACTCTAAACAAAAAAGCACTCCAAGCCAAAATGAAAACTCCAATGATTTCCCCTTTATCTACTGGCAATTTGAAGGTTGTAGTAATGCATTGATAACACAATAAAGCACACCACCCCCCAACATCAACTAATTTCAAATCGGCAATAGCTTCCAGCGCGCTTTCCGTTTACCATGTTGTCGTTTGATTGTTTGATATTATGGAGCAAAAAAGATGGCACAAAATCATCATAAACTTATTATTTTGGGATCCGGTCCTGCGGGCTATACAGCAGCTATCTATGCTGCACGCGCTAATTTAAACCCAGTGATTATTACTGGTATGCAGCCAGGTGGGCAATTAACCACAACAACTGACGTTGATAACTGGCCAGGTGAGGAAAACGGCATTCAAGGACCTGAGCTTATGCAAAAGCTGCAAGCCCAAGCTGAACGCTTTAACACTCAGATGATTTACGATCACATCAATCAAGTAGATCTTAAGAGTCGCCCTTTCAAATTGATTGGGGATAATGATCAATACAGCTGTGATGCACTGATTATTGCCACAGGGGCAAGTGCCAAATATTTGGGACTTCCCTCTGAAGAAGCGTTTATGGGCAAAGGCGTTTCTGCATGTGCTACGTGTGATGGATTTTTCTATCGTGGCAAAGATGTCGCAGTTATTGGAGGAGGTAACACTGCCGTTGAGGAAGCGCTTTATTTATCTAATATTGCCAAAACCGTGACCTTAATTCATCGCCGTGATGAGTTAAGAGCGGAGAAAATTTTGATTGATCAATTGATGAAAAAATCAAAAGAAAGCAACATTCGTTTTGAATGGTTTCACACCCTTGATGAAGTCTTAGGTAATGATGCAGGTGTAACTGGTGTACGTATCAAAGATGTCAAATCAAATACTACCAAAGAGCTTGCCGTTGATGGCGTATTTATCGCCATTGGTCACACTCCAAACACACAGATCTTCAATGATCAACTTCAAATGGAAAATGGCTATATTACGGTTAAATCCGGTCTTACTGGCAATGCCACGCAAACATCTATCGAAGGCGTTTACGCCGCAGGAGATGTAATGGATCATGTGTATAAACAAGCGGTTACTTCAGCTGGCACGGGGTGCATGGCAGCACTTGATGCTGAGAAATATCTTGATGCGCTGAAGTAAGTCATAATGCAGAAATAATAAGTTGAACTTCAATCCCTCCTCACCCGCGCAGCTTAAGCTGCACGAGCAATCCCACAAGGGGAGAGGTGCTAATTGATGCAACTTATTCTTTATTCAGTACTAAAAATTCAAATTACGCAATCACACGTGTGACATTCTCAACATAAGCTGTTGAGCTCATCTTCTTAGCCAACGTATCTAAGGTTTGCATATCCATCAAAATTAAGCTTAGTTTGATCGTTTTATGTTTATCTGAGTGCGAAGGCTGTAATGCTGCAATCGTTATCTTTTCAATCGTCAAAATACTGGTAACTTCGTGTACCGCCTTTTCAACATCGCTACAAATCAAGAGCAAATCTACCTGATAACGCCTTAGGTCTTTTTTTCCCCATTGCACATCAAGCACTCGCTCAGGCGAGCTTAAGCTTAAACGCAAGAAGTTAGGGCACACCGCTCTATGCACTGTCACACCTCGCCCATGCGTTAGATAACCAACAATATCATCACCTTGCACCGGCTTGCAGCATCCTGCCATATGTGACAATAAATTATCAACACCATAAATTGTTAAATCCGTTTTGCGTGCATTGTCTTTTAAACTTTGTGTGACATTAACACTTTTAATCGCCACTTCTTCAACCGTTGGTTTTTCAATAAGCTTGTAATGCTCAACGATATAATTAACCACCTGATTAAAACGCAGAGACCCAGTTTCGATACCCGCATACAACGTTTCCTCATCTGCCATATTAAAATGTGAGGCGACTTCAGCATAATCAATGGACTTTAAGCGATGATGCTTTAACTCATCCAAAAGACGCTCACGACCCAAGGCTGCATTTTGCTCTTTATTGAGCTGTTTAAACCAACGTGCGACGCGTGCGCGAATTTTCGCTGAATGAATAAAACCGCTACCAGCATTTGACCAATCTAAACTGGGGCTTGGCTCCTTGTGAGTGAGAATCTCAACCTTGTCCCCTGTGCTAAGCTTCGTTGTTAACGGCACAATCTTGCCATTGATTTTAGCCCCCTTGGTGCGATGCCCAATCATCGTATGCACCATATAGGCGAAATCAAGGACAGTGGATCCTAACTCAAGATCAATCACATCACCATTAGGGGTAAACACATACACCCGATTTCCGGCAAGCTCTTTTTTAAGCTCATCACTTTTTAACTCGTCAGCAAGCTCAGTTTCCCAATCAAGTAACGATCGCAACCAATTAACGCGAGCCTCGTAACTTGGATCATGCTTAACTCCTTCTTTATAGCGCCAATGTGCCGCCACCCCCATCTCAGATTCATTATGCATTTGCTGTGTTCTAATTTGAATCTCGAGCGTTAAGTGCTCAGGCCCATAGACAACAGTGTGCACGGAGCGGTAACCATTGGGCTTAGGTGTAGCAATATAATCAGCAAATTCACTGGCTATTGGTTCCCATAATTGATTAACAATGCTTAACGCGCGATAACATTCATCAACCGAATCAACCAAAACACGCATCGCTCGAATATCATATAGCTCATCAAGATTACGCTCTTTCTTGCGTAGTTTGCGCCATATGCTATAGATGTGCTTGACCCGACCAGATAGCTCAAAATGAATATTTTCTTTCTTAAGCTCAGCTGCAAGCATCTCCATCGCATCATGAATATAAGCCTCACGCTGCAGGCGCTTCTTTTTTAGTCCTCTGGCGATTTTCTTATATTCAACAGGATATAAACAGGCAAAAGCACGATCTTCAAGCTCCCATTTTGTCTTTGACAAGCCCAAGCGATTTGCCAATGGTGCGTATATCTCAAGAATTTCCTTAGCAATTGTCTGCTTATAGCTTTCCGTCCAGTTCTTAACCGCACGCATCGTGCATACTCGATCTGCCAACTTAACCAACACGATGCGCACATCTTCAACAATCGTTAATAGCATCTTACGAAAGGTATCAATTTGCGCTTGATTAGGTTTGTCATTTTGCAATGCTCTGACTGCCGACATAGCTGTCGCACCATCAAGAATCTTCAACACCGCTTCACCACAAGACTCAAGTACAAGCTCAGGCGAAATTTTTTGATTATAATGAAGCTCAAATAACAATGCGGCAGCAACGGATTCCTCATCCGCCTGCAAATCAAAAAGCACTGCCGCCATTTCAACACCGTAACCAAAACAAGTGCCACCATGCACCGAAGGCTCGTCAACACCGTATTGCGCTAAAATATCAATTGCACCGGCAATCGTTGCTAAACGTTGTTTTGGATAAAAGTCTTCTAACAAAGGTAACCATTTTTGAAAATCAATCAACCCTTCATCGGTTAAGGCATATTTGTCCGTTACTTGCACCATTCTTATCTATCCAAAAATCATCTTAAAAAATCTAAAGTCCACACTTAGAATTCAAGCATGCACAATCAATAAAATCTGTATTTAAGGATAACGAAAATCAGTGAAAAACCCTAGTGAAAGTATGATAAATATCAAACATCTTGCATTAGGTAAAAAATACTAAGTCAATCGATAAGCCGGGTTCTGTCGTGGACAGTCATTTATCTAGGCATTATGTCACCATAATGCTCAAGCAGCCTACCCGGTTGCAGCGCGAGCCACACTATTACAACCCTATTTGGCCTTGCTTCAGATGGGGTTTACCATGCCACTTTTGTTGCCAAAAGCGCGGTGCGCTCTTACCACACCGTTTCACCCTTACCTATATAACAATACAGGCGGTCTATTCTCTGTTGCACTTTCCGTAAGCTTACGCTTCCCAGGCGTTACCTGGCATCTTGCTCTTTGAAGCCCGGACTTTCCTCGTCCTACCACTTTTTGTAACTTTGCACTTTAACTTAGCAACTAAATAAATAAGTTCTGTTACAATTACCCCTCACCCGCGCAGCCTAAGCTGCACGACCTCTCCCTCAAGGAGAGAGGTAATGAATGATGAAACATCTATTGTCATCTTCAACATCTAAATACTAAATTACAAAAAGTGGTAAGACGCGACTGTCTGATCAACTTAGCGGGCAGAATTATATACTTAACTGGCGACGAATGGCAATAATCTCTTGATCATAAGTTGTTTTCAAGCGACTAAACTCTGTTTGCAATGCTAGTAATTGCTCATTTGCCGTTTTTTGAAAGTCACGCACTTCTTGATCACAGGTCATGCGCGTATTAAGTAACTCATTTTGTGCTGTTTGATAATGCTCTTGCGCTAACAAACGTGTACTTCTAATGATGGCTAATGCCTGAAAAAGCTTCTGGATAATCGCAGGTTCGGCCTTTAAACGCTCCGAAGTCAATGACTCGCGCGGTGCGATCGCTTCATAAGACTCATCAGAATTACCATTACCTATAAATTGCGTTCTTGAGTAAGATTTTCTGTATTCGCTTTGCCCATGAGCAGATTGCTGTTGACGCACAGTTTTTTTTGATTTAAAGCCATTCATATCCGGTCTACGCAACGAAGAAGTGCTTGCATTTCTCTCATCATCAGATCTTGATTGTGAAAATTTAGGTCTTACATTTTTATTTTCATGCATTAATTGCGCATTTTCTTTTTGCCACTTACCAAGAAGGACCGCGATCTGTGCATGCGTGCCCTTACCTAACTCGCGACGCACATATTCAAGTGTGACTTTGCGCCCCTCACAACTTAGGCGTTCGGCAACTGCAGCAAGTTCATCATAAGTTATCTGGTTATCTTCCGACATGAATTCCCTTAATTAAGATATTTCATATTTTTATTTTTAATTTTTTAAACTTTTTCTATTTTTTCTTACTTAGCATTTACTTTTAAGCTTAATTCAATCTCACCAAAGGTTTCGATATTCCAATAAACAGAAACAATCCCTAAACGAGTCACCTAATAGCAAATGAAAAATGTACGCCCATCGAATACGTACAATTTAGTTTTAGCAGAAAATCATTTTAAAGGTAAATGAAAACGGCTGAATTATGACTAAAAATATGCTCAAGCTCAAGAGAAATCATGCTAATACTGCTAAAAGACCAACACTACTTAATATTTGCAGCACAATAATAAATGCACCCAATAGGATCAATAATGATAAATATATTTTGCTGGGTAGCGTATTGCGCTCCTCACTATTTCTTAATGACCATGCCATACACGCCGGCAGTATAATCAGTAAAATACAAACAAAAATACTGGCATAGCCTAATGCAGCCAAGAATCCATTGACGAAAAAAACAGCAAATATCAATGGTGGCACATAGGTGATCACAAAGTTTAAAAGCTTTGCTTTAGTCGATTTCTTCAAGCGATAAGCATCTTGATTAAAGTGAAAGAGTGCTAACGTCACGCCAAGAAAAGATGTTGTGACTGCAATATTAGAAAACCCAACAATAAAGCCACTGGCTGCATGCACATTCAGTAGATGATGATACGCCTTACCTAAATCAACACCATGTGTCATCAGATATTTAAACCCATACTCACCCAATACAGGGACAACACCTAAAGTAACAATAACCCATACTACATAAACGATAAATGGCACGCTCGCACCAATAACAACAATGCGCTTTAACTCATGGTCATTTTTAAAATAATTGCGAATCGTTGGGATCACAATATGAAAGCCAAAAGAAGTAATCAAGATAGGGAAAGCATACCACGCATAACCAATCCCCATGCTCTGCGTGCTCAATAAACTGGTTTGCACATATGGCACGATCACCACAATAATCCCAATAAAACAAAGTGCTTTAAGGGTGAAAAACAGTTTATTTAAGTGATCAACTGCTGAGGTGCCAAAATAAATAACCGCACCCAATATCACGGTAAATAACAGCGCCCCGTAACCGCCCGAGTTACTCACCCCTAGCACATATTGATCAAGCAACCCGCCACCCATCGCAATATATGCTGTGGTTAATGCATATAGCAGCAATAGATAAGCCAACCAATTGACAACTTGTCCAAAGCGTCCCAAAGTAGCAAACGCCATGGTATTTAGATCTGCCGTTAAGGGCTGGCGCACATTAACCTCAACAATCAACAAGGCTGTTGCCAGCATAATAATCCAGTTGATAAACAACAAGATCAGCGCACTTTTAAAGCCAACTGCAGCAACAGCGTACGGAATACCTAGCATTCCCGCGCCAATCGATGTACCGGCAATTAACAAAATACCTCCAAGTTTTTTCATCCTTGAAACCGTATGCAGTGTATGATTTTCAAACATGTTTTTGCATCAAAAAATTAGCGAAGCTTCATCTTATCATCACCATTCAAACTGACAACTGGTTTTCTAAGATAGTTTCGTAATTCTCTATAGATTAAGGGGTGCTCTTGGCTTCACATTGATTACCATATCCTGATCAACAAAGCCATTTGCTAAACGATAAGCACCCGCTATAGCAATCATTGCCCCATTGTCTGTGCAATACGCCAAAGGCGGGTAATAAACCTGCCAATGGTTTTTAAGTGCTAACTCACTAAGCGCTGATCGCAATCCCTTGTTAGCGCTAACGCCACCTGAAACGACTAAATTTTTCATGCTGATATGTTTTAATACACGCTTACATTTAATGACAATCGTGTCAATCAACGCCTCTTGAAATGCATAGGCAATGTCCGCTTTAATTTGTTCACTTTGATCCTCCTGCGCCTGCCAAGTATTAAGCACGGCTGTTTTCAAGCCACTAAAACTAAAATCAAACCCAGGACGATCACACATCGGACGCGGGAAAGTAAAAACACCTGCTCGCCCTTGTTCAGCAAGGCTTGCCAAATGTGGACCACCAGGATAAGGCAACCCCAATAATTTAGCCGTTTTATCAAACGCCTCACCTGCGGCATCATCAATCGACTCACCCAATAGTTCATATTGCCCAAAACGCTTAACGGCAATTAACTGTGTATGCCCACCTGAAACCAATAACGCCACATAAGGATACTCAGGCTTAGCCTCTTCACTTAATAACGGTGCCAGCAAGTGCCCCTCCAAGTGATGAATTGCAACCGCAGGAATATCGAGCATATAGCTTAATGTTTTGGCAAATGTTGCGCCAACCATTAGCGCACCAACTAGCCCTGGCATTGCCGTATAAGCAATGGCATCAATATCCTCAAGTGTCAGTCCTGCATATGCTAATGCTTCTTTAGTCAGTGGAATGAGTTTGGCTACATGATCACGCGAGGCAAGCTCAGGCACCACACCACCATATTGCGCATGCAAATCAATCTGGCTAAACAATGCATTAGCAAGAAGTTTGTGTTTCGAGCCATCATAAATGGCAATGCCCGTTTCATCACATGATGTTTCAATGCCAAGGACAATCATTCCTTAACAGCCTTATCACGCAGTTTTCTTTTGCGTGACAGCAGCATTAAAACCATACCGATAACAAGCCCCAAGACAAAAACCACCAACAGTAGCAATATCAACGGCAAATGAAACGTACCAAGCAAATAATTAAAGGTCACTTCCTGTGCATTTAATACTGCCAATGCCGCAACTAAAACAAAGATAATCACTAAGATTATGTATCCCAATAAACGCATCATATCTCCTATAGTATATGCATTAATTCATGCCGTGCATGGTAGTATACCGTTCACAAACCATTTTACAATATTTCTGCCCTCGAATTCCCTGCACTTTTGAGTGATTGTATTTTGCCAATAGTCCTAGCTATTACCTGCAATACAATCACTCAAAATTATCAAAAACTTCTTTAGCATCGAACACCGCAAAATGATTTACGAACGGTATATATCTTTATGGGCGTATGCAATACGCCCCTACAAACTTCTGTTTTTACGCTTTTTGTCCTTTTTAAATGACAGATAAAGTCTTTTACGTTTTGCCAATACAAGCGTACGACTCAATAGCGTACTATAAATAGGGCTTCCCCCCATAAAAATCGCGGCAATCGTTGCACTAAAACACGTAACAATCAATGGCAAGATCAACGCATAATTCATCGTCATCTCAACAACAAGTACAATTCCAGTTAATGGCGCGCTAACCGTCGCGGTGAAAAGTGCACTCATGCCAGCAACAGCAAAAACTTGTGGATTGGTTATAAGATCCGGAAAAAGCGCATGCGCAACAATGCCAAAAAACATACCAAAAACCGTCCCCAATGCTAGCATGGGTGCAAATATCCCGCCAGGAACTCCTGTGCCATAGCTAACCAAAGTCGTGACAAAGCGCAAAATAAATAAAGCAATTAAGGCTGACAAAGCAATCTCACCGTGCAATGCATCGGGCATCACTTTATAACCACCGCCAACCACATGCGGCAAAAAGACAATAAGCAAACCCGTTGCCGCACCAATGAGAATGATCCACTTCCAAAAATCAAAGCCTGAGCGCTTAGCAAAAAAGTTCAATGAATGCACCAGATACTTATTAAACAACACACCCAATGCGCCAAAAATCGCACCAAAAACGACAAAAAGCCATAAACTTGACAAAGGTGGCGCATTGTACGCCGTCATATCGATATCCATCATCTGGCGAATATTATACCCCCCTGTTTGTAGTAATGCTTCAAGCAAAATATCTGCAACAACACAAGCAACAATCACCGTTTGCAATGATTGAAAGCTGTATTTGAATTGCCTACGCATTTCTTCAATCACAAACAAGATCCCCGCTAAAGGCGCATTAAATGCCGTTGCAAGACCAGCTCCTGCACCTGCTGCGATAAGCACATGCGCATAATCATTATTCAATCTAAAGATACTTTTAACCAACTGACCAATCGCACCACCCATTTGGATGGTGGGGCCTTCTCTTCCTAAGACAAGTCCACTTGATAAAGACATCACCCCGCCAATAAACTTCGCAGGTAACACACGCCACCATCGAAGCTCGCGCACACCCTCAAGTGCCCCTTCAATCTCTTGGACACCACTACCTGAAGCCTCAGGCACCATATGTCTGACAATAACTAACGATAAAATCAAAAACACACTGGAGAAGAACATGCTAAATAGGCAGAGTAAGAACAGATGATCTTGTAGCGCAGTAAAAGCTGCTTGCTGCCCTGCCAATATCCAATGGATACATAACTGAAAAAGTGCGCCAATACTTCCCACTAACACGCCAACAATACCGCCATAGACGGTTGATCGCAATACATCCTTGGGGTAATGAACTTTATTCATCCTCATCCTTAAAATGATTTCATTTTTCTATATCCTAGGCATTAGCATAGAAACTCTTTAAGATTATTACAAGCATTCAACAATTTAACTTTCATTCACAGTGACCTTTTGCTAGAATACCGCTGTTTTTGCTCGATAGTTTTATAGCGCAATAACAAACGACAATTTGATATGGATTTTGACGATTGTACATCGACTGGGAGAAGTCAATTGCGTTAGCGCAATTAGCCAATGACTCATTCATCTACATGACGCTTTAAAATCCAGCCGCACATAGTGTATCGACCTTTGGGTCTTTGTTATGTGTTTTTAAGAGAAAGCATAAAATATGCAAAACAGATTTAGATGATTAATAACTGCAGTTATCTAAAGAAACTGCAAGCGACCTTGGAGCGTCTGCTCACAAGGGTTGCACACATTAAACGTTAAATCACACAAAGGTATTAGGACAAGGTTTAAGTGTCCTTAATTTGTGTAAACACTTATGACAAAGAACATAAGTGACCATAGCAGAATATTTGCGTTTTTGGTCATATAGGCGCAAACGCAAGATGAGAAAACTATAGGAATCACAAAAAAAGATGATTGTTTTTATAACAATAATAACAATAACAGTGTGCTTTTATTGGGCTTTAACTAGCCAGGCACGCGCTTTATTTCATGCAAACACATCATCTAAACACTTAGCTTCATCCTTTGTACCTTTTAAACAACCTGAATTTAAAAGGATAACAACACATGAAAAAAATGTTAATCAATGCGCGTCAAGCAGAAGAAACGCGTATTGCAATCGTCGACAACGTTCAATTGATGGATTTAGACATCGAGAGTGTTGACAGAGAACAGAAAAAAGCCAATATCTACAAAGCAAAAATTTCACGCATTGAGCCAAGCTTAAATGCTGTTTTCGTTAACTATGGTGAAGATAAGAATGGTTTTTTACCGTTTAAAGAAATTTCACCTGAATACTTCAAGAAAACTGCTAAAGACCAAGATACACCGTTAAACGAGTTGCTTGATGTCGGTCAAGAGCTGATTGTGCAAATCGCTAAAGAAGAGCGTGGCTCAAAAGGTGCGGCTTTAACAACATTCATCACACTTGCCGGCTGCTATATGGTATTGATGCCCAATAACCCAAGTGCCGGTGGAATTTCTCGCCGCATCGAAGGTGATGAGCGTCAAAAACTTAAAGCACTTTTTGATTCGCTAACCATCCCTGCCAATATGGGCGTTATTATCCGCACCGCAGGCGTTGATCGCTCAGCTGATGAAATTCAAGCGGATCTTGACACTTTGACAACACTTTGGGATGCGATTAAGCGTGTTTCATATCAGCGTAAAGCGCCTTTTCTAATTCATAAAGAAAGTGATATAACCATTCGTGCTATTCGTGATCATTTAAAAGAAGATATCAAAGAAATCATTATCGATGATGAGGAATCTTACGAAGATCTTAAGCGCCAATTAAGCATGCTACGTCCTGGCTTTGTTGAGCGTTTACAACTTTATAAAAAAGATCTGCCATTATTTAACGCTTTCCAAATTGAAAAGCAAATTGAAAGCGCGTTTAAACGTGAAGTGCAATTGCCATCAGGTGGATCCATTGTTATTGATACTACGGAAGCATTAACTGCAATCGACATTAACTCAGCACGTTCTACCAAAGGTGACAACATCGAAGAGACAGCTTTTGAGACGAATTTGGAAGCAGCTGAGGAAATCGCGCGACAATTACGTTTACGTGATCTTGGTGGCTTAATCGTTGTTGACTTTATTGATATGGCATTCTTCCCGAATCAAAAAGCCGTTGAGCAAAAGTTGGTTGACGCCTTGTTCCATGATCGCGCACGCATTCAAATGACGCGTATCTCTAAGTTTGGCTTAGTCGAAATCTCACGTCAGCGCTTACAAGCATCTCTTGGTGAATCAGTGATGCACTCATGCCCACGTTGCGCAGGACACGGTTTTATTCGCTCAATCCCGTCATTAGCTTTATCGATTTTACGCAATGTTCATGCTGAGGCAGTACGTGAAAAAACCAATGAGTTACGTGTACAATTACCAATCGATGTTGCGACATTCCTTTTAAATGAGAAGCGCGATGAGTTATCTCAGATTGAAGAAGGTACAAGCACGAAGGTTACCTTAATCCCTAACGCTAATTTGCAATCGCCACATTACAGCGTGCAACGCATTTGGGGCGATGCTTATACGGCAAGTCGCCCAAGCTATGATTTGATTGAAGATAAAAAAGATGTTGAACTTTATAAAGCACCAAAACAAGATAAATCAAAGCAGCCTGCGTTAAAATCGGCTGATTATAATCAACCTTCTCACAACACATCTAACAATAGTGACAGCAAAAAAACTGAAGATAAGCCACAAGTTAACAAAGAATTGAGCAAAGAAACCAAGCATAACAAGGCTGAGACCAAGGGTTTCTGGGCAAAATTAAGCGCTTTTTTCTTCAGCGATAAAGAAGCTAGCACTGAGTGTGATGCACGTGATCAAAAACCATCACAGAAATCTACGCAACCTAAAAAAGGTCAGCAAGATAGAGCTGATAACAAAAATAATGAGCGCAATAATCAACGCGATAAGTCTCAATCTCGTGATGGACGCAATAATGACCGTGATAATAATCGTCGCGATAATCGCAATAACAATAAAAATCAGCACGAGAATAAGCCTCGTCATCAGCAACAAAGTGATGAGCGTAACGATCATCATAACAAATCTACTGACGCACGCGATAACAACGACAATCGCAATGATCGTGGCAATAAGAATGATCGTAATGACCGCAACAATCGTAATGATAGAAATGATCGTGATAGAGGTAATAAGGGCAACCGTAGTAATAACCGCAATAATCAACGCCTACAAGTTCACCAAAGTGAAGAGATGGTTGACATTGCTGCACTGAAAAAGGATTCACCTGAAGCACAAAAAGCGGCGAAAGAAAAAGCGATTATGAAAACGATTTCAACCACACCTGAAGAGAAGATTTCAGTGATGGTCAAAGAAGTTTTAGCCGAAGTTACGACACTGGCCAGTGATCAAGCTGTTCAGATTGAAACGCATGCTTCACAAACCCGCAAAGTTAAATACTTAAACTTTGAAGTGGTGGATACGCAAGCATTAACTGCTCAAATTGCCAAAGAAGAAAAGCTTAAGCAAAAAGAGCTTGCCAAACAGGCTAAAGAAGCCCAGGAATCAACAGCAGAAGCGGAAGAAATTGGAATTATCATCGGTGAAACCACACTACAAAGTGATAATAGCACTACTGATGATCGCGAACTTGAAACAGTTGAAGCAAGTGATCATGACGATAACAACAAACAAGAGAGAAAACCGCGCCCTCGCAAATCAGCGCGTAAACCGGCGCACATGGAATACTCTCCTGCGGTTGATGTTAACTCTCAAGGCTATATCACTAAAGCCTAAATAAAGCAGTCATCACCTTTTTAAGGTGATGACCATTTCAAAATGTGAGGATGGATTATGACGCACTTTAAACGTAACGCACTTTTTATTGGTGGTATTTTATTAGCAAGTTTCAGCATTCAAACAGCAAATGCTTGTCGCTCCAAAGCTTATAATGACGCATATGCATTGTTTAAACATGGTCAATATAGCCAATCGGTGCCTGCATTTACCAAGCTCTATAATAACGGCTGCCCAACCTCCCCTTACTTTCTAGGGACTTATTACACCTATGGCATTGCCGTTAAACCTAATTATGATACGGCGATCAAGTATTTTGATAAGTTCCTTGATAAGAAAAATCTGGCACAACCCAGGGACTATCGCGCCAATGCCTATCGCGCCTTGGCACTGATTTACAACGCTAAAAATCAACCAGCAAAAGCCCATGCTTATCTTATTGACTCAGCCAAGCTAGGTAATACTGAGGCGATGTATTTATTAGGCCGGTCATATATTGGCAAAGATCAACCGTATTATACAAAAACCGATCTTCACCAAGCCTTTATTTGGCTTAATAAGGCTGCTAATTATGGCAACATTGCTGCCATGAAACTCATTTATCAACATGAATTACAAAAAGATGCTTAAAGCACAATAAACAGGTAAAACATATGTTTAAAAGTTTATCCGAACGCTTAGGTGGCTCACTTGACAAACTCAAGGGTCAAGGTCGCTTAACCGAAGACAATATCAAAAGTGCCTTACGCGATGTGCGTATGGCATTACTTGAGGCTGATGTTGCCCTCCCCGTCGTCAAAGAGTTTATCAGTCGCATTCAAGAAGAAGCATTGGGTGAGAAAATCCGCACAAGTCTCACACCAGGGCAGACCTTTATTGCAATGGTCAAAAAAGAACTTGAACACACATTAGGTGAGAAAAATGAAACACTTAATCTAAGCGCTCAACCACCTGTTGTTATCTTAATGGCAGGTTTACAGGGCTCTGGTAAAACAACGACTACGGCAAAGCTTGCAAAGTTCTTGAAAGAGCGTCAAAACAAAAAAGTCATGGTGGTCAGTGCCGACATTTATCGACCAGCGGCGATTAAGCAGCTACAAACTTTAGCCGAGTCCCTAGATATCAGCTTTTGCCCATCGTCAGCTGATGAAAAGCCGATTGATATTGCACAAAGAGCCTTGCAACTTGCCAAGCAACAAGTATGCGATGTCTTAATACTCGATACTGCTGGGCGTTTGCATATTGACGCTAAGATGATGGATGAGGTCAAAGCATTACATCATGCGATGAAACCAACGGAGACGCTCTTTGTCGTTGATAGCATGACCGGTCAAGATGCGGCAAATACAGCCAAAGCATTTAATGATGCTTTGCCGTTAACCGGTGTTGTGCTGACTAAAGCCGATGGTGACGCCAGAGGAGGAGCTGCTCTTTCTATTCGTGAGATTACTGGCAAACCGATTAAATTTATCGGGATGGGTGAAAAAACCGATGCTTTAGAGCCATTTCACCCAGATCGTATTGCTTCACGCATTTTAGGAATGGGTGATGTGCTTTCTTTGATTGAAGAAGTTGAGCATAAAGTCGATCAAAAAGAAGCTAAAGAGCTTGCAACAAAACTTAAAAAAGGTAAATCATTCACCTTAGAAGACTTCAAAAGTCAGTTGCAACAAATGAAGAAAATGGGTGGTGTCGGCTCAATGCTGGATAAACTGCCAGGCATGGGTAACATGTCTGCTAATCTTCAGGATAAAGTCAACGATAAGATGTTTGTACAAATGGAAGCCATCATTAACTCGATGACCCCTTTTGAACGTCGCAAACCTGAATTTATCAAGTCATCACGTAAACTGCGTATTGCTAAAGGCTCTGGCACACAAGTGCAAGATATTAATCGCCTATTAAAGCAGTTCACACAAATGCAAAAGATGATGAAGAAAATCAGTGGCAAAGGCGGCATGGGCAAAATGATGGGCGCTATGCGCCAAATGAAGCAAATGAAAAACATGCCAGGCATGATGCCTTCTGGTGGCAAAGGTGGCAAGCTATTCTAAAATAGCTTGTCTGACTCAACTTCATTTGATCGACTTCAAAAATAAATTATCTAATATTTTCACTTTTATGCAGCAGGAAAATCAGGTACTGTAACATTTTAGTAATCAAAACCTTCAATATCTGGAAACTTTTTCATGGCAAATAACTCATTGGCAAAGCAGCTTGGCTGCATGATGATTGTCACCGGTACTGAGATCGGTGCTGGTATTTTAGCGCTCCCCATAATCACCGCCAAGCTTGGCTTTTTTATCAGTAGCATTGTGATGCTTATTGCGTGGTGCATTATGACCTATACTGCACTTTTAATTGCTGATATCTCGCTATCAATGCCAAAAGGCGCAAGCTTCGCCTCTATTGCTAAGCGTACATTAGGTTTGCCTGGTGTTATTATCACTTGGATTTCATTTTTGCTCTTGATGTACTGCATTAGTGTGGCGTATATCTCAGGCGCTGCGTCTGCTTTTAATTCATTACTACCTAGCATTTCCTCAAGCGCATGGTCATTAATATTTGTTGTTGTTTTTGGGGCAATCGTTGTTGTTGGCACATCCGCTGTGGATGTGATCAATCGCATACTGCTCTCAGCTAAGCTTATTTTCCTAGTACTTGTTTGTTTGATTTTCTTGCACTTTGTTGACTTTAGCAATCTTGCAGTATCACCCGTTGATTTAGTACCAACCTTATTAATTGCGATCCCCGTCATTATTACTTCTTTTACATCACATATTATTGTACCAACCCTAAGTGATTATCTTAATCAAGATGCTAAAGCATTATTTCGCGTGATTTTTATTGGTAGCCTCATCCCGCTAATACTCTACTTTTTATGGTTAATTGCAGTACTTGGCGTATTACCTTTGCATGGACCGATCAGCTTTATGAGCTCTATTTTTGATCATATGAGTATTGATCAGGCAAATGTCGGTAACATCCTACATGCATTAAAAGAAAAAATCACAACAACAACTGCTAATATCAGCATGAATGTCTTTACCGATATATCAGTCATGACATCCTACTTAGGTGTCAGCTTGGCACTTTATCACTTTAATGTTGATAGCTATCGCTTAAATCGCCTGCCTGCTCAATTTAAGATTCTTATCGCAATTATTCTCACCTTTATTATTCCATTATTAGTTAACTTGCTTGACCCTAATCTATTTATTAGTGCCATTGGTTATGTTGGTGTGTGTATCGCTGTTTTACTCTTAATGATGCCTGCCGTTATTGCCTATAAACTCAATAAATCAGGGCATGTTTTTCATTATAAAATTAGTCAGTTCTCGCTATTGTGGCTTATCTCATTTATTGCTGGTATTGCCATCATTGTGATTCATTTTTCTGCCTAACCGTAAGCGAGTTATTATATGAGAATTTCTCGTGTATTTTATCCTGAGATTTCTGCGCAATCCGCAATGATCACCCTTTCTGCTGAAACAAGTCATTACCTTATTCGTGTATTAAGGCATAAACAGGGTCATCAAGTTATTTTATTTAATAATACTGATGGGCTTGAGTACCTTACTGAGATCAGTCTTGCAGATCCAAAAAAAGCGATACTTCAGATATTATCTAAAACTGAAAAGCAAAATGAATCACCCATTCATATTCATCTTTTTCAGGCGCTGTCTAAGGGCGACAAGCTAGAAACAGTCATTCAAAAAGCCACTGAGCTTGGCGTCAATGAACTCACACCAATGCTAACCGAACGCGTTGATTACAAGCTTAATCAAGATCGCATAGCGCATAAACTAGATCATTGGCAGAAAATTGCCATAAGTGCCAGTGAGCAATCCGCTCGTGTATTTGTGCCTAAAGTTAATATGCCTCAAGCTTTAGCTGATGTATTAACGATCGATGCAGATATTAAGTTATTCCTATCTCCTCATAGCAATGAGACAATTACCCATCGCTATCAACAGCAATCAAATGCTAAACGTTTTGCTATTTATATCGGTCCTGAGGGTGGTTTTAGTGATAATGAGGAATCGCTTGCATTAAATAAAGGCTGTCACAGCATACGTCTTGGTAAAAGAATACTACGTACAGAAACTGCACCCTTGGCAATTATCGCCATATTGCAGGCTTTATGGGGTGATTACTGAACCTGTTTAAGAGTTGGTTTATCCCAACTACCCGTCACATCAAAACTTATTAAACCAATATTTTTAAATACCGTATTGCCTAAAAGTTTTGTGCCTAAGTAAGTCGCAAAAGCCACAACAGGACCACCAATAGCACCTGCCACTGCCGCGGTTGTTCCCGAGAAATGCGGCTGATATTTAATACGCTGATTTAACTGTTTATTAGTTATATCAACATCACCTGTCACCACCAAAGCAAAGCTAGGGGTATCAATAATCACTGAAGGGTTACTTTTTGCCAAACCATTATCAAGCGTATAAGCACCAACCACACTATTAAACGCCATCCCACGATGCTCAAAATCATCATAAGGCATAAATAAACGTTTGAAATATGAATCCAAACTTAATAAACCAATATATTTAGCAATCCCTGAATCAACCGACAACACGACGCCATTGAGTAAATCAGCCGTTGCCTTACCTGAAACAATCGAAACATTTGGCATGAAATTTGACCAGCTTAATTGCACTTGGACATTGCCAGATCCGCCTTTTAAGAAGTCATCATAGCCAAAATTATGCAGCATATTACCCCAATTTAATGAAAAGACATTTGCATGTATATAACTACCATACGAGGAAAGCTTCGCTGTTGCTAATAACTTGGCATTTGGATCATAGGCGGATAATACCGGAATCGATAATGCTCCTCCTCTAACCGTTGTTGCCATTAGAAAATTTGGGATCGAGTAACCACCTACTTGCAGGTTGATCAGCTTGACATTCATATCGGGCGTTTTACGTAGCACATCAGACGTTAATAACGTGTTTAACATCGTCATAAAGTCGTTCGTATTATTTACATTACTTTTATTATTTTTATTTTCAGTTTCTTTTTCCTTTTGTGGCAAAGCAAAAAACAAATTATCCGCACTGACTTCAATCGGTTCACTTAACGTATCAGGCACACTGATAACCAATGATTTTTGCAATTCCCCACGCGCAATATAGTTTGTATAGTTATGCGCCCTATTGGTTTGCAAAGTGACACTCTGATAATTACTACCAAAAAGGTTTAACTGATCAATACTGAGCATCACTTTTGGGCGCAGTAACTGATTAAGTTGTCGATAAACACAGTCATTATAATTTGCAACCACAAAACATCCTGTTTGACTAAGTTCTTTATCAACCATCGGCACATCTAAGTGCAAAACCTGCTGCCATTGTTCTTTATTTGCTACATTTATAATATCAGCACTACTGATACTTTGCATTGCATTGACTATCAGCTGGCTACTTATTGTTGATAGCTGCCCATATAAGCCAACATCAGACACAACACCCTTGTCATTGACATTAAGACTTGCGCTTATCTTGTCCTGATGCTTGATATCCAACTTGCTACTAAGATGCCATGAGGCTATCTTCTTTTCTGATTGATTTTTTTGCCATGTGCTTTTTAATAACAATGGCGTATATTCAAAGCTTTTTTTCGTTAGCGGTTCACCCAAGTTATTTTGCCAACCCAGTAAATTAGAGCTCACTTGCAAAATACCTTCATTGATATTACCTTTAATCACAAAGTCAAATGGCAACACACCTTGCATCACATGATATATCCCATAATCTAATTGCTCAGCACTGAATCTAGGCGAAAATTTGACAGATGCTCCTCCTTCAAGGTTAATACTCGGATTTTCAAGATCAGCGACATCTACCACACCCTTGACATTAAAGGGTATTTTCATATTCAAAAATCCTGAAAGATTTTGAATTTTGAGCGTCTGATTATTAATCAGCACTTCAGCATTAACATCATAAAGTGATTTAGACAGCGGTTTTTTAATATCAACAACACCCGATTTAAGTTCAACTTTACCTGCAAAGCGATCCTTTTTTGTATGATCACCCAGAGCAATACCAATATTAAGCTTGGCATTAATGTCCCCTTGATACTCAGCATATTGATTAATTTGTTGTGCCAAGGTTCCATATTTCGTTTGCGCTAAATACGCATAGGCATGTTGGCTATTCGTTGCAACATCGGCATCGATACTGAAGATTGCCGGTACATCCGGCGCAATATTATCAATCTTCAAATCGACATTTTTGATCGGAATACCAGCTAAAAATCCCCCATTAACCTTAGCAGTAAATACCTCATTATCAAAATGCAAAGCACCCATAACTTGATGAGCGACACCTAAACCAAAATAAGGCGACAAACTACCCTCTTGAATGGTCGCATCAATCTTAAATATGCCATCATTGTTGGGATATGGAATTTTGTGGGCAATGCCATTTATTACAAAGCTTGCATCTAGTTTTTTAGCACCATATAAACACTGCATTAACCAATCATACAACGGTTTAGGGATTCCTTTTTGCGGCAAAAAGGCCTGATATTCAGTTGTGAGGTTTTGTCCATTAATCTTGCCCTTAAGATCAAGGCTAAAGTCTTTAGGAGTAGTTAATGGCACATCAACGGAGCCTTCAGTCGTAAAATGAATATTCGCATTCGTTAATGCTAAATTATCAACCACAAAGCGGATTTTTGAAGGCTCTTTGATAATATCTATATTTCCCCTAACTGTAAGCTCAGGCCAATCACGGCTAAATATATGATTCTCTGCCATATCAAAATTTGGCGAGTCTATGCTTAGTTTTACATGATTCTCACGCCACCAAACGTTGCCACTTAAGCCTTTAAAATCGACATTATGATCGCTATTAGCAATGCCTAGATCATTAAAATGCGCCTTTAATTGCATACCACTTAAACTAAAATCCTGAAGATCAAAACTAAAGCTCACATCACTTAGCACACCAGAGAGCACAATGTTTTTACGCCAATCACTGGTTTCCATCTGCACTAATGACGAGAAATCCGCTAAATCAAGTCGTGGAATATTCATCACTAAGCGGTGTTGGTCTAATGAAAAAAGAGCTGATCTGAAGGTATATCGCTTATGATTCGTTACAAAAGACAAAGGATTAGCACCTAATACAAAGCGATTTTGATAACGGAATAATCGCAAATTAAATACGATATTACTGTATATTGACTCATCTAATTGACTGGTTTTAAACTCAGCTTTTGATAACTCACCCATGATCATCACTGAATCTAGTCCTTTAACTGAGCTGACCACTGACAATGCCAACTGATGATCGATTAGCTGAGATATTTTTACTTGTTGTGTCACGTTATCAATTAAGGTTGCCAAAACATTATGCTTATCATTTAAGGTACTATCGAAATAGTATTTTCCGTCTTTTTCTTCAACAACAGAAACAATATCAATCTGACTAGGATGATTATTTTCATCATGTTCTTTTTGCGGTTGTAGTGTCAAGCGTAAAACGCCTTTTGCTTGAGTTCTTTGCTGATAATTTGCATTAACTATCAGTTTTGCCAATGATTGAGGATTTTTATGAATATCAACGCGCATATTCTGCAATTCAAGATTATTTTGCTGCAATAAATAATCCAAGATACTTGACAAGCGAGTGCCGACTTCATCAATCTCCGCGACTGATAAAGATTGCAACATTCGATAATCGAAACCTTTGCCACTGGAATAAAAGACAAGTTTAGGTGCTGCCACAGTGACGTCTCTGGTCACAAAGCGCCAACTCATTAGCGATTGCCAGGCATTGATATGCACAGTCATTCTAGGAATATTAAGAGAAAACCCTCTATCTTTAACCTTGACATCTCTGACTTCAATCACAGGATTGATACCATGCCAGCTGGCATACTCTACCTTTAAAGAAACACTAGAGCCCGTTACCTTTGACAACACATCTTCAATCGAGCTTTGATAAGCAGGTAAAAGCCTTAAAACACCATAGCCAACGACACACGCAACAATAAGAAAAGTAGCAAATACTGAACTTAACCATAATATAAATATTCTTCTTTTCATAAATTGCTGCTCATTAGATCCATAATTACATTAGCACGATATCATACATTTCTTGAGCATAGCTTAATTCTGGCTGAAGTTTAATGGGTTTACCAATAATAATTTCTAACTCACCTAGACCAAACGATTCATCATTTTGCAAGGCATCAATTACCGAGTTTGCAGCAACAATCAAAAAGCCATTGCTTTGGTAAGCATTTGCCTCACGATTAATCTCGCGAAAAATCTCATAACAAATGCTTTGTACTGATTTAATGCGACCTTTTCCTTGGCACATCGGGCAAGGCTCGCATAAAAACTGTGCCAGACTTTCCTGCGTGCGCTTACGCGTCATCTCAACTAAACCAAGCTCTGATAAAGGTGAAAATGTCGTACGTGCATAGTCAAGTTCCAACGCCTTTTCAAGTGCTTCTAAGACTTGAGCTTTATGCTCTTCCTCAGACATATCAATAAAATCAACAATGATAATACCGCCAAGATTTCTTAGTCTTAACTGCCTTGTTAAAACGCGTACTGCCTCTAAATTAGTTTTAAAAATTGTCTCTTCAAGATTGACCATACCGACATAACCACCGGTATTGACATCAATCGTTGTCATAGCTTCAGTTTGATCAATAACAATATGCCCACCAGATTTTAATGGCACTTTACGCTCAAGCGCACGTGATAACTCTTCTTCAACACCATACATATCAAAGATTGGTGTATTTGAGCTATATAACTCCAGTTTCTCACGTACTCCAGGCACAAATTTATCACTAAAGCGGCATAGCTCACTATACATATCGATATTATCAATGCGAATGCGCTCAACCTTATCATTGGCAAAGTCTCTTAACGCACGCATAAGCAGGCTTAAGTCTTGATAAACAACACCAGGCTTTGTCACAGTACTGGCTGAATCGACGACGTCCTGCCATAGGTTTTGCAAGAAATTAATATCCTTTCTAAGCTCCTCAGAAGATAAGCCCTCAGCAACCGTGCGAATGATAAATCCGCGTGGATAATCAGAGCCAATCGCCTCTTTCATTACTTGCTGCAAACGCTCACGCTCTTCCTCGGATTCAATGCGCAAAGAAATACCGATATGATCTAAATCTGGCATATGCACTAAATAGCGCGACGCTAATGACAAATGCGCACTTAAACGCGCACCTTTGCTACCTAATGGGTCTTTAAGCACTTGCACCAAGATGCTTTGCCCTTCTCTCAGCCAATGACGCACATCAGCTTCTTTGCTGTTTAAGTCAATGCCAGCACTTTCATCTGAAGCAATCGGCATAACATCAGAAACATGTAAAAAGCCAGAGCGCTCAAGCCCTATATCAACAAACGCAGCCTGCATTCCAGGTAAAACCCGCGTGATTTTCCCTTTATAAATATTGCCAACAATACCGCGCTGATTCTCACGCTCAAAATGCACTTCCTGCAACACACCGTTTTCGATCACGGCAACCCGCTTTTCGTGTGCTGCTATATTCATTAAAATCTCTGCTTTTACCATAACAGCCACTACCAAAATCAAAATAATTTATCCATGCACAGTTTACTGGATTTAACTCGGTGCAGCAGTAGTTTTTACAGTGTTTTTGGACTTTAATTACTTAAGCTTGATTGCCACCATGCGTAAACGCACATAATCAGCATACCACTGCCCATCTTGATATTGTGTACCTTTTGCCAACGACTCAACCTCGCTTAAATAATCTTCATGACTATCATTTGGAATCTGGCTTAAGACATCATTGCGAAACATCTTTACCCAATTGCGTAAGCCCTCACCTGTTTGCAATAAGGTTGGGCGATCAAAATGAACAGCAAATGTCACACGGAAACCGTTATTTTCAAGTAATGTCGCATATTCTGCGATTGATGGGTAAAAATTAAAAGCACTAAACTTTGTTACACCATAAGCTTGAGCTGCTGTCTCAATCGCAGTTAGCACATTATTAACATTGCCTTTACCACCCATCTCAAAAACAAAGCGTCCATTGGATTTTAGCACTTCTTTGATATTTTTAATCACCGCATCGGCATTGTGCATCCAATGAAGGGCAGCATTAGAAAAAACAGCATCAAAACTTTCTTTGGCAAAAGGAAAAGTCAATTCTGCATTGTGCTGTGTAAACTCAATATGTGGATAATCTTTATTTGCCTGCTCAACCATTGACTGCGCAAAATCAATTCCACAGACCTTATGACTCCTTTTGGAAATTTCGTAACTTAACTCACCATTGCCACAACCTAAATCTAATATGACTTCATTTTGTTGAGGCGCCAGTAACTCAACCACCTCATAACCGTAGTTGGTGACAAAATTATGTTGTGTTGTATAACGCTTAACATCCCATTGTGTTGTCATTGTTTTATCCTCAATTGACCGTTTGAGGTTTCATTATTGTGAATAACCTAAGACTCGTCAAAAATGACAAGCAAACTTCCTTATAAGATTCAGCCCAACAACCTTCACCTTTTGATGGTTTGCTTTGCCAGCCTAATAAATTCATGGCTATCGGCAAAGTAATTTGGATAAGCTTTCTTAAGCTCCTTCAGAGGTTGCGCATTAATTAAAACAATATCTGTGTTTCGATCATCATTAAATTGTTTTTCAAGAGCTAAATAAGTTTCAACCGCCCTTTGATAACCATTTTTTGTAAAAGGCTGAATTTTAATTTCTTGATCCTGCAAAATAAGTAAATAATACTCGCCAATACTTGGCGCTTTTTTGTCTATAAATTGTGTCGTTACTCTATATTTTGATAAAGTAGCTAGTGCATTAAGTTCATTATCAAGTTTAATTATTTGATCAACATTATTATCACCAAACAGTCCTGTCGTTGGCAATTGTTCCATTTTGGCAAACTCATCCGATACTCGAGCAAAAAACTCTAACCATTTTTCATTACCTGTACTTGCTTTTAACATCTCTCGATTAAAAAGTCCTACAATTTCCACAGCAGTTGCCCAAGCATGCTGCACCTTTGTTCTTAATTGAACCTCTACCGTCAAACCTTGATATTTAGCATTTTCTTCTTTTGTTGGATTATATTTATAGCTCAAGTGCAGACTTCTATAACCTGATTTCTTTGGAGAATCAAAGTAGTTTTTCTCAATTTTTATTACTTTTTTTGCCAGTTGATCAGCAAGCGTTAACACTTGCTCTTTACTCGCCAAAACACATCGACAACCACCTATATCTTGCATTCTACTAAGTTTCATTTCTAAATAGCGCTGCAGCTTTGCAGTAATAGAAGGAGTCCGCTTAAGTCTTTGGCTCAAAATAGCACCTTTATCCAAAATCTTAGCTTTCTGCTTTAGTAATTTATAGGCGACAGTTAGTGGCTGTGCATGCATTGCCCTCCAGTTAGATAGTGCTTGTAAAGCTTCATCTGTTACATGATTTCTCAGGATTTTTCCTGCCTTATCAGCCTGGCTTTTTGAGATTGTTTGTTCGTCTGTAACCATAACGTCCTGACTTTACTGATAATATCAAATTCTTTTAGTCATTATGACAGTAAATAACAAATAGTCTAACGGCATAACAGATATTCAACATTTTAATTTAGAAAATCTTTTTGGTACCAGAGGCCGGACTCGAACCGGCACAGTGTTGCCACCGGTGGATTTTGAATCCACTGCGTCTACCAATTTCGCCACTCTGGCACACAAACTCGTGTGAATGATAAATTGAGCTTCTCGCATCGCGAGAACAGGTGCTATTCTAGCTAAAGGACACCTGATGTCAAACACTATTTAAGCTTTTATAATAATTTATGATGAATCAAGACAAACTCAATCAAAATATCTTGATAAAAATGCCGACAAAGCACTCTCTGAGGCGGACTTATCTACTTTTGCCTTACCAATTGCATCTAGCAGAATAAGCGTAATACCTGCTGTGGTATTTTTCTTATCACGTAACATTGTGGCGATAAATTCTGTCTTACTCAATCCTTTTGGTAACGCCACGGGCAATGAGAAGTACTGCAGTAGTGCGCGTATTCTTTCAACAACCAATTCATCAACAAATCCCAAAGTTTGTGATAACTCGGCAGCCATTAGCATGCCAATAGCAACCGCCTCACCATGCTTTAACCCTTGATAGTTTTGACAACACTCAATGGCATGTCCAAAGGTATGCCCAAGATTTAAAAGTGCACGCACACCCGTTTTTTCTTCTTCATCAAGGCTTACTACACGCGCTTTAAGCTCGCAGCTTTTGGCAATCGCATAGATCAATGCATTTGAATCATGCGCTATTAATAGCTGAGTATTTTGCTCAAGCCATGCAAAGAAATCAGCATCAATAATACAGCCATATTTGATCACTTCTGCCATACCTGCGGCAAATTCACGTTGAGGTAAAGTCTTTAAAAATTGCGTTGACGTCATCACCAATTGCGGCTGAAAAAAAGCGCCAATCATATTCTTACCCAGTGGGTGATTAATTGCCGTTTTACCGCCAACCGAAGAATCTACTTGTGATAACAAAGTCGTTGGAATCTGAATAACATTAGCACCGCGCTGATACGTAGCCGCTGCAAACCCTGTAATATCACCGATAACGCCACCACCTAACGCAATAAGCACACAGTTACGTGTGTAATTACGCTCAAGCAAATGTTGATAAATCGTATTTAAAGAATCACTGTTTTTATAGGCTTCACCATCGGCTAAAATACAATGCGCATATTTAAAACATTCATCTTTAATGGCTTTATCCAATTGTGATAAATACAAATCAGCAATTATGGTATTGGTAACAACCAACACTTCTTTGCTGTTGATATAGGAAATAAGTTTTGTAAAATCAATATCAGGCGAAATCATGACAGGGTAACTTGGCTTACCCTTCGGAGCAACGACAACCTCGGTGATCACACCGCCTCTTCCATTAATAGATTTGTGATTTTTTGCACGACATTGCGCACGGTCGTTTCACTTGTCTCAATGGTAATATCGGCGATCTCTTGATATAACGGCTCACGCTCTGCCATCAACTTCTTCAGTTGTGCTTCCTTATCATCGACTTGTAATAATGGACGCTTCTTATCTTTGGCTGTACGCTCTAATTGTTGCTCAATTGAGGCTTGCAAATAGACTACTTTGCCACGTGATGACAACAGCGTTCTATTCTCAGGCAGAATAATCGCACCCCCTCCAGTAGCCAAAACAATACCTTGACGAGTCGCTAAATCACCGAGCACTTCTTGCTCTCTTTTTCTAAAGCCTTCTTCGCCCTCAATATCAAAAATCCAATCAATATCAACGCCACAACGTTGTTCAATTTCACGATCTGAATCGACAAAATCAAGCTTAAGCTCACTTGCTAATTGACGACCTATTGTACTCTTGCCAGCACCAACTGGCCCAATCAAGAAAACATTTTGAGTAATAATCATTTTTCTCTACATTACGTTTAATGTGTTTAACACATAGACCCACAACACGATCATAACCTTGCATGATCCACTTCAAAAAACCAAAACAAAATACACAAAAAAGTCATTTTAAGCAAGATTTTTTGCACTAAAGAGATCTTGGCATAACGGATAGATTTTTTATTTTTTTGCCGGTGTTCAACAGCTTTTATCATCACTTTTTGCTATGATTTCCCAAGTTTATGAATAATGGAAATACATCGTGAAGCGCAAATGGCTGCCTAGCAAAGAGGAATTGAAAGAACATAAATGGTTGCGCTTTTTACACAAACACATGCACCATAATTTCTTATGGCAATTTGACAAAAGCAGTGTCAGCAAAGCCTGTGCTATCGGTGGTTTTATGTGTATGATGCCGATGCCATTTCAAATGGTGCCTGCAGCAATCTTAGCACTATTTTTGCGTGCCAACTTAATTATTGCTGTTGCCTTAGTATGGATAAGCAATCCCATTACCATGCTACCAATGATGTATGGCGCCTATTTGTTTGGCTGCTTTATTCTAGGCAAAACACCACTTTTTTATGAAGACCATTTTGAGTGGCATCAGATGATCACACATATCCACAATATTTTTATGCCACTGATAACAGGATGCGTGATTATCGGCTTGATCCTTGGAATCATACTGGCAAGCATTAGTTGGTTTGGATTTACATTGTTTAAGCCCAAACATAATTAAAGTAGCCGTACCCTGAGCGTAAGTCGAAGGGTATACTTAGGTAATGGATTAGGAATAAGTTGAGTTGTAATCACCCCTCACCCGTACAGCTTAAGCTGTACGAGCAATCCCACAAGGGGAAAGACACTAACTCATTATTATTAGAAAGCTTAGCTTACAAAGGCGTCGACTTACGCTTATAAGATAGGTAAAAACAAGTAGGAACATACGACAGGAAATTGCAATATGCTAAACAAAAAGCTTCTTTCATCCAACAACACTGAGCATTTTATCTATGGCGTGATGCTTATTGGACTCATTCTGGTCTTTTGGAGTCCGATTGGTATGATGAAAATCTCAATGGAAAACACATTAATGCTCTATGTGTGGCGTGGGATTACCGCACTTTTTTGTTGGATTGTGATTTTAATTTTATTTACCGCGAGTCGTGATGCACGAAATGGTATTTTAGCCACATTTCATGCACTTTCCACTTGGATTAAAAGTCTGATCATCTTATTCTTTTGCATTGGTATTATCTCAGCAAGCTTGGCGTTTCATCCAGCGACTGCTTTTAAAGGCATATCGATCGATATCACACTGCTACTTAGCGTGCTATTCTTAGCGCATTACTTTAGTCAATTCCCTGATCATGTTCGTTGGCTTATTGGCGCTGTGATTATTTGCGCTATTAGCTACTTATTTGTGCTGATACTCAATGTGTTACTGGCACACTTTTATTTCCCACCGAAAATTGCACAGTTTAACTTTCCTGAGTTTTTCTTGCGTCAATTTAACTTTGCTAATCCACGTTTTTTCGATCACTTTGCTACTTGGTTTTTGCCAATTTTATGCTTACCGTTATTAAGTCATAATTATAGTCGTGGATTTAAAGTATTAAGCTTAATTGCCATGGCGTCTCTTTGGTTTGTTATTATCGCACATAGCTCACGCGCTTTAATTCTCGAGTACATTGTTATCACGATTGTTCTTGGTGTTTTAAACCATAAAATATTGATACGTTTTCTTGGCTGGCAAATCTTTGCTTTTATTATCGGTGCAATTGTATTTTATCTCATTCATCAAATCGTAGGCGGCAGCTACTTATTGGATCGTGACTTTCTTGCCAATCAAGATCGCTGGAGCTTATGGGCGAAATCACTGGCATTAGCCGCACACTACCCTCTTCTTGGCGTTGGTGAGTTAAACGCGCTGTACTATCTAAGAGACTATCCGCATAATATCATCTTAACCATTGCCTGTCAGTGGGGCGTTATCGGACTGATGTGCTTTCTACTGGTTGGTTTACGTGCTTTTCGCCGCGCGTGTGAATATATGCACAAGCACAAGCAATCGGCTTTATATTTTATTGCCTTTGCTAGTGTGCTGGCAGGGATGACCCATGCATTGGTCAGTAATCTCTTCAAATTACAATTAAGTCAATTTAGCTTAGTCTTTGCCATGGGACTATTACTATCCTTTATGCCACAGTTTATGAAAAAAAATCAAGAATCTAAAAGAAGCATGCAAAAAAAATGCCATCTAGTATTGATGGCACTTTGTTTTATGTTGATTACTTTATTGTTTACATTACCGTTTTTATATCAGACGGCTATTTAAAGTTAGATACCATCACAAGGGTCAGCACTAAAGCTTGTCCCTGTTGAAGAGCATGCCCAAGTTACACCCGCACTTCCGACTGACGGGGTAAAGAATACTGTATTACCACTTAAAGTACCTGCTGCTCCAGTAAATTTGTAGGTAATAACACCTGCTGCATTTGAAACAACTCCACCATATTTACCCGTCTTGGTACCACCGGTTGTTGCTAGCCCTGAAATAGTACCGCTCGTAATCCCTTTAGAGTTAATCTGCTCAGCCACATACGTCTTATCTGAGCCAATAAACGAATATGCTTCCGCTGTTTTCGCACGCTCGGTATAACTGGTATACATCGGAATCGCAATCGCGGTTAAAATCGCAATAATTGCAATTACAATCAATAATTCAATTAACGAGAAACCTTTTTGCTTTCTCATTTTTCTAATTTGCTTAATATCCATTGTTATTCTCCTCTTTATTTATGTTTATTATTTCATGTTTTTCATGTTGGTTGGGGGCACAATAAGCGCTTGAGCTTTTTGTATTAGAAAGCTAGCTCACAGTTTCTTTTTGCGCAAGTACGTTATCGAAAAAAATAGTTTTTTTTAAGCTTAATTTAGTAAAAAACGAAATAAGCTCATCTAATGTGCGAGATTAGCCATAAGCCATTAACAACAACAGCCTAATTATCGCACAGATAATCGATAATAACGTTTAAGCATACTCTCATTACCACTAACACCTCCACAGTGCAGATAGATAATGGGTTGAGGTAATTCATGATAAGACTCAAGCATTACCCGCCACGTTAATGGGTCATACAACAAGTCAAACTCAATGCCCGTTTGTTCTTTAAGCTTATAATACATTGCCAAATGCTCAGGATAGCAAACGCCGAAGTGATACTTCTTTAAAGGTGATAGTATTGTTGGTAAACGCCATTTTCCTTGAGACAATGCATTCATTTGATCATATAAATAATCCTTATCACCAACGCAAGCCACGGTATACACTTGATAAGCCTGATCGATATGCTGTTGTAAATACAAGGCACTCACTCCCGTACCAGAAGCAATAACAATACTCGCTTGACTTGTTTGGCTTATATTGCGTGATGTAAGATAATCATTAATTTCCATGGCACAGAGTTTTAAGCCTTCTTCAGCACGAGCATCTGCACCACCTTGTGCTAAAAACAAGGTATCTGAATCTTCTTTATAATGACTTTTGATATTTGCTAAAGTTAATGCTTGATCAGTACAATGTGCTGTCATCCCAAGTGATAATGCCTCTTTATAATTACCAAAGGGCATATTTTTCAGTGTTTTGGGCAATGATTTTAACCAATAATCAAAGGACAGTTTATGCAAAGCGCAAAATTGTGCTAATGCCAGCATATAATTGGATTGCGCACCGCCAAAAGATACGATTTTGTTGATGTGTGGATTATGCTTGATATGCTTGATAAGCCAATAAAGCTTATAAGCCTTATTGCCTGAGAACAGCGGATGAATTAAGTCATCGCGTTTTATAATAAATGCTAAGCCATCAACCTCGACTTCCTCGAAGATTGGCTTTTTGAAATGGATGATAATTAGATCTCCATCATCTCAAAGTCTTCTTTACCGACGCCACAATCAGGGCATTCAAAGTCATCCGGAATATCTTCCCACTTGGTGCCAGGATGGATACCATCTTCTGGCCAGCCTTCTGCCTCGTCGTAAATCCAACCACATACCACACACATATATCTTTTGTATTCTAATTCTGACATCTCTTGACTCTTTGGCTTACTAATTAACATTCTGACACCTGTAACAGTGGGTTCGTCCAAATTATGGCGCACATCTTACTGTTTTGTGTTGTTAATGTTAAGTGATTTATCTTCTAATATTTTATTCATCATGACATCATTTTGCTGCCACAGCGCATTAATCCACGCTTGAAAGCGCGTCTTTGCAGCATCATCTTGGTAATAACCTTGATACGGAATATCCTCTGGCTCAATCAATTCAATATGAATATGCACTTCATTAATAACGCCACATAGAAAATCCCAGAAACTCGGGAAATTTTCAGGATAAACAATCGTCACATTTAAAACCCCTTTGATCTTATCACCTAAGACATCTAAGGCAAGTGCGACACCTCCGGCTTTGGGTTGTAATAAATGCTTAAATTGCTTGCCGCCTTTGAGATGTTTTTGCGGGGTGAAACGCGTCCCTTCAACAAAATTAACAACTGATACATGGCGATTTTTAAAGCGTTGACAAGCGCGTCTTGTCTCAAGCAAATCTTTACCTTTTTTCTCAGGGTGCTTTTTAAGATAGTGTTTTGAATAACGTTTCATTAACGGAAAATCCAACGCCCAACAGGCAATACCAATGATTGGCACATAGATAAGCTCTTTTTTCATAAAGAACTTGGCAAAGGGGATTTTATTTAAAAACACCTGCTGCAATACGACGATATCAAGCCAGCTTTGATGATTGCTTAAAATCAAATACGAGCGACACATACTAAAGTCCTGATAACCACTGACAATATATTTTGTCGGCAAAAGACATAAACTCACTTTGTTATTAATTGTCATCCACGACGTTGCTAAGAACATTAACATTTTCCCCACCGTATTTTGCCAAGCCTTTTGCGGAATTAATTTCAACAATGACAATATAATCACCGGTGCGCCAAAAATAATCGTATTAATAATCAACAATAGCAACAGCACAACCCCAACTGCAATATGCCATATTCTTTTCACACCTGCTCTCCAATTTTTTCTTTTAGTTTTTTTACCTGGAGCCCCACATTTTTCTATTTCAACACCCCGCCTGACAAGTTCGGCACCCCTCTCTTTACTAAGAGGGGAATATAAAATCACCATTGCCCAATTCCCCTCTTTACAAGAGGGGTGGCAGTCGCAGACTGACGGGGTGTTTCTAAATCATAGTTTTTTAAAAAATGCGCAACTCCACTTATTTACTCTTCTTCAGTTTTATTTGTTTCTATCACCAACTCGCCATTATCTTTAAATATAGCCGTGATTGCACCATTTTGTGCGGTATTTAATATTTTTATACCTGCAGCTTGATAATTTTGCACCACTTCACTATGCGGATGCTTAAAGCCATCATGCTTGCCACTGCTAAAAATCACGTATCTTGGGCTCACCGCTTCAATAAAGTCTTTAGATGACGAACTTGAGCTGCCATGGTGCGGTGCAAGCAAAATCGTTGATGGCAGTAATGTGCGCTGATTATTAAGTAGATAACGCTCAGCTGTTTTGTAAATATCGCCCGTTAACAAAACGGATTGATCATTAAAACTCACCTTTAACACGCAAGAGCCATTGTTACCCTTAAGATGATTAGCAGTCAGAAATTGAAAACTCACACCATGAACTTGCCACTGTAAACCCTCGTGACAAATTTCTGAATTCACCGCACTGATTTTTTCATTACTGAATATATTCGTTACCGTAAATTCATTAAGCACATGCTCCAAGCCACCACTGTGATCTTTATCTTTGTGACTGATAATGAGTGTATCGATATGATGAATACCTTGATGTTTAAGATAAGGGATAAGCGTTTGCTCAGCAACGATAAACTTTTTGCCGTCACTTCCCGCGGTATCATAGACAACGACCGTTTCTGGCGTTTGGATCACAATTGCCAGACCTTGCCCAACATCAAGAACGGTCATTTTAAACGCCACATCTGAAGATAAGCGCGCTTTTTGAAAAATTGGCAGAAAGAGTGCAATACTTAACACACGTAAATACCATGGTAAAGGGAAAAGCAGCAACGTTAAGCCAATAACTGCACTAATCACCGCTAACATTGAGATGCTATGCCAATAAAAGAACAACATATCAATAGGCAGAAAATTAAGCCATAGCACCAAAAATTGAATCAAATACGCACTGATAAACCAAAGATTTATGCCAAATAATGATAACAGCAGATTAATAAACAAGCTTGGCACCACTAAAAAGCTCACCCATGGAATTGCAACCAAATTGGCAATAACGCCAACCATACTAAAACCTTGAAACCAGAAAATAGTCAGTGGAATTAACAGAATCATTAATAATAATTGAATCAAAAGATACCGCTTAAACTTAGCAATTGATAATAAGCTGCGATTAATTATAATTAAAAAGAAAACTGCCATAAATGATAGCCAAAATCCTGGTTCAAATAACGACAAAGGCTGCCACAAGATAATAATAACACCCGCCACAAGCAATAAATAAAAGCTATTGATCTTGCGATTGATAAAAAGCCCAACAGAAAAAACAAGCACCATAATAAAAGCGCGTTCCGTAGGGATTGCAAAACCGGCTAATAAACTATAACCAAAGGCACTGATAACAGCGGCAATCAATCCTGCCTTTTGCGCTGGCAACCACTGGCATAAGCGCACTGAGCAAGACCATAAAACGCGTAATAAACAAAAAGCAAATAATGCAATCATGCCGATATGAAGCCCTGAGATCGCAATCAAGTGCGATGTGCCTGTTTGCTGAAAAAGGCGCTTATCTTCAAGCGTAAGCTCATTTTTATTGCCAATTAATAATGCACTAGCCAATGCTCTTGATTGTGTATTTTTAATGGTTTTTTGCAATATGCGTTCAATCCGATAACGCAAGCGCTCAACAAAATAGCGATAATCGATCCCGCGAAATTGTGCTTTTTCAGTTGTGCTCACATAACCGACTGCCTTAACTTGCTGACGTTTAAGCCAATTGGCATAGTTAAAAACACCCGGATTGCTAAAGCCTTTTGCCATTTGTAATTTAACATGTAAGCGCCAACGCGAACCGGGCGTTAACTGCCATGGTTTTAGGTTTTTATTTGGATAAACACTCAAGCGAATCAAACCATCCTTTGTTGCAAACAGAAATTTACTGACCGCTTTATCACGATCAATCAAACTAGCAACAACACCCTCAATCATGATTTTCTTATTTAATTGATTCTCAGGATATTTCTTAGCATAGCCATAAAGCACCCAAAGCCCATGCATTGTGATAAGCAATAGCAACATAATGACCAAACAAAAACCCAAACGTCTATGCATAAAAAAGTTCAAATAACAAACACTGCTCTTAGCATAGTGAAGATAAGGCGCTTTTACGAAAAAAGCTTATAAAATTCTGCTGGATTTTGATTGCAACAATACTATCAATATGTAAAATAACTCCATCATTTAGGTATCATTAATAACTATTTCGGCGAAACGGATGCGCTTAAATGAAATTTATTAACCAAAAAACATTAAAGCAGCCTATCTTTAAACTCAAGGTAAGCAACGTAAATACAAAGCAAAAGGAGGATTCTAATGATCAATATACTTATATTTGGTAGTGGTAGAGTAGGTTTACTTACAGGTGCTATGCTTGCATCAAGCGGTGATTATCATGTGCATATTGCTGATATTCAAGCCGATAGAAAGCCTTTAACCCTTGGTAAGCATGCGCATAACCTAACGCACTGCGTATTGGACATTATGAAGGAAGATAATGTTAAAGCGTATATCAAAGAGCACAATATCACGGCATTAGCCGCAGCTCTTCCTTACTTTTTAACCAAAAAAGTAGCTGAAATGGCGAAAGCTTGTGATACCAATTATTTTGATCTAACTGAAGATGTTGAAACAACAAAATATGTTGAGACACTTTCGCAAAATAGCGACAAAGTTTTCGCGCCACAATGCGGTTTAGCACCTGGCTTTATCAGTGTTGTTACTAATGATCTTGTTAAGCTTTTTGATGAAGCTGAAACGGTCAAAATGCGTGTAGGTGCGTTACCTGTTAATATCAGCCACCCACTGCAATATGCACTGACTTGGTCAACTGAAGGCTTGATCAATGAATATGTCAAGCCATGTGAAGCTATTGAAGATTTCAAAAATGTCACGATCGAGCCACTTGATGATCTTGAGACAATTAAAATTGATGGACTAACGTATGAAGCATTTAATACCTCAGGTGGTATCGGTTCACTCAAAGATACTTACAAAGGCAAAGTACGTAATATCAACTACAAAAGTGTGCGTTACCCAGGACACTGTGAGAAATTACGCTTCTTAATTAATGACCTTAAGCTTAAGAATAAACAAGAGCTTTTATGCGAGATATTCAACAATGCCATTCCGCGCGTTGAAGACGATGTCGTCTTGGTCTATGTTTCTGTTGAAGGCACAATTAATGGCGTTTATAGTGAGCGTCATTTTGCCAAGAAATACCACTCACAAGAAGCCTTTGGACAAAAGTGGAGTGCATTGCAACTAACAACAGCCTGTGGTTTATGTGTCACCATTGATCTTGCATTAAAACAAGCGCATTTTAAAGCAGGTTTTGCTAAGCAAGAAGATATTACCTTAGCGCAAATGATGGATAATCGCTTTGGGCATTATTATCGCTATAATTTTTTAGATAACTGCCCTGACAACCCAAAGCCTGAGCTTGGTACTAATCCAAGCAAAAGAGAATATATCTAAATGTAATAAACAAAATTGGAGAACATAATACAATGACTTGCATGACAAGCTACACAGAACAACTAAGCCAATATGCTGCCAAGCACAACACCGGCGAATATATTGAAAGCTTCAACCCTGCCAATAATGAACTATTGGCTAAGGTGCCAAGCTTAGGTGTTTCACATTTACAGCAAACGATTAGTGAAGCGCAAAATGCATTTACAAAATGGCGTAAGATCCCAGCGCCACAACGCGCTGAACTCGTGCGTTTAATTGGTGAAGAGCTAAGAAAGCATAAAGATCAATTAGGAAGTCTTGTATCCCTTGAAATGGGTAAATCCAAACAAGAAGGTGATGGCGAAGTACAAGAGATGATCGATATGGCTGATTTTGCCGTTGGTCAAGCGCGCATGCTTTATGGCAAATCAATGCATTCAGAGCGTCCAGATCATCGCATGTTTGAACAATGGCACCCGCTTGGTGTTGTTGGTGTGATCTCAGCATACAACTTCCCTGTTGCTGTTTGGTCATGGAATGCCTTTATTGCCGCGATTTGTGGTAATACAGTTGTTTGGAATCCCTCACCAAAAACACCACTTTGTGCCTTAGCGATTCAAGAGATTTGTGATCGCGTGACCAAAGCACATAACTTCCCGAATGTCTTCACATCCGTAGTTTCAAAAAGTGTTGATGTTTCTAAAGCACTGGTTGCTGATGAGCGCATAGCCCTTATGTCTTTCACCGGCTCTACTGCCGTGGGACGCGAGGTTGGTGCACGTGTTGCCAAGCGCTTTGGTAAATCACTGCTTGAATTAGGTGGTAATAATGCCGCAATTATTGATGAGTCTGCTGATTTAAAATTAGCAATTCCTGCCGTTGTCTTTGGTGCAGTTGGCACAGCGGGTCAACGCTGCACTTCACTACGTCGTTTATTGGTGCACAAAAACATCTATCAAGATGTTATTAAACGCCTACAAAATGCTTACAAGCAAATCACTGTTGGTGATCCACTAGATACTAACAACCTTATGGGCCCTTTGATTGATCAAAATCTTGTTGGGATTTATCAAAAAGCAGTTGCTCGCGCTAAAGAGTTGGGCGGCAATGTTCTTTTTGGTGGCAATGTAATCAATAAGCCAGGCAACTATGTCGAGCCGACAGTCATAGAAGCTAAACCTGACTGGGATATTGTTAATCAAGAAAACTTCTGCCCGATCTTGTTTGTGATGCCATTTGATGATATTGAACATGCAATTAAAATCAATAATCAAGTGGATCATGGCTTATCATCTGCCATTTTCACGCAACGTATTGACCATTCTGAGCAATTTTTATCATATGCCGGCAGTGATTGTGGTATCGCTAATGTCAATATTGGTACATCAGGTGCTGAAATTGGTGGCGCTTTTGGTGGCGAGAAACACACCGGTGGCGGGCGTGAAGCTGGATCTGACGCATGGAAAGCCTACATGCGTCGCCAAACCGTTACTATGAATTGGAGCAAGGAGTTACCTCTTGCGCAAGGAATCAAATTTTCACTTACAGAGTAGGAGAATAACTATGTCACATATCATCATTTTAGAAGACTTATGGCAACAGTACGTTGACACAAACCCACATGTGCAAAAAATTTATGATCTTTTTTGTGATCATAATGCACAAGTGATTAATGACCATATTGCACTACGCACGATTAATGACCCGCGCATTAATCTTGATGTATTAGCTAAACCTTTTATTGCTGAAGGCTATTTTGAAAATGGTGATTATCATTTTGAAGCTAAGAAACTTTATGCTAAGCATTATGAATATAGCGACACATCACAGCCTAAAATTTTCATCAGCCAGTTGTTACTTGAACAATTAAGTCCATTTGCACAAAAAACCATTAAAGAATGCATTGACAAAATCCCTCAAGCTTTGCTTGATCATCCTCAAAAATTATTACTATCTGGCAATTCTTGGGGCAAACCAAGTCATGAAGTTTACCAAAAGCTATTAGCTGAATCCGAATATGCGGCATGGTTCTATGTCTTTGGGTTTAGAGCGAATCACTTTACCGTTTTCATTAATGCATTAGATCAATTTGATGAAGTCCATGAAGTCAATACTTTCCTTAAAAAACACGGATTTGATTTAAATAGCTCAGGCGGTGAAGTCAAAGGCACACCACGCGATTTGCTTGAACAATCAAGTACTAAATCAGGCATGATTAAAGTGGAATTTACTGAAGGCACCAAAGAAATTCCATGCTGCTATTATGAATTTGCTAAACGCTACCGAGATCACACAGGTAAGCTTTATCAAGGATTTGTGGCAGCGTCTGCGGATAAAATTTTTGAAAGCACTAACGTTAACGCATAATCGAGGACATGATGAATAACGAATCATTATGGCAACTACGTGAGAGCGAGGTTCCTCAGTCGCTTGGTAATAATACCAAGCTATGCGTTAAAAAGGCACAAGGTGCAACCTTAACTGATGTTAATGGTAAAACCTATGTCGACTTTGCCGCAGGTATTGGTGCCATGAACATCGGGCACAATCATCCCAAAGTGGTTGAAGCGATCACCAAGCAGACACATGAATTTATCCAGCCATGCTTTCATGTGATGATTCATGCGCCTTACTTAAAGCTTGCAGAAGCCTTAAATACCTTAACGCCTGGTGACTTTGCAAAGCAGACAATGCTTTGCAATAGTGGTGCTGAAGCAGTTGAGAATGCCATTAAAGTTGCGCGCTTCTCCACAAAACGCCAAGCCGTACTTTGCTTTGATGGCGCTTTCCATGGTCGAACCTTTATGAGCATGTCTTTAACTGCTAAAGTCAAGCCTTATAAACAGGGTTTTGGTGAGCTTTTTAATAACATTTATCGCCTGCCCTACCCTGGCATGCATTGTGATCTTAATCACTTTAAATCATTAATTAATGATTTAATCGCGAATCAGGTTGCGTTAGAGGATATTGCTGCGATTATTATCGAGCCTGAGCTTGGCGAAGGTGGCTTTATTCCGGCAAGTATTGAAGCTATGCAATATTTGCGCCACCTTTGCAATGAGCATGGCATTGTGATGATTGCTGATGAAATCCAAAGTGGCTTTTGTCGCAGCGGCAAGTTTTTTGCGATGGAGCATTATCATTGTGCACCTGATATTATGATCATGGGTAAATCACTGGCTTCTGGTTTGCCATTAAGTGCACTAACCATCAAAAAATCCCTGCTCAAAGACATGCCCACAGCATCCTTGGGAGGTACTAATTCAGGCAATCCTATTGCTTGTGCTGCAGCACTTGCTTCTCTTGAAATATTTAAAGAAGAAAATCTTGCTGATCAAGCTATGCATCTTGGTCAAGTATTACGTGACTTTTTCAATGAGCATAAGAAAACCTGTGACTTTATTGGTGATATCAGAGGGCTTGGTGCGATGATTGGTATTGAATTTATTGATCATAATAATCAACCCAACCCAAAGATGCTAAAGCACTTTATTGATCAGTCATTACATCATGGATTGATTTTATTAAGCTCAGGCAGTCATAAGCATGTTTTACGCCTGTTATGTCCTTTGAACATTAGAGAGCATGAACTATCTCAGGCACTTAGTATTATGAGCAAAGTGCTGAATGAACTGCGTTTAGTGGCGCAAGTTTAAACAGCAATGATCAACAATAAAACAGCTGTTAATTTCAAAGCAAAAAAAGCCAAATATTTTTAATTTATCTTTACTTTGACATTGACAGGGGTGCCCCAAAGCACTATCATGCACCTCGTTTTCACGAAACAGTTGAAAACTCAATACGCACCCGTAGCTCAGCTGGATAGAGTACCTGGCTACGAACCAGGCGGTCGGAGGTTCGAATCCTTCCGGGTGCGCCATATTCAAGCGGGAATAGCTCAGTGGTAGAGCACAACCTTGCCAAGGTTGGGGTCGCGAGTTCGAACCTCGTTTCCCGCTCCAATCAGATTAGCTTCCTAATTAGTATCACTGAAATCACTTAGTTGCTAAATATTTTCATTCAACAGCTTAACAGATAATAAGTTCTATCAAGTGCTGCCACTTATCGCTACAATAGCCCAATATTTTAATTTTATAACTTTGCGGGCTTTGTTATGTTATCGACGAAACTTAAAAAGACTTCATATATTGTTACGTTATCTATTGGCTGTATGGGCTTAGTGTCTGCGGCTGATTTCCAATGTAGTGAAAAATTATTAAGCTCACCCATCACCCCATTTAAAACCAAACAAACGCTTAATTTTACAAATTGGGCAGATTATATGTCACCGGATCTTATTCCCTGCTTTAGCAAGCTTTCTAATACCCGTGTGCGTTTAAGCTATACTACCGATGATAATATGACGCGCGCCAAGGTCATGACTGGTGCTTCTGGATTTGATGTTATTGAACAAGGTGCACTTTACCTACCCAGTGAAATCAAATCACATGCGCTCATTCAGCTTGATAAAAGCAAATTGCCCAACTGGGCACATCGCAATAAAGCCATTTATGACAAAATTTCTGAGATTAATGATCCAGGTAATAATTATGCTGTTGTCTATACCTATGGCACAACAGGCATTGCCTATAACGTCAAAGAAGTCGCCAAAGTCTTTGATCACCCTGTTATACCAAATAGCTGGAAATATTTATTTGATCCCACCTATCTTAAAACCCTATCCAAGTGTGGTGTTTCAATGCTTGACCAACCCGAGCAGGTATTTGGTAACTATTTTTACTATGCTGGCATTGATCCTAATACTACCGATAAGGCAGCTTATGAAAAAGCAGCGCTGTATTTAATAAAAAATGTGCGCCCTTATATCAAATACTTTGACAGCAACAAATATCAAAATGACTTTACTGCCGGTAATTTATGCGTCGTTATGGGCTACTCGGGTGACGTTGTCCGTTCAGTTGAGCGCGCTAAAGACATTAATCCCGATCAAATCTTAAAATACGTATTACCCGCAGAAGGAACGAATATCTGGTTTGATATGCTGATGATCCCTAAGGGTGCCAAAAATCTTGATGCTGCCTATGCTTTTTTGAACTTTAATATGGATCCTTATGTTGCAGCAATGAATAGCAATTATATTTACCAACCCAATGGTGTTGTTGATAACAGTCAATATTTGAATGATTTATTCAAAGACCCCAACGTCAATCCAACAGAAGCCATGATTAAAAAAATGTATGTATTAAGTATCCATCCACCTGAGCTACAAGCCTTTGTCTCTAAAATGTGGATGTATGTAAAATATGGGATTAACTTTACCCCAAAGTATTATCATCCTGAGCAGAAAAAAGTACCTAAATAATAGTTTTTGGTAATAATGGATATTCGGGTCAAGCCCGAATATGACGATTCGTGGTCATTCTCGGACTTGATCCGAGAATCCAAAAAATACCTGATAATATTTGCATTGGTACTTAGCTACGCAAATTCAGTTGCTTTGTCTTCTGAATAAACAGGGAATTTAGCACAAAGTGCTACAACTTTTTGTTTGATTTCCTGCTCTTTTGCTTCATTGCCAAGATCATCGATAATGTCACACATCCAATGTGCGATTTGCGCACACTCCTCTTCTTTGAAACCACGCGTGGTAATGGCCGGCGTGCCAATGCGTAAGCCACTGGTGACAAAAGGAGAACGTGGATCATTCGGCACTGAGTTTTTGTTAACGGTGATATTTGCGCGACCCAAAGCGGCTTCTACATCTTTACCTGTAATATCTTTACTGATTAGATCAATTAAAATCAAATGGTTTTCGGTACCCTTTGAGACAACATCCACACCACGCGACATTAATACTTCTGCCATTTTTTTAGCATTTTTCACAACTTGTTGCTGATAAAACTTAAACTCAGGTTGCAATGCTTCTTTAAAGGCAACTGCTTTGGCAGCAATGACATGCATCAATGGTCCACCTTGCGTGCCTGGGAAAACAATTGATTGGAATTTTTTCTCAAGCTCTGGATTTGATTTAGCTAAAATAATCCCGCCACGTGGTCCACGCAATGTCTTGTGTGTTGTACTTGTTACCACATCAGCAAAAGGAACAGGATTTGGATAAACACCTGCAGCAATTAAACCTGCAACATGCGCCATATCAACCATCAAATAAGCGCCCACTTCATCGGCGATTTCTCTAAAGCGCACCCAGTCAACAATACCTGAAAATGCAGAGAATCCGGCGATAATCATCTTTGGTTTATGCTCTTTCGCTAAACGCGCCACCTCTGCATAATCAATATCACCGGTTTGTGGATCTAAACCATATTGAATCGCATTGAATAATTTCCCTGAGAAACTGACCTTAGCACCATGTGTTAAATGTCCACCATGCGCTAAAGACATGCCAAGCACGGTATCCCCTGGTTGCAGAAGCGCAAAATAAACGGCAGCATTGGCTTGTGAACCAGAATGCGGCTGCACATTAGCATAATCCGCAGCAAATAGCTCTTTTAAGCGATTAACGGCCAACTCCTCAGCAACATCGACATATTCACAACCGCCATAATAACGCTTACCAGCATAGCCCTCGGCATATTTATTGGTAAGTTGTGATCCTTGCGCTTCCATCACTGCGGGACTTGCGTAATTTTCTGAAGCAATCAGTTCAATATGCTCTTGTTGACGCTTATTTTCATTTTCAATGGCTTGAAATAATTCCGGATCAAATTGGGCAACGGTAACGTGGCGATCAAACATCGATGTATCCTCCAATATAAGGTTATATAACTTAGGAATTTGGTGTATCATTCTACACATCATTATCACAAAATCCTATTGAAAAACGGCAATGACTGAAGAATATTACCAAGATCACAACAGTGATGATTTTACTGAAGAAAAAAGTCGCACAAAAATAAAAAAAGAAGCGCATGATATTACCGACTTCGGTAAGAAATTAACTGAACTAAGTGAAGATCGCATCAAAAAAATGCCACTAGATGAGAAAATTATTGATGAGATCATCAAAGCAAAATCAATGCAACGTATCGCACTGAAACGTCAGTTGCAATACATTGGTAAATTGATGCGCAACGCTGATCTTAGCGAAGCTTATGCCACTTACGATGGTTACACACAAAAAAACCAGGTTGAAATTGCTAAGATTCATCGTTTAGAGCAATTGCGTGATGCACTTGTGAATGAGCATACGATGAAAGCAGCTCTTGATAAGCTAATGAATGATCACCCGCATACTGACACTCAGCAATTACGCCAGTTGATTCGTAATCATCACAAAGAAGTATCTCAACAAAACCCAGGTAAATCCTATCGCCAGATTTTTCAACTACTAAAAGAAACCCTAGGTTAAACAATGCAAAAGCGCTTTATCTATGCCTTTTGGATCGTCATCTTTATTCTTATCACCTATCTTGCACATTCTTATCTGCAACATGAAGAAAAAGTAAACCTAACACCGACATCACAACAAAACGCGCTTGAAAAAACGGTTATTTTAAATGCTTATAATCATCACTATGTCAGCTTTGGCTTTATTAATGGCGTCAGAGTCAAATTTTTGGTCGACACAGGTGCGAGTTCCGTCTCCATTCCCGAGCACATTGCCAAGCAAATTGGGTTAAAAAAAGGCTTGGGCTATAGCGTCAGTACTGCTAATGGCAATATCACCGTTTATCAAACATCAATTGATCAATTACGTATTGGCAATATCACATTGAGCAATGTTCGCGCTAGCATCAATCCTCAAACAGATGATGATTTCATTCTTTTAGGTATGAGTGCATTAAAACAACTTGAGATGATTCAAAAGAACAACACACTGATTTTAAAGCAAAAAATTTAACAAATCGTATAGCAACCATTTACATTCCTTGTTTATTTCGTATACTTTCAATATACAAATAAAACTTGCCGATTATGATAAAGTCATTCAAGCACAAAGGCTTAAAACAACTTTGGGAAAAAGGTACTACAAAAGGCATTCAACCCAAACATGCAGATAAACTACTTAGCCTGTTAACTGCTTTGGATCATATCAGTAATGAGCAAGAAATTATAACTTTGTTTTATCGATTAAGACCTCACCAACTCCATGGCAAAACAAGACCATGGGCCTTAGATGTTAATGGCAATTGGCGCTTAACATTTGAGTTAGTAGATGGCGATGTTTATATCGTTGACTACAGAGACTATCACTAAAACGTGGAGCATGAAAATGAGCAAACATACACAACACCCTGGTCTTGTATTTAAAAGTCTTGTGATTGATGAAGACAAAGACCTCAATATCTCAAAAGTAGCAGACATGCTAGGCATTACTCGCGTTGCGTTATCCCGAGTGGTTAATGGCAAAGCAAGCCTTACACCGGATCTAGCGGCACGCATTGAGAAAGTCTTTAACATCAGCTCAGCACTAATGTTAAAAATACAGGCATCATATGATAGTCAAAAAGCGACTAAAAAACTGGAAAGCTTGGAACTCACACCTTACCAACCAGCATTTAATCAGCATATTTAGAAACTTAGCTAATACGCATTCCGGGAATTGCTCCTTGATCGGGCTCTAGTAGATATAAAGAATCACCATCACCGGCGCATAATACCATTCCTTCTGATAGTCCAAAACGCATTTTGCGTGGTGCTAAGTTTGCCACCATTACCGTGTATTTACCCACTAGATTCTCTGGATTATACGCAGCTTTTATGCCTGAGAATACTTGTCTTTGTTCTTGCCCTAAATCAAGCTTTAAACGCAATAGTTTATCAGAACCCTCAACATGCTCCGCTTCAATAATTTGCGCGACACGCAAATCCACTTTGAAGAAATCATCAATTTTGATTTCATTGGCGATATTTAAACTATTTTTCACTTCAGTCTCAGGTGCGACTTCTATTACTTGTTCGGCTTCTGACTGCATCTTTTTTGTTTCCTCAATAATTAATTCAACCTTTTCTGGCTCAACGCGTGCAATTAATGGTTTAAAGGCATTAATCTTATGCCCCAATAACACGTTGGGAATTTCCGCCCATTGCAATTGATTGATGTTTAGAAAGTGCTCGGCTTTCAACACTAACTCTGGCATTACTGGCTTCAAATAACCAATAATGATTTTAAAGAGATTAATCGCCAAACTGCACACTTCATGCACAGTTTGCTCTTGCCCTTCTTCTTTAATCAACTGCCATGGTTTATAGGCATCAACATATTGATTCGCCTGATCAGCAAGCTGCATAATTACACGTAATGCTTGTGCAAAATCACGTTTTTCAAAAAGTGTCGTGATCTCTTCATGTGCTACATGAAAGCGCTCAATCAGCTCCTGATCATGAATATGCTCAGATAACATGCCATCAAAGCGCTTATTAATAAAGCCCGCGCAACGGCTAGCAATATTAACGACTTTACCTACGACATCTGAGTTCACCTTTTGCACAAAGTCTTCTAAATTCAAATCGATATCATCGATTCTGGGGGTTAATTTACTGGCAAAATAATAGCGCAAATAATCTGCTTTTAAGTGATTCAAATAGGTTCTGGCTGCGATAAACGTGCCACGTGATTTTGACATTTTTTTGCCATTGACCGTTAAAAATCCGTTAGCAAAAACACCAGTAGGCGTTCGATAATCTACAGCATTTAGAATTGCCGGCCAAAAAAGCGCATGGAAATAAATAATGTCCTTACCTATAAAGTGATAAAGCTCCGCTTTGCTGTCTTGATTCCAGTAGGCGTCAAAGTCAATGCCTGCGCGATTGCATAAATCTTTAAAGCTTGCAATATATCCCATTGGCGCATCAAGCCATACATAGAAAAATTTCTTATTATCCGTGCCCGGAATTGGGAACCCAAAATATGGTGCATCGCGTGATATATCCCAATCTTGCAAGCCTGACTCAAACCATTCTTTGAGTTTATTCTGCACTTCAGGTTGCAATGCCTTGTTGTGCTTCATCCATTTTTGAATATCTTCGCTTAACTGACTGATCTTAAAGAAGAAATGCTCACTGTTTTTTTGAATCGGTGTTTCACCACTAACCACAGACTTGGGATTAATCAAATCCGTTGGCGAATAGGTTGCGCCACAGACTTCACAACTATCACCATATTGATCCTCTGCTTTACACTTGGGACACGTTCCTTTGACAAAACGATCCGGCAAAAACATCTCAGCCTTTGGATCATAAGCTTGCGCAATTTCACGCGTACTAATCAGGTCATTTGCTTTAAGCTTTAAATAAATATCTTCAACAATTTCCTGATTTAATGGATGATGTGTGGAATGATAGTTATCAAATTCAACCTCAAAATCAATAAAATCATCGCGATGTGCTTGCGACATTTGCTCAACTAATTTTTCAGGTTTAATCCCTTCTTTTTTTGCTTTAAGCATAATTGGCGTACCATGTGTGTCACTACCGCAGACAAAGTGGCACTGATTACCACGCATTTTTTGGAATCTCACCCAAATATCTGATTGAATATAACCAAGCATATGCCCCAAATGCAAATGACCATTGGCATATGGCAATGCATTAGTAACTAGAATATTTCTCATATTAATTGTATAGAATACTGAAAGTGCTGGTGATTATATACCACTTGCGTAATGTTTTATAGAGCTGTTCTCTTGCATTTAAAAAAAGCTTTGCCTATTTATTATCTAGGTTTATTATGGCAAACCAATTTAAGTATAAACAACTCTTTAGCAAATAATGTACTTCCTTGTTGACAAAGTAATCGTCTTTCAAATCCTTTATGTGATCGGGATCACCGCTGAAAGCATGTCTGGCACAATCTCAGCCGGAAAAAAAAACATGGATATTTTTGGGATTGTCACCATTGCAACCATTACCGCACTAGGTGGTGGTACCGTGCGTGATGTGCTATTAGGTTACTACCCTTTGACTTGGGTAATGTATCCTGAGTATATTCTGGTGACTTTTATCGCTTCTATCTTGGCTATTTTTATCGCGCGTCACATTGTTAAGCGCCATAAATTTTTCTTAATTGTTGATGCATTGGGGCTTGTTACTTTTGCTTATTTGGGCAGTGACATTGGCTATAGTGTTGCACAGCACGCGGTAAACAATGACCATTTTATGATTTTTGGCAGCTTTATCATTGCCGTATTAATGGCGATTATCACCGGAGTATCTGGCGGCGTACTGCGCGATGTATTATGCAACGATGTCCCCCTTGTTTTCCAAGCAGAGCTCTATGCCCTTGTTGCAGCATTGGTTGGCATACTCCACGCATTAACATTGTATTTTAAAGTGGACAATCTTATTAGTGCACTGATTATTATTGCTATTGGTTTTAGCCTAAGATTATGCGCCATTTACAAAAATTGGCACTTGCCTAAAGTTAAATACTTTTCTTAATCCAACTAAAGCTACACGCCCATGCGTTTACGCGCCATATCAGTCTGGTGATCACAGAATTTTTTATAACCTTCTGCAAATTTTGCCCATTTTGAAGTATTTGCCGTGTTTGATATGCTCATTGTTATTCTCCTTGACTGGTTATGTCATTATTTCTTAGCGATTAAATATTTATCACCACCTGCTAAATTGATTGAATTTTACACTTATCTTTGCAAAATAGATGTTTCATCAAAGTATTCAGCAGTATCATTTTTGATACACGATCAACAAGAATGCATATTCCCAGAAATCTGCTTAACTGAGGAGTAGGTTATATCAAAGCTCATCAAACTGATTGGAGGAGTAAATGTATTTGCGTGATTATGCACAAAAGCTCAAAACTATTGCCTTTTTTAGCCAGTGCATTATTTGCCAGCAAATAACAGACAACGGGCTTTGCAATAACTGTCAAGAGGCACTCACCAAAGAAGCGCATGCCAGTAAGCGCCAACAATTAATAATTAACGGGCAACCTATTATTTTCTATGCATTGAATCATTTTGAAGGTTTAACACGCAGACTGCTCTTTTTATTTAAATATCAAAACAATCATATTGCGGGTAATGCACTAGGACTATATCTTGCAACAAGCTTTAAACGTTTACATTCACTTGCTGATGTTGATTATATCTTGCCTCTACCCAGCCATCGTTTGCGCTTTCTTGTGCGTGGCTTTAATCAAGCAGAAATTTTAGCGGGACATTTAGCTTCAGTTTATTGCACGGTTGATCTACATTCGATAAAGCGCCACAAATATACTAAACCCCAAGCCAAATCAAGCTATGAACAGCGACAACGCCAAATGCATAATGTCTTTAAGCAAAAGCGTGCGATCACAGCAAAGCACCTTTTAATTATTGATGATGTCTATACGACAGGGGCAACCCTCAAGGCGCTTATCGCATGCATTCAAAACTTTTCAGAAAATCATATTGAGAAAATAAGTGTATTAACACTTTGTCATGCGTGATTATGTCTTAATAATTCACGGACTTTTGAACGAATCACGTCAATCGCAATTTTATTCTTACCACCATGCGGCACGATGATATCAGCATAGCGTTTAGAAGGCTCAATAAACTGTAAAAACATCGGGCGCACTGTTTCTAAATATTGTGTCACCACGCTATCGACTGTTCTACCGCGTTCCTTTTGATCACGCACCAAACGACGGATAAAGGATACATCCATCGGCGTATCCATGAAAATTTTAATATCCATAAGCTTTCGTATATTCTCATCAGTAAACAGCATAATCCCTTCTAGAATCAAAATGCTCGTCTGCGCGCTAATCGGCAGAGTCTGACCTTTCACACGACTATGTGTTGCATAATCATACAATGGCACTTCAATATTTTGACCGGCAATGAGTGACTCTAAATGCTCTTTTAATAAAGTGTGCTCAAAGGCATCTGGATGATCATAATTTAACTTGTCTAACTGTGTTTTTGATAAGTGGCTATTATCACGATAGTAATGATCCTCAGATAATACCGTCACTCTTGCGGATTCTAAATCCTCAAGCTCCTCAACAATTGTATTAGATAATAAACTTTTTCCAGAACCAGAACCGCCGACAACACCAATGATGACAATACTTTTATTACTTTGCATCCGAGTACATGATTTGATGAGTTTGTGACATTCTAGCGACTTTTCTAAAAAAAGCAGCAAAATTTTCTGATTGTTATTGAGCTCATGATCCGATTAATACGGTTTTGATGTTAGCAAGCTCGCGTAATGCTTCTTGTGAACACTCTCGACCATAACCTGATTGTTTGATACCACCAAATGGTAATGCCGGATGCGAAGCAACACATTGATTAATAAAGCACATACCTGCTTCAATACGCTTCTCTGCTACTTCTTTGGCATACTCAATATCTTGGGTAAAAATCGCACTACCTAAGCCATACTTAGAGTTATTTGCAAGCTCAATTGCTTCTTCATCATTGTCTGCATAGCTAATTGCAATGACCGGACCAAATAACTCCTCCTGAAATGCCAACATCGATGGCATGACATCCGTTAATACCGTTGGCGCATAATAGAAACCCTTTGCATTATCTGTTTCCAAGAAATATCCACCGGTTAATAATTTCGCACCTTGAGCAATACTTTCTTCAATCTGACGATGTAAATTATCACGCAAATCAGCTCTAGCCATAGGTCCCATGGTCGTATTCTCTGCTAATGGATCTCCAACAGCAATCTCGTTAACTGCATTAAGTACCGCTTGTTCAAATGCTACTTTAATAGATTTATCAACAATCAATCGTTTCGGTGAAATACACACCTGCCCACTGTTAAGCATTCTGACATTAACTATTTCTTTAGCAACTTCCTCAACGTTAATATCTTTGCGAATAATATATGCATCGGATCCACCAAGCTCCAATACAGTTTTTTTACAAACCTCTCCGGCTTGTTTAGCAACAACACTACCTGCACGATTGCTGCCGGTAAGCGTTACCGCAGCAATATCACAATGCTTAATAATATGCTCAGAATGCGCAAGATCAATGACGACATTTTTCAACAATGGTAATGCTATTGCCTCTGTAAACAACGCTTCAATCGCACACGCTGAGCCAATAACATTCTCGGCATGCTTTAATACAATACCATTACCAATTAAGATATTAGGGATCGCCGCGCGAAACACCTGCCAGAAAGGAAAATTCCACGGCATAATCATATAGATCACACCCAATGGCGCGAAAACACGCTCAGCATTTAACCCTTGATAGTTAATCTTTTGTGGACTTAAAATTGCCTTTGCATATTCTGCATAATAATCACATAAAAAAGCACACTTCTTAATTTCAGCAATACTTTCTTTCAGTGTTTTACCCATTTCATTTGTAATTAAGCGCGCATATTGATCAGTGTTTTGCAATAACAATGCTTTGATTTTTTGCACACTTTCAATACGCTGATCAATTGCACGATCACGCCATAATAATTGTGCATTTTTGACTTTTTTAATCGTTTGATCTATTTCAGGCAACGTTAACATCGGATAAGTCTCAAGTAGCTTTGCATTACTTGGATTAACCGTTTGATATTCCTTTTTCACACTGTCCTCCTTTTTTTCTAAACAAGCATGGTGATGGCAACAATTAGCATCATTATAATGTAGATAATTTGTAAATACTTATGTGAAATAAGTGCCGTTACTTTAACACCAACATTAACACCAATCACACTTGGTATCAGGGCAACGGAGAAGAATACTAAATTCAAATAGCCAATACTATAAGGTGGCAAATTATCAGCATGCCAACCAAATAGCACAAAAAAGCCAGACATCACTAAACATAACACCATGGTCACCACTGTTGATGTACCAATTGCTTTGCGGATATCTAAGCCGCATTTTGTTAAAAATGGCACAAAGAAAACCGATACACCTGAGAGCATCGTACACATACCTGCTAGAAATGCACTCAATGCTTTTAATGCTAATGGAGCTTGCCAAACTTTTAAGACAACTTTAAGCTTGCGCCACATCCAAATCGCCATAACAATAACAATCAATGCAAAGATAATCTTTAGATCATTGCTGCTGATCGTGGTCATGAGAAACACACCCAAAACACCACCCAACAACACACTCACCATTGCCCAACGCAAGGTCTGATAGCAAATCTGCTTGTATTTATGCTGTTTAAAGGTGGCAAAAAAACCTAATAATACGCTAGAGCTCACACCTGAAGCAATCGCAACTTGCATTAAGTGATCGTTCGTCGGATAAGCATATTGCATCAATAAATAAAAGCCAGGAACATTAATAAGACCAGCACCTCCACCAAATACACCAGAAACAAATCCAGCCAGAAGTGCCACCAAACAGATAAGTACAATCAGTAAAGTCAAACTCAATTTATACACTCTCTTAACATTATTAAACACCGATAGCGATGTTTTGTTTAAAAAGCAATATTACTTAGGCATAAGCTTGTATACAAGCAAGAGCTTATTAAATTCCCAAAAAATTTCCAGCTAACGCACAAACTCTACAGACTTTATCAAATTTGAAAATATCTTGAGCGCGACTTTGTGCACTAAGTTCGCTTATATATTAGATTAAGCAGCACTCTATCTATGACAAGATCACCTTTGATATTTTTAAGGCCTGCTCAAGGCATGCTTTTGGACATATTTCTATCTTTTCGGCATTGCGTGATGTGAAGTCCATTGAGCGTATTTGAAAGGTTAGTACACTGCCCTTGGTTTTGCACTTATCGGGGAGTGTTACTTCAAATCTATTCCCTCGCTCAGTGCTTGTTATTGGAGCGACAAAAGCAAAACCAGTATGCTCATTAAAAACAGCTTTTGTTAGCACTAGCGCAGGTCTACGCTTCATTATTTCGCGTCCAGAGCTTGGATCAAAATCAAGCCAGATAATATCGCCTTGACTTGGAATATATTTTTTCAAAACTCTTTCCCTTTAGGTTTGTCGTGCATCCATTCTTTGTCTTCAGATAAAAGTTTAAAACTTGCTTTTGGACTTTCAGCAAGCATCTGCTCCAAGCTTAATTCCTCAATTCGTGGAGTTAAAATGATTTTGCTATCTTCAACATGAATATCTAGTTTATCGCCAGTATGAAGATTAAGCATTTGAAGTATCTTTTTGGGGATACTTACAATATTGGCGCCGCCTGATTGTCTAAGTGATAGTGATGACATTTGGATACTCCTGCTTTTAAATTATACAAAAGTATAACACCGGAAAGCGAAAAGTATAATACTTAATTCGATTAATTAATCATTAAGATGATTATAATACCCCAACAAAAGCTCTCAGGATTGAGCATTAGCCTACTACGATAGTTATTTATTACGGAATTTAATACGACCTTTAGTTAAATCATAAGGTGTCATTTCAACAGTGACTTTATCCCCTGTCAAAATACGAATATAGTTTTTACGCATTTTCCCTGAAATATGTGCAGTAACAATATGCCCATTTTCAAGCTCAACGCGAAACATGGTATTTGGTAATGTCTCAACTACCGTACCTTCTAGTTCAATACAATCTTCTTTTGCCATTGCTTGTTTAAATCTCTCTATATCTTCAACTTTTAGCGCTTCTGCAAGCACCCAATAAAATAAGCGTGTGAATCATGCACTATTTTCAAGAAATATTCAACACCTAGTGTTGATCTATTGGAATTTTTCGAGATTTAAGCCCATACAACTGAGTGCTAGTCTTTAATAGCACCACTGGCTTTAATTGCCTTATAGGCGGCAGATAAGTATAACCACATTGAGTAAACCGTTAGGATAACGGCAATATATAACAATACAAACCCTAAAATAACCCAGATATTACCTAGATCTTTTGGCTTTAATAATAAGATAAAAATCGCTGCCATTTGTGCTGCCGTTTTTACCTTACCAACAAAAGATACCTTAACCACTGAGCGTTGACCAATTTCTGCCATCCATTCACGTAATGCTGACACAATAATCTCGCGACAAATGATGATAATCGCAGGTAATGCCACCCATGGATACGGATAAAGTGCAATTAACAGCCCAAGTGCTGTTGCGACCATTAACTTATCTGCAACTGGATCTAAGAAGGCACCAAGTTTTGTCGTCTGCTGAAAGTAACGTGCGAGAAATCCATCTAACCAATCGGTTAGTGCTGCTAATAAAAACAAAGTGGCACTAAGGCCATGATGATGCGGAAAAGGAACATAAAATGCCACGACTAAAAAAGGAATTAGCAATATCCGTAGCATGGTTAATATATTTGGCACTGTCCAGATCATCTTCGTTATAACCCTTTTCTTAGCTGACGTTGTCAGTGTAGCAAAGCACTTAGCTTGCGACAAGTTTGTTTATACCCCAGTATGACCAAAACCGCCCACACCGCGTTTGGTTTGACCACCAAATTCTTCAACCGCGACAAAGTTTGCTTGAACCACGGGGACAATTACCAATTGCGCAAAACGCATTAATGGCTCAATGGTAATGGCATCATTTGATCGGTTCCAACAAGAAACCATTAGTTCACCTTGATAATCCGAATCAATCAAGCCAACACTATTGCCCAAGATCAGTCCTTTTTTATGCCCCAAACCAGATCGCGGCAAAATCATGCCAGCAAGTCCTTGATTTGCAATATGAATTGCAATTCCCGTTGGCACCAACTCACACTGTCCTGGACTTAACTGAATATCTTGCTCAATTGCAGCTCTTAGATCAATCGCTGCAGAGCCTGTTGTGCCATATTCAGGAATCGCTGAGAATACTTCTGGTCGTAATAACTTTAGTTCAATCGTTGTTTGACTCATATCACCACCTATAGCTGCTCGACAAATCGATCAAAAAGCCATGCCGTATCAACGGGACCAGGTCCCGCCTCAGGGTGGAACTGCACCGATGAGTATGGCAGCTCTTTATGCTTGATCCCTTGAATGGTATTATCGTTAAGATTTCTAAACCAGACTTCCCAGTTCTCAGGCATCGTTGATTCATCTACAGCAAAGCCATGGTTTTGCGAAGTTAGATAACTACGGTTACTTCCTTCTAATAAACAAGGATGATTCTGCGCGCGATGCCCAAACTTAAGCTTATAGGTTTTAGCACCAATCGCAATACCCATAATTTGCGAACCTAGACAAATGCCAAAAATTGGTTTTTGTGGCGTTTTATCCATCGCTTCTTTTAACACTTTAGCAGTCGTTTGACAACGCGCTGGATCCCCTGGTCCATTTGAAATAAACACACCATCATAAGACTCTTTGGTGTAATCATAATCATAAGGCACACGCTTCAACGTCAAATTAGAATACTCACATAGGTAACGCCAAATATTTGCCTTCATACCACAGTCAACAACGATGACTGTTTTGTCACCTGCGCCATGCACAACAGGTTCATCAATCGTTACTTCAGCAACTAAATCAAGATCACTAATATTCGGATACTTTTTTGGCAGATCTTGACCTACGACAATGGCGCCTGAAACAACACCATGATGGCGCAAAACTTTAGTTAAGGCACGTGTGTCAATATCAGCAATAATCGGTGTATTATATTTTTCACACCATGCTTGCAATGATGACTCGCCTTGGACACGCGCATAAAAGGGTGCCAATTCTGAGACAATAATACCCGCGGCATGAATCTGATCGGACTCCCAATGCGCTTGGTTTTCAACACCATAGTTACCAATCATCGGATAGGTAAAGCAGACAATCTGCCCTTTATATGAAGGATCAGTTAATACTTCTGTATAGCCTACCATGCCAGTATTAAATACAATCTCTCCGTAATTAATGCCTTTAACCCATGTCGGCACTTTGCCCTCAAATACTTCCCCGGTCTGTAAAACAAGCTTTGCTGGAATCATGAAAAATCACCTTGATTGAAGTTGATCTATTCTATACATATCACAAAGCATTTTACAGTATTTATTCCATTGAATTTCTCGTTCTTTTGAATTAGTAGTTTGCACATAAAGTGCAACAGTTTTTAGATTTCTCAACTACTTTAGATTTTTTGCTTTCTGACGAAATACATTACCACAGAGATAATGATCAGCACTATACAAGCAATTGCCGAAACCTTAGTAATCGCGCCAAAGACATTATAATAATTGTTGGCACTTTTAACCAAAAAGTCACCCGCGGTTTTGACCGTTTCAACACTGGTCAAGGTAGCAATTTCTGCTGCGGCATAATTGGCAATTGATCCTGTGATCAACATATAAAGACCTGCCAGAAAACCAACTGAACCGCCTGGGTTTAAACGTGTGATCTCAGATAAAGCAACTGGATCGACAAACAACTCAGCAAAGCCAATAACCGCCATGCCAACAATCACCCACATCATTGAAGCATGTCCATCTGTGGTCGCTGCAATTTTCGCCCCCATCATAATCATAAAAAAGCCAAAGGTTAGAAATAATAAGCCAAACGTAATTTTAAATAACGCGCTTAATCTAACACCTGCTTTGATCAGCCAATACCAAACGTATGACATGATCACGCCACCGATTAAAATCGCAAAGGGATTAATCGATTGAAAAGCCGCAGCGGGAATGGTAAATCCATTAAAATCACGAATAACATTACGCTCAATAAACAAGCTAATCGAGCTACCGCCTTGCTGATCAAATGCCCAGAAAATCAAACCAAAAATCATAAAAAAGCAAATTGCTAACAGGGATCTTTTATCTTTACCATCAAGCTTAATAAAAAGAAAAAACAAGAAGTACAGACTAACGATTACACAAGCAAGCAAAATCCAACCGGCAAATAAATAATACAAGGCAAAGCTAAAAAACACTGCGGCAAGTGCAATTAATAAAACGGTAATTGGTAATACTTTGATACTCAGCAGGCCTTTTTCTTTTAATGCTCTCCACTGCGGATCATTGCCAGCAACAAAATGTTTGCGCCCTGTCATAAAGATCACCAAACCAATCGCCATACCAATAGCCGCTAATAAGAAACCATAGTGCCAGCCCCATACTTGTGCTGCCCAGGCGCATAAGATGGGTGAAATAAAGGAGCCAATGTTACCGCCAACATACATCAAGGCAAAACCACTATCGCGCTTAGTATGCTCTCTTGAGTATGTCGCACCTAAAAGACAAGATACATTAGTTTTAAATAAGCCATAACCACAGATAATCAGAGCCAGACCAAAGTACAAACCGCCACCATCTAAACCTAGCACCAAGTGCCCTGCCACCATGGTAGCAGCCCCCAAAAAGGTTGCCCAGTAATATCCTAAGTAGCGATCTGCAATCGCACCACCGATAATAGGTGTAACATACACAAGCGCTGTATAAGCACCATATAACGCATAGGCATGGTTATCAGTAAATAAAAGCTTTTGTGTTAAGTAAAGCACCAACAGTGCACGCATACCGTAGTAACTAAAGTACTCCCAGACATTAAGCGCAATAGCGTAATAAAGTGATTTGGGTTGAGTCTCAATTTGAGTCATATAAATTCCCTGATAACCATGTAGAGAAAATAGAATATCAAAGATTTAACAAAAAACTATTAAAATCATGAAGTTTTAGCGCCATCATATGTTTTGATTTTACATGATAAGAATTCTAGATATACTGCCAAGTCTTGATTAATGACAAAACATGGAGGCTTATATGCTCGTTAGCTTTTTAATTTCATTATTAGCCTCGATAATTATTACTTGGCTTGCCGCACGCGCGTTATTTCGCCTAAATATAAAAAAAGGTCAATCGCTCACCAAAAGGGATCGATACCTTAATGCCATTATCTGCGGTTTTGTTTTTTTCTGTGTCAGCTGTTTTGTCTATGCACTACTGATTAATAGCGTTTTTAACTAAGAAGATTGTGATTCTCTTCAATCATCTGCACTGTATCAATAAGCTTTTTAAACGAGAACATCACAACACTGGCATGCCGCAACTCACTTTGAATACTCATTGACTGGCTAAATTCTTTAAGGAGTTCTTCTAGCTTAGTAATGATTTTTTGGTATTCTCCTTGGTCAAAAACATTCTTTTTAAAGCTGATGCTCATAACTTTAAAAGTATGATTGATCTCATCATATAACGCCTTAAACGCAGGATTTTGCTGAAATTTCTCGCGTTTTTCTGGATAGGTTTCAATATAATCATAAATGACACTGGTATAACGATATAACTGTCGCAAATGGCGCGTTGTCACTTTTAGCACCTTAAGGTCAATATTTGGTTTTTCATGCATTATCTCTTTTTGTAATGCGATTTGCTTTGAAAAATGACTAAAAATTTCGACCAATACATCATCATAGTCACCACCGGCAAAGAGCCGATTGTTTAACGAAGCGATACAGTTAACGGTATCACAGAAAGATTGATTGATGCGTTTGTAAGCGTGTATAGGAAAAAAATACCGATTAACAATAATCGCAATAGTAATACCAATCAGCACTTCAAGTGTACGGTAACAAGCAGTTGCTAAACTTACATCACTACTAAACAAAATAATAGCAACCGTCACTGAGCCCAAAACACCAGCATAGGTATATTTACTCGAATTTGTTGCTGTAAAAACACCGATAGCAATAATGCCAAGCCCTAAAATGAGCTGAACCATCGACATCTCAGGGAAAATCAAGATCACAATGATTGAGCATATTGACCCAATGAGGGTTCCTAAAAATCTCATTTTGGCTTTTTCTAATGCACCTCCTAAGTTTGGCTGACTTGACATGACCACCAAAACAGTAATCACAATCCATGCATACATTTGTCCAACATTAAGCCACTCACCCAATAAGTGCCCCACCAAGTAGGCAATAGCGCTAGCAACAACTGCCTTTAATGCATTGATCAATGAGTAGCGCTTACTATAAAGTAAATTCGTCATCGTAATAAATCTCCCTTAAGTGTTATGTAAACAGTATAGCGCTAAATATTGCACGGTTTTAGATGACAAGCAAAATGGTATTGTTATCATAAGCTTATTTTTTAGTGATAGGAATTAACATGAACCCAACTACAACGATACGTTCAGCGCTGTACGCTTTAAGCATCGTCGCTGCCAGTATTGGCGTGTTTGTCTATTGGCAGATTAGCAGCTATCCACAAACATTCAATAATATTGCCTTTGTTTTTGCGTATGCAGTGATGCTGACATTAATCAGCATGCCGCTTTTTGTCTCTGAAACCATCTCTGGATTTTTAAGTAAAAAACCGCTAACAGGCAGCCTGCATTTTGCTGCGCGTTCACAACGTTTACGCTTCATTGGACTCTTATCGATGGTGCTTACAGCGATTTTACTGATCATGGTGATCGCACGCATATCGGTGACAAGCTCAAGTCTTGTCTATACTAGCTTCTGGTATACAACGCATTCGGCAGAGAAAACACTGCATCTTATTGACAACTACACCTTACTGATTGGCATTATTTTTAGCGCCATTATCGTGATCATTATTGGCTTCTCACAGACACGCGAGCGTTTTTTAAAATTAAGCTCAGCATTTGCCACCCTTGGTCTTGCCTGTTTAATTGGCTTATTTATCATGAATGCGCTGACCTTTAACACCAGCCTTACAACGAGTACTTTTTTCATACCTAATTTTCATTTACTGGCATCAATCGATGTCTGGGAATCAGCATTAAGCCTTTCACTCTTTTCAGGGCTTATTGGTTTAGGTGTTAACTCCGTACTGGGCACGTATTTCAATGCGCAGTGCTCTATTCGACGCTTTAGCTGGTCATTTGTCATTGGCAGCATTGTAACAGTCATCATCATTATGCTCATGCAAAGCCTATATACCAATAGCAGTCGATCCGCTTCTGATGTATTAGGTTTTCAATACGCTTATACACTCAACTTATTAGCCTTTGGCATGTTCTTTTTCTGCTTATTAACCACCGCTTTACTGCTTTGCCAAACCTTTAAAGGCTTAAACCGATCAACCACAAAGCATAAGTGGTATGTTTATCTGCCGTTTTTCATCTTGCTTTTGGCGGCTTCAATCATCTATCAACACGTATTAGCAGACAAAGTACACGAAATCATTCAATCTGAGCTGATTATTAGTCTTATTCTTTTTATTGCTTATATTGAGATTCTCATTTTCGGTTGGATTTGCGATGCGCAGAAATTAAGTTACCAATTACACAAAGCCACAAAAATCAAACTCTCTGGACTGTATAATTTAAGCCTTCGTTTGATTGCGCCAAGTGCCATTCTGACAGTTTTTGTCCATAAAATACTAAGCATTTTTGTCACTATGCATTGGTTCTCGATCATTGGTATTTTTATTTTATCGCTTATTTTTACCGTCATTCTTGGTAGTTTTTTACATCGCAGATTCCAGTAATTCGCTTGACCTTAAAAGCAATGACAATTATCCTCAACGACTTACTTGAAGATCAAATCATAAAAATGTTAACACTTAAGCAAATTCAACAGTTATCAGCAGATGACATCCAACAAAACAATCAAGTCATCATTGACCAACTAAGCTCCGATGTCGTTTTAATTAATCAAATTAGCCAATACATTATCCACAGTGGTGGTAAACGTTTGCGCCCATTGTTACTGATGCTTGTCGCCCGCGCCCTTGACTACAAAGACCAAGATCACACCAAAGCCGCAGCTATTATTGAGTTTATTCACACAGCAACATTATTGCATGATGATGTAGTTGATGAGTCTGAATTGCGTCGCGGCAAAGAGACTGCCAATAATGTCTTTGGCAATGCCGCGTCAGTCTTAACGGGCGATTTTCTTTACTCACGCGCCTTTCAGATGATGGTGGAGTTAAATCAAATGCAAATTATGCAGATCTTAGCAGATGCCACCAATAAAATCGCTGAAGGTGAAGTATTGCAACTATTAAACTGCAACAATCCGGATATTACTGAAGCTCAATATATGCAAGTTATTTATTGCAAAACCGCCAAGCTGTTTGAAGCGGCTTGTGATGTTGCCAGTGTTCTGGCAGATGCTGGTGATAGCGAGCAAAAAGCATTACATCAATATGGTGTGCATCTTGGAAATGCGTTCCAGATTGCAGATGATGTGCTTGATTATATTGCCGATAGTGAGACACTTGGCAAAAACATTGGTGATGATTTAGCCGAGGGCAAAACAACACTACCTGTGATTTATGCACTGAAAAATGCACAAGCCCAAGATCAACAACTTATTCGTCAAGCGATTGAGCAAGGTCACCATCCTGAGATGGCAAAAATTATTGATATTATCAAGCATAGCGGTGCGATTGAGTATGCTGTTAGCAAAGCGCAACAAGCCGCTCAGTCAGCGATTGATTCGCTAGATATACTTACTGAATCTGAATACAAAAACGCGCTTATCGCACTAGCGCATATTGCCGTTGAACGTACACACTAACAGCTCAAAACTATGTCCTCTAAGTCTTTACGTGATAATTTCTGGCACTTATATCCATTAAAAGCATTAAATGATGCTGAATGGGAAGCGCTTTGCGATGGCTGTGGTTTATGTTGCTTACATAAACTGCAAGATGATGAAACCGATGAGATCTATTACACCAAAGTTGCCTGCAAGCTTTTAGACTGCAACACCTGCCAATGCACAAATTACCCTAAGCGCAAACAGCTGGTACCTGATTGTATACAACTGGATTTATATCACTTAAAACATGCCCAGCACTGGCTGCCTGAAACATGTGCCTATAAGCGTCGTTATCATGGTAAAGCCTTACCTGATTGGCATCCATTGATCACTAAGGATAAAAACAGCGTTCATAAGGCAGGCGCTTCAGCTTGTGATTTTGCCATTTCTGAGAATGACATCCATGGCGATTTGGAAGATTATTTGCTTACTAATTACGATTAAATAATGTAAAAGATGGATTAAATTATGATTGGACAACATAAATCAACACTAAACACCCCCTGCCTTGTGATTGATAAAGATAAACTTCTGCAAAACATCAATGACATGCAAGCTTTTGCCCTTAAACATAACAAATCCGTGCGCCCTCACGCCAAAACACACAAATGCACTGAAATTGCCCAGTTGCAAAAACAACAAGGTGCCATTGGCATATGTGTCACCAAGGTTAGTGAAGCACTTGTGTTGGCTGAGCATGGTATTACGGGGATTCTGATCACCTCCCCTATTGTTACCAATCATAAACTTAATATGCTGAGCAAGGCGTGCCAACTGGCACCAGATACAATAGTCGTTTGCGACTCATTTGCTAATGCCAAAGCCTTAAATCAAGTGGCTTTAAATCACTTAAAGCAAAATATGAATGTTATTGTTGATATTGATGCTGGTATTGGGCGCACAGGTGTTTCTTTTGAGCATACTGTAGCACTGGCACGACATATCCATGAGTTATCACACCTTAATTTAAAAGGCATTCAATGCTATGCAGGTCATTTTCAACACATCACTGACTACAACAAGCGCCAAGAGGCTTCTTCATTACTGCTTAAAAAAGCCGGTGAGATTAAAGCGCAAATTGAAGCACAAACAGGACATAAAAACCTTATTCAAACCGGTTCCGGTACGGGCACTTATGCTATAGATTGTAATATTCAATCCGTTACAGAAATTCAGCCAGGCTCATATACGGTAATGGATAAAGAATATTTTGATATCGAAGCAATCAATAGTTTCCTGCCAGCAATGACGCTTTTAAGCACAGTCATTAGTGCAAATCATGATACACATGTCACCGTTGATGCCGGACTTAAAGCACTCTATAAAGATCCTACCAAACCACAGATTATTAGTCATAATGATCTTCATTATGACTGGGATTACTTTGGCGATGAGCATGGCAAAGTTACCGGCAAAGTATTACCTAAGCTCGGGGACGTGATTGAGATGGTGGTACCACATTGTGATCCAACTATTAATTTATTTGATCAGTTTTATATTACAGAAAATGATATTGTTACCGATATCTGGTCAATTAATTTGCGTGGCAAAAGCCAATAACCATCAAATTGATCAGAGTAACACCTTCATTCATAATCATCACGTAAGGGCGTATTGCATACGCCCATCAAAATAGACCGACATTCTATCAAGCCACAATAAATGTTCAACATTGACAAAACCAACATCACATTATAACATTGTTATAACTTTCATCATCAGGAGAAGTCATATGCAAACGAAATTAAGGGCGATTGGTAACAGTGTTGGCATCACCATTCCTGCAAGTGAATTAAAAGCACTATCTGCTCATATTGGTGATACGATCGAAATTAACATTGTCAAAGTGATCAAGACGCCACGTTCTAGCTGGAGCGACGCTAATTTATGGCAAAATGCAAGTCATGAGCCCCTGCACCTGAATGATCTAAGCAATAATGATTTTGATAAGAAAGAATGGCAATGGTAGCTATCAAACGATTTAGTATTTGAGGTGTTGATCTGGACCCAACCAAAGGCAGCGAACAATCAGGTTTTAGACCTGTTTTGGTAATATCACCTGATGTTATGAATGATCATTTAAACACAGTGATTGTTGCACCAATGACAACTTCATTACGCGGCTGGCCTACACGTGTTCAAATAGAGCATCAAGCAAAAACAGGTGAAGTCGCACTTGATCAAATTAGAACAATTGATAAAAGCCGTTTGAAAAAAAATATGGGCTTGCTTGAAACTAGATTTCATCGCAACATTTACAGCGTTCTTGCTGAAATATTTAGTAAATAATCAAGCGCCTGAATGAATGACTTTACTTAATAGATACTGTCTAACTGGAGTTACGGACTTTTTCCATTTCAACACCCCACCTCGCAAGCTCGGCACCCCTCTTGCAAAGAGGGGAATATAAAATAACCCTTGCCTAATTCCCCTCTTTGCAAGAGGGGTGGCAGCCGTAGGCTGACGGGGTGTTTATAAAATCATAGTTTTTTCTAAAGTGCGTAACTCCAGTGTCTAAGTACATTAATAATCTCTTTATTTGCTTCAGGCATAATTTCGGCATTGAGCTTATCAACACTCACCCATTTCCCCTCTTGCCCTTCTTGAGGCGCAATCTCTCGTTGATATTGCGTGATCACAAAACAGTGAAGCTCAACAGATTTATGTTGATAGTGATGCGCCTTAACTAGCAATGATTCAAACTTCGTAACATCAATGCCAACCTCTTCTTTAAGCTCGCGCTTAAGTGCAGCATGTGGTGCCTCACTAGCTTCAAGTTTGCCGCCTGGGAACTCCCAAAGTCCGGCTAAATCCTGAGTAGATTTACGCCTAGTTAAAAAAACTTGATTTTTTTGGTCATTTAATATGACTCCAACAGCAACTTTGATTAAAATCATCGCTAATGAACAAACACTTAAATAAATCAAACATGTCGTATAGCTTAACAAAGCAATTTCTAATTGCCATGCCTAATTTGCAAGATAATGCATTTGAACATTCTGTTATTGTCATATATGAAGATAATGATAAGGGTGCCATGAGCTTTATGGGATTTGGTCATGCTTAAATTAATCGGACTTGATTATGGCAAGTCACGCATAGGGATTGCCAGTGGGCAGATGATTACTAAAACTGCTACACCCATTGCAACCATTGCCGCCAAACAAGGCGAACCTGAATGGCATGAGCTTGATAAGATTATTAAACAATGGCGCCCTAGTGATATTATTGTGGGACTTCCGATTGATGCTAAAGATCAAGAAACGAAGATCACTGAAGAAGCACGTGCCTTTGCACAAAAGGTTGAGCTTAGATATCAAAAGCCCGTGCATTTAATCTCAGAAACCTTCTCAACGCGGGAGGCGCGTTGGCGTCTAGAGGAAGTACAAAACAAATCTAACCGCCACCTTAAAGTCGATGCATTTGCCGCTTGTGTTATTTTGGAGACTTGGATGAACGATCAGAGTTAAATCACTTACAGCAAGTTTATTTCTGACCTATACTATTTAACATCCGGATAACATGGAGTTTAGTGTGACAATTTATAACTTTCTCTCACATCACTTAATTATTGGCTCAATACAAAGCATTGCTATTGCACTATTGATGTATTTTTTATATCGGTTTTTGCAGTGGTATTTTACACGGAAAATTGATAACACAACCAAGCTCAAACGCAAACTTTCCCGCCTTCGCTATCTATTGATTGCTATTTTTGTCTTTTGCTTGATAAAAATATGGGTTAGTGATTTTAGTCACATTCTCACTGCATTAGGTTTGGTCGGCGCGGGTTTAGTAGTTGCTAATAAAGAAACCATTATGAATTTTATTGGCTCGTTTATTATCATGTGGCGCGATCTTTTTAGTGAGGGGGATTATATCGAAGTGCAAGGTCAAGAAGGGTATGTCTATCGCTTGGGACCTTTATATTACACATTAGCCGAATACCCGCCAAGTGACAAAAAGACCAAGGGCAAATACATTCGCATCCCGAATGCAACCGCCATTACTGGCATTATTATCAACTACTCACAACCTGCGGTTCCTTTTAAAGGTAAAATTCAATTTAAAGTGACCTATCAACAATATACACATCTTAAGATCACCGAGTTAAAAACCACGCTAGATAAAGAGCTTACTGACTATCTTAAGACACTGAGTAAGTCGCAATTAAACACGCTGACATCAATAACAGTTAGCCTTTATGAACAACCGGATATTGATAAACCTGAGCTTATTGATATTACGATTAGTTATCAATGCTTATTTGAACATAAAAAATCACTGTCAACGCTCCTTAATACTTCTTTATTGCAAGCATTGACAGAAACTGATCAACGCAAAAGCATGTCAAAAGAATAGCCAAGCCAATAATAACTAAATAGCTTCCCTCAACATCTGTTGTATTCTATCCAAACCCAGCTTAATTTCATCAAAGCTTGGTCCAAAGCTTAAACGCACATATTTCTTTAAACGCGTATTTACGACTTTGCGACGTTGACCGGGGTTGACATCAAAGAACTCACCTGGCACACAGATCACTTTGTATTGTAATAAAGCTTTGAAAAATTTCATGCCATCAGCAAGACTCTCTGGCAGGTTCTCCAAAGAGGCAAAGCAGTAAAAACCACCCTCTGGCACTCTTGATAACACAAAGCCCATTTCCTTAAGGCGTGATACCATATAATCACGTTTTTTAACAAATTCATTCTGAATCGAATCCGCTTCTTGATCAGCGTGTTTGAGATCCAATAATGGTACAACAGCTTTTTGTATCGCGTGTACCGCGCCACCATCTAAAAATGACCCCGCCGAAGCAATGCCCTCAATGACTTCTTTTGGACCCAATGTCCATGAAATACGCAGCCCTGGATAACGCCAGTTTTTAGTCAACCCATCAACAATCAAAATATTGTCTTTTTCTACATCTTTGATATACGCGGCAGCACTTAGTGTTTTTTTGCTTTGTTCATATAAATAATGCGAATAAAACTCATCAAAAATCATCGCACAACCAATCTTTTTTGCTGAATCAATCAATTGTTTTAACTCATCACCAATAATGATCTGCCCTGTTGGGTTACATGGATTAGATAACAGCATTGCCCCCAAGCCCATATTAATCATCGCTTTTTCCATCTCAGTAACATCAGGCTTAAAACCATCAGCAATGCGATAAGAAACTGGCATCGACACAAAGCCACCAAAGACATTTAATAACTCTTCATAAGCAGTATAATCTGGCAAGAAATGCCCAAGATTAATATTATTCATCGTCGCTGCGATCCGACAAAGCGCTGAGCGCCCACCCGATGAAATGGCTACATTTTCGTAAGTATATTGTGACTTTTTATCAAAGCGATAACGCTGGTTATATAGCTCAGCCACTGCTTTTCTAAGCTCAACATCACCTGCGACAGGGCTATATTCAGCTGAGATTTGATCTAATGAAATATCTTTTAAACGTGCAGGGCTCTCTGGCATATCTCCGGTTTCAGGCGCGCCCTGCCCTAAATTAGACCACTCAGGATTGCCATAATAAAAACCATGCGCTTGCGCCTTCGACATAACATAAATCACCCCAGTTTTTGGGACTTTTTTAAAACTGCTTTCCATTTAATTTCCTTTGTTTTTCTATGTAACTAATCATATTAACCGTCCCCTGAGCATAGTCGAAGGGTACGGACGAAAACAATAAATGGCTTCAACTAACGCTCAGCCAACAATGTCAATCGCACCTTGAGCTTAGTCGAAGGGTATGTTTAAGCTTGCATTCACAGTGATTTTAAATGATTTTCTAACCATTGTGCCAATTGCGCTATTTCATCTTTTTTCAGCCATAACCCAAGCTTACTGCGACGCCACAATAATGCATCAACATCACGCACCCATTCATGTTCAACCAAATATTCAACCTCTTGCTGATAAAGGTTATATCCAAAACATATACCTAGATCATCATAGGATGTTGCATCTTTTAACACATCAATACTTTGCATACCATATGATGATGCTAAGCGATAACTATGTTTATCTTGAAGCCATGGATAAGCTGCATTTAGCTTCATCAAAATCTCAGCAAATGAGCTTGCCTCACCACCGGGTGTTGCGATTTGATCCGTTGTACAAGCCCGCATATGAGGGAAAAAAGGAATTAACTTATCAACAACATGTTTGGATAATGTGCGATACGTCGTAATCTTACCACCAAAGATTGATAATACCGGTAATTTACCCTGATCATCTTCAAGCTCTAGATGATATTCACGCGTGATTTTAGACGGATCCTTGGCATGATCATCATACAATGGACGCACACCAGCATAGCTCCAAATAATATCTTTTGGTGCAATTTTGCTTTTGAAATAACCATTGATCAGTTGACACAAATAATCAGTTTCTTCCTGACTAATGGTAATATCGCGTGGATCACCTTGATAACTAACATCCGTCGTGCCAATCAAGGTAAATTCATTATCATGTTCACTGGTGAAACCATATGGCAGCGCAAAGACAATCCGACCATCGGCATTTTGCAGGATATAGGCATGATCACCCTCGTACAACTTAGGCACGACAATATGACTGCCTTTGATCAGGCGCACTGCCGATTTAGAACTCGTTTCTAACACGTCATGAATAACATCCGCAACCCAAGGTCCTGCGGCATTAACAACGGCTTTAGCAAGCACAATTACTTCATCACCTTTGTCATTTACAAGTTTCGCTTGCCAGCTATTTTCTGCCTTCTTCACCTCTTTTAGCTTTTTCACCTTTTTCACCTCGACACATTGATATGGCATCAAGATTTTAGCGCCATGCGCTTTGGCCTGTTGTGCATTAAGCATCGTCATGCGCGCATCATCAATTCGACAATCAGAATAGGCAAAACCAACACTGAAATCATCAATCAGATTCTCACCTTCTAACGTGTTCACTAATGATATCTTTTGCGACTTTTTCAATGACATCTTACCCGCGAGAAAATCATATAAAAACATACCAATACGAATCATCCACACCGGACGCAAGTGCCTGGCATGCGGCAAAACAAAACGCAAAGGGTGGATAATGTGTGGCGCTTTCTTGAGTAATACTTCACGCTCTTTTAAGGCTTCTTTGACGAGCTTAAACTCATACTGTTCTAGATAACGTAAACCGCCATGTACAAGCTTACTACTGGCTGATGATGTCGCTGAAGCAAAGTCTTTTGCTTCACATAATGTAACATCTAAACCTCTTAATGCGGCATCAACAGCCACTCCTGTACCATTAACCCCGCCACCGATCACCAAAACATCGGTATGAATAACATTCTTTTCCTGCTTTTCTTGCTTTTCTTGTGCTTGCATGACTTTATTTTCACCGTTTAGGTTGAATACGCAGTTTGCTATTGTATACTCACCACGGTCCATTTTACAGCCTTTATTGCTTTAAGTCTGAGCTCGCACACCCCTCTGCACAATCATTTACAAGTGAAATATAATTGTATCAACTTTGCTAAACCTTGCTAAAATTTTGTTATACTGTGCACGGTCATAGTCACTGGGAAATTGTGAGCAGGATTAAGTAGGAAGAATGATGAAAAACTCAAAACAGCGTTATTCAATCTGGATGCTATGTATTTTTATAGGTGCTTGCATCGTGCTGGTTATCCAAAGCACACTGATGATTAAAAGCTTATATAAAGATGTCATCGATCAAAAACATCATTATCGCGTGATTAAAGATTTAATCGCTATCCGTGACGCCATGGTAAAGCTCGATGCCAGTGAGCTTGAGCTTGCCATTCAAACTTATGAACAAATTACTCGAAACTCAGTATCTATTGAAGCACATTCGCATATCAGTGATCACCCAGAGCTACATACCTATGATCAGATGATTGAGTATTTTAAAGCACACCAACAACTCTCCTTTGATCAATACTATCCAAATGCTGATAAATGGGTATTTTTCAACTTCAAGCCCCACAACCCTTGGATTGATCCAGTGGTTATCATTGCCATTATATTGCGTTTTATTTTTATGTTTATGATCATTTATTTAATTATCTATAGCGGCTTAAAACTATTTAGACAATCCATTTATGAACTTGGCAATGGCAATAACAACAGATCATTCCTTGGCAAAACCAAGCACGCCTTAGAGCAAAAAGTCAAAGACCTTATCGCTGAGCGAACCATGATTCTTGCCACTCTTTTTCATGATATCAAAACACCGCTAGCACGCGCCAAAGTACGCTTACAAACAGAGTATGAGCTTGATCAAGTTCCAGCTGATTTAGATGAGATTGATGAGCTTATTAAAGCGACCGTTAGCTATTACCAAGAAAGCACCCAAGATACGAGCTTTAAGATCAATACGATTTTCATGCGCCTTAAACAGCAACACCCTGATAAGATAAGCATCAATACAACAAAAGACTATATTGTGCATGGCAATGAGACGCTACTCTATCGCGCCTTTAGCAATATCACCAATAACGCGATTAAATACGCCAAGCATTGCAGCATTGACTGCGATATAGCACAAAACAAGTTAGTGATACGTTTTCAAGACACAGGACCTGGTGTCCCTCAAGATAAAATTGACAAACTTTTTCTCGCACACTATAAAAACTTGCATAGCGAGCAAAACAGTCAAGGTCACGGTTTGGGTCTTGCTATTTGCAAGAAAATTATTGAACTACATAAAGGTGAAATCTCGGCAACATCTAATGAGCAAGGTCTATGTATTACGGTGAAATTAATTGCCACTGAAGAAAACACTTCACCATAAATATGCCGATATTTGCGGCTATACACAGGCTATTCTACCCCAAAGTGTCAATACAGTTTTTTGAAAATTCTTATTCCTATACATGTCATGCAACCTGCAATGTTTTTTGTGCCTGATTTTTAAAGTTAATAGCACCTTCTTTGTACACATTCATTGGTTTTTTGTATCCCAAACTTTCATGAAATCTACGGTTATTATAAAAATCAATATAATCAGCAAGATCAGTCCTAAGCTCAGGTAAAGAATCATATTCATTAAGATAAATTCGCTCGCATTTTGCACTGCGCCAAAAACGCTCAATACAAATGTTATCAGTAGCTCGCCCTTTACCATCCATTGAGATAGTAATACCTCTACTGGATAATGCCTCAGTATGTATATGCGAGGTATATTGACTGCCTTGGTCAGTGTTAAAAATCTCAGGGTTGCCAAAGCGATCAAGGGCTTCATGCAAAACACTCATTACCAGGCTACTATCCATCGTATTCGATATACGCCAACTTAATACGGCTTTTGAATACCAATCAATTATCGCAGCAAGATAAACCATACCACCCTTAAG
>NZ_VXKS01000008.1 GCF_008711525.1 Cysteiniphilum sp. JM-1
CTGACACCAAATAAATCCTCTAACAACTGCTGAGTTCGTTGTTCAGGAATCAAGTGTTGATTTTGCAGATACGTCGTATAGCTTTTTAGGTTATTACCATACTGCACTGGCGCATTAATGCCCTCTGGAAAACTTGCCGTCGTATATTTCTGACAATTCGGGCAGCACTTTTTCTCATGACAATATTCAATCACCTTAAGCTTTGGCATTTGAGGTAGATCATGCAACTGGCGTCTTACATAGCCTTGTGCTTTTGTGTCACTTAAATCGCTCTGGCAATGATCGCAACTCGTTACAGATTTAGTCACGACTTCATCTGGTTTAGCTTGCCCAAGATTGTTACCATTATGACCTCTTTGACCACCTGATTGCTTCTTGGTAGTCTTGGACTTAAGTTTACCTTTCTCGCTGACACTGCTATTTTTGTTAGGACGTGACAAACCATCGCTTGAAGGCGGCTTTGAGCTGTTACGACTATTCTTAGAAAGCCGCTTCTTAAGTTGCTCAATTTCCTCTTTTAATCGAGCATTTTCACGCTCAAGCGTGTCGATTCTAGCCAATAGCTCTTGAATCATTTTTTCTAGTTTCATATCCATCTATCAAATTACGCCATATTTATTTGCAAATGAAAACATCAAATCTGGAAAAATTTCCAAAAATTACTGTTTATCAAAATCTAACCTGCTGGGTAGTTACCTTTTTTTACTTTTTTTCTTTCTCTGTCTTTTTAGATATTCTGCCAACATTGCCTAAAAAATAAAAATAGTGTAAATTCGCGGACTTAACCGATGAGAAACACGATGGATTTCACTTATGAAATTAGGACGCATTTTTTTTGGCGACCCTATTCCCAAAGCCCAAGCTGAAGAGCATGCTTTATCAAAAAAACATGCATTAGCTATTTTTTCTTCCGATGCACTATCCTCCGTAGCATATGCAACTGGTGAGATTTTAACTGTGCTTATCTTAGCAGGTACCGCAGCCCTAGCGATGTCGATGCATATCGCTATTTTTATTGCCATTTTGATTGTTGTCGTTGGCGTATCCTACAAACAAGCCATTGATGCTTATCCTGAAGGCGGTGGCGCATACATTGTGGCACGCGAGAATTTAGGCACCTTTATGGGGCTTCTTGCCGCAGGTGCGCTGATGCTTGATTATATTTTAACGGTGGCGGTGAGTGTCTCGGCAGGCATTTTAGCAATTACTTCGGCTTTTCCTGAAGTACAATCACATGCTGAGCTCATGGCTGTTATCGCGATTATTTTTATCATGTGGATGAACCTGCGCGGCATGAAAGAATCAGCTTCTGCCTTTATGTGGCCAACTTATGCTTTCGTTGTCGTTATATTATCGATGGTTGGCATTGGGCTTTATCGCTATCTCACTGGCAATTTACCTCCTGTTGATTACTCACATGCGACAGATCTTATGGCGCCATTAACAGGGATCTTAACCTTGACACTCATTCTGCGCGCCTTTTCATCAGGATGTTCAGCAATGACGGGAATCGAGGCTGTTGCTAATGGTGTGATGTCATTTAAACAGCCGCGTGCTAAAAACGCATCGATTACCTTAATGGTGTTGATCGTACTCTTGATTTCGATGTTTTTAGGAATCTCATTTCTTGCATCTAAACTAGAGTTACAGCCTTTAACCGATCAGAGTTTATTATCGCAAATCGGACACAATATTTTTGGTGGTGGCGTATTTTATTATCTATTACAAACAGTTACCTGTTTAATCTTATTACTCGCAGCTAACACCTCTTTTGCGGGCTTCCCACTCCTAACTTCAATGATTAGTAAAGATGGTTACCTACCAAGACAACTACAAAACGTTGGTGATCGCTTAGCCTTTAGTAATGGTATTTTGGCACTTGCTGTTTTTGCTTGTGTGTTAATTATTGTCTTTCAAGCCAATACCAGTGCGCTTATTCCGCTATACTCCATTGGTGTATTTTTAGCCTTCACCCTCTGCCAAGCAGGTCTTGTGCGCGTATGGTATAACCGTCGTCGCACGGTCAAAAGCTGGTGGATCAAAGCAAGCATCAATAGCTTCGGTTGTCTTTGTACTTTCATTGCCGTCATTGTCGTTATTGAGTCTAAATTTTTTGAAGGTGCGTGGATTATCATCATTGCTTTGCCGCTATTAATTTTGATGTTTTATCGTATTGCTCACCATTATCGTTTAGCGGATCAAGAGCTATCATTAAGTGCTGATACCGGTTTAATTGAAACCTCATTACAAAAAGACACACAATTAAAAGTGATTGTGCCTGTATCAAAATTACATAAAGGCACGATTGCAGCGCTTAGTTTTGCGCGCAAGATATCGCCTGATATCACACCTGTAACCATCAACATCAACCCTGAAAAAACCGCACGCTTACAAAAACAATGGAATGAATTAAACTTCCCTGAAGAGCTTGTTGTTTTAGATTCGCAATATCAATCGCTATCAAGACCATTAATCAAGTTTATTCGTCGCACGGATTTAACTGAGCCTGAGCGAGGATTGGCTGTCTTGGTTCTTCCTAAAGCAGAAACTACCAAACTATGGCATACATTCCTGCATAATCAAAAAACTGCCCTGTTACGTTGGGGCTTAAAAAGTGTGAGCAAAACCGAGACCAAAGGCCAAGCACGAATTATTGTTGAAGTTCCTTATCAACTAACTGTTTAGCACAGCTTCCTGTAGGGGCGTATTGTATACGCCCAGATATATATTATTAATCTTCAATCACTCGATTTAAATCACCATGCTCTTTACACATTGCAACATAAGACTTAGTCGTGATTAATATATAAAAAATGATAGATATAATTGCAACAAACCAGATATTTGGCACGATATACAATAACCATAGGTAAGCAATAAATGGCAGAATAAACAATAGTAGTTTTTGCACGCCAACTTTATGCTGTACGAAAGCATAGATAATCAACAAGATAGTTAATGAGCCATTAACTAGCATTAAATCATGGCTTGGAATTGTGAGCATGATAAGCCCTAAAATCACAAAGACGACCAACCCTAACCAGCGTGTTTTAGGCGCAATTGCTCCCATACTAATCGGTGCTGCCATATAGCCAACAACATGATAACCAGTGACCACAACCATCAACGCCGCCCAGCTCTCGGCATTAAATAAGACAATTGCTGCTAATACCCAGTTAATCATCATTGAGCGCTTTGAGAAGTTATACACTGGATCAAGTTTAGCAATCCAACGCGGCATTTGCCCTTCTGCTGACATTGCATAAAGCATGCGCGATGAAGCGCCAAGATAGGTATATCCCGTGCCAGATGGACTGACCACACTATCCGCCAATAACAAAATAGCTAAGAAATTCAAACCTAATAACATGGCTAAATTCAATAATGGTGATGAGAAGTTCATGCCCTGCCAGCCACCATTTTTAACCAAAAGCTCATGTGGAACGGCTGCCATAAAAGCATACTGTAAGCCCATATAAACGATCAAAATAATAAAGATCGACAAGATAATAGACAACGGCACATTACGTTTTGGATTTTTAATCTCACTGGCAAACGAGACACTGATCTGAAAGCCATTAAATGAGTAAATCAATCCCGCACCAATAATTGCCATCACCGCACTGCTAAAGCCATAATCACCATTTGTTGGTAAATTAAAGTTGTTACTCAATCCTGAGTGATCAAATGCGGCAATCAAAAAAACAGCGATGGCAAATAATGGCGTGAAAACCTTAAGCACAGTGACCACATTGTTTACTCGTGTTAACAACTTAATGCCGTAAAAGTTCACGATCAAGTAGACAAACAAAATACCTAAAGCTAAAAACTTACCACCATAAGTTAATACATGATTCTGCATCAACGCATCTGATCCAATCGCTGCAGATAAGTACTGCGTTGTTGCTTGTGCCTCAGTGGCAATCACCACCATAATGCCAAACCAGTTAGCAAATGCAAACGGCATACCAAAGATGCCATTGTGTGATAACGCGCTTGATCGTGTTGTCGCACCACGCACTGGATAAACCGCAACAACCTTTGCCAAACATAAGCCAACTAATAAGACTAAAATAGCTGCTAGAATCCATGCAAGAAACGCCCAGTTTCCTGCGATTTTTGCGGTTAATTGCGCACTAAAGAGCCAGCCTGAGCCGACCATACAAGTGGCACTTAATAAAGTTGCACTTAATAGTGATACGCCTGATTTTTTTGGTGTGAACTCTGCACCCATATTCCTCTTCCCTCTTTTAATTCTATTATTTACATTCGTTTTTATACCTTATAAATATCACAGTGCCACAAACCTCCTTTAACGAGCATTGACGATAGATATATGTTTTAAAATACAGCATTATTTTTGCCAAATACATGCCGCCCCAAGCCGACAGACTATAGCGTTATTTTTATGGCTTGTAAATATGTAACAATATGTAATAGATAAATTAACTATTTCAAAATGATTAACTTTAAATCAAATTGATTATTTATAAATCAGAATCATGCGAATTGACCAGCAGCCCACCCTGATGCCCATGCCCATTGAAAGTTATATCCACCAAGCCATCCGGCGACATCAACGACCTCGCCAATGAAATAAAGTCCTTTAATTCTGTGAGTTTCCATTGTTTTTGAAGATATTTCATCACAACTCACCCCACCTTTGGTGACTTCAGCTGTGCGATATCCTTCCGTACCACACGGTTTTATCTGCCATGATTGTAAGCATTGCATCATCTGCTCGATTTCACTATTAGAAAGATCTGCGAGCTTCTTATTAAGTAATAATTCATCCACAAATAAAGGCAACAGCCTTTTAGGTAGGTAATTTTCTAACAGTGATTTTAGGAGTGTGGCACCTTGTGATTTTTTGTGCACATGAAGCAATTCACTTAATGAGTTTATTTCTGGCAATAAGTTAATGTGCAAATAATCTCCCAGTTGCCAATAAGATGAGATCTGCAGCATCACAGGTCCACTTAAGCCGCGATGTGTAAAGAGTAAATTCTCACGAAAACTCTGATTATTACAACTGACCTCAGTAAATACAGAAACGCCTGAAAGCTCAGCATATTTTAATTTATCATGCTCACCAAGCACAAAGGGCACTAATGCCGCTGAAGTTGGCAGCACTTGAAGACCAAACTGGCGCGCAATCTCATAGCCAAAGCCTGAGGCGCCCATCGTTGGGATTGAGAGCCCTCCTGTAGCAATAACAACAGACTCGGCATGATAATCACCTGCGGTTGTTTTAACATAAAACCCAAGCTCAGCTGGTGCAACTTGATCACATTGGCGCAGCTGATTAACTGTTGTATTTAGTTTAATTTCAACCTTATATTTACGGCATTCATTTAGAAAAATATCAACGATTTCATGTGACTTACCATCACAGAAAAGCTGCCCCAAGGTTTTCTCATGGTAATTCAGCTGATAAGTGTCAACCAATGCGATAAAATCCCATTGCGTATAACGCGTTAAGGCAGACTTACAAAAATGTGGATTTTGTGATAAAAAGCGCGCCGGCTCAACATAATAATTCGTGAAATTACAGCGTCCGCCACCTGACATAAGTATCTTCTTCCCAACCTTATTAGCATGATCAAGAACCAATACTTTGCGCCCTCTTTTCGCCGCCTCAATCGCACACATAAGTCCTGAGGCACCCGCCCCAATAACAATAACATCTACTTTCATTATGACGCTTTAAATACTTGCTTAATCTGGAAATGCTTATCAACAACGACCAAATCAGCATCCGCCCCTTTTTTGATATCCCCTTTATAATGATGCATATTAAGACTCTTTGCGGCATTATAGCTCGTCATCTTAACAATTTCCGGCAAACTGCAGTCACTATATGTGAGCATGTTTTTTAATGCATTATTCATCGTCAACACACTACCGGCTAATACACCATTTTCTAGTCGTGCTTCATTATTTTTGACAATTACTTTCTGCCCACCAAGATCAAACACACCCTCGCCATGAGCTTGTGCTGACATCGCATCAGTGACCAAAAGAATACCATCCGCTCCTTTTACGCGATAAACCATATCAACGATTTCAGGTGCTAGATGCACGCCATCAACAATCAGCTCGGCAACAATCTTCTCTGACATTAATAAAGCCGTTGCTGCTCCTGGTTTACGGTGATCAATGCCACTCATCGCATTAAATAAATGCGTCGCTTGAGAACAGCCTCGATCAATTGCTGCTAGTGCCTCTTTTGCAGTGCAATTGGTGTGTCCAACCGAAGCAATCATTTGCTCACTAACACACCAATCAATCACCTGATTAGCACCCAACATCTCTGGCGCAAGTGTGATTTTTTTAACAAGGTTATTTGCCTTATGTTGCCAGCTTTTAAGCTTGGCAATCGAAGACTCTTGCAAAAACGCAGGGTTTTGCGCACCAATTTTATCCGGTGAAATAAAAGGTCCCTCTAAATGCACACCTAAGATATTGGCAAAGTGTCGACCATGAGCATGCGACTTATTAAAGTCAGCGACATTATTCAATGCTTTACTAATTGCAGCTTCAGTTTGGGTCATGGTCGTTGCCAAAAATGAAGTAACCCCTTGGCGATACAAGGATGATGTAATCACTTTTAAGGACTCAATTTCACCATCCATCACATCACAGCCACAACTGCCATGAATATGGGTATCAATAAATCCCGGAATCACCTTATCACTTTGGTGGTATTCGACGATGGGCAAATGTGAAAAGCTCGAGTGTGGCTCACCAACTGCCATGATTTTGCCACATTCAACGGCAATTTCGCCTTCTAGAACAGCATCTTTAGTGACGATTTGGGCGCCTGTTATTCGATAACTTTGCATCACTTACACCGTTTGTGTCACTTTATTGAGGTTCTCTGGCTGGTCTGGATTTAAGCCACGTGCTGTAGCAAGCTTAGCTGCCATGGTATAAAAGCTTTGAATCAACAAAATCGGATCCAATAATGGATGCAAGCTTTTGGTTGTTTCAAGGTTATGCGTACTATTAACATGTCGTGATCCAGGCATGGCAAACATCACATTAGCACCCATTTGATGCATTTTTTGCGCCAACTCGATTGTGCCCTTAGCTGATGCATCATTTTGTGCAAAAACCAAGGTTGGGAATGATTTTTTAATCAAAGCAAATGGACCATGCAGCACTTCAGCTGAGCTAAACGGCTCTGAATGCAAGCATGCTGTTTCTTTAAGCTTCAAAGCGGCTTCTTGAGCGATTGCATAACCATAACCACGACCAATAACATAGGCATCTTGTTCATCTTTTAACGCATCAATCACCACTTGCCAATCAAGATTCGCCGCTAAGGACAAATACTCAGGTAATGCATTAAGCGCTTCTTGCAAGACCTTATCTTCAGTATAAATAGCGATAAACTGTGCCAAAGCAGTCAACGCACAAATATAACTTTTGGTTGCAGCAACCGCCTTTTCTTCTCCTGCCAAGAGTGGTACGACAAAACGTGCTGCATTTGCCAATGGCGAACCTTCGACATTAACTAAGGCGACAGTCGTTGCCTGATTTTTTACACTTAAGAATGATTGCACTAAATCAGGGCTTTTACCTGATTGTGAAATACCTAAAAAAAGACTATTTGCCACCGCTGTTTGACTTTGGTAAATCGTATAAATAGATGGCGCAATCGATGCCGTAACCAATCCTATTTTACTTTCTAGCAAGTATTTCGCATAGGTTGCTGCGTGATCCGAGCTGCCGCGAGCAACGGTTGCTGCAAATGCTGGCGGATATTTCTTAAGATGCGCGCATATTTCTTGCCAAATCTTTGTATTATACTGTAATTGCTCAGCAACTTTTGAAGGCGCTGACAACGCCTCTTGATACATAATTGTTTTAGACATAAACCTTCCCCCTTAATAATAAGAGAAACTATTGTAGCAATTTAAACATAGCCATCACAAAACATTTTACAGAGTTTTTTTGTATGGCATTTTTCGCGCTTTTTAAAACGGTCTTTTAAGCATCTTTTCAACTTCACCAATATGCGTCTCTTCTTCAACGATAAGACCACGTGCATACTCTTCCAAAATGATGGATTTTGCTTCTTCTGCCAATGCTAAAAGCTCACGATATAGTTTTAACGCACCGTGCTCGTGCTCTAAACTTTCCGTTAAAATCTCATCAATATTATGCTTATGTGTTTCGGTTAAAGGTGCAATTTTAAGTGATGGATGTTCACCAAAATGGGTGATCATCTCACCAGCTTGCGTTGCATGCGTTAGACTCTCTTGTGCTTGCGCACGCATCCAACTGACAATTGGAATTCTGCCATGACCAATAATCATTAATGAATAATGCGTATAACGAACAACACCTGCCATCTCATGCTCAAGGATTGCGTTTAAAGCTTGAAAAATTTTATCCTTTTTTACAGCAACTAATTCCATTGTGTTTCTCCTGTGTATTTTAGTTGTGTTCTTGCGCTTTCAAAGTCTGCCACAAGCTGATTGCTAAAAACAAGTTAAAATAACTTAAAAATAATTGCCGTAGCAAGTTTACATATAATGCCATATGCATTTATCATTTGTGCCGTCATTATACATTAAAGAGGATACCTAGATTGGACGTTCCGCTGGAACTTATTACAAGCTTTTTAACCATCACCGCACTTGAGACTATCTTAGCGATTGATAATTTATTGTTTATTTATCTTGTAACTGCCAAACTTCCCGTTCACCAACAACGTAAAGCGCAAATAACTGCTATTTCATTGGCAGCAATAATGCGTATCGTCTCATTACTTTTTATTAGTCTAATCATGCAGTGGACAATACCGATTTTTTCCATTTTTGGTAATGGCATTAGCATTAAAGATATGATTTTAATCATCGGTGGATTGTTTTTACTGTGTAAAGCACTACATGAAATCTATCTATTATACCGCCCTAAAACCGTTTCAACACAGATTGCCAAAAACATACTAAGCGCAATTGCGCAGATTATTTTAATCGATGCAGTTTTTTCAATCGATAGCGTGATCACTGCGATTGGTTTAAGTGACAATATTTTTGTGATTGCAGTATCTATTCTTGCCTCATGCGCGATTATGTTATTAGCTTCACGCTTTTTAATAAAATTAACACATTCACTACAACTGAAATTAATCGCGTTGACTTCACTTATTTTTATAGGCTTGATCCTAATGGCAGCAGGCATAGACATCGTCATCGACAAATCATATCTTTTGGTAGCGCTTGGCTTTTCTATTGTTATTTTCATTTTTCAAACATCACTTAAAAAGAAAACTTAAGCCAAATGCCTATATATTTACCTTATATCTCTGCAGAGTATGCGCTGATCTCTTATGGCTAATCAGAAATCAACGGCTTGCATTAAGCTTTTAAACACTATAGTATTAGCTACCGTAGGTGCCAGAGAAAAACAAGCAGTAGCGCACTCCCCCTAGCGTGATTCACACGGATGTTTTCTGACTTGCTTGCACCTACACTCACTCAAAACCCTCCCATAAAAACACTCGATGACATTGACTGATACCCATCGCAAACCAATTTACAGCATTTCTGTCATTGAACTTTTCGCACTTTTAGGCAATTGGCTCTTGCCAATAGCGAATGCGTTAAGAAATAATGAACAGTTTCATTGTTTTAGCAAATGAGCGCCCAAAGACTCTGTCAAGGGCAGCTATTACCCGCAATCCAATTGCCCAAAATTATCAAAAATTTCTTCGACATTAAACACCGCAAAATGATTTACGATGGGTATGAAAGCTATTTATAATACGTCTACATTAGATCCTCGGCTCAATGCAAACCAATAAAATGGCGTATAACTTAACCTACAAACAAATTCAAATTTTTTTACAAGTGGTTGAAACAGAAAACCTAACGGAAGCAGCCAACTTACTCCACTTAACGCAACCTGCCGTCACCAAACAAATCAAAAGCTTAGAAATGGACGTTGGCAAGAAGCTCTTTTATTTTAATGGGCGCAAGTCACTCTTAACCGCCGAGGGAGAAAGCTTTCTGCCCTATGCGCGCGAAATTCAAGCGTCATTTAAAAAGTTGCTATATCATTTATCGCATGAAAACAAAGACTATAAATTAAACCTTGTTGTCTCACCTATTTATGATGAATGGATTATTCAGATATTAAAGCAAGTGAAAAAATCACACCCCAAACTGAATTACAACATCAACTTTACAACCCTTGATTATACGGCATTATATGAGCGTTATGATGGTGATTTAATTATTGCCTCCCGTGATATTTTGGATAAAAAATATTACAACGAAAAAGTCTGCAATTTAGAAAACTCGCTAGTCTGCTCAAGCGATAATCATGAATTATTAAATAACTTAAACATTGATAATATCTTCAAACAAACCTTTATCACCCTTAAACTGCAATCGCTACTTTATGAGCAAACAATAAAGTCCGTACCCAAAAATACAGACATCTCGATTTTCTCAAATGCGCAAGTTGCTAAAAAAGCCATTGTTGCCAATTTAGGTATTGGCTGGTTGCCTGATTTTATTTTACAAAAGGAAATTAAAGATGGTCGTTTGATTCGTATTGCTGACGCATTAAAAGCCAAGGGGGCTTCTGCCAATGATCTGCAAAAAGTCACCATGAAAGGATTTACTGCCTACTTGGCATACCATTTAGATAAGCCGATCAATAAGGTGATGCGTGAATTTATTCAAGCGCTGTTTGAATTATCAACTTCGGCTAATTTAAATTTGAGTAAGGCAAATATTTAACATTCTTCTTAAGGGTTCAGCCGCCCCCCACAACAGTTGATCGCCCACAGTAAAAAGCTGAATATGTCGATCTGAAAGATTAGTCTTTTTCAAGCGTCCAACCGCAATATCCAAGGTATTACTCACTGACATCGGCGTTAAATGCTGAGCGGTTTGTTTAGGATCATTATCAACAAAACGCACCCATTCATTGGCACTTTTTATTTTTTGTTCTATTTCTTTCAAATCAATCGATTGTTTAAGCTCAATCGTCAGCGCCTGACTATGCGCTCTTAACACAGGGACGCGCACACAAATACCATCAATTGGCAAGGTGGGTGATCGCTGTAAAATCTTGTTCATTTCTGCTTGCGCTTTCCACTCTTCTTTGCTTTGCCCATTTGCTAATGGTACATCAATAAAGGGCAGAATATTATATGCCATCGGCGTCAAAAACTCCGTACATGGAAAATTGCTAGCAGTCACTTTAGTGTGAATATTACGCTCAAGCTTCAAACTATCTGTCATATCAACATCATTAGCTAAAGACGTTTGCTTAACAAGCTCAATCATCGCCTTAGCACCGGCACCAGACACTGCCTGATAGCTCATGACGGAAATCCAATTAATGAGATCTTCTTGAAGTAAGCCTTGAATCGCTAGCATCATCAAACTCACGGTGCAATTACCACCAACAAAGTTTTTAACTCCACTTGCTAAAGCGCTATCAATCACATCACGATTAATAGGATCCAATACAATCACACTACCCTCATCCATGCGCAGATGTGAAGCCGCATCAATCCAATACCCCTGCCAACCGTTAGCTCTCAATTTAGGTAGAATCTCAGCGGTATAATCACTACCTTGGCATGTGACGATAATCTCCATTTGCATCAAGCTATCCATGGCATATGCATCTTGTAATCGTTGAGTGCCAACACCAAGGACATCCACTTGTTGATCTTTTTGTGATGTGCTAAAGAAAACAGGATTGAATGACGCAAAGTCATTATTTTGATGCATGCGTTCAAGCAACACTGACCCAACCATACCACGCCAACCGATAAAGCCAACGCTCTTCATTTGTTTTTTAATCATATTTCCCTCATCAACTTTATCTAAGTAATTATGCGAATATTATCAGGTATTTTTTGGATTCTCGGATCAAGTCCGAGAATGACAATGAATCGTCATATTCGAGCTTGACTCGAATATCCATGATTACCAATAAACTATTGTCTAAGCACGTATTTCCGTACTCTACTCCCCATTATTTTTATACCAATTAAACTGCCAAAATGCACTGTCTTGTTTAAGATTGTTATCAAACTGATCACACACCCATGCCAAAAATATTAAAGCAGGTGGAAAGACAGCAGTTTGCGCGGCTATGTCTTTCTTTATTTCGGCTTTAGTGCTTGGTGATAAGTCCAAGCGACAGGTGAAGCCCTCTTTTGTTGTATGCGCATAATTATCCATCACAAAAGCACAAGCATATTGCTGATCATAATCACAGTGATAGGATTTGTAACTCTCTGCCAATGGCTCATCATAGATCACCAGCAATACTTGTGAATGCGGATTAAGCTGTAAATAAGTCAATGCTTCAATAACAGCCATAAAAAAGGTATCTTTGCCACCAGCAATTGAGTTGATATTGGTTTTAATACCCTGAGATAATGACAAAAGACCAGAGGCTGTATTATGCACCGATTGCGAAAAATCCATAGGGGATAACAGCTCTTTTTGGGCAATCTGCCTAAGTAGCGATTGCACACGATTAACCTCACCATGCTGTGAGGCAAACACCGTATAATCAATTACGAGATTTTCTGCAGATTGCGCAAAACAAGCTAAAGCCACCTCTAGTGCTTGCTTAACACCTAAGCTTGAGCGACGCTTTAAGCTAGCAGGTACGTACGTCGTTGTAATATCACCTGAGTTTGGCAGGTCTTGTTTACACGCATGCCATTTCTGCCATTCATCTACCGTGTTAAGTGTCGGTGCCATTCCATTAAAATGGCGCAGGTTAAAAGTAAAGCTGGTCATAAATTCTTAAGACATACTCTCTGTTTTTCGATAGTCTACACGATGTAGAATCAAATCTTTAACACAACTTTCATCTGCCAACGTCGAGGTATCACCGATTTGTTGCTCTTCAAAATGGGCGATCTTTCTTAAAATGCGGCGCATAATCTTACCTGATCTTGTTTTAGGCAGCATTGGCGCCCATTGGATTACCTTAATACTGGCAATTGGCCCATAGGTTTTTCTAACCCACTGAATAATCTCTTTTTTAAGTGAATCATCCGGATTAACACCCTTTTCCAAGGTAATATATGCATAGATTACTTCACCTTTGATACTATCAGGAATACCAACAACCGCAGTTTCAGCAACCGCTGGATGTGAATCGATGACACTTTCAACCTCAGCCGTACCAATTCTATGTCCGGCAATACTAATCACATCATCTAAACGTCCAGAGATCCAATAATGATTATCTTGATCGCGATAAGCACCGTCACCAGGAAAATAATACCCAGGATAAACATTAAAATAGCTTTGCATATAGCGCTCATGATCACCCCATAAGCTACGCATCATGCCAGGCCACGGTTTTTTAATTACCAATGCACCATAATCATGCGCCTCTAATGCACCTTTGACTTCTTTAGCTGAGGTTTTATCTAAAATAGCCACATCAACACCCCAAAATGGCGTCATTGCTGAACCTGGTTTCTGCTGATGACTAAAATCAGGGCTAATCATAATGCCACCGGTTTCAGTTTGCCACCACGTATCGACAATAGCGCATTTTCCTTTGCCGACCTGTTCATGATACCAATGCCAAGCTTCGCGATTAATCGGCTCACCAACACTGCCTAAAATACGTAGAGAATCACGCCTAGTCTGAGCTAAAACAGCATCATCACCTTCGGCTTGTAGCGCACGAATTGCCGTCGGAGCCGTGTAAAAAATGCTGACTTTATACTTATCAACTACATCAAAAAAACGTGATTTTTGCGGATAACTTGGCACGCCTTCAAATAACACACTCGTGGTCGCATTAACAAGTGGTCCATACACCACATACGAATGCCCTGTAATCCAGCCGACATCTGCCGTACACCAATAGACATCATTACTCTGAATATCAAAAATATGTTTGTGTGTTGTCGCTGCATACACCAAGTACCCAGCGGTAGTATGCACCACACCTTTAGGCTTACCTGTTGAGCCTGATGTGTACAGAATAAACAATGGATCTTCAGCTTTCATCACTTCAACAGGGCAGATGGCAGGCACAGTATCCAGAAGGGCTTTGTAGTCAACATCCAGCGCATTATTCCAGTTGATTAGATTATTGGCGTATTTAATAACTAATACTTTTTCAACACTTGGGCAGCGCTTCAATGCTTCATCAACATTGGCTTTAAGTGCCACGGCTTTACCACCTCTAAAACCACCATCAGCGGTAATGATAAATTTTGATTGAGCATCATTGACTCTATCAGCAATTGCCACTGGCGAGAAACCACCAAAGATAACGGAATGTATCGCACCAATGCGCGCGCATGCCAACATAGCAACAGGGGCTTCAACAATCATCGGTAAATAAATACAGACCACATCACCTTTTTTAACACCTATTGACTTTAAGACATTGGCAAAACGATTCACCTTTTCATACAGCATTTGATAGCTTATCGACTGCCTATGCTCAGGATTATCACCCTCCCAATAAAAAGCAACTTTATCGGCATGCTTTTGCAGATGGCGATCAACACAGTTGTAACAGACGTTTAACTCACCTTCTTCAAACCATTTGATATTTCCCTCTTTGAAGCTACCACTATTAACAGTTTGCCACGGGCTTATCCAATCGATAATCTGACTTTTCTTTGCCCAAAACGCTTCCGTTTGCTCAATACTTTGTGCGTACTCTGTCAACCAGCCTTTTGACATAATCTATGACTCCTTAACCTTCCAATTTAATTCCTTAAAAAAGAGTATCAAAAAAGCCATCGATTTCCTAACACTTATGCATAGAATGTCTCTTGTCATATTCGGGCTAAGACTAAATATTCACCCACAAGTGCTCATTAACATATCTTATATCCCCATAACAACGCTTGATGCTCATTTTATCGCCTAAGTTCATCTTTTAACTTATGCTTTCCCTGTCGAGAAAATTAATTTAACCATCTATCGAGGAAAGTATGAAAAATAAAACAATCTTATCGAAAGTCATTATTGCTAGCATTATGAGCGCAGGATTAGCTGGTGTTGCGCATAGCGCTCATTTTACTTACCCTGAAAATATCGCCAATTATCAAATGGGCGATACCGTAACGAATAATGGTAAAACCTATGAATGTATTGGTGGATCTTGGTGTACACAATCGCATAATGAACCTGGTGTTGCCGGACTTGAACATTGGTGGCAATCTGCGTGGCAAGAAACCGGCACACCAAGCCCAGATCCAGATCCAACGCCTGATCCACAACCAGAACCAACACCAGTGCCTGAACAGTGCATGGGGGACATTCCAAGCAATCCACAAGCTTACAAGGGCGCTAATGATGGATATTGGGGCGGATATAGCAAAGGTGACTTTGTCCTACATGATGATCAAATATGGCAAGTAGCTAGTAACACTTGGTGGACAAATGACGTGCCAGGCACCTCAAGTGCTTGGCACGTATGCGCAGGTCACATAGTGGCTGATCTTAAAGTTACGATAAGTGGAGACACCCACGGTATCGCCGATGACCATCAAATTGCTTTAATGATCGGTGATAAGCTTCATATGATTCCACTTTCAGGCACAACTATTGGCTTAAGCAAAGGTGAACATGACTTTAGCGTTAATGATATTATTGACTTTGAAGATGGACATATCTACGTTGCACAATTAAGCACATCAAGCATTGATGCCAAAGACAAAGAGCACTACGCACTTGATATTCACTTTGATGTTCAAGAAATACCTTACAGTACACTTAATATCGATGTTGATTTTAATAATGCCGCACCAATGGCATATCCAAAGGCATCAATAGCAGGTACTAATGGCAATCAATACCAATCAGATGCACAGTATTTACAATTAGGCAATAATGTATTTAAAGTACCAAGCATTGGTAGCTATCAAATCAAAGGCGAAAGCTTCACTATGGATGGTCTAAAATACAGTGCAACACCGATTAGCATTATTGATGGCGTTATCCAAGGAGATGCAAAATTACAATATCAAGCAAAAGCAGATGAGCCACTAATGGTTGGTTATTTAACGCCTTGGAATACGCAAGTTAAAATAAGTGACGCCGTTGAACGTGGTTATAATACAATTGTACTTGCCTTTGCTGTAGTGAATGATGCTAATCCACTAACTATGACAGATCCTTGGAACATTTATGCCGATTGGCAAAATGGTGGTAACTGGCAAAACAATATGAAAAAAGATATTGAGCAAGCTAAACAAAGTGGCAAATTAAAACATGTGATCTTATCGGTTGGTGGTGAGCATAATACCTTTAAACCAAATGGTGCGGATCCAGCAGTTGTTGCACAAAACATTGTTAACTATGCTAAATCTCTAGGTGCTGATGGAATTGATTTTGATCTTGAAAATTTAGGCGGCATTGATGAAAAGAAAATGGAGTCCGATATCTATAGAACCATCCAAGCCATTAAACAAATTGATGCTGATTTTGTCATTACTGCTGCACCTCAGTTTAACCTAATCAACAATGGTGAGGTCCATCTGGTAAATACTGGAACACAGCGTATTTATGAAAAATCTGTCGCGGCTGGATTGTTTGATTATATCTTTATTCAAGAGTATAACACCGGACACTACTGTATTGATCAATTTGGCATTGGCTCGATATGCAGTGGTGCCAGTGAAACAAATATTAACCAAATGCATCCTCAATTTGTGGTTAATAGCTTTGTGCGCTTAAAGCAAATTATTCCAGCTAGTACTAAAATTATCCCAGGTCAACCTTCGGATAAAACCGCAGCAGGACTCGCTACTGTTTACAATGGTGTTTACAAAGATCGTGCTTATAGTGAGCTATGTAAAGCATACCAAACATCCAGTGTCTTTAATGACCCACAATTTGGTGGTGCGATGAGTTGGAGCATTAATCAAGACGCTGCTAATGGTTACAAATTCGTTAATGCAATCTTTGCGGATAATTGTGATAGCGTGCAAAATTAAATTCTGACAAACAAACTGTGATCATGGATGATTTCTAACACGATAAGTGCTAATGTTGATGCGGTAATTACAGCAACAGGAAGGAAACACAACATGGAAGGTAAACGGCTATTTCAACACTATTTACAAATAACCAAGATAATCGTGCTTGGTATCTGTGCCATACCAGCACTAAGCCAAGCACAAGAAAGTCACTCAACACTCAAGTTTTGCGCCGAGCCTTGGCCGCCTTATGATTACAAACACAACAATACTGTACTTGGCTCTGATGTGACGTTGAATAAGCAAGTACTAAATAAACTTGATGTCACAGCACAAGTCTATATCATGCCATGGAAACAATGCTGGCAACTTGTTAAGCAAGGTAAAATGGATGGTGCTTTGATGGTCTCTAAAAAGAAAGCTCGTGAGCCTTATGTCTATTATCCAGAGACACCGACAGCACATCTCAAATATACTTGGGTTACCAATCAAAACCATCAAAAACAATATTTTGATTTATGTCCAAATCTCAGCACGCTTAATCTCACCATTGGGCTTGTCAAAGATAATAGCTACTCAAGTGAATTATTAAGCTGTCTCGCCAAATCATATAATGCTAAGCACATCCAAACATATAACACACTTGAGCAGGCCTTAAGAATGTTAATTATGAACAAAGTCCAACTAATCCCAGCCATTCCCGAGGTTGTAGAACACTTAGATAAAGACATTAAACTTGAAGGGATTGTTATTCATCCGACACCGATTTTTAGTAAAACCTATTACACTGTATTTTCTAAAAAATCTAAATTTAGTAATGACAAATATCAAGATATAGAGGGATTGACTAAAGACTTCGCTAAAACGTTATCCTTAGCCAACAAAAAGAATCAAAGCTAATAACTAAGTACCTAAGCAATGGTTTATTGGCAATCATGGATATTCGGGTCAAGCCCGAATATGACAGTTTGTCGTCATTCTCGGACTTGATCCGAGAATCCAAAAAACACCTGATAATATTTGCATAGTTACTTATTTAACGCGCGGATCTAATTCACCCGTTTGGTACATTTGATACATTTTCTCTAAAGAGATTGGCTTGATTTTATCTGCCATACCCGCCGCGCCAAAAGCCTCATAACGCGCTTGACAAATATCACGCATCGCATCTTTGGCAACCGCATTATACTTGCGTGGATCAAACTCCGCGCGATGTGTTGCCATAAATTTGCGAATCGCACCAGTAGCTGCCATACGTAGATCCGTATCGATATTGACTTTTCTGACACCGTATTTGATTGCTTCAACGATTTCAGCAACAGGCACACCGTAAGTCTCACCCATATCGCCGCCATATTCATTGATGATTTTAAGCCAATCTTGTGGCACTGAAGATGAACCATGCATCACCAAATGAGTATCCGGAATACGCGCGTGAATCTCTTTAACACGTGAGATTGCTAGGACATCACCTGTCGGTGGCTTGGTAAATTTATACGCACCATGACTTGTCCCAATCGCAATGGCTAAAGCATCCACTTTCGTTTCTTTGACAAATTGCGCGGCTTCCTCCGGATCAGTCAACATTTGATCATGTGACAACGTGCCAACAGCACCTACGCCATCTTCTTCACCGGCTTGCCCTGTTTCAAGTGAGCCTAAACAACCCAACTCACCCTCGACGGATACACCACAAGCATGCGCCATTTCAGCAGTACGCTTAGTCACATCAACGTTATAGGCATAATCTGCTGGCGTTTTGCCGTCTGCCTTTAATGAGCCATCCATCATCACCGATGAAAAGCCTAGTTGAATAGATCGCTGGCAAACATCTGGCGATGTCCCGTGATCTTGATGCATACATACTGGAATATCTGGATACTCTTCAATCGCAGCTAACACAAGGTGGCGAATAAAAGGTGCCCCTGCATATTTTCTAGCACCTGCTGAAGCCTGCAAGATAACCGGTGCTTTAACTTTGCTTGCGGCTTCCATTACCGCACGAATTTGCTCTAAATTATTCACATTAAATGCAGGAATACCATAACGATGTTCTGCTGCATGATCCAATAATTGACGTAATGATACTAATGCCATTTTCTTATCCTTATTTTTTATTTACGTAGCCTTGCAAATATTATCAGGTATTTTGTTGGATTCTCGGGTCAAGTCCGAGAATGACGAAAAACTGTCATATTTGAGCTTGACCCGAATATCCAAGATTACCAATAAACCATTGTTCAGATACTTAAACCACATTACCGGCTTGAATAACCTTAATCTTATTGGTGCCACCATGAACACCCATGTGATCACCACTGGTTAATACCATCCACTCACCCGCCTTGACAATACCACGCTTTTCAAGCTCAAGCGATGCCTCACGGTTCACATAAAAGCGCGCCATACGTGTTGAGTCAAACTCAATCGGTACAACCCCACGATAAAGCGTCATTTTGCCCAAAGTCATGCGATTACGTGATAACGCATAAATCGGTAAATGAGTATTAATACGTGACATCCATAACGCAGTAGAGCCTGACTCAGTTAATGAAATAATCGCTTTAGCATCGACATGATTTGCTAAATACACAGCAGCACTCGCTACTGCTTCATCGACACGATCATGGTGACGCGTCACATTATCCTTAGAGACGATATGCACTAAGTTGCTATTCTCAGCCGCTTCACACACCCGTGACATTGCAGCAACTGTTTCAACAGGATAATCTCCTGCTGCGGATTCGGCTGATAACATAACCACATCAGTACCATCTAATACCGCATTAGCAACATCAGACACTTCAGCACGTGTCGGTGTTGAGCTTGTAATCATCGATTCCATCATTTGCGTTGCCGTAATGACCACTTTATCCAATTCACGCGTTAAGCGGATAATCATCTTTTGAGCCGCTGGCACATTCTCGTCACCTATCTCAACGGCTAAATCACCACGAGCGACCATTATCGCATCGGATGCTTTGATGATTTCTTCGATATTAGCCACCGCTTCAGTGCGCTCAATCTTAGCAACAACACCTGCTTCTGAGCCTGATTCTAGCAATAACTTACGCGCATACTCCATATCTTTGGCATCACGTGGAAAAGAAACTGCCACATAATCCACCTCAAGTGCTGCAGCGGTTTTAATATCTTCCTTGTCTTTTTCAGTCAGTGCTGGTGCGGTTAAGCCGCCACCTTTTTTGTTAATGCCTTTATTATTAGAAAGCTTGCCACCCACAGTGACTTTACAGTGCACTTTAGCACCTTCAACTTTGGCAACCGTTAACACAATCTTGCCATCATCTAACAGTAGAACATCCCCTTTTTTAACATCATTTGGCAGCTCTTTATAATCAATACCAACAGATTTCTCATCTCCTGCTGCCTTATCCATTTCAGCATCAAGGATAAATGTGTCACCATTTTTTAAGATCACTTTGCCATCTTTAAACTTAGCCACACGAATCTTAGGACCTTGTAAATCCGCTAGAATACCGATATAAACGCCTTTTTCTTTGGCAACTTCACGAATCAGTTGCACACGTTTACGGTGATCATCTGCCATACCGTGTGAAAAATTACAACGTACCGCATTTAATCCGGCGTCAACCATTTTACTTAGCACTTCTTTGGACTCGCTTGCAGGGCCTATGGTTGCTAAGATTTTCGTTCTTCTCATGCTTTCACCTCTTGTGCACGTTCACATAATACTTCAACACCAGGCAAGGTTTTGCCTTCAATAAACTCTAAAAAGGCGCCACCTGCGGTTGAAATGTACGATACTTTATCTTTGATATTAAACTTCTCAATCGCAGCAATGGTATCGCCACCTCCTGCAACTGAAAAAGCATCTGAATCGGCAATTGCCTTGGCAATCGCTTTGGTCCCTGCTTCAAACTCTGGAAACTCAAATACACCTACTGGACCATTCCATAAAATGGTTTTGGCTTTAGCAATTGTTGCTGCGAGTTTTATCTCTGTCAAAGGACCGATATCTAAAATCATATCATCCGGTTCAATCGATTCGATGGTTTTAATCTCAGCTTTAGCCTCTTCGCTAAAGCTTTTTGCAACTCGCACATCAATAGGTAATGGAATATCAGCACCTTTTGCGCGCGCCTTGTCGATCAAGGCACGTGCCGTATCAACAAGATCTGCTTCTATCAATGACTTGCCGACATTAAAGCCTGCCGCAACTAAGAACGTATTAGCAATACCACCACCAACAATCAATTGATCAACCTGATCAATTAAATTCTCAAGCACGGTTAATTTAGTTGATACTTTTGACCCACCAACAATTGCTGCTAATGGCTTTTGTGGATTTTTTAGTACTGCTTTAAGTGCGTTTAATTCCTCAGTTAATAAAAGACCGGCACAGGCAATCGGTGCGTATTTAGCAACACCATAAGTCGAGGCTTGCGCTCTATGTGCTGTTGCAAACGCATCCATCACGAAGACATCACATAAATTCGCAAGCTTCCGTGATAACGCGTCATCTGATTTTTTCTCGCCCTTGTTAAAGCGTACATTTTCACAGATCACCACATCACCGGCATTAACGTTAACACCAGTAAGATAGTCTTTGATAAGATTTACCGACTGACCTAGCTTTTGTGTTAGGCATTCCGCTACGGGTTTTAGTGAGTATTCTTCATTATACTCACCTTCCTCAGGACGCCCTAAGTGTGACATCAATATCACACTGGCACCTTGATTTAATGCGTATTTAATAGTTGGTAATGCGGCATCAATGCGCACGAAACTGGTGACTTTACCATCCTTAACTGGCACGTTGAAATCAACGCGCATGAGTACTTTTTTGCCCTTTAGTGGCACATCCGTTATTGATAAAAAGTTCATTATTAATCCTTAAAAACAAAAAAGGCGCCTTCACGCCTTAAATACTTTTTTACTTATTTTACTTAGCTGCAAACCACGCTTTTGTCGTTCTTAGCATCTGATTTGAGAAGCCCCATTCATTGTCATACCAAGAAAGGACTTTCACAAGATTGCCAATCACACGCGTTTGTGTGGCATCAAAGATCGATGGATGCGGATTATGGTTAAAGTCCATAGAGACTAATGGCTCAAGATTATAGCCTAACACACCTTTTAAATTACCTGCTTCAGAAGCGGCTTTTAATAAACCATTAACTTCTTCCACAGAAGTGTGCTTTTTAGCAGTGAATGTCAAATCAACTACTGATACGTTAATCGTTGGCACACGCATTGCAAAACCATCTAAACGTCCTTTAAGGTCAGGCAACACTAAACCTACTGCGGCAGCGGCTCCCGTTTTAGTTGGGATCATATTGTGAGCGGCAGCACGTGCACGATGTAAATCACTGTGATAGCTATCAACAATTTTCTGATCATTGGTATAAGCATGAATCGTTGTCATTAAACCTTCTTGAATACCGATACTATCGTTTAATACTTTAGCCACAGGGGCTAAGCAATTTGTCGTGCATGACGCATTAGAAATAACCGTCATATCAGAGGTTAATACATTGTGATTCACACCATAAACGATCGTTGCATCAACATCATTGCCACCAGGAGCCGAGATAACAACCTTTTTAGCACCCGCTTGAATATGCGCGCCGCACTTCTCTTTTGATGTGAATAAACCAGTACATTCAAAGACCACATCGATATCCAACGCTTTCCATGGTAAATCAGCTGGGTTACGCTCAGCTAAGATTTTAATTCGATCGTTATTGATCACCATTTCGTTATTTTGTAAAGAAACATCTGCATGAAAGCGCCCGTGTGTTGTATCATACTTTGTCAAATGAACATTAACCTCAGGGCTGCCTAAATCATTAATGGCAACGATTTTAAACTCGTTTGTTAAACCAGCTTCATAAATCGCACGTAATACACAGCGACCGATGCGACCATAACCATTAATTGCAATTTTAATTGCCATCTTTTATTTCTCCTTTTTTAAACTAGCCGTATATGGCTTATAAACTTTCAACCGTTGTTTTAGATAGAAGCGTTTTGGCTTTAGCCACAGCGTTTTGTGCGGTTAAACCAAATGCCTCATATAATTTTTCAGCCGGTGCTGATTCACCAAAGTGATTTAAGCTAATCACATCTCCACCTGTCTTTGGCAATAAACGATACCATAAATCACCTTGTGCCGCCTCCATGACTACTGCAGGAATATTTTGTTTTATCACGAATTGTTGATATACATCATCTTGTTGCATGAATTTCTCAACGCAAGGCATAGAGACAACGTTTACGGCAATGCCTTCTTTAGCTAATATTTCCGCCGCATCACACATGATACTTACTTCAGAACCTGTAGCAATCAAGGTAATCTCAGCATTTTGGGTTTCTTTTAATAAATAACCACCCTTTTTCACCAGTTGTGCTTGGCTATTACTTGCCACTAAAGTTGGTAGGTTTTGACGAGAAAGTGCCAATAATGATGGTGTGTTTTGCTCTTCAACCGCACACTGCCATGCAATCGCTGTTTCAACAACATCTGCCGGACGCCACACATTTAAATTAGGCATCACACGCAAGCTTGGTACGTGTTCAATTGGCTGATGTGTTGGACCATCTTCGCCCAAACCAATTGAGTCATGTGTCATCACATAAACTACTGGTTGCTTCATAATCGCACTCATACGAATGGCGTTTCGTGCGTAATCACTAAACACTAAGAAAGTACCGCCATACGGTCTAAAGCCACCATAAAGCGACATACCATTCATCATTGCTGCCATGCCAAATTCACGCACACCATAAGATAAGTAGTTGGCATGCTTTTCATGATTGTTAAGCCATTTGCTGCCCGACCAGTTGGTTAAGTTGGAGCCTGTTAAATCTGCTGATCCACCAAACATATCCGGCAATACTTTACAAATTTCCTCCAATGCCATCTGTGATGCTTTGCGCGTTGCCACCGTTGGCTTGTCATTGAGTAACTTATTGATATAACTATCTACAAACCCAGTAAAATTCTGAGGCAAACTCTTGGTTAAGCGTACATTTAATTCATTAAACTCATTAGGATACGCTTTTTGATATTGAGCGAACTGTTCATTCCAGCTCTGCTCTAGTGTTGAGCCTTTTTCAATACCTGACCAATCTGCATAAATATCACCTGGAATCTCAAAAGGTGCATAATGCCAATCAAGCGCTTTACGCGTATTCATAATCTCATCATCACCCAAAGGCGCACCATGCACGCTATGGCTACCTGCTTTATTTGGTGAGCCTTGACCAATCTTGGTTTTGCAACAAATCAATGTTGGCTTTGAGCTTTCCGCTTGTGCCTTAGCAATAGCAGCATCAATCGCATCAAAATCATGCCCATCGACATGCGTAATAACCTGCCAGCCATAAGCTTCATAGCGCTTAGCAACATCTTCGGTAAACCACCCCTTTACATCACCATCGATCGAAATACTATTATCATCCCAAAAAGCGATTAATTTACCTAATTTCAACGTACCTGCTAAGGAACTCACCTCATGTGAAACACCTTCCATTAGGCAACCATCACCCATAAACACATAGGTAAAGTGATTAATAATCTCATGCCCAGGCTGATTATAGCCATCTGCTAACAGCTTTTCTGCCAGTGCCATACCGACAGCATTTGCAATACCTTGCCCTAAAGGACCAGTTGTTGTCTCAATACCTGGCGCGTAACCATACTCAGGATGCCCTGGGGTTTTTGAGTGTAATTGTCTGAAATTTTTTAAATCATCAATTGATAAGTCATAACCTGTCAAATGCAATAAAGAATATAACAACATTGAGCCATGACCATTTGATAACACAAAACGATCGCGATTAAGCCAATGTGGGTTTTTAGGGTTATGTTTTAGATATTTACGCCACAGTACTGTCGCGATATCTGCCATGCCCATCGGCATGCCTGGGTGTCCTGATTTTGCTTTCTGTACAGCGTCCATTGAGAGAAAACGAATAGCATTTGCAAGAGTTATGTTTGAATTCATCTGCCTTCCAAAAGTTAATAATGTTTGCGGGCAAAAGTGTAACATAACTATTTGCTAAATGCAGTGACCTTCCGCCATTAAATATGCTTCGCTATCGCGGTTAATCGAACATTATGCACGCGCAGATAATCAACACCTTTTTTTATCAAATCACGAGAAATCATTGCTGTAGCCAGATCCTTTTCGGCATTGTCTTTGGTTGCAACATATGGCATGACAGATGATTTACGTGAATGTCCGACGAGTATTTTAACACCAAGAGACTCTTTAATTTCAGCAACGCCATCAAGTAGTTGTTGTGCTTGATAGGCTGTTTTACCAAAACCAATACCCATATCAAAAATGAGTCTTTCCTTGCGTATGCCCGCATCTAAAAGTATTTGTATCTTTTCTTTAGCAAAAGCAATAACCTCAGACACTGGATCACTATCACCTGACAAATACTTACCACCAGCAACACCTAATTGATGCATAAAAACATAGTCAATATTTTTGTCTTTGATTAAGGCAGCAATGAGATTTGCTTCAACCCCATAAATATCATTAATGATATTGACACAACTGTAATTCAGCGCTTTCTCCACTACTTCAGCATGATAAGTATCAATGCTAACCTTAAGATCAACAGGCAAAACGCGCGTATTTACCAGTGACTCGACAATCTCTAGATAAGGCTTTAATCTCTGCCAATACACCTCTGCAGTTATTGGCTTTACATCTGGCTTAGTGCTCTCAGCACCTAAATCAATAACCTCAGCACCTTCATTGACAAGGCCAATAATATATTGTTCAAATTGCTCAAGTGGTATTAGCTCTTCACCTTGTTGCGAGAAAGAATCACTCGACAAATTGACAATCGCCATAATTTGACTACCTGCTAAGGTAAAGGGTGCCAACTCAAGCATTGGCATTTTTTTTATATTTTTTATATATTGATACAGATCATCCGAATACTGAGGATGGCGCCAACAAGGATAAACATCCAACAAAGGTTTTAACGCAAAATTACGCTTCAGTAATTCCTTATGCGGAATCGTTAAATGCTCATTTTGATAGCTTAAATCTTCATAGCACAAAATATCGATATCGATTTCACGTGGCGACCAAAAGGCATGCTCAGGATCGCGCCCTAGCGTTGTTTCGATTCTTTTTATTTCACTTAACAGCGCCTCAGGCGCTAAATTCGTCTGCACCAAAACGGCTAAATTATAATAATCAATATCCCAACTTGGTGGTGCGTTAGCTGGTAAAAGCGCTTTGGTTTGATAGATGGGTGAGACTTTTTGCACCTGACCAATACGCTTTGCAATCAAATCAATCGCTTGACGCAAGTTTGATAATTTATGACCGACGTTACTACCCAAGCCTAAAACTACCTCGCACATACATGCTCCACACAAAAGCTTGCCAATGCGACATTATCTAGCGGTGGCTTTTTATGTAACTCAAGATAAATATCCACTTTATATGCTTCGAGCATCTTTTTTAGCGCGTCAAGCAGTGATTGCGCTAAATGCTCGATTAATTGATAGCGTTTTTGTCGTGCGGTTTTTAATAATAATTCATTGATACTTGCATAGCAAATCGTCTCGTTAAGATCATCACTGACACACCCTGTTGGTGCTTTGTGATAACTAATGATCAGATCTAATTTAACTTGCTGCAATTGTTCTTGTTCAAAATCATAGACACCCAGATAGACATCCAAGATGACTTCAGTGAGTTTCAGTTTATACATATATACCACCCAAAAAATATCAAAAATTTCTTCGACACGTAATACCGCAAAATTAATTTACAAGCGGTATATGCCAATTCAGTAATGACATTCGCTTCCAAAAGTTGGTATTATCGACGACATCGTTAAAAATCGATAGTTTTAAATAGCGTTCATTGTGAAAAAATTTATTTTACTAGGTTATGCTTTAATAAGCACCATTACGTTTGCGCATGCTTCCGTGCGCAGTGAGATTCAATCCCTTGTTAAGATGTACCGCTTATCTGACGTCTCTATCGGCATTGCCGTTGAGCGTGTTAATTCAGGGCAGCTACTCTATCAATATGCTAAAGACCGCCCGTTCACTCCAGCAAGTAACAACAAAGTTTTCACAGCAGTTGCTGCATTAACGGCACTGCCAAAAAACTTCCAATTTACAACCTCTGTTTTTTATCAAAAATCACAATACAAAAATGGTACCTTAAATGGTAATTTGTATATTGAGTTTACTGGCGACCCAAGCCTTACCGGTGCCGCTTTATATAATCTGATCTCACAAACCAAACAACATGGCATCAAACGCATCAATGGTGATGTTGTGTTAATAGCCAATCACTTCTCTGGCGATTATGTGCCTAACGGTTGGTCTAAGAATGACATACCTTACTGCTTTGCAGCCCCAGCTTCTAGCTTAAATATGAATAAAAATTGTTTTGTGATTAAGCTTATCAACACGAGTGGCACAAATACCAAAGTCAAAGAACTTTCTAATACCAGTAATATCACGATTAACAATACCACTCGATTAGCCACAGCGCAGGATCGCGGCAAATGTAAATTTGACATTGACATGACTCGAAACAATGTCCTTAATCTCTCAGGCTGCATTCCAGCAAAAGCTGAGACTTACCTTAATCTTGCGATTGCTAACCCCGCCTTAAAAACTAAGCAAACGATTGATGATTTTATCTCACAAGTAGGCATCAAACACCATGGCAATACTTTATTTGGCAAATTACCCAGTAAGTCAAGCTTAATTGAAGTTGCGAGCATCTCATCCGATTCTATCGATGCCTTACTTACGCATATGCTATTGAAATCTGACAATTTATATGCCGAAAGTTTTATGCGTACCATTGGTTATACACAAGCAGGTCAAGGCAGTAATGACGCTGGTACCAAAGCTGTTGAATCCCTTATCCGCAAAACATATAAAGTGGATACTGGAGAGCTGCACATGGAAGATGGTTCAGGTCTTTCCAAGCTTGATTCGGTAACCCCTCAGTTTATGGTGAGCTTATTAACCAATGTCTATAACAGCAGCATTGGCAAACGCCTATATAGTGCATTGCCTAGCTCTGGTGAAGACGGCACATTAGCTTATCGCATGGGTGGTAAATTGCAAGGTCGCGTTCACGCCAAAACGGGCACATTAGCCGGTGTCTCAACGCTTTCTGGCTACCTATTAACAAAGCGCAATCACCTATTGAGTTTTTCCATTATGCTAAATGATCTGACGCGTTCACAGCGCATTAAAGCGCGCATGCTTGAAGATGGCATTATTAAAGTGTTTTATGAGAATCTTTAAAAGATATTTAAAAATGCGGTAATCATTCCGGCATTAAAGAAGTCAATCAATACTGAACCCACAATTGGCACCACAAAAAACGCCTGTGGTGCTGGGCGATTTTTAGCAACAAAAGCATCCATATTAGCAATCGCATTTGGTGTTGCACCCATTCCTAAGCCCACAGTGCCGCAAGTCATGACAACCGCATCATAGCTTTTGCCTAGTAATTTATAAATCACAAAAATGGCAAATAGCACCATTAATACGACTTGTGCAAGTAAGATCACTAACATTGGAATCGCTAAGTTCACAAGTGCCAATAGCTTCATTTGCATCAATGCCATCGATAAGAAAATAGAAAGTGAAATAGCACCTAATACTTGCAACTCCGTGTGACTAATCTCATACCAATCGGTCATATCTGAGCAGTTACGCAAAATAGCCGCTGCCAACATCGCACCAATATAATCCGGCAAAATAATATTAAGTGACTTAAACCACGCCGAAAAAATACTGCCAAAACCAATGGCTAACGCAATCATAATCACCGCATTAAAGATACCCTCTTGAGAAATTTTACTTGGTTTATGTAGTTGCAGTTTCTTTAGACTTTCCGCATCCATTTTTGCACCCGTGACTTCAGGTTTATATTTACGCATCAGAAACTTTGCCACAGGTCCTCCCGATAAACTGCCTGCAATCAGTCCTACCGTTGCTGCCGCCGCTGTAATCGTTGCTGCATTTTGCAAACCAAAGTCATTTTGTAAAGTCCCCGCAAACGCCAATCCTGTACCATGCCCACCGATCATCGTAATCGAGCTATTGACCAAACCAAAAGCTGTCGGCATATCAAGCAACATCGCCAATGATACACCAAGACTATTTTGTAAAATAACCAATAAGCACATACAAGCAAATAATATCAATACCGCTTTACCACCAATAAATAAAAAGCGCAAACTTGCGGCAAAACCAATCGTTGCAAAGAATATCAACATGAAATATTGTTGAGCTGATGCATCAAAATTGATATGCATATAATCAAAATAACTAAGTACTGCGACCAATATTGAAAACAGCAACCCACCAACAACGGGGGCAGGTATAAAAAAACGACTTAATATATTCACACGCTTTTGAATAAAGATCCCAACCAATAGCACTAAAATAGCAATGGCAATCGTTAATAAATTGTTGATTTGTAGTAGCATTTCGCCCCCCTTTATCATTTCCCGTTTTTTCCCAAACGCATCGAGCATATAAAATAGAATCTAATAAAACCAGTCTTTATGGCAAATAAATCGCCAATTCCATTTACAATTACACGGAATGTTTTACCATAGCCTCCTTAAGTTTTGAATAAATAGAATACCGATGACACAACCACTTAATCGCACCCTTTGTATCGCCCCAATGATTGATTGGACAGATAGGCATTATCGTTATTTAATGCGGCTAATCACCAAAAAAACCATGCTTTACACCGAGATGATTACAGCTAATGCAATCATTCATGGACCGCGTGCGCGCTTATTGCAGTACTCGCCAGAGGAAAATCCACTGACATTACAATTAGGTGGTAACAACCCAGATGATCTTATCTTTTGCGCCAAACTTGCTGAAGACTTAGGTTATAGCGAGATCAATCTAAATGTCGGCTGCCCGAGTGATCGCGTCTCACGTGGCGATTTTGGATTATCATTAATGTATAAGCCTGAGCTCGTTGCCGAGTGTGTTAACGCCTTAAAGCAAGCGGTTAACATCGCTATTTCAGTAAAGTGTCGTATTGGCGTTGACGATAAAGATAGCTTTGAAGAGCTTACACACTTTATCCAAGGTATTGTTAATGCTAAGGCTGATTTTATATGTATTCATGCGCGAAAAGGCTGGTTAAATGGCTTAAGCCCCAAAGAAAATCGTACAATCCCGCCCTTACAATATGATACGGTTTATCAAATTAAAAAATTATTCCCCAAGCAGTTAATGGGCATTAATGGTGGTATAACAACCTTAGATGACATCAACCAGCATTTACAATATGTTGATAGCGTGATGATTGGGCGCAAAGCTTACCACAACCCGATGTTATTTAAAGATGTTGATCACGTCTTTTATAACGAGAAAAGTCATGAGCTCACTCCTTTTGATGTTGCTGAGTGTTTAATTCCCTATATTGAAGAAGAACTAAAAGCGCCTGATCGCAAGCTCAATCATATTACGCGTCACACGCTTAATTTATTTAATGGTTACCCAAATGCGCGGCTATATCGCCGATTTTTAAGTGAGCATGCCACACATCCCGAGGCAGGCGTTCATACCTTTAAAGAAGCATTGAGCTATGTCAAAGGTTAAAAACTCACGCTCATCACTTTAAAACCTTCATAAGTGGTACACCTAACGTTATTGCTCGATAAATAAAAAACAATAAATACGCAACCCACAATCCAATATTGCCCAATGACCAAAAAGCCGCAACACTTAACAAATATAAAACCATAGATACGATCATTGCATTACGCATAATCGTTGTTTTAAGCAAACCAACAAATACACCATCTAACCAAAAACTAAATACCGCGATTAATGGGAATATAATCGAAAAGATAACGTAATGCTCAGCTGCTTGGCGGACACTTGCAATAGAGGTTAACAAATCAAATATCCACGGGTAAACACAGGCATAAATCAACACAAACAGTAAACTAAAAGCAATAGAGTAACTCAGCGTATATAACAACGTGCTCCTTAATGCGCTTTTATCATTTTGCCCAACATTTTCACCAACAAGCGTTTCTGTTGCATTGGCTAAGGCATCCAAAAAGAGTGCTAACAACATCGCAAACTCAATCAGCAAAGTATTTGCAGCAAGCACTTCCTGCCCCATATGTGCTGAGAACACAAAGAATGAATTAATACAGACTTGTAAACACAAAGAGCGTATAAAAATATCACCATTAACCGACATAAATGCTTGATAAGCTCGCCAATTAAATTGATTACGATGTATTAGCTTCTTCAATGAAACCTTGTTAGCTTTGGCGATTTTAATACTGAAAAACAATGCAAATATACAGCTAAAAGCCTGTGATAACACCACGGAATAAGCTATTCCCTTAATATCTAAATGCAGTAATTCAACAAAAACAAGACTCAACAAAATACCTGAGATGCTCGTAATTAATGCCATCAAGAAAGCAAGCTTTGCCCGTTGTAGCGCAATAAAGAAGCCAAGCAAAACATAATTAATAAGGACAAACAACAAAGCATAAATAGTGATATTAAAGTATTCGCTAAATAGCTTGGTTACGGCTTTATTCATCGATAATATTGATAATGCCAGATCATAAATGACGCCTTGTAGCATAATTAGCACAAGCGCCAATATCATCGCAACAATAAGCGCCTTCACTAACCAATCAAAGATCTTATTAAAGTCTCTCTTACCGTATTGTTGCGCAATAACACCCGTTGTACTCATTCGTAAGAAGTAAAACAATGCACTGATAAAGGTGATTACTGCAACGCCTAAAGCACTGGCTGCCAAATAACTACTAGCATGCAGATTACCCATCAATGCTGAATTAACAATGCCACATAATGGCAAACTAATATTGGCAAGGATTAAAGGAAGCGACAGCTGAATGATTTTTTTATGCACAATCAGCTATGTTGATTAAAGTGTGTTTTCTAATAGCGGCTGTGATTTAACAATGCGATCAATCTGTTGAAGTTGCATTAATAATGACTTCATTTTTTGAATTGGTAACGCATTTGGCCCATCGCTTAAGGCCTTGGCTGGATCTGGATGTGTTTCCATAAATATGCCTGAAATCCCAGCTGCAACTGCCGCACGCGCTAACACTGGTACAAATTCACGTTGCCCGCCTGAGACATTACCCTGCCCACCTGGCAACTGCACTGAATGTGTCGCATCATAGACCACAGGACAGCCTGTCTCACGCATAACCGCTAATGAACGCATATCTGAAACCAGATTGTTATAACCAAAGCTTGCCCCTCTTTCGCATGCCATCACTTGCTTGTTCCCCGTTGATTTGGCTTTCTCCATCACCTGCTTCATATCCCAAGGTGCCAAGAACTGCCCCTTTTTAATATTAACGGGTAAACCTTGCTCGCATACGCGTACGATAAAGTTTGTCTGACGACACAAAAAAGCTGGCGTTTGCAATACATCAACAACACTTGCAACTTCAGCTAATGGCGTATCTTCATGCACATCAGTTAGTATCGGAACATTAATTTCTTTTTTTACTTTCGCTAAAATCTCAAGCCCTTTCTCAATTCCAGGACCTCTAAAGCTATTAATCGATGAGCGATTCGCTTTATCAAAAGAAGATTTATAAATAAACGAAATACCTAATTCATCAGTTAACTCTTTGAGATAACCTGCTGTATCCATGGCTAGTGCTTCTGATTCAATAACACAAGGTCCAGCAATTAAAAAAAATGGCTTATCCATTCCCACTTCAAAGTCTAATAATTTCATCATATGATCCAATTTGGCTAAAACTTGAAGTAGTTTAATGCGCGAGAACTTAAATAGAAAGGGCTTTCACAGGATTAATTTACGATGCAATCACCTGAACATCCGCCAAAAATTTATAACCTTTATAGCGAATCGATTGAATCAAATCTTTACCGATCTTATTGCGTAAGCGATAAACATAAACATTAATCGCCTGTAATGACGCATCATCGGCATGACTCTCCAAAGCTTTGTGAATCTGCTCACGCGTGATAATCCGCTCAGCATTCGCGCAAAACAAACTCAATAGCTTCACCTCATACTCAGTCAAATTGAGTTTTTTGTTAATATTATTTTTATCAACCAGATTAAGAGCTGACGGTTCAAAATACCAACGGTCAAATTGATAATTAATCTGATCTTCTTGCGTTGATTGAGACAATGCCATTTGTGTCTTGCGACTGCGGCGCAAAATTGCTTCCATGCGCAATAACAGCTCCTTAGGATCAAATGGCTTGGCTAGAAAGTCATCTATTCCAAGCTCAAAACTACGTATTAGATTGGCTTGGCTATCATGTGCCGTCACCATCAAAATCGGAACTTGTGATTGCTGGCGCACTTTTTGACATAGACTATGCCCTGTTAAATCTGGCAGTTGATAATCCAAAATAATTAAGCTTGGGATTTTCTGACTCAAATACTCAAGCATCGCCTTGCCATTGTATGCACTGTGCGTCATATAGCCCTTAGACTGCAAAATACTTTCAATCAGCTCACAAATAATCGGCTCATCATCAACAATCAATATTTCATTTACATCCAGCATCGCACTTGAGTTCCATGGTTATTATTTCCTTGATAAGGAAAGTATAGACCAACAATATACTGATTCAATTATAAATAGCGGACTTTCTAGGTTGAATTTTTTGTGCTTTGCCGCAGAAATCACAGTTAACGATAATGAGGTTGATGATTGATAGAAATATCTGTTCAATAAATAGCAAGACCAGCCAGTTTTAGCAGAATTTTGTTGTAAGTTTATTGCAAATAAGGCACATTTCACTACAATGTCTACTCGGTTGGCAGATGCCATAAATTTAAAGACAGTTTTATAAATATTAATAAGTAAAAACTTAAGGAAACAAAATGAGCGCAATTCAAGAAAAAGTAAACGCTATCATCGTTGAACAATTAGGTGTTAAGCCTGAAGATGTAAAAGCAGAAGCATCTTTTATCGATGATTTAGGCGCTGACTCTCTTGACACTGTTGAATTAGTCATGGCTTTAGAAGAAGAATTTGACACTGAGATTCCAGATGAAGAAGCTGAAAAAATCAAGACTGTGCAAGACGTTTACACTTACATCGAAGCACACAACAAATAATCACTCATCGCTTCTTTAAAGTAACTGATGAATTTATGAGAAATCAGCATTAGTCGCAAGGTTAATGCTGATTTTTTATTTGTATAACCATACCGCTTGTAAATCATTTTGCGGTGTTTAATATCGAAGAAGTTTTTGATACTTTTGGGTGATTGGATTGCAGTTAATAGCTAGGACTATTACCAAAATCCAATCACCCAAAAGTACGAGAAATTCAATGATAAAAATTTTGCAAAATGGTTTGTGGGCGGTATAAACATTTGGATAATGAAATCATGAAATCAGCAAGACGCGTTGTCATTACTGGACTTGGCGCATTAAGCCCGCTTGGTAATGATGTCAAAAGCACATGGGATGCGATTTTAAAAGGTCAAAGCGGTATTACACAATTACCTGAATTTGATCTCGAGCACGGACCTTCTATTTCTGAGTTTAAGGTCACCATTGGTGGCACCATTAAAAACTTCGATCCTTTACAGCATTTTGATAAAAAAGAAATCAAAAAATACGACCCCTTCATGCAATATGGTCTTGTGGCTGCCGAAGAAGCATGGCAAGACGCTGGTATCACAGTGACTGACGAGAATTGCCGCCGCATCGGTGTATCAATGTCTTCAGGAATTGGTGGACTTGGCGAGCTTGAGGCAACGCGTGTTGTTATCGATACCAAAGGTCCAAAGCGTATATCGCCGTTTTGTATCCCAGCAACAATCATCAATCTTATCTCTGGCAACTTCTCGATTAAGCACAACCTAAGAGGTCCCAATACTGCAGTCGTTACCGCTTGCACAACGGGTGCACACAACATCGGTATGGCAGCACGTATGATCGCTTATGGCGATGCTGATGTGATGATTGCCGGTGGTGCTGACAAAGCCAACACTGCTATTGGAATCGGCGGATTTGCGGCAGCTCGTGCGTTATCTGAGCGCAACCATGATCCAAAAGGCGCATCACGCCCATGGGATAAAGATCGTGATGGTTTTGTGCTATCTAATGGTGCAGCGGCTGTTGTATTAGAAGAATACGAGCACGCTAAAAAGCGAGGTGCCAAAATTTATGGTGAGCTTATTGGTTATGCTATGAATGCTGATGCTTTTCACATCACCAGCCCAAGTGGCGAAGGTGGCTATGAGTGTATGCAACTAGCTCTTGAAGATGCAGGCATCAATGCTGATCAAGTGCAATATATCAATGCGCATGGCACATCAACGCCAGCTGGTGATGTTAAAGAAAGCCAAGCAGCTGAAAAGCTTATGGGTAATCATGCTAAAAATATCGTCATGAGCTCAACCAAATCAATGACTGGACATATGCTAGGAGCAGCTGGCGCGATTGAAGCCATCTTCTCGTTACTTGCTATTCGTGATCAAGTCGCACCACCAACTATCAACCTTGATAATGTTGATGAGGGCTGTAACTTAGATTATGCAGCACACCAAGCAAAACCAATGAAAATTGACATTGCCATGTCTAACTCATTTGGCTTTGGTGGCACCAATGGCACGCTTGTGTTTAAGAAAATCTAAAATAGACACACCAAACATTTCTGATAAATCTATTTTGTATGTTCTTTGAGCGCCTAAAAAATAGTCTATTAGTAATCATGGATATTCGGGTCAAGCCCGAATATGACGACTTATATTCATTCTCGGACTTGATCCGAGAATCCAAAAAAAACATCGGATAAAATTTGCATAGCTACTTATATTGAACTTATTTTTTATCTGTTATCCTCTACGTACCTTTAGACAATGACATGGAGAGTGATTGCAGATGTCCTTAAAGCGTTTGTTTCCTATTATCCTTTTAATTATCGGTTTAATCATTTTTTTTGCTTTAGGTGGCGAGCATTATCTGTCCCTTGAGACCTTAGCGATGCATTATCAAAACTTACAAGCGTTTACCCAACAACACTATTTTCTAAGTGTGCTTATTTTTATGCTCATCTATATCATTATCGTTGCGTTCTCAATCCCAGGAGCCACGATTATGACACTGTTAGGCGGATTTCTTTTTGGTGTTTTCTTTGGCGCTATTTGGACCATTCTTGCTGCTACTATTGGTGCAACGATTACCTACTTAGCCGTACGTATGGCGTTTGCTGAAAGTTTAAAACATAAAGCTTCGGGCAGTATTGCCAAAATGCGCGATGGCTTTCAAAAAAATGAGTTTAATTATTTATTGTTTTTAAGGCTCTTACCTATCTTCCCATTTTTTATTATCAATATTGCCGCGGGAGTCTTAGGCGTGAGTCTACGCCATTTTTTTATAGGCACATTACTAGGTATCATCCCTGGCACCTTTATTTATGCTTGGGTTGGCAGTGGTCTTGGTTTTGCGCTTGAACAAGGACATGTGCTTAATCTTAAAATCATATTCTCGCCACAAATACTATTACCTATCTGTGCCTTGGCATTATTATCTTTAGTGCCAATTATTTATAAAAAACTCAAAAACAGCCGCACGCTACAAGATAACCCACATAAGGAGTAATTATGTCAAATACTCAACATTTAAAACCATTAAAATGTGATATTTGCATTATTGGTGCTGGATCTGGTGGTCTCTCAGTGGCTGCCGCAGCCCAGCAGATGGGTGCAAATGTCATATTATGCGAGGGTAATAAAATGGGCGGAGATTGCCTAAACTCAGGTTGCGTGCCATCAAAAGCCTTGATCGAAGCATCACGCAGCATGGCACATATCATGAAAGCTAAGCAATTCGGCATTGACAGTCAAACAGCTATTGATTTTAAGGCGATGCACCAACATATCCATCGAGTGATTGAAACGATTGCGCCGCATGACTCTATCGAACGTTTTGAATCACTTGGAGTGAAAGTTATCTTAGCCTATGCACACTTTATTGACTCCAAAACCATTCAAGCAGGTGAGCATCTTATTCATGCCAAATATATTGTCATCGCCACTGGTTCGCGTGCCCGCATTTTGCCTATTTCTGGACTCAGTCAGATTGATTATCTTACTAACGAGACCATTTTTGATCTTAGCGAAAAACCTGAACACCTTGTAATTGTTGGCGGCGGTCCCATTGGTTGCGAGATCGCCCAAAGTTACGCACTTTTAGGTACTAAAGTCACTTTACTTGAAGCTAGCACTGAAATCCTAGGAGCTGCCGATAGCGATTGTAAAACCGTTGTTATCAATGCATTTAATGATCTTAAGATCAATGTCATTACCGATGTGAAAATTGATGGCTTTAGTCAAAATAGTGACGGATTAAAATACATTCACTATCAACACAATGACCATGATTGCAAACTCACCGCATCCGATGTATTGATTGCTACTGGTCGCACCCCCAATATTGAAAAGCTGCATCTTGATCAAGCCAACATCAACCACACAGTGCGTGGCATCACCGTTGATGCACGCTTACGCACCAATCATAAGCATATCTACGCCATTGGTGATATTGCGAGTTCTTTACAATTCACGCACATGGCAAGCTATCATGCTGGCATTGTCATTCAAAACATATTATTCAAACTACCAGCAAAAGTTGATTACTCAAGCTTCCCTTGGGTTATCTATACCACACCAGAGATCGCGCACACGGGTCTTGCAATCCAAGAAGCACAACAGCAAAACTTACAGATTTTAACACTCAGCTTTAAAGACAATGATCGCGCGCAAGCATCACTTGCAACAGAAGGGATGATTAAAGTTGCCGTTAATCATAAAGGTCAGATCTTAGGTGTCTCAATTGTTGGTGAGAACGCTGGCGAGCTCATTTCACCATGGACACTGGCAATCAAAAACAACTTACGGATTAAACATATGGCAAGCCTTATTACCCCCTACCCGACTTTAAGTGAAATCAATAAACGTGTTGCAGGCAGTTTTTACACCCCTAAGCTCTATAGCGCTAAAACACGCAAACTTGTGCAGTTTTTAATGAGGTGGTTTTAACGATGATCGAATCAAGTCTGCGCCCACTATTTCAAAGGGTTTTTATTCAACCCCTTCTGCATATCGGCGCGCGCCATCTGCCTGCTAATGCCATTACCATCGCTTCCTTGATCACAGGCTTTATTAGTGCTTGCTTTTTAAGTGCTGAATTTAACCTCATGGCTATTTTGTGGCTACTTATTTCAGGTTACCTAGATATCCTTGATGGCTCGGTTGCTCGTATGCAAAACAACAGTACACATTTTGGTACCGTGCTTGATATTCTCAGTGATCGACTGGTTGAATCATTTATCGTGATCGCCCTTTTTATACGCGATCCCAATTTAGCCTTTGTGTGTTTATTAATGATGATGTCGATGCTTGTCTGTGTCAGCAGCTTCCTATTAGTTGGCATTTTTTCGGAAAAACAATCGGAAAAAAGCTTTTATTATAGCCCTGGTCTTATGGAGCGTGCTGAGGCTTTTATCTTTTTTATCGCGATGATTATCTTTAACCAATTTGCCATGATCATCGGTATTGTTTTCACACTTTTGGTTTTGTGGACAACAGGCGTTCGCGTGTATCAATTTTACAAACAAAGCAACGAGAGTAAATAAATTTAATTTATACCACAAATAATGCTAATGCCTCTGTTCGATAGCAGGCAAACTTGTTATTATCTTGCGGGTGAAAATACTACGAAATCTACTCGTTAAATCATAAGGAGAAATAATTCATGTCAAATGGTTCAAATAAAAGTGTGCGCGTTACCGTAACAGGGGCAGCTGGTAATATTGGTTATGCCGTCATTTTCAGAATCGCTTCAGGTGAAATGTTTGGTAAAGATGTTAATGTACATCTTAATTTACTGGAATTAGAGCAAACATTGCCAACATTGCAAGGCGTTAAAATGGAGCTTGATGACTGCGCATTCCCACTATTAAAAAGTGTTACTTGCACGGCAGATGTTAATGAAGCGGTGAAAGATGCCAACTGGGTGCTAATGATTGGTGCAGTTCCTCGCAAAGCAGGTATGGAGCGCTCTGACTTATTAGGTGTAAACGGTAAAATTTTTAAACCAATGGGTGAAGCTATCAGTAAACATGCTGCTAAAGATGTCCGCGTTTTAGCGGTTGGTAACCCTTGTAATACCAATGCATTGATCACTATGATGAATGCCGCGAATGTCCCTAATGATCGCTTCTTTGCGATGATTTCACTTGATGAGAACCGCGCGCGTAAGCAACTTGCAATTAAAGCCGGTGTTGATGTTACTGCAGTGAAGAAAATGACCATTTGGGGTAACCACTCAGCAACACAATTCCCTGATTTTGCCCATGCTGAAATTGCAGGTAAACCTGCAACTGATGTCATTACTGACCGCAAATGGTTAGAAGAAGAATTCACACCAATGATTCAGCAACGTGGCGCGGCTGTCATTAAAGCGCGTGGCGCATCTTCTGCAGCTTCTGCAGCGAATGCCGTTATCACTAGTGTTAGAGGCATTATTTTTGACACACCAGCAGGTGAAACGGTCTCAATTTCAAAAGTTTCCAATGGTGAATATGGTGTCGACAAAGGACTTATCTTCTCAGTACCATGCATCGTTAAGAATGGTGAAATTAAAGTTGTTGAAGGCATTACGCAAGATGCCTTCGGAAAACAAGCTTTCAATAAAACATTAGAAGAGCTTCGCCACGAGCGCGATATTGTCAAAGAGGCTGGATTAATTTAACTTAAGTCACCCTCTATTAGCACGCTTCTTTGTGCTAACCTATTTTCTTGATGCGTAAGCGTAATAACCCATCATAAAATCATTATATCTTAACAAATTACAACGCAAAAAATTCTGTAAAATGCTTTGTGATGAGTATATGCTAATGACACTTTAAAATTGAACGTACAGCAATATGCTAAGCCTCATACAGCGTGTTACTCACGCTTCTGTTACCGTCGACAATGATCAAATTGCACATATTGCCCAAGGTATTATGGCACTTATCTGTATCGAAGAAAAAGATGGAAAAAAAGAATATGACAAAATGGCACACAAGCTTTTAAATCAACGCATTTTTGAAGATGATCATGGCAAGCTGAACAAGAGCCTTATTGATATCAATGGTGAGTTGTTACTTGTGCCGCAATTCACACTGGCTGCTGATACTGATCGCGGCTTACGCCCGAGCTTTTCTGGAGCATGCCCACCGCAGATTGCCAAAGCAAAATTTGCTGAATTTCACGCTGATATTACGCAAAAATATGCACGCATTCAGCAAGGGAAATTTGGCGCTAATATGCAAGTATCACTCACCAATGATGGACCCATTACATTATGGTTAAAGGCATAAAATCATGACAGAAATGAAAGAAATGAAAGAAATAACAAAAGAGCCAACACGTCGCATTTGTATTATTGGTGGTCATGGTGCTATGGGGCAATGCTTAGCTTTTTTTCTTAAGCAACTTGCGCATTATGATATCACCCTTTTTGGTGAAGATGATTGGCAAGAGGCACAAACACTTCTGCAAAACCAAGATATGGTGATTATCAGCACCCCCATTGCGCTCACTGATGAAATCATTGCAAAAACTTCCGAGTATATTAGCTCTAATACTATACTTGCGGACTTAACAAGCATTAAATCAGCACCAATGACCAAAATGCTCAGCGCACATCATGGTGCTGTTATTGGACTTCACCCGATCTTTGGACCAACCGTTACCAACAGCAATAAACAGGTGATTGTTTACTGCGATGGGCGCAACGCTCAACATTATCAATGGTTCATCGATGACCTTATAACCTTAGGATTTACACTTAAAAAAATGACCGCAAGCGCACATGACCAAGCAATGACATTTATCCAAGGTATTGAACATTTTTCCGTATTCTGCATGGGAATGTTCTTAAAACAACATAATATCCATTTGGAAGAATTAATGGCAATCTCAAGCCCTGTTTACAAAATGGAGCTTAACATTATTGGACGTTTATTTAGTCAGGATGCCGACTTATATGCCAATATTATTGCCTCTGACCATGAGCGCTTAAATAGCATTCATGATTATGCCCAATTGATTCTAAAACAAGTAGAGCAATTAAAGTCAAGCAATGGCAAATTTGAATTTAGTCAACAATTTAACGATGTGAAACAATGGATGGGCGAATTTGCTGATAAAGCCTATCAAGAAAGTGATCGCTTGCTTGGTATTAAGTCATTAGCATAAACAACTGGAGTTACTATTTTTATGAATAATACAATTCTTGTCATGGGTGCTGGTTCATGGGGCACAGCGCTTGCGTTACAATTAGCGCGCGTTGGTCATATGGTTTATATCCACTCATGGAAAGACACACACAACACACAAATGATTCGTGATAAACATAATCACAGCTACTTGCCGGATATTGATTTCCCAGCAAATTTAATTGCCATCAATGATTGGCAAAGTGTTATACATCAATGTGATGACATTTTAATGGCGACACCAAGTGTTGGCTTTGTGAAAACACTAGACGCGATCAAACCACATTTAACGAGCACACAAGGTGTGATCTCAGCGACAAAAGGCTTTTGCCATCATAGTTATCAGCTATTAGATCAAATGGCTGAAGATATCCTAAAAGATAATCCCTTTGGTTTAATCACAGGACCTAGTTTTGCCAAAGAAGTCGCTAAAGGCTTACCTACTGCCATTTTGGCTGCCTCTAAGCGCGATGATTATGCCAAACATATTCAACTGCTTTTTAATAGTGATAATTTCCGCTGTTATACCTCAACAGATGTCACTGGTGCTGAGATCGGTGGTGCTGTTAAAAACGCACTGGCCATTGCCTGTGGTATCTCAGACGGTCTTGGCTTTGGCGCTAACGCGCGTGCGGGCTTAATTACCCGTGGACTTAATGAGCTGACCCAATTAGGTTTAACATTAGGTGGTAAGCTTGAGACCTTCTATGGCTTAAGCGGGCTTGGTGACCTGCTATTAACCTGCACTGACAATCAATCGCGTAATCGCCGCTTTGGGGTACTTGTCGGTCAAGGCAAAAGCATTGATGAAGCTTGCAACGAAGTCAAGCAAGTGGTTGAGGGCATTGCTTCAGCGAATGCTGTCTATAAGTTGGCACAAAAGCACAATGTGGCAATGCCAATCGTTGAAGCGGTTTATAGCATTCTCCACGAAAATCAAGATATGCGTACAACAGCTCATGCACTATTAACTAGGTCCCTTAAAGCAGAAAATTGATATTTTAGGCTTTTTTGACAAACTCTGATTTCAACTTCATCGCGCCAATACCATCAATTTTGCAATCGATATCATGATCACCATCAACTAGGCGAATATTTTTAACTTTAGTGCCAACTTTAACAACTAGTGATGAGCCTTTCACTTTTAAATCTTTAATCACCGTAATGCTATCACCATCTTGTAAAGGCGTGCCATACGCATCTTTTTTGACATCAGTGGCTTCTTCTGTAACAGCATTAATTTGCCATTCATAAGCACATTCAGGGCAGATGAGCATGTCACCATCTTGATAAACATATTCACTTTGACATTGTGGACAATGAGGTAATTGCATTATTTTTCCTTATTTTATAACGACATAGCTGCAACTAATTAACCTTCGACTTCGCTCAGGGAACGCTGAATGCTTTTAAGACGAGGGTTTAGTTGCAACAAAAATAAAAGCCCTTTTAATCAAAAGAGCTTTCATATTCTTAAGTGTCGCTAGTATAGCAAAGATTCTAAAAACCTAACACCTATGTTTGCGGTTGTGTCACACCTGCAATTACCTTTGGAATATCACCAACGCTTGGCATCGTACCAATATTTGGATCAACCCAGTCACTCAATGTTGGCAAAGTGACATTGCTATCGGTGCCTGCTTGGATAATTAGTGTTTGTAGATCACTGATACACGCATCTCTTGCTGCTCCTACTGCAAGTGGAAGTAAGTTTTGCGCAATACCCAACTGCTTGACAAAATAGCTAACATTGGCATTTGCTGTTTGCGTAAGCTCAGCCCCTGTTGGCACATTATAATCTGGCACCCAAATTTGATCGTTGCCACCACATTGCGGCTGTAAGGTATTATCTAAGCGACTATAACATTTACCTGGAATACCGTTTAACTGCCCAAAGGATTCATACTCAATAAAGCGACTACCCTGACCATCATTGTAGGTTAAGCTAATCGGTGGCTCAAAACTACTAATGCTATTGTCACTGGTTGCTTTGAAAGTGTAGAACTTATTCCACGGTTGTGGTCCACTTTGCCAAGTGTACTTTTGGGTAATGGTGCCATTATATAGACTATCAATATTCGTACCAACATTAACTGTATTTGGTACCATCTCACCAACCCATAAATTATCAGTTGTTGAGGTCACCGGCACACCATTTGGATCAAGTAAAGTATAAGCATTATTAGTCGCAAGAATATTTTTATTGATCATATAGGTTAAATAGAGATTAGGAGATCCTGAGCTATCCCACGCCGGATATTTGGTTTCCCATTGTGTTAAGCCACTGTTCCACACTGGACAATTGTTATAGCAATGCAGTATTAAAGTATCATCTGCTGCCGTTGGCGCTACAAGCGCGTTTGTCCACACCACCAACTGTGTACTATTAGTCGGTAACACAACTTGATTATTTTGATCACGCATTGGAATATTGGTAAAGCCACCGCCACCAACACCATCAATAGATACATTTAAACTATAGTTTTGACCTAGATAGCTCGTTTGCAGCTCTGAGTTTGAAATAGCTACTGCAGGTGTTGTAGGGGTAAAGCTACAACCATTTTGGTTACAGCTATCCTCACCGACTTTGTCAAATTGCTGATTAGTTGAATTCCATAATACAATCGCTGTCGCTTGATTCTGATTAAGCGCATGTAGACGTAAACGAGTCCCTGCTAATTGACTCAATGTAATTGAGCGCGCGGTTTGCAGCTCAAGCCTCCCTGGACCCACTTCAATGGTACCAGCAGTTGTTGCCCCTGTTTGCATATCTTTTTTCGTGGCAGCCGTGCCATCAGCAACCGTTGGGTTACCCGGCAACCATAACCCATAAAAACTTAACCAACCACGTTTTGTTTCATTATTGATTGTCATCTCAACGGGGAAACCACCGGAATCACGGTTAACGCGGCTACCATCAGCATTATATAGACCATAGCGATAAACACTCGTTGTATAATTATTGCGATCATAACAAATCTCAGCCTGACCATTAGTCAAATCGGCACGTGTGACCAGATTTTCTAAATGACTACTATTAAAAGCAATTTTTGCCAACATCGAGCTTTGATTAAAAACACTTGAGATCTGTCCATAACCCGTATTTTCAGCAGTTTGAATAAAGGCCAAAGCGACATTGCGACTATTGTTAATGGTAGTTCCTTCCGTTTCAAAGTATTTCACCAAAGCACGTCCATTGGTCGCCTGTGAAGCACTAATAAATCCTCTAAACTGCGGCGTTGTGCGATTTAGCACACCATTGACATACGGATAAGACACATAATTTAAACTAAACACACCATAAGGATTAAGTGTCGTTGGTGTTTCTGTTGCCACTAATTTGCCTTCAATCAATACGGTGTCACCATCACCCACTTGTAAGCCATCAATCCAGAAAGTGACCGTTTGCACGCCATTGGCATTCGTTGACTCACCGACAATATCAGATAAAATCGGAACACTGTTGTCACTTCGCTCATCACCCATATTACAGGCATTCATATCAACCTTTGACAGATAAGCCCCTTGATTTGTAAACTCAGGATAATTCGTTTGCGCAAACACACACAAAATACCATTAATCTGATCCATCGTCTCTTGTGTGAAGTTATTGGTATAGGTTTGAGGTAGATCATTCACATAATCTCCTGATGTCGGCACAGCATACGATGCCGACACAGACGCCCCCATTAATAACGCAAGATAGTGTATATTTAATCGTTTGATTTTCATCGTATCCTCCTTGATTATGATTGAGCTTCAACCATTGAAACCTGCTCAGGTGCGCAAGTTGATCCCTGTGGGCAATTCACGGTCTGTGTACCTACAGATGCGGTTGATGAGCCACCACCACCGCCACCACTGCCACCACTTCCACCACAAGCGCTTAATAATATAACGAAACTGATTGCAACTAGTGCAAATAGATTTTTTGAGTACCTTCCTAGCATATCATCACCTTTATCGTTTATTGTTACTTCTTTTATTTCTTTTACTTCCAAGTTTTAACAAATTCCTGATTCACCTGACTGCTAACCAGCAGTAAGCAGTATTGTAAACATAGTGAATATTGATTTTTTTGCGAGCAATATGCGTGATATTTAAAAACTTTATCTTTTTTAGCCTATTTTACTTCAACACCATTACTGAAAAATTGATAAGAAAAACCCCTCTTAAAGAGAGCTAACAGCTTATTTTTATATTTAACCCTTTGCGCATTGACCTTGAATATTTTTTGTTGCAGTGCACTACTTTTATCTTCTTGCTGTTTAAGCATGAGCGTCTGCCATTGATAATCAAAATTAAGCCAATCAAGCATATCTTGCCATAAGCTAAAGCTTTGTTGCTGCCCATAGTTATTCACCGCCTTTACACTCAAGCTTCTGGGTAGCACAATAAAATCAGCTAAACTGATAAATCCTCTTTTCAATAACCGATCACGTTGCAATAAGGCGATTTGCGTGAAATAGTCCGATAAATGCATCAATAACATGGGTGAATATATCAATGATTGATCGCCCAATAACTCCTGCATAATATCTTCAATAAGCCCTGTATTAGTTAAACTAAGCGTAAATTCACTGGGATAAACCTTGTTTTTAATACTATTGTGGACGTCTTGTTCTGTAAAATCTGCCAATAATGGGCTAAGCGATAGCACACCATCAATTTGAGCATGAAAACTCATATGCACAAGTGCAAGTTTTGCGATATCAAGTTGAATATCAATATCAATAACTTGCTTTTCTTTGCTGATCACTGCCGTTAATTGCGCGGGATATACTTTCTCTAACTGTTGTGGAGTAAACTGTGTCTGTGCAGGCAGTCCGATAAACTTAATGATTTGACGACTCGCAATCATTAATGGGTAGGAGATTTCTATTACGCCCTTATTAAGGATTGAGGGGTTTAAATACGCTTGCCAATCCATAGGCTGTTGCAGCAAGCCCAATTGTTCTAAAAATAAATCCATATTGATATAAGGCGCACTGGTCTCTTTGGCAACAATCAACTGAACTTGTGATTTATGCTCGTCAAACGCTTTAAGATGTAGATTCATAGTTGAGTGGGCAATTTGTGATTTGAGCTTCAGTGACAACCAACTATTCAAAGCGCATAAGGTCGTTGATGTTTGATCTTGATTTTTTTTGCACTTCTCTTGCTGCTGTATCATCCATGAGTTAAGTGGCACAATCTGCTGATAACTATTTGCTGCTGGATAAGCTAACTTCACACTGGTTACAGTAACTATCAATGTATAAAAAATATAAAAGATATAAAAATAAAGACTTTTTCTCATACTGCCACCATCCTTGTCATTTTAATGGGGCGTATGCAATACGCCCCTACATTTAATTATCGACTAACCTCTCATTAAACTCAAAGAAACTCTCAAGCACGATTTGATGCAACAAATCATCACAAGAATCATTGTAATAATGCGCAAGTTTATCCAACGATTGTTGGTAATATTCTTCAGATCTTGCCAAATTGCTAATCTCAAATTTCTCCATCAACTCCAAATAGACTTGTAAACGGATCAATGCCTCATCTGCTGATGCCGTTGAGAAAAACACCGGCGCCTCGTCGTCATCCGATTCCCCTGCAATAATGGATACACCATATAATGATGATTTATCATCTTGATTGATAATCTGAAAGTCAATGGTCAAGTTCCAATCCAAAAGCTCACCCAGCTGATCTGCCATATCGTCAATCATGCGCATTTTCTCACGCACTGTTTGGCTTAACTCATAATAATTCTCGATATTTTCACTTATTTCAAACATATACTTTCTCGTTTTCTTTTTTATTTTGTACTATACCAAAGTGTCAACACAGTTTTCTACAAACTCTTATTGCTATACACATCATGCAGCCTGTAGGGCTATTGTATTTACGAATACCCTCTATTTATTTCACTTTCAACACTTTATTCATGCCAATGGCATATTTCCCAGGTAACTTAACCATTTCCGTTGCCCCTGAGAATAATGGACTAAGCGGAATAACCTGTTTGCTAAAGCTTGCAATATACTCACAAGAAAAGCTCTCAGGCAATAAACATGGCAACCATTTATTAAAGTCTTTGACATTAAACACATCATAATAATGGCTTTCAATTTTATGTAAACCTTGAGATTTTATTTCTTTATTAACAAGACGAAATGGGATGGCTGTTCCTTGATTTTTTTTGTATTGCACCACAATCAAACAACCATCATCACTTAACACGCGAATGGCTTCCATTAAAATCTTATGTAGATCATTAGGATTTAATAACACATTATCAAGCACAATCAGATCAAAGCTTTTGTTCGCAAACGGCCAATTGTCGGCATTAAAGCTTGCGCCAAATATCTGCGCATCATAAATAAAACCACTTGCTGCATAATGATGCACTGCAGAAACTCGCTCAAAATAAGCTTTTTTAACTTTTCCTAGATAAAAAGCACGCCTGACACTAAAGCGCGATAACATCACCTCTAAATCCAGTAGCTGCCTATCTTGCATCAATCGTCCTTACTCTCCAAAATGGCTGTAGTTTACCGTGATTTGCGCATGAACTAAATAATTTTCGCCATCCGTTCAAAGTAATCAGGGCATGTTTTACTAACACACTCAGCACCATTGATAATGACACCTTCCTGTTTTAAACCAATAAGTGCCAATGACATTGCAATGCGATGATCATTATGCCCTTCAACAGTAGCTGCTCTAAGCGCTGATTTTTCAGGATAAATATGGATACTATCCTTAGTTGTTGTGACGTTAACACCTAAGCGTGTTAAGCCCTCAGCCATAGCACTGACACGATCTGATTCTTGTAAACGCGTGTGTGCAAGTCCTGTAATATGCGTCTCACCCTTGGCAAAGCACGCAATTGCCGCAACAGTCATAAACGTATCGGAGAAATTGCGCATATCTACTGTCACACCCTTTAATACCTCACCACCAATCACGCGAATTCCATCTTCTTCGGCAATCACTTGACAGCCCATTTTTTCAAGCACTTCTAGAAAACGAATATCCCCTTGTTTGGCATCGCGTGTTACGTGCTTAACTTTAACATCACCCTGTGTGATTGCCGCCAATGCCCAAAAATACGATGCTGTTGAAATATCTGGTTCAATCGCATAGTGTCGTGCTTGATAGCTTTGATTACCTTGTATCTTATAAAGGTTATTTTCAACGTTAACTACCACACCAAAATCACGCATCATATCCACGGTCATTTGCACATAAGGTTGCGGATGATCTGTATCTGAATGAATACTTAAGCCACCGTCGATCAAGGGGGATGCGATTAATAAACCTGACAAGAACTGGCTACTCTTAGCACCATTAATGCTGACATTGCTTGTCTGCTTTAAACCTTCTGCCAAAATGGTCATAGGCAATGATGATTGATATTGCTCATAGGTTGCATGCATACCCAAAGAATTCAATACGGATAGCTGCTCAGCAATGGGGCGCGCCATCATTCTGTCAGCCGCATAGATATAATACTCACCTGATTTTTGTGCGGCACACAATGGGATAATAAAGCGCGTCAACGTGCCTGCTTCATTACAAAAAATGCGTGCCTTTTGGTTAGGAAAAGAGCCATTAGCACCCTGAATAACAATGCGCCCTGATGCCTCATCAAATTGATGTGAAACACCCAAGGCTTTTAATGCGCCAACACCTGCTAATACATCCTTACTTAAAGGCAAGTTATCAATCACCGACTCACCTTTTGCCATTGCCGCAATAAGCAACACGCGATTGGATAAACTTTTTGAACCCGGTAATGATACCTCTGCTGATATCTTCTTTGTTGCTAATGGTAGTGATTGTTGAGTCATACGATGTAATTATCAAAAAATATAACGATTAAATAAGTGTATAGCCTCACATTGAGTTGTCATTATAAATTTGGCATTCAAGCTATTTTTCTTTGACAATACGCTCAAGCTCATTCAAAAATGCAGATTTCTCAACAATTTCACTTTCTTCATCAATTTGTCATTGAGCTTGGGTACATCATGCTGTGACGCATCTTTCAAGCGATCCAGTTTTATGCATGCCAGTTTATTAATTTCAGCTTCGCCCATACAGCATGTAATTAACTAGGGGATTAAATGTGCAAACTTCCCTTGTGATAGCGCATCTTTAATCAACTTAACTTGTACTGATAAAGTATCAACAAAACCACTAGCAACATGCATAGCAGCAGCTGCATTTAATATCAGCGTATCTTGCTTAGCACCTAACATTTCATTATTTAATAACGATTTTGATTCCGCCAAATTCTGATATAAATCACCTGCTTCTAAGTAATCTAGTCTGCCACGCACAAACCCTAGTTGCTCTGGATGTAAGCTAAATTCAGTGACTTCATCATGCTCAAGTTTAATCACTTTATTGGCGCCACAAACTGAAAACTCATCCATCCCATCACCATATACAACATAGGCATGCGTGACACCTAGGTTTTTAAGCGCATAAAGATACGGCTTAAGCAAACGTTCATCATAAACCCCTGCCACGATTCTTTTGACCTGCATCGGATTTAACAATGGACCCAATACATTAAAAAAGGTGCGCTTACCCTCTTTAGCAAAGCGCTGGCGCACATTAACCACTTTGGCAAAAATTGGATGAAAAAATGGCGCAAACAAAAACACCATTCCTTGTTCTTTTAACAAGTTCAATGCCGCTTCTGGGTTATCAGGAATTTCCACATTAAGCTTTTGCAAAAAGTCAAAACTACCGCACTTTGACGTTGCCGAACGATTACCATGTTTGGCAACCTTTGCACCTAACTCATGCACCATTAATGCGCTTAGTGTTGAATAATTTAAGGTTCGACAACCATCTCCACCCGTACCAACAATATCGACTGTTTCAGCAAAAGGATTTTCCACCCTAATACTATAATTTAGAAATGTCCGTGCTAATTCAAAAAGTGTTTGCTCTTCATATAGCTCAGCATCTATCTGCTGAATGATTTGATACTGCTGATCTTCACTTGTTTCATCACTTAGCAGCTGATTGACTAATGACTCAATCTCCACAACCTCACCTTCTTTTATTTTTTATTTTTTATTTTTTATTCTTTACGCTCTATTCTAAAGCTTTAAATTTGTTTCGTCTGCTTTTGGGGCGTATACAATACGCCCCTACACTTTCAATATATCGCTATGTTTTTATTTTTCAAAAACAGCAATAGATTCAACATGTGTCGTATGTGGAAACATGTCCATTACACCTGCTGAAAGCAGTTTATAACCCTTTTCATTAACTAAAATGCCAGCATCACGCGCCAACGTTGCTGGATCACAGGACACATAGACAATACGTTCGGGGTTAATTTTTTCAATTTGTTTACATACCATCTCAGCCCCTGCTCGTGGCGGATCCAATAGCAACTTATTAAACTCATTTTCCACAATCCATTCATGTTTTGAAATGTCTTCAAACAAATTTACCGGATAAAAAGCAACATTATCTATATTATTGCGCTTAGCATTCTCCATAGCGCGCATCGTCATTGCTTCATCGCCCTCAACACCCACAACAAATTTGGCTTTTGTTGCCAACGGCAAACTAAAATTGCCTAAACCACAAAACAAATCAAGCACGGTATCATTATTTGATACTTCCAATAACGCTATCGCTTGCTTTAACATTTTACGATTAATTTCATGATTAACTTGTGTGAAGTCATTTGGCTCAAAATAAATAGTTACACCATAATCTGTCAAATGATAGGACAGCGACTGTGGCTCTTGCGTCACCTCTGGGTATAAGCGTGTTATGGTATCAGGTCCCTTAGCCTGCAAATATATCCAAAACTGCTGCGCTTTAGCAAAGTCAGTTAACTTAGCTAAATCCTCATCAGTAAACGCACTTAAGTGACGGATAATCAATGCAGTGACCTGATCATCTACAGCCACTTCAATTTGAGGAATCTCTTTGTAATTTGATAGGCTAAACACTAAATCTTGCAACAAAGTTAGATTTTTACCCACACTCGGATGCAATACTTCACAGTGATTAATATCAGCAAGAAAACGCCCATCACGCTCTCTAAAACCAACAAGCACTTTGCCTTTTTTGTGCACATAGCGCACACCTAATCGTGCTTTAGTACGATAACCCTCGTGTGAGCTTGAGCGTAAATGAGCTATACGCTCAAGAGGCTCAAGACCTTGTCCAAAATGTTTAAAATGATTCAGCAATGTTTCTTCTTTAAATGCAATCTGCGCATCAGGTGCGACATGTTGAAAAGAACAACCACCACACATCTCAAAATACTCACATGGCGGAGCAACACGCTTAGCACTTGGCTTTAGAACTTGTACCAGTTTACCTTCATCATAATTTGATTTTGATAACGTATATTCAAACGCGACCTCTTCTCCTTCTAAAGCGAATGGAATAAAGGTTGTTTTACCGTCAATCTTAGTGATTCCACGTCCTTCATGTGACAGATTGGCAATAGTGGCATTGAATACACCGCTAGGAAAGTTTTTCTTAATTCGTCTTGGCATTCGGTTGGAATAAGCATAATTTCAAATGTGCGTTAGTTTAGCAACTGTATATAAAATGTCATTGTTTTTTGATCTTTTTAATGCTTTTCACTGTAAAACGCTTGTTCTTTGCTAAGGTGCTGTTTAAGCTAATGAGGTTCGATTTAACACATTAATCATTAAAAATGGAGTAAATATGAAGAAGTTAACCACCATTGCATTATCACTTTTAGCCGGCAGCGCATTAGTTTCTGGCGCTTTTGCTGACGCAGCTAAAGCGGCACCCGCTAATGCTCAACCAACCAACACAGCTGCAACAGCACAAAACAATGCAGCAGATGCAAGCTATACCATTGGTTATTCAATCGGCAAAAACATGACTGAGCAATTAAAGCAACAAAATGTCAGCCTAAATACTGACGATCTTCAACAAGGCTTTATTGCTGGTATTGAAGGAAGCAAGCCTAAGCTAAGCCAAGAGCAAATGGAGCAATCAATGCAAGCTTTCCAAAAAGAAATGGAAGCTAAAATGAAAGCGCATGAAGAAGCTGCTGAAGCCGAAGCTACTAAAGCCAAAGCCAAACTTGACGCAGCAAAAGCACAAACTGCAACAACTGCAGCTGATACAGCAAAGACACCTGATGATAGCGCTAAAAAAGCAGTTGACGCAACAAGTGCTGCAGCAAATTAAGCATTAGCTAATTAATATACTAAAACATCAATAGATATCTACACGCCCCACTGTTGGGGCTTTTTTTATGGAAGAAAATTACTATTTGAGCATGAACCTTTTTCCTTTTAGCAACAACTTTGTTATAGTTCGGAAAGATTATTTTTATTAACTGAAAAACATGGAGCTTTATTCATAATGCGTATGTCAAAAAAAATCATCGTAAGCACGCTTGGCGCTGCACTTTTTGCCACTGTTCTAGCAGGTTGTTCACAATCTGACTCAAAGGACTCAGCAAAGGCGACCCCTGAGGTAACAAAAACCGTTGCAACACAACCAACAGCAACTGAAACTGCAAAACCAGTAACTGCTGCTGATGCTCAACAAAGTGAAGCAACACTTATCAACAATGTAAGCTACACCTTAGGCTATAGTGTTGCAGGAAATGTCAGTGCACAATTAAAAGCACAAGGTGCGACTTTGGATAACGCGCAAGTTCTTGCTGGCTTTAAAGCGGGTATTGCTAACGAAAAAGGCAAGTTCTCGCAAGAGCAAATGCAAACTATTATGCAAACATTCCAAAAAGACTTAATGGCAGCACAAGAGAAAAAACAAGTAACCTCTGTTCTAGAGAATGCCAAAGCACTTCTTTCAAATGAACAAACACCTACCGTTGGACCAAAAGACGCTAAGGTTGCCGTGATTGAATTCTTTGATTATCAATGTGTATTCTGCCACAAAGTAGCGCCAATCATGGAAAAAGTAATGGACGCTAATCCAAATGTAAAATATATCTTCAAAGAATTCCCAATCTTTGGTCAACGTTGGGAAGCATCGCAGTATGCTGCTGAAATGGGTATTGCTGCTTATATGCTAAATGGCGCTGAAGGCTATTTGAAATATCATAATGCCGTTTTCGCTAGCGGCGTTGATGAAGGCAAATTAACTGTTAAAGATGTTAATGACGCTGCGAAAAAAGTAGGTGTTGATGTTGCAAAAGCCGAAAGCCTGATCAAAGAGAAAAAAGTCACTGACAATATTGCAGCAGACATGAAACTTGGCTTTGATAAGCTTGGCATCCAAGGCACACCAGCAATTATCGTTATGCCTCTATCAGGTGCGACTGCTGCTAATACAACAGTTATTCCTGGTTTTGCACAACAAGATGCGATTCAAGCAGCAATTAATAAAGCTCAAGGCAAATAACTCCAGTGGGCGTAGGCAATACGCCCTTTAAGTTTTCAATTATTTCCTCATTACGCGTTTTGTACAGACTTTGATATTTCACTAGCCTTTTTACACAAAAAACGCTACCCTATTTTGACTTTTTGTCAGGCTAATAAACGATCTATTACAAATCAAACATGCTTGGCAATAAATACAAATCATACAATAAATAAAATCAGGTAACTAAAAATGACAGACAGCGTGATTGAAAATCCCGTAAAACAACATAAAAAAGTATACATTAAAACACTTGGCTGCCAGATGAATGAATATGATTCATCGCGCATGAATGAAGTTTTAGGCGAGCATTTTAATACCAGTAAAACGGAAGATTATACTGAAGCAGATATCATTCTTATCAATACCTGCTCCATTCGTGAAAAAGCACAAGAGAAAGTCTTTCACGAGCTAGGACGTTGGAAAAATCTTAAGAATAAAAATCCTGAGCTTGTTATCGGTGTTGGTGGCTGTGTCGCGTCGCAAGAAGGTGAAAACATCATTAAACGTGCGCCTTTCGTGGACATCGTTTTTGGTCCACAAACCATTCACCGCTTACCTGATTTGATTAAACAAAAACAAAAAACCGATATTTCGCAAGTTGACATTTCTTTTCCTGAAGTAGAAAAATTCGATCACTTGCCAGCACCAAAAGCTGAAGGCGCTAAAGCATTTGTCTCGATTATGGAAGGCTGTGATAAATACTGCTCTTATTGTGTCGTACCCTATACCCGAGGACCTGAGGTTAACCGCCCATTTGAAGATGTGTTAGCAGAGTGCGCTATTTTAGCCGAGCAAGGTGTTAAAGAAATCACACTTTTAGGTCAGAACGTCAATCACTATCTTGGTAAAATGGCCTCAGGTGACACCGCTGATCTTGCGTTACTTATTCATTTTATTGCAGCAATTGATGGCGTTGAGCGTATTCGCTTTACCACCTCTCACCCAGTTGAGTTTTCAGACAACCTCATTAATGCCTATGCTGAAGTGCCACAGTTAGCAAATCACTTACACTTACCGGTGCAACATGGCTCAGATCGTATATTAACAGCCATGAAGCGTAATCACACGATTTTAGAATTCAAACAAAAAATTCGTAAACTTCGCAAAGTTCGCCCAGATATTACGATTTCTTCTGACTTTATCGTTGGCTTCCCAGGTGAAACTGAAGGAGATTTTGAGAAATTAATGGATCTTGTGAAAGACGTTCAATTTGATCAATCTTTTAGTTTTATCTATAGCAAACGCCCTGGAACGCCTGCCGCCAACTTAGCGGATGACACACCTGTTGAAGTTAAAAAAGAGCGTTTGAAACGTCTGCAAGATCAGCTTAATCATAATGCGATGGTCATTAGTCGCCAAATGGTTGATTCAACACAACGTATTTTAGTGGAAGGAGTTTCCAAGAAAAATGATAAAGTGCTCGCAGGACGCACAGAAAATAATCGCATCGTCAACTTTGCTGGTGATTCTAGTTTAATTGGTCAATTAATTGATGTTAAAATCATTGAAGCTTTACCACATTCATTACGCGGAGAAATTATTTAGCTTCATGAAATCAATACAATTTTATCTTGAACCAGATAGCGCACAAATGCTTGCGAAGCTTTGTGGTAATTTAAATGAAAATTTACACTTAATCGAAAAATATTTAGCCGTTGAAATCATTCAACGCGGCAATAATTTCCGCATCGTAGGTCCTAAGACCGCGATTACAGATGCGCGAGAATTTCTAGAAGAGCTTTACGAAAAGCTTGTTAATGATGTCCAGTTTGAACTTAATAACAAAGAGCTCAATATCGCGCTTAATGCACTTGCTAAAAGGGAACAAGCAGATAAAAAAGAAAAATTTATCCCTGAATTTCAAGTGATGATTGGTTCGCGCCCTATTAACCCGCGCACGGTTAACCAAGAGCGTTATTTAAAGCGCATCCAAGAAAATGATATTAACTTTGGCATAGGTCCCGCGGGAACTGGTAAGACTTATCTGGCAATGGCATGTGCTGTTGCTGCTTTTGAAAAAGGTCTTGTTAAACGCTTAGTACTTGTACGCCCTGCGGTTGAAGCAGGTGAAAAGCTGGGCTTCCTACCCGGTGACTTAGCGCAAAAAGTTGACCCTTATTTACGTCCAATGTACGACGCATTATATGATCTGATGGGTGTTGAGCGTGTTGGCAAGTTAATTGAGAAACAAATCATTGAGATTGCACCCTTAGCCTATATGCGTGGACGCACAATTAATGATTCATTTATTATTCTTGATGAAAGTCAAAACACGACCAAAGAGCAAATGAAAATGTTCTTAACGCGCATTGGCTTTAATTCAACAGCAATTGTCACCGGTGATATTACTCAGGTTGACTTACCCAAAGGTGTCACGCCTGGACTTCGTCATGCCATTGAAGTGCTTGCCGGAGTTGAAGGAATCAGCATGACATTCTTTGAAACAATTGATGTCGTGCGCCACCCGATTGTCCAACGTGTTGTTGCCGCTTATGATGTCTATGAGCAACATCATAGTCAGGATTATTAATGACAATGCTTGAAATTGATATTAACAATTATCGTGCGCTTTATCTTCCTGCTGAAGATAAACTCAATACTTGGGCAGAGCACACTTTAAAATTCCTTAATAAAGCCCAAGCGATTATCAGCATTGAAGTTGTTAATGCTGATGAGATGCAACATTACAATAATAACTATCGCGCCAAAGATAAACCAACTAACATCCTCTCTTTCCCATTTGAGGCACCTCCAGGACTACCCAAAGACAATGAAACTGAGTATTTTCTAGGGGATTTAATAATATGTCCTGAAGTTTTGCAAAAAGAAGCAACAGAGCAGCAGAAATTGCTCGATGCTCACTGGTGCCACATTCTAATCCATGGCATACTGCATTTAGTTGGCTATGACCATATCGATGAAGAGGATGCCCTTGAGATGGAGAGCATAGAAATCGCTTTATTGGCAGAGCTTGGTATTGATAACCCTTATGTTGAGAAATAGTAAACAATGGACGACAAACAGACGAAAAACGATAACGCTGAACATTCTCAAACCTGGCTTGAAAAAATAGCCGCAACCATCTTAATGCCGCACAGCCCTTCTGACTTTTTAGGTCTTGTAAATCTTGCTGTCAAAAAAGGTACGATCGATAGCGAATCGCGTGACATGATTAAAGGGGTATTAAATGTCGCCTCATCATCTGTCGGTGATATCATGATTCCACGCACGCAAATGGCAACGATCCATGCGGGCATGACCAGCAAGGAAATCATTCAAACCATTGTTAACTCAAGCCATACACGTTTGCCCGTATTCTCGGAAAATCGTGATGACATTCTTGGCATACTTCATACCAAAGATTTACTCAAGGTAGTACTTGAGCACAAGGATCTTTGTGTTGATCATTTAAAACCAATATTACGCAGTGCGATTTTTGTACCTGAAAGTAAAAAGCTTGACGCACTATTGCGTGACTTTAAAACCAGCCACAATCATCTTGCTATTGTTGTTGATGAATATGGTGTCATCTCAGGACTTGTCACGATTGAAGATATTCTAGAGGAAATCGTTGGTGATATTGAAGATGAATTTGATCAAGAAGCAACACAGATTCTTAAAATCAACGAAAACGAATTTAGTATTGATGCATTGACTGAAATCGAGGACTTTAATGATTTCTTCGATGCCAATATTGATGATAGTGAATTTGACACGATTGGTGGACTTATTATCAATAAATTAGAGCATTTGCCTGAGGTGGGTGAGGAAGTAAGTATTGGTCAGTTCACCTTTAAAGTAACTGCTGCTGATAAGCGCCGCGTGCGTGCGCTGCATGTGATTATCAATCAAGACTAAACTCACTGTTACACTATGCCGTTCATTATAAATACACTTTTAGCACTCATTGCTGGTGCACTTTTAACCCTATCATTTTCACCGATTGGCTTTAGTATTTTTGCCTTTATTTCACTTATACTTTTTATGCAGATTCTGCAAACCCAACAGCGCATGCGTCGAAGTCTTTGGCTTGGATATTGTTATGGTATTGGTTTTTTTGGCTCAAGTATTTCGTGGATTTACGTCAGCATCCATGCCTTTAGTCAATCAGTGTTTTTAGGTGTCACGCTGACCATCGTTTTTATCTTATTCTTAAGTCTATTCTTTTTAGCGTTTGGGTATGCTTATGCCAAACTTAAAAATCATCACTTCATTTACAGAGTTTTGTTATTACCTGTTATATGGTTGATACTAGAGCTCTTGCGCACGCACCTTTTTACCGGCTTTCCATGGGTGTTACTTGGCTATTCACAAACACATACTTTCTTAGCAAGTTTTGCCCCGATTGGCAGCGTTTTTCTGGTGGGTTTTATCATATGCTTTATCTCAATATGCATAAGTGAAATGATCAATCATATCCGTCAACCGAAGATTGTGATTTCAATGATGATCAGCATTATTGTCACCTTGGTTATTGCTTGGTCTTTGCAGCAAATCAAGTGGACGAAAAGTGACGGCATTGAAAAAAGTGTCAGCATCCTCCAAGGCAATTTTATTCAGGATCAGAAATGGGATCCTAGCATGCTGCAAACGATTATCAATTATTACTATACCACCACCAGAGACAACCCAGCTGATTTGGTTTTTTGGCCTGAGAACTCCATTCCAACATTTAAAACATTTATAGAACCTTTTTTACGTCAAGTAGATGACTTAGGTGACACACAGCACAGTGCCATTTTGGTTGGCACCGTTGCATTAAACGCTAAAGAACAATACTTCAATTCAGCCTTTGTCTATGGCTTAGGCTCTGGTCACTATTACAAACACCATTTAGTGCCATTTGGTGAGTACTATCCTTTTGCTTATTTTCTTGAACCTTTTATGGCGTATTTTAATATCCCAATGTCAAGCTTCACCAAAGGTAGCGAAGTACAGCCTTTACTTAAAATGAACGGTTTAAGTGTCGCGTTATTTATCTGCTATGAGATTGCATATCCATCTGAGGTACGTGATCAGCTACAAAATGCTGATCTTATTGCCGTTATCAGTGATGATGCGTGGTTTGGTGATTCCCTTGCCCCTTGGCAACACGAGGAAATTTCACAAATGCGTGCGATTGAGACTGGACGTTATGTCATTCAAGCAACCAATAATGGGGTCACCTCGATTATTAACCCTGAGGGTCAAACCATCGCCAGCCTTCCACGCAATGAACAAGCCGTATTAAAAGGTAAGGTTTATGGTATAGAAGGGCAAACACCATGGATGGTTTATGGACTATTACCAGTTATATTCTTATCTATACTATTTATGCTAATTGCACTTATTGCTTACCCACACCAAAGGAAGCGTAGTTAACAGCAGAAATTCTATTAAACTTTTTCATACTGATATAGACTTAACATCATCAATCGGTAAAGTTTCTATTTTTGATGAACCAACAACATTTTTGTGATCAGTTTCATTTATATGATCTTCAACCTGATCTTTTAAACAAACTCTTTATCACCTTTAATAGCAGCACTTTTTTTGCGCGTTTTCTTAGCCAAAATCCTAAGTACTTTATTAACATCAGCTGGCTTGAAATCGACACTTTAGAAGATATTATCCATGACATTACTGCCTTATTTTCAGCACATCATACGAATGAATCACTGGCAAAATCTTTACGCCTATTACGTCAACGCATCCATGCTAAACTTGTTTTTCAGCAGCAACATCAATACATTCAATTTACACAAATTGCCAAAATTATTTCATTGACTGCCAAAGAAATTCTGCGTCAAACTGAGCAATATTTACGACAGCAAATCACCCTCGAGCGCAAACTTCACCAAACGCCAGATCCTTTGGCTATTATCACCATGGGGAAGTTAGGCGGCAATGAGCTTAATTTCTCCTCTGATATTGACCTTGTATTTATTCAAACAAACAACTTGCCACTATTAAGACAATCTGGCAGCGAATATAGCCCCATGCGTTTTTATACCGAGCTTGGACAACGTTTGATTGCACTATTGAATGATGTCACGATTAATGGCTTTGTTTATCGCATCGATATGCGTTTACGCCCCTTTGGTGATGGCGCACCCTTAGTTACTGAGTTTGAAAGTTTTAAACATTATCTTATCCAGCACGCACGTGATTGGGAGCGTTATGCTTATATCAAAGCAGATATTTTACACCCCAACGCTCACTTTACGCATGAGCTAAAGCATAATATTCATCAGTTTGTCTATCGCCACTATCACGACTATCGCATGTTAAATGCCATTCGTGATATGAAGCACAAGATAGTCACGGAGATGAAATCTAGCACGCTAAAAAATAACATCAAACTAGGACGAGGTGGCATTCGTGAGATTGAGTTTATTTGTCAATGTTATCAGCTTGTTTATGGTGGTCAAAATATCACCTTGCAAACCAATCAGTTGGTAACAGCGCTAGATGCTTTGCAAAAAGCCGATATTTTACCCGCGGCTCAAACAACTGAATTATACGCACACTATGTATTTTTGCGCGATGTTGAAAATGCGCTACAAATGTTTGACGATCAGCAAACACATCAATTGCCTGATACAGAGTTTACACAAAAGAATGTTGCCAGCTTAGTTGGTTACGACTCCTGGCAAACATTAACTCACAAAATAGAATCAACACGTGCAAATGTAAGCTCACTATTTGACGAATTAACTCGCTTTAATACATTAACCTCAAATAACACTACCACCATACCTATCGCCAATCTTGAAAAAGCGACTGATATAACAGTGAAGATTAATGAGGATAACGCTAAACAAATTGAAATAGATCAGTTTTTCTTAAAATATCAAAGCCAAATATCTGAAGATGTGCTGCCAGCCATTAAGCACTTATTACAGCTATGCTTACACACCTACCCTCATCTTATTAAAGATATATTAGTACTTCTTAACAACTTAAGTAAACGCCAAACTTACTTGTTTCTGCTATTAGAGCATCAAGCACGTCACTTAGATTTCTTAGAGCTTCTCAACAAAGGACAGCGAATTATTGAAATGCTCACTGAACACCCTTTTTTATTAGAGCGCGCGTTGATTTATAAGACGCATGATGATGTTTACTTAGATATTGATTATTTGCGCAATAGCTTACGTATTTATTTACAAGCAATCGACATTCAAGATATCGAAGACTTTTTAGAAAGTTTACGACGCTTTCGCTTAGAACAAGTATTTAATATTATTGTCAGCGAGTCACGCGGACATATTTCTTTGATGGAATCTAGTGATCTTTTTAGCCACCTCGCCACGGTAATCATTGAAGCCGTGCTTGATGGCGCCTGGCGCGAAGTGTTTCAATATAGTGATATCACCGAAAATTTACAAACCTTATATAAACAATCTTTGGGTGTTATTGCTTATGGCAAACTCGGTGGACTTGAGCTTAGTGTTGCCTCTGACTTAGATTTAGTTTTTGTTCATGATCGTATGAGTACTGAGCTATCTCCACGCTTATTTGTGCGCGCGGTGCAGAAGTTTGTGCATTTCATGCAAATTAAAACCTATCACGGCACCTTATATGAGATCGATTTACGACTGCGCCCTGAAGGTGACAATGGCTTTATCGTGCCAAGTTTTGAATCTTACTGCCAATACTTAAAAACCTCGGCATGGACGTGGGAACATCAGGCTTTAACGCGCGCACGCATGATTTACGCATCTGACGATTTAACACATAAATTCAATATGCTTAGATCTGATGTGATATATCAAAAGCGTGATCTAGAACAGCTCAAAAAAGATATCGTTGATATGCGTCATAGAATGCGTGAGCATTTACTCAAAGTTAATGCGCAAGAATTTGACCTAAAGCAAAGCATTGGTGGTATGGTTGACATTGAGTTTATTGCTCAGTTTTTTGCACTTTTTTATAGTCATGAAGTGCCTTTTGTCTGCTACTACAGCGATAGTATCCGCATTATTCAAACCATGGAAAGTGCGCGTTTAATCGATATTAAAACCGCTAATACATTAATTGAGCATTACTGTTATTTTCGCGATTTAGGATTTAAACGCTATCTTGATAAGCAACCAAGTATTGTGCCACTTAGTAGCTGCCAACAACAAGCGGATGAAGTCAGTGCTATCTGGCATAGTCTATTCTTTTAGCCAATAAAGTCAGCGACAGAGAGTCTGTAAAATGGTTTGAGGGCAGTATCCATAACGAGTATAATCAGCGGCATTAAAATTTAGATATTTATGACTCATCTTAAATGATGACGTCAGTTAAAGGCATTATAAGCATGACACAGATTAAACTCATCGTTGGTCTTGGCAATATTGGCAGCCAATATGAAGGCACGCGTCACAACGCTGGTCAATGGTTTCTAGAGGCAGTTGCCGATAAGTTAAACTTAACACTTACAAGTGATAGTAAATTCCATGGCGCTACAACACAAACACAAATTGGTGCCAACAAACTTTGGCTTTTGTACCCACATACCTTTATGAATAAAAGCGGTTTAGCGGTGTCTAAATTAGCTCAATTTTATAAAATCATGCCCGATGAGATATTGGTAGCACATGATGAGCTTGACCTGCCTTGTGGGCAAATCCGTCTTAAAAAAGGTGGTGGACACGGTGGACATAATGGTTTAAGAGACATTGATGCATCTCTTGGTACACGCGATTATCATCGTTTACGCATTGGCATTGATCATCCAGGGGATCGCAATAAAGTCGTGGGCTATGTACTAGGCAACCCATCTCTTCATGACAAAATTGCGATTGATCACAGCATTACACGTGCGATTTCTCATCTAGGCGATATAATACAGGGCAATTATCAAAGTGTGATGAATGAGCTTCACCAAAAATAAAAAATTAAATAACACTAATTAAGGGTTTTATATGGGTTTTAAATGCGGCATCGTTGGACTGCCTAACGTCGGCAAATCAACACTATTTAATGCATTAACAAAAGCGGGCATTCAAGCAGAGAACTATCCCTTTTGCACGATTGAGCCAAATGTCGGCATGGTTTCAGTGCCTGATCCACGCTTGGATCAATTAGCTAATATTGTCAACCCACAGCGCGTTTTACCGGCAACAATGGAGTTTGTTGATATCGCGGGTCTTGTTGCTGGCGCTTCCAAGGGCGAAGGTTTAGGTAATAAGTTCTTAGCCAATATTCGTGAAACCGATGCCATTGCCCATGTTGTGCGTTGTTTTAACAATGACGATGTAATACATGTTTCCGGACAAGTCAATCCAATTGATGATATTCAAACGATTAACACCGAGCTTTTACTTGCCGATATCGAAAGCGTTGACAAAATCATTCAACGTGTGCAAAAACTTGCTAAAAGTGCCAACAAAGAAGCAAAATTACAGCTTGAGTTTTACCAAAGTCTCAAAGAGCATTTAGAGTCTGAAAAGCCAGCACGCAGCTTTGAGTTTAGTGATGAGCAAAATACCTGGATCAAACAAACGCCATTATTAACGCATAAACCCACGCTTTATATCGCTAATGTCGATGAATCTGGTTTTGATAATAATCCTTTACTGGACAAAGTCATTGAGTTTGCTAAAACTGATAACGCAGATGTCGTTGCTGTATGCGCGGCAATTGAATCTGAGATTGCTGAGCTTGACGATGACGAGAAAATGGAATTTCTAACGGATCTTGGTTTAGATGAGCCAGGACTTAATCGTGTGATTCGCGCAGGCTACAAGCTACTACAATTACAAACTTACTTTACCGCAGGGGTAAAAGAAGTGCGTGCATGGACTATTCCTGTCGGTGCCACTGCCCCGCAAGCAGCTGGTAAAATCCACACCGATTTTGAGCGCGGATTTATTCGTGCTGAAGTGATTGGTTTTAATGATTATATTGAATACAGTGGCGAGAAAGGTGCTAAAGACGCTGGTAAAGCACGCCTAGAAGGTAAAGAATATATTGTCCACGATGGTGATGTTGTGCATTTTAGGTTTAATGTTTAGAGAGCATTTTACTTATTATAGACCTTATTTTGTACTCTATTTAGATCATATGCCCCAAGCTCTGCTATAAAGAAGTTGTTTTTGCTTCCTCCTTCCTTATTTTCTGTCCATGCTACAGCAAAGGGTAAAGAGAAAGAAGGAAAACCTGGAATATACCTATAAGCATACGCTTCAACTCCATCATATATACCTTCTGAAGCAGAATAGCGATATCCAGATAAGTTGTGTTGTCCCTTGTCTGCATAATGCTTAATTTTCCATACTCCTTCATCTCGACCTTCCTTAGTATTATTCTTCATATAATCCCACCATGAAACATAAGCATTATCAGGTCGGTATGTGTCAGGAGTATTACCACGTGAGTGAAACCATAGTGCTGTTGTTCCTATTTTAGGTACTCTAAACTCGGCAATTGTAGCCCATAGAGGAAAACTTAAATTTTTTGACCTTACTTGCAAAGATGCTTGATGAAAAACACTTGCCGCACAATACCCACTAATTTCCCCACCAAATGGTACGGTACAACTTGATGTATCTTTCTCTTTCCAAGAACATATTCTTGTATCCCCATTCTTAAGCTTAATGGTGATGGTATCATTTTTTGCTTTGCTATTTGCCTTACAGTTATAAGGGTATACCTGCATATCTCTTGGGGTCAGGTTTGTCATCTCAACATTCCAACCTGTTCCCCAACCTGCAAATGCCTGACTGGTTACACCCAAACCTATTAAAATTGAAATAGATGTTCTTATTTGCATTTTCTCTCCTAAGTGTCTATAAAATTTACTTTAATTTAGAAGTCATTATATTTACACTTAATATATTAAATACAATCAAATATCTTTATGGGTATATTAGGCTTTTTGATCAAATGTATTTACTTCAGTATGGGAAAAAGTGCCGTAACTCCACCTGCCATCATCTGAATGGCAATAGCCGCTAGGATAAGTCCCATAACACGCGATATTACCGATAACGCTTCTTCACTAAGAAAGCGTGCAAGCTTAGGTGTGAATTTTAATAATAACCAAAACAAGACTGAGACCACAGCACATATGATGCTCGCCATAAAAAATTGCCACAAAGTGAAATCATGTGCATGGGTAATAATAACCGCCATAGCACCAGGACCTGCAATGACGGGAATTGCCATTGGTACCACAGCAATAGACGGTTGTTTTTCATCATCTATTTTCTTTTCACCCTTTTTATGTGTGTGATTACCCCCTTGAATCATCGATAAAGCAATACGTAAAACAATCAGACCACCCGCTAATTTAAATGCGCCAATACTGATCCCAAAGAAATTTAAAACCGGCCAGCCAATCCACAGCGAAATCATTAACAATACAAAAATAGCAATGGCACAGATTTTAGCGGTTTTATTACAGTCCTTTTCATCCCGACCTGTAATCAATCCAATATAAATGGCTAAATTACCGATAGGGTTCATAATGACGATTAACGCGATGGCGAAACTTAACATCTACTTTCCTTACTTTCTCTTAACCTGTCTAGCTTATTTAGCCTAGCTTATCATCAGCATTTTTCCATTAGAGTATTCAATAAATTTATATTCATCGATTGTTTTAATGGCAGGAAAATTCCCCAGCTGTTACAATCACGCTATCTTTGGACTGAGTAACAACAAACGTATGCAGGATGTATTTAAAGTTTATTTTTCACATCGCACCGTACAAGTACTTTGGGTTCTATTTTTTGCTTTTTTAGTACTGAGTATTTTTATAGGTGTATTTGGCAGTCACTGGTGGTGGTTATTTTTACCGATTATCATTGCACCTTTTTATGAATGGTATGCCCATAAATATTTATTGCATGCCAAGCTTACTGAGAAACGTGGTTTTTTCCGCAATTTCCAAATAAGGCTACATCATGGTCATCATAAATACCCACAGGATGTTGAGCTATTATTTGCACCATGGTCAGCCATTATCTTGCATCTTATTCAGACTTACCTTTTGTTTGCACTTATTACTTGGAGCTTTAGTGTAGCACTTGTGCCATTTACATTTGGCATTTTATATTATCTTTTCTATGAATGGATGCATTTGGCGCATCACACCCCTGCCTATCAACCCAAGACGCAGGTTGGACACAGGTTAAAGCGCGCGCACATGCGCCACCATTTTCATAATGAAAACTACTGTTGGGGTATTACTAACTATCTAGGTGATTTATGTTTTGGCACATTTAAAGAACGTAATGATGTTGCCAAAAGCCCAACGGCTAAACAAATCTCTGGGTTTAACGAGTAAGATTAATGCAATATACCGCTCGTTAATCATTTTGCGGTGTTTAATGTCAAAGAAGTTTTTGATGCTTCTGAATGATTGGATTACAGGTAATAGCTAGGACTATTAGCAAAATCAAATCATTCAGAAGTGCGAAAAATTCAATGATAGAAATTCTGTAAAATGGTTTGCGGGCGGTATATAACCCACTTGCGACTTAAAATATTATATTTATTTAACTCTTGCTCATGAAACTTATTCATAAACTCACGATTATTGATCTCAGTATTTAGCTCTTTCTGCGCAAGACTAATTCCATAGCGACGGCACCAGCGCTTAACCGTCCAGACTTGATAACCCATCAGTTCAGAAGCTTCACTGTAAGAAACGCCTTGGTCATGTAAATCATTTAAAACTTTCTCAGCGGGCTTGCCATATTTTTTAAGAATATTTAACTCAAAGTTATTACTATATTGATTTGGCATTTTGTGCTCCTATATGAACAATTCTCTCGACACAAGATGAATTGTCACATAGAACACTTGATCAATCCAATAAAATAAAATAATCAAGCACATAACAAAAAGCTATGCCTGAGTTTGTGCATTTTGACTTTGCATATCCTCTAGCGTATTTGCTAGATTAATTTTCAGCTTATCCAATGTCGCGATAAGCGCATTTTTTTCATCCAGATCCACACCAACTAAGATCTGCGCATAATGCTGTTTTACTGCTTTATCCAGCTCTTCCAAAACAGCAAGTCCACGCTTGGTGACAATAACACATTTTGCACGACGATCACTCTCATGTGCAATGCGCTCAACAAGCCCTTGATCACTTAAGCGATCAAGCACGCGAATAAGGTTCTGCGCCTCGATCTCTAGATGTCCTGCCAACTCAATTTGAGTTAGCTTTGGACGAAATCTTGCATGCACCAGTACACGCCGATCTAAAACATTTAAACCTAATTCTTTTGCATGATAATTATAAATCTTACGGATTAACAATCCTGTATCGCAAATCGCAAACTCTAACAGTTGTGTTGTCGCATCTGACATGCTTAGCTTATTACCTTTTGACGTTGTGCCTGAAGCTGGATTATAACAATGGCACTCATAATTGTCAGCACTATTCCCACAAGTGTCAGCCAGTCATAACGATCTGCAAAGAAAAAAACACCAATGAGTGCTGCAAAAATAACATTGGCGTAGTACAACACAGAAAAACTCTGCGCTTGAATATAGCCTAATGCCAACACCAAAAGATATTGCACAAAGAAAAATAACACACCAATTACAACGAGTATTAAAAGTGCGTAAATCGATATTGCTTGCCAGAAAGGAATACTAACAATTCCAGCAATAATACTTGAAAATAAAAAGTAATAAAAAACAGTCGTCAAGCCATTATCATAGCTTGAAATTTTACGCACCATAATAATTGATAAAGCCATGGATAAACCCGCACCCAAAGCGACAATGGCATAAGGATTCATGATTTCAGCATCTGGTTTTAAAATCATCATAACACCAACAAAACCAATAATTAACGGCAACCATAACGCATGCTGAAACTTTTGTCGCATAAAAATAAATAAGATAAAGGGCACAAAAAATGGTGCAGTATTTGCCAATAACACACCATCGACTAATGGCACATGCATAATTGCGATAAATAGAAAATAGCTTATTCCTAAACTAAACACCGTCCTTGCTAAATGCTGCCACGGCACTTGTGTTTTCAATAAATTGACCTGCCATTGATGCTTTTTATACAAGATAATTGGCAATATCAAAATCAACGCAACTAAACTCTGACTAAATACAATCACAGGCACGCTTAACCCGATATTAAACTTCTTAATCAAGGCGGCTTGAAACGCATAAATTAATGCGCTAAGTAAAGTAAAGCTAACACCTAAATAACTGTTTTTCATAAAACCAATCTAAATCACAAATTTAATAATTAAATATTATTATAATTTTTAATTTTTAAAATGCAATATTTACATTTTGGCTTTCTGGCTAAGACTAAATATTCACCCATAAGTTCTCACCGTACCCTGAGCGTAAGTTGAAGCGATGCACTAAGCATCAGTCGAAGTGGGTAATCTTGGTAAAATCACACTTCATAGAGGCTTCGACTTACGCTCAGCCAACACTTACACAATCAAAGTGGGCAGGAATATGGTCATAGCCTACATTTTAAATATAAAAAGACGGCGCACGAGTCAGGTGTTAGGAGTTAAGGAGATAGGTGTTGGGAGTTGAAATAATTATTTTGAAGTTTGGTGTGCGAGCAGCAACTGATTCTGCAGGGAAATTTTCTCTAAAGCTAAAATAATTTTATTATTTTGCTCAAGCAGCAACTGATTTTGCTGTGCCTGCTTGTAGGCTAGATATAAACTATATTGCTGATATTTCGTGAGATCATCTGCATTTTTGTCCGCTTTAACAAACATATTGTTAAGTTCTGTTTGTAGTTGATCAATCTGCCCTTCATTGCCAACCGTTACTGGATAATTAATTTGTGCGGTTTGTGAAACTGCAACAGGATTTTCAGGCATAATGGCTTGTGGTGCCTGCACACCTCTTAGCTGATCTTCCAAAGACATCGATTGATTTCCAGGAGAGATGACCTTCATTCGACTACCCGTTTGCGATGTGTCACTGACAATCGTTGCTTGCTGCTGAGATTGCGACTCAGCCATAGCGCTATGTGTTGGGCTAGCTGTCGGCTCTGTTGCTGCAAAAACTGATGACACACTAACAGCACTTACGGTTAAAAGAGATAAAACAATGCATATTTTTGTCATTATGGTGGTGACTTTAATGAATAAACATAGCATCACCATAACTATAAAAGCGATAATTGTCATCTATTGCATGGCGATATGCTTTTTTTATCATATCAATTGAAGAAAAGGCACTAACTAACATAATTAATGTTGATTTTGGTAAGTGAAAATTAGTCACCATCGCATCAACAACATGGAATGTTTTCCCAGGATATAGAAAGATATCACTCTCACCATAAAATGCCTTCATCTCACCATTGCCATTAGCTGCCGCGGTTTCCAATGAGCGCACTGAAGTTGTACCCACAGCAATTACACGCCCGCCTTGCGATTTGGTTTTATTGATCTGATCACATACGTTTTGTGGCACATCAATCAATTCACTATGCATCACATGTTCATGGATATCATCTGTTTGCACCGGCTTAAAGGTACCAGAGCCAACATGCAATGTGACATAAGCAATATCAGCACCTTTATCTTTTATTTTTTGTAATATTTCTTTAGTAAAATGAAGCCCCGCAGTTGGTGCTGCAACAGAGCCAAGAAGCTCACTATAAACCGTCTGATAGCGTTCTGTATCAAAAGTTTCATCTTGGCGCTTGATATAAGGAGGCAGCGGCATATGACCATGCTCAGCCATTAGCTGCCAGACATTGCCATCAATTAATTCAATATGATATAACCCGTCATTTTTCTTAATGACGCGCGCTTTAATATCAGCAATCTCAACCACTGAGTTAAGTTTAGGTGCTTTATTGGCGCGAATATGGCTAATAAAAAGTTTATCATTCACTACTTTTTCAATCAAAAATTCAAGTTTAGCACCGGTTTCTTTTTGTCCAAAAAGACGCGCTGCCATCACCCGTGAATTATTAAAAACAACCAAATCACCCGCTTGTATATAATCAATAATCTTACTAAAAATATGATTAGTTAATGCCTGTTTTTGCCTATCAAGTACCAATAAACGACTTTGATCACGCTCTTTTGCTGGATAGCGCGCAATAAGATGGTCAGGTAATTCATAATCAAAAATATCTGTTTTCATGAGTGTTATATCCTCTATAAACAATACAATTTAATGAGATAAATTTCTCAAGGGCTTATTGCATACGCCCTTATATAAAACAAATAGCAATAAAAAAGGCGCCAATCCGGCGCCTTTTTTATTTGTTTGCTTTCGCTAATCGATAATTAAGCGTTAGCAACTGCTTCGATTGAAACGAATTGACGATTTAAAGGACCACCTGTGTGGAACTTAACAACACCGTCAGTCGTTGCAAACAATGTGTGATCACGACCACACCCAACGTTAACACCAGCGTGGAATTTTGTACCACGTTGACGCACGATAATTGAACCTGCTTTAACAGTTTCACCACCATAGCGCTTAACACCTAGGTACTTAGGATTGGAATCGCGACCGTTACGAGTACTACCGCCTGCTTTCTTATGAGCCATGTTTTATACTCCTTAAATTAACCTTGAATTGCTGTGATTTTTACCGCCGTAAAATACTGACGATGACCTTGACGTTTCATGCTGTGCTTACGACGACGAAACTTGATAATCTGAACTTTCTTATGACGACCTTGCTCAACGATTTCAGCAACCACTTTGGCACCATCAACAACAGGACTGCCAACTTTGATCTCATCGCCATTTTGTAACATCAACACATCAGTGAATTCAATCGTTTCACCAACGCCTTTTTCAATTTTTTCTAGCTTAAGTACACCACCTTCTTTGGCTTTGTACTGCTTACCGCCACTTTTAATAATTGCGAACATAGTATTCTCCGAATGCTCAAGCTGACATAATGCCGCTTGACTTTTTGTTATCATAATTTAAAGCGCTTTTTAAAAAGCTCGCAAATTCTATTGTTTTTTGTAGCAAATAGCAATATTCATGGCTTAATAAATTCAACAATATTGCCAGATGGATCTTTTGCATAACAAGATAAAGTGCCATCGCGATGTTGTTTCAACTTACCAAAACTTGCTGCTTTTTCAGAATTAAACGCAATATGCGGCGGATGCTGGTGTGGCACAACAAAGGCAAGCTTTATATTTTGAAACTCAATCATTGCCCACGTATCATCCTGATAAATGAGTTGGGCATTAAAGTGCGATAAATACCATGCAAGTGTTTCCTCTAAATCTTTGACCACAATGGCAACATGATCAATTCTATCCATTTCATCGCCCTTTACTTATAAAATCTTGTCTCTAGTATAAAAACTATTTAAGCAATAGCCAACACTCCGTTAAAAGTTCTGTATCAGCCACTTCATGGTCAAAATTGTAATAGCAAAATATACACGGCAAATCAGCAAGCTCCTCACCTGAGTTTGGCAACCAATCTCTATAAAGTGCATATATTAGCTGGTCAATATTATCACGCGAGCCTTTATGCAAAGCTGTCGCATAACGCCCCGCTGGTAAATATTTCTCAACAACATCTTTGTCAATTTTCAAGTGCTGAGGCACGGTAATACCCAAATCAAATCGAAACTCAGTAATAGGTGTTGTCTTTGGATCATGATAAGCAAAACCAAAAGCCTCTCCAGGCTTAGGTTTTAAATCCATCGTTTGCGCTTTTGCCCAAGTGACTAATTGATTGACACTCGCACCCATAAGCTTAGGATCACCTCTATGCTCCACCACTGCTAAACGTCTTGCCTTCATTTCTTTAATCTCAACATTCATTTCCTTTATTCCTTCTTGAGATAACTGATAAGGTGCTTTTTCCCATAAAGACCAGTCTTTTTGCATGCGAAATGCCTTTGGACTAATACCTGAAGTCTGCTTAAAGGCTCTGGTAAATGATTCATGGGATTCAAAACCTGCATCAATTGCAATATTAATAATTGACTTATCCGATTCAACAATCAACTGATGAGCCGCCCTTTTTAAGCGCAACCAGCGAATGTACTGCTGTACAGACAAACCGACATGAGCAGTAAATAAACGGTGAAAATGGTACTTGGAAATGCATGCAATATAACTTAATTGATCCAAGCTAAGTTTCTCATCAAGATGCTTGGCAATATAAGTAATCACTTTTTGTAATTTATCATTCATTTTCAAACTCAACCTCGCTTACTTACTGAGGTTTATGATAAGTCAGTTTATTTCTGATTTTTTGATCATTCTTGCTAATTATAGTTTTTTATCCACATAGACTAAAGGTCTCTGACAAATCAGCACAAACCATTTTACAGTATTTCCACCATTACCTCACAGGGTCACCTGTTTTTTAATGAGGTGACCCTGACCGAATACTTTAGCTGGTAGGCTTTCATACGCTCAATCAACTCATGCTCAATTTGCCCTTGTGCTTTGAGATAATCAATTAAGTCACTCAAATTACCAATGGCACACACAGGGAATTGATAAGTTTTCTCGACCATTTGAACGGCTGATATTTCCTCGTTAGGCGCCACTTCTTGACGATCTAGCGCGACACAAACTCCTTCAATGGTTCCGCCATGATTTTTGATAATATCAATGGCTTCTTTAATGGCAGTGCCTGCAGTAATCACATCATCGATAATTAATACTTTTTTGTCCTTGATATCCGCACCAACAAGCACGCCACCCTCGCCATGATCTTTCTTCTCTTTGCGATTGTAACAAAAGCCAACATCTTTACCATAGCGGCTATATAAAATAGAGGTAACAAGTGCTGCCAAAGAGATCCCCTTATAAGCAGGACCAAATAACACATCAAATTGCACCTTGCTCTCTATTAATTTAGCCGCATAACACTCTGCTAATTGATGTAAAGTCTTGCCATGATTAAACAGCCCTGCATTAAAGAAATAGGGGCTAATACGACCTGATTTTAACGTAAATTCACCAAACTTAAGTGCCGATGCTTCAATGGCAACATCAAAAAAACTATAGTCATTCATTGTCACTAACCTAATTCAACCTCAATCCTAAAGTATGCCTAATATACTTATCACTCGTTATTTTGCAATGTTTATAGCTAGCTCAACAATCAATTTGCAGATTTAGCTACAACCCTAGAGTATCAGCTAAAAATAGAGTGTATCAAATTTAATACAGACAATTACATTATTGAAACTGCATTCCCTCTAAAAAGATTAGATAATAGCCACATACCAACTTAATACCAACATAAGGATTATAATGATTTATTATATGATGCACTGGCTAGATCAACAGCAGATTCAACAACAGCTGAATCAAGCAAACCAAAACCACACAAAAGACAAGCATAAATAAAAGTCTCTAACAAACACCAAGAGGTAACACTATGATTTACTACGGTTTCTACTGGATTGCCAATAACAAAGCAGATGATCACAAATCAATTAATACAAAGCACAAGTAACTTAATCACCACACTAGAACTTAGCAAAATTCAGGCTTACACCCAAGTCATCTGCAACAATACGCCCATGGTCATATTTCAAAACACCATTAATAAATGTTTTATTAATGGTTGATGAAAAAGTTAAGCCACTAAATGGTGACCAACCACATTTTGATTTTGCCGCAACGTCGCTCATATGCTGTTGTGCATTAAGATCGACTAATACCAAATCAGCCCAATACCCTTCACGGATAAAGCCGCGCTCTTCAACCTGATAGATTATCGCTGGCGCATGTGATGTTTTTTGTACGACTTTCTCCAAGGAGAAAACACCTTGGTGGTAATGTTCAAGTAATGACAATAACGCATGCTGCACCAAAGGCAACCCTGATGGTGCCTTAAAATAACTTTGATGCTTTTCAGCCCAAGTATGGGGTGCATGATCCGTGGCAATAACATCTAGTACATTATTATTAACCGCTTCAAGCAACGCTAAACGATCTTCTTCTTCTTTGATCGCCGGATTACATTTGATTAAAGCGCCTCGTGTGTGATAGTCCTTACGTGAAAAGAATAAATGATGCGCACAAACCTCAGCCGTAATGCGTTTATCTGCAAGCGGGATATTTTTATTCTCAGCAAATAATTGCAACTCATCTTTGGTGGTAATATGCAGCACATTAAGCTTAGTATTAAACTTTTTAGCTAAACTTACCGCTAGAGTAGATGATTTAATACAAGCCTCTCTGCTTCTAATCAAAGGATGTAAGTCAAATGGCACATCTTCACCATATTGCGCACGATATGCCGCTTCATTTTGCGCAATCATTGGTGTGTCTTCACAATGTGTCGCAATAAGAATCGGTGAATTAGCAAAGAAGCTTTCTAAGGTTTTAACATTATCAACCAACATATTACCAGTTGATGCCCCCATAAAGATCTTAACACCACAAGCGTCACCTGGGCTTAAACGTTTAAGCTCATCGACATTATCATTCGTTGCCCCTAAGTAAAAAGCGTAATTAGCATGTGATTTGGTGGCGGCTAGTGCTTTTTTTGCATGAAGTCGCTCAATCGTCACCGTCGCCGGATTGCAGTTTGGCATCTCCATGTAAGAGGTGATACCTCCGGCAACTGCCGCTTTTGATTCGCTCTCAATATCTGCTTTGTATGTCAACCCAGGTTCACGAAAATGCACCTGATCATCGATCATGCCGGGTAACAAATGCAATCCTTCAGCATCAATGACTTTAACACCAGAGGTGACAGAGATATCTTGGGCAATCTTGGCAATTCTACCGTCTTTGACTAATACATCAGCGATAAAAATTTTGCCCTCATTGACAATCGTTGGTGACTTGATTAAATAATTTGACATCGCTTTATCATCCTTTTAGCTCACTTTGCAATGTCATCATTCTATATCAGCATACTTCACTTTTATAGTAATGAATCAAGAATAAGTTGCGTTTTAATTGCCCCTTACCCGTTCACCCTAAGCTGAACGAGCAATCCCATAAGGGGAGAGGTGCTAGCTGATGCAACTTATTTTACATAGCAAGGCATGTACTAAAGATTCAATTGTTTTAAGCTGACCTTTATCCTAAAATACCACCCTATCGCTTTATGCATAAATAAAGAAGCTAATATGCTAACACCTTTAGACATTCAAACCGTTGATCACTTTCTAGCGTATCTAAAACGCTTAGATGACACCCCAATGTTTATCTATCAAGAGCGCCTGTTTAGCTATGCTGATATGCATGATTACAATTTTAGCATTGCCCATTGGTTAAAAGAAAACAACACAACTAAAGTCATGTTCGCAATACATAACTCACCGCTTTCTGTTGGGCTTTTTTTCGCAAGTTGGCATCAAGGAGTTCATTGCATACCAGTTAACCCACGCTTTATTGCCAATGAGTTACTTGAGCTTGTTAAAAGAGCCAAGCCGGATCTGTTAATGATAGAACCAAAGCAATACTCTGACGCACTTAATCATTATTGCCAAACTAAGCAGATTGAACTTATTATCATTGATAATGCTTTAGATTATTTAAAGCGCTTAAAGAAAGCCTCCAGCACTGAGACTACAGATTTACCTCAATCCCAAAGCGAAGGGATCACTTATCATATAAGCTCTGGCACGGGTGGGCATTATAACTTTCATGGACATTACACGCAGCAAATTCTAGCTTATGCCTATGCACGTCAATTTGATTATGGTCTTAATAAAGGTGATATATCCCTTGTGCATCTTTCATTTAACCATGCCTACGCCTTTTCCTATCAGCTATTACCAAACATAGCTCTAGGCAATTGTATGGTACTAGCACCTAGCTTTGACGCAACGACCTCACTCAAATTGATTGATCAATATCAGATTACGGCATTGGCACTCTTACCAACAATGTATTACCAGTTAGCACTTGAAGCCCACAAAACGCCAATAAACCATAAGCTTAGACATTTAAGCGTTGCCGGTGATCAGCCCAGTGAATCTTTAATACATCTGATCAAAGAAACCTTTAACACACCTCTGCTTAACGGTCTTGGGATGACCGAAGTTTATGGTTATGCACAAAACCTTACAGCGTCTAGCGTTTACAATAAAATCAAAATTTTTGATGATATTAAGATAAAAATTGAAGCGATTGAACACGATCATCTTAAGCATGTTAACGATGATAATAAGCACATTGGAGAGCTATATATCAAAGCACCGATGCAGCCGATCTCTCACCAAGGACAATGGTTAGCCACGGGCGACTATGGCTATATTGATGATACACATCATCTATACTTTCTTGGGCGCATTAAAGATATCATTGTCAAAGGCGGATCTAAAATTGCCCCTTTAGAGCTTGAGCATTATCTTTCTCAAATGCCTGAAATTGGGCAAGTTGCAATTATTGGCAAGAAAGATGATATTTGGGGTGAGCTTGTTTGCGCTTGTATTGCTACCAAAGATAATCAATCACTCACTTTAGAAGCAATTAACACCTTTCTCACGCCTTGTCTTGCCACGTATAAACATATTGATCAGCTTTATTTATACCAGCAACTACCCCTTAATATCACCGGTAAAATTGACCGCTTCCGCTTAAAAACAGAGATCAACAATGCCTAACAATCATCTACCACCATTTGCCTATCTTGAAAACACCTTAGACAGTAGTGACAAGAGCTTTTATTTTAGCAAACCACATAGTGAAGTCCTATGCTCTGATCCTAAGATGCTAAAATCTGCATTTGCGAGTTTAGCAGACTTACAACAACAAGGCTTATATCTTGTTGGTTTTATCAGCTATGAAGCGGCATATTATCTAAACCCTGACTTTGCTTCCATACAAACAAATCTTACAGATGACATCACACCACTTTTACATTTTGTTGCCTTTGAGCAATATTCACCGGATCTATTTCAAACTGAGACAACCACTGTTAAAAGCCCAGCAATAGACCTTATTTATGACCCACTCTCTCAATTGCAATATGTCAAAGACTTCAAGCGCGTACAACAAGCATTAACCGATGGTGAAAGCTATCAGATCAACTATACCAAGCGCGTTAAGCTGCGATCCAGCTTAGCTCCTTATGAGCTTTACACGCAACTAAAAGCGCAACAACCGGTGAGCTACAGTGCTTTTCTACCATTTAAGCCAATGACTGTTTTATCGTTTTCACCTGAGTTATTTTTTAAAAAGCAAGGTGACACCATAACAGTAAACCCGATGAAAGGCACCAGCAAACGTTTTGATGATCCCAATGATGATCTACAATCCTATGAGTTTTTACGAACAGACCCAAAAAACAAAGCAGAGAATTTAATTATCGTTGATCTATTGCGTAATGATCTTGCTCGTATTTGCCATACCGGATCAATTGAAGTCACCAAGCCCTTTGCGATTGAAACCTATAAAAGCGTTTATCAAATGACTTCAACGATTTCCGGAAAAGTGGATAACAACATTCCTTTTGCCGATATTATTGAGCATTTATTTCCTTGTGGTTCGATTACTGGCGCACCCAAGAAACGCACGATGGAAATCATTCAGCAACTTGAACCCCCGCGAGGTGTATACACAGGTTGTATCGGCTATATTATGCCAAATAATGATATGTGCTTTAGTGTTGCTATTCGCACATTGACCCAACAAAATAATGAGCTATGGCATTGCGGTGTTGGTGGCGGTTTTACCATTCAGTCTACACAAGATGATGAATGGCAAGAAATGACCACCAAAATTCAATTTATCAAACGCCTGTATCACCCTCAGTTTCAACTGATTGAAAGCATGCTTTATGATAAAAATGGGCTTACATCGTGTGACTTACATCTTGAGCGTTTATTAAATTCAGCATCTGTTTTACACTTTACTTTGGATATAGCTCAGTTAAGACATACATTATTGCAATATTGTGAAACACTTATCACGGCAAACAGTGAACAATATAAACTTCGAGTTGCTGTGAATTACCAAGGGCTTTTTACGATTACGCATCAACAACTTGAGCAATCACTGACAGTTGATCATATTGAACTGATTGTTTGCCCTGAGCAAATAGACTCAAATAACCCACTATGGCAGCATAAAACCGATGATCACAGCACACGTGGCTTTTATACGCAGAAACACAGCCAATATATCGCAGATAAGCCAAATTGCGAGCTTATTTTCTTCAATGAACAAGATCACCTGACTGAAGCACGTTTTTATAATATTGTCATGGAAATCGACGGTGTTTTATATACACCACCTATTAGTGATGGTTTATTGCCTGGCATTGCGCGCGCTAAACTACTTCAATCTGGGCAAATTCATGAGCGCTCGATCTCTATAGACGAACTAAAATCAAGCAAAAACATTTACCTTATGAATGATGTTCGAGGTAAAATACCGTGCTTTTTAAGCGCACAAACAACCATGCAAGAAGTATAAAAATTAAGATGTTACTGTTTATTGACCATTATGATTCATTTGCCCATATTTTGATGGATTATTTTGCCCAATTGGGTGAAGAAATCATCTCATTCAAATCAGATCAGCTTGATCAATCGATTGACTATAGCCAATTTACTGCAGTAATTATAGGACCAGGTCCTGGGCATCCTGATGAATTAACGCATTTATACCCTCAAATCAAACGCATCATTGACAGTAATATACCTATTTTAGGTATTTGTCTTGGTCATCAGTTATTAGCGCAGTACTTTGGCGCCAAAGTTATTCATGCAGCCAATATTATGCATGGACAATGCAGTTTAATTCATTTTACCAACCACTCACTCTACCAAGGACTACAATCACCTTTGACAGTGACCCGTTATCACTCACTGATTGTTGATATAGACAGCTTAACTAATGACTTACAACCAATCGCGCTGACGATGGATAATGAACTGATGGCATTTGCGCATAAGCACTTGCCTATTTATGGCATCCAATATCACCCTGAGGCTTATTTAACAGAATCAGGATTAAAAACATTACAAAACTTTCTTTTAGCGAATAAGCGCTTGTGCTTAGAGCAAAAGGCGTTATCCTAGTCCAATCAATTGATTTAACAGCCTTTAACATTATCGCCATGACAGCAAGACATCACAATTTACGTGCCTTTGCGAATATTAATATTTCTCATCTTTTGGCTAATCTTGCCAATATCCGTGCATTGCATGCAAATAAATCCATGATTATTATGCTCAAAGCAAATGCCTATGGTCATGGAGCGGTTGAAATTGCCAAGGCATTAGATGGTTTATGCAATTATTTTGGCGTTGCCAGTGTTGAGGAAGGTATTGAGCTTATTTTGGCAGGGATTGAAAAAACCAAGGTCATTGTTTTTTCAGGCTTTTTCTCCAAAGACATGGTGCAAACACTCATTGACTACAGACTTATTCCAATTATCCATAGCGCCTATCAATACGAACTACTTGATGATTACTTTCAAAGTAAGCACGCTGAGATATGGCTTAAAGTTAACACAGGAATGAACCGCTTGGGGTTATCAGAAGATGAGTTTGAAGCGCTTTACACTCAAGCACAATCATATTGTAAATCTATCAACGCACTAACCCACTTAGCTGAATCAGAATCTTGCGATCAATCTTTTACATTAAAGCAACTACAACGCTTTCAAGCATTAATCAAAGATAAATCATTTACGCATATCAGTGCCTTTAACTCAGCTGCCTCGCTCTTAAATAATAATGACTTCAATACCAACACCATTCGCATTGGTTTAGCGCTTTATGGTGCATGTGCTGCCGCACATCCATTATTAAGGTGCACACTTAAGCCTGTGATGACACTGCATAGTCATGTTGTTGCAATTCAATCCATTGATGCGGGGGACTCTGTTGGTTATAACCGCCAATATATTGCCAAAGTAAAAACCCAAATCGCCATTGTGACAATTGGTTATGGTGACGGTTATCCACAAGCTGCTCCTAACGGTACTAAGGTAGCAATCAATGGCAAGCTTTATCCAACAGCCGGCAAAGTCTCGATGGATCTTATGGCAATTGATATTGGCATGAATAAAGATATTCATATTGGTGATAATGTCACTTTATTTGGCAACCATGATTTATTAGTTGATGATGTTGCCAAACACATAGGCACCTCAAGTTATGCCATGCTTACCGCGATTAATCCACGCGTTAAGCGATTTTATTTAACATCTGCTGATGCGCAAACAACACGATCTGTAATCAAAGACACAACCGCTTCAACTAAGTGATCTATTCCTGATGCAACTTCTGCAATGCTTTGACCTAGCATATACGCAGGTGTACTTACCACTTTATTTCCTTGATCAATACAAACCTCGGTAACACATTTATTAACGTGTTTAGCGCCTTTATGCTCAACGATATCAGCCGTTGCTTGATCATTACCAATCGTTAACGCCACATTAGGATATATTGCTGCGGCAATAACAGGAGCAATACAGATAAAGCCAACAGGCTTTTGTGCATTTTTAAACTTGTTAATAAATGCTGAAACAATTGGCTCAACGACAAAACTGCTATCTTGCTTAAAGGCAAAATCACATAGATTTTTAGCCGCACCAAAGCCACCTGGGATAATCAATGCCGCACAGTCATCTGCATTGACTAAAGATAGATCCTTTATCTCACCGCGCGCAATACGTGCTGCCTCAACCAATACATTGCGTGATTGAGCCTCTTCATCACCTGTTAGATGGTTGACCACATGATGCTGCATAATATTTGGCGCAACTACCTCATATTCAATACCACGTTTTGATAAAGATAATAATGTCAACACCGCTTCATAAATTTCACTGCCATCATAAACACCACACCCTGCTAATAACACTGCTACTTTCTTTGATTTATGCATCATAACTTCCTATATTCTTGTAACGAACAATTGCCAATCATAAATTGTCAAACAAGTAATGCAATAAATATCAGGGAAAACAACAATAATATCGTCTAGACTCAGACTAAGTTGAATGTAAAAAATAAGCTAAGGATTAGTATGATAGAGCACTTCAATGATCACGCTGCGAATGAACGTACGTATTTATCTTGGGTTAGGACTGCCATTGCACTGATGGCATTTGGTTTTTTAATTGAGAAGTTTGATATCTTCTTACGAATTATGGCCAAAGGGGTTGGTGTAAGAGCAAGTAACATGATGTCACAATCCGCTGAAATCATTGGCATTTTAATCATGATCATAGCGGTTGTAATCATCATTATTTCGTCAATTCGCTTTGCAATGAATCGAAAAAATATTACTGCCGTTGAAACAATCGGCTACAAAACACGCGTCCCAGATATTTTTCTAGGACTGTTATTATTAGTAATTACTGTATTTATGGTGACTTATGCGTGGTATATGCTGCTTTATTAATTCGCTTAATTAACCATTTGTTGAGATAAATGCCAGCTTACGCTTTTTAACACCCCAGCAGCGGCTTAAGACATTATACTTATTTAAGCCTTTTTGCTTAAACATCTTCATAAAACTATCGCGCTTAACTGTTTTCTCAACAATGCCCGATTTTAACTTAATATCAAAGCGGTTTGCCCATTTACGAATCGTACCATGCTTAAATCCAAGCATCTTCTCAGCATCTTGATAGGTCATCCCCTCATCTGCGCAACGCTCTAATACTTCTCTTGCACTGCAGTTGTATTTCTGCTGAATAATGTGTTCAAAACTTCCTGTGTACTGATTTGCCATGACTTGTTCCTCTTTTGTCTAGGTTTATAAAAACTCAATAATGTGACACATTCTAAAAATGTAAACTTAAGTCAAGCTTAAGATTTTTATTAATTTTCAACTTTCTTCGCCAAATCGATCCTGAATTAGCACTCTGATGGCATCTAGTGCCTCTTCTTGATCATCACCTTCCGCAGTTAAACGAATAGATGTGCCACAACTAGCTCCAAGCATCATCAATCCCATAATACTTTTGCAATTTGCCTTAACACCAGTTTTTACAACTTCGACTTCGATTTCACTACCAAAACGAAGCGCTAAATTAACCAACTTTGAGGCTGCTCGCGCATGTAACCCTAATTGATTAATCAATACCAAATCAATCTCTTTCATTTGTGTTTCTTTCACTTATCACCTTCTTCTAATACGATGCATGCCTTTGATGCATCATAAACTCTTCCTGCAAGCTCATCTAAAGATAGCGCCTGCTTATGATATGTCAATGCCTTTAAAAGCATCGGCATATTAAGCCCTGTAATAACGGCTAGATTATATGCACGCATAAATGATTGTGTCACATTCGTTGGCGTTGCCCCAAAAAGATCAGTCAATACCAAAAAGCCATCACAATCAGGCATGCTTTTGAATGCGTTTTCAACACGAACCAACAATTCCGGCTGATCATATGAGCAGGAAGATACTACTTGGATATAGTCTTTTTGAATCTCAACCAAACGCGTCGCTACTTCAAGCATGGACTGCCCAATGCGACCATGCGTAATCAGTACAACTCCAATCATCCTTTTAACTCCCTATGACTCACAATCACATTATTGAAACTTGCTCTTAATTGATCAGCCAACTGCTCAACAATATATACTGATCGATGTTGACCTCCTGTGCAACCAACGGCGATATCAATATAGCTTTTGCCTTGCTGCTGTTGTAGCTCACACCACTTCAAAACAAACTTGCTGATATCAATTATCATCTCTAACACTTGTGGCTGCTTTTGCAAATATTCAATCACATCAAAATCAAGCCCTGTTTGCAGGCGTAAACGTTTATCCCAATAGGGGTTAGGCAGACTCCTGACATCAAAAAGATAATCGGCCTTTTGTGGCATCCCATATTTAAAGCCAAAGGAGAAAATCTTAAGTTGACTGGATAATTGATCTTTCCCTAGGAGTTTTTGACAGACGATTTCTCTGAGCTCTTGTAAACTTAAGTTGGTTGTATCCAACGTATAGTCAGCAATACTCGCATAGCTTTCCAAAATCGTAAACTCTCTATCAATTGCATGTTCTAGCGTTGTTGTTTTATCAGAAAAAGGATGACGTCTACGTGTTTCATCATAGCGTTTTATCAGTACATTTCTACTGGCTTCGATATACCAGTAGGCAAGATGCACACGATACTTTTCCTGTAAGCGTTTAACATCATACGTATCATTGCCTAAAAATGAATGAGGTGCCAATGAAACGACAATATTTTGTTTGTATTGCGGATTGCTTAAAACATACGCAAGCGTTTCTTCCAATAAAAATAAAGGCAGATTTTCAATACAGAAAAAGCCCTGATCTTCCAATATACTCAAAACAGTTGACTTGCCAGCACCAGAAACACCAGCCAAGAGCACAACCGATTTGGATGCACTATTCACGCAATTTTTACCATTTCCACTCATCATAATTTGCTCAGTTTACCAAAGCTTTCGTATTTACCCTAATTTATTTTGCAACTGCTTAGCACACTCATGCCAAGCTTTATTAAAGACATCCATTTCAATCAAAGGTAAAGCTAGGGTTTGTGCTTTGTTAATATATTTTGGATCTTTCTCTTGACGATATAAATAGATCACATGGCTAATGACAGCCTGATCTAGTGCTTTTTCAACTTGAATAAAACCTTTCTTTTTATGATGCATAACACCAAAATATTGTTCATTACATAAGATTCCTTGGTAAATATCATTTATTTGAGCGACTCTCACCAAGTCATCTGCCACAAGATAAAAATCAAAATACTTAATTAAATAATCACATAATTCGGTTTTACCAACATTTGGCGCACCAATGACCAATAATCCTGTGCCTATATTATTAGTCACAAAGCTTGCATGCCAATATTGCATTGTTTTTCTTAATTTATTAACAGGGTTAAGCATTACCTAAGAAAAGCTGATAAAGCGCTTCATTTGAATTGGCATCTTTGATTTTCTCAAGCACGCCTTCCTGCTTCAGAAACTTCACTAATTCAGCCATAAACTTAATATGCACATCATTGACGTTCTGTGGAAAAATTGCGGCAATTATGATACTAACTTTACGATCTTCCTCACCATATTCAATGGCTTCTTCCAAGGTTAACACAGCCAAACGCGTCATTGTTAAGCCTTCAATTCGGCAGTGAGGTACGGCAACCTCTTTGCCGATAGCAGTATTACCAATACGCTCACGTTCAAAAAGTTTCTGATAAATCGTATCCGAAGTGATATCGATATCATCATCTTTTAATAACTGGCTTAATACCTCGAAAACGCGCTTTTGACTTTGCAAGGCTGCTTTGTTAATAACACGCTGTGGAGAAATAAACGAAGATAAGAAATTCATAGGTTTATGGTTGATTATTCAACGAAATGGTGCGTTATTCTATCAACGTTCCTCGTCAATATCCACTACTTCGTCATCGGCCATTAATGCTTCGGCTTCAGGGCGCTCAGCACGATGATCTTTTAATTTTTGCTTATGCTTTCTTACTTGAGCATCTAGCTTATCTTGCAACATATCAATAGTTGCGTACATATCTTGAGAGTCTGACTTAGCCACAAACTCAGTCCCTGGCACATTAATCACGGCCTCAGCCATTTGCTTGCCTTTCTCAACCGACAGAATAACGCGTGCAGCAATAATATGGTCAAAGTGATTGTCAAGCTTACTCAACTTTTCATCGACATATTGCTTTAATGCAGGGGTAACTTCTAAATGACGACCTGTAATTTGAATTTGCATAGTGCAGTCCTCCATTGTATAGCCACGAGTATCGTGGGGGTTTGTAAGTCAACTTTGAATAATTCAAAGATAGCGCCAACACGCATGAATTGCCAGCAAGTTCAGCATAATTTTATCAATTATTTTCTTGTGATTGTGCTTGATTTTTTGAATTCGTTGGCTCTTGGGCTTTACTCTTGTCATTTTCATTTGCATTAAAATAGTTATCTATTTTTTCAGCGCCTTTTTGTGCCGCCTCTTTAGTGTTTTGCCAGCCTTCAGCTGCTAATTTTTTAGTTTTCTCCCAAGCATCATTGCTAGCATCTTTAGTATTTTGCCAACCTTCAGCAGTTGCTGATTTTGTTTTATCCCAGCCCTGCTGCGCATAGTCGCCCGCCTTATTGGCAGCATCTTTAGCTACTTGCGTCCCTGAACTTGCGGTATCTGACACATTTTGTTTAAACAACTCCCAGTTGCTACCAAAATTGCAATCACTGGTTTTTGCTGAGCAGCTTTGTGTTGCCGGATTATCTTCTACTTTAGCCTGATCATTTGCTTTAGCAGTAGTGTCTGCAACACTTAAACCTGCAGCCAACAAAACAAAAACTGGAACCGCAAGATATTTCTTAATTGTCCGCATAATCTATCACATGTTTTTTTAGAACTAAGTACCTTATCTTTTAGCAAAGCCCTTGCTAGAAAGCAAATACAGATCATGTTTCTTTGATCTTTTTGAGTATGAGAATTTTTTTTAGAATTATTTTGATATCTTAAGCTTATCTTAATATTGGCTTGTGATACTGACATCACTCAAGGGGATCACGATCACAGAGCAAACTTTTTTCTCTCTCCCTTCTCTTTCAGTATGTCCTGTGATCGTAACCTTGAGACCATGAAATTACCTTGCAGTATACTCCCTCCCTTCTCATCATCTATATACTGCAAGGTGATCTCTTCTTATCACCACTATATTAGACCAACTGAAATTCCCGACTTTTTGTAAGAATTTAGAAAGCTACCGGCTACGTGTTTGTTGCGTTGAATTTAGCTGCAAAAACTCAATCATTCACGCGCACGAGAAGTTCAACAGTAGAAATTCTGTAAAATCAAATCGTTTGCGTGCAGTATATTACAACGCTTGAATCCTTTTTTTCAATCGCGTTGTTGACACCGTTTCAATGGTTTTAACATCCTGACTATACCATGAGATCCATAGCTCATACCTAAGCCAATGAATCTCATCAATCTCAAGGGTGTTAATCACGCCTTTTTGTTGCATTTTTTGCTTAAGCAAATGAATGAGTTCCTCTTGTTCAATTTGATATTGGCGATCCTGTTTTGCCGCTCTTGGTGCCTTATCCAAGCGATTACTAAGTGCTTCTAGATAGAGTGAAATACGCTGCAACCAATGATAAGGCGTTTTAACAATAAAGCCTTTATAAACCAAACTATCAACGATAGTACGCACTTCTTGATAAAGTGCTAATAAATCAAAAGGCAATTTCTTGCGATTAAGTAATTTATGTAAGCTTTGATAGCTTAACATTAAGGCTTCAATATCACTGCATAGATTTTCGATCGTTGATACCAACTGACCTCTTCCTGAATCATGCATCGCATTAAACTGCCCGCGCGTGCGCACAACAGGCTTTTTCTCAATCGCAAAAGCAATATCATAGGCTTTGGCAATTAACTCATCCTGCCATTTCGTCTCTTTGATAAGACTAAATAATAAATGTAAGTTTTTATTATGCGCAATGCGCTCGATCAATGTGCGATTGATATGTGAACAGGCAAGCATCAACAGCTTACGTGTCGCAAGCCTTGTCGATATCTCTGCTTCAAGTGCTGTTGATTTTTGCGTTAGTACCACACCATCCTCACGTGTCTCAATACATGGATAAACACTTAGTTTAATGCCGTGTTCTGTGACATCACGCGTTAATGCAATCTCACCAAAATCCCACGCTTGAAAAAGTGTATCATTGTTCTTTTTAGTAACGCTTACCTGTGGACGTTCAACACCACGCAATTGATCGCGAATCACGCTTAGATCACGCCCTTCAGACAGCACCTTGTTTTGCGAATCAACCACACGATAGTTCATATATAAATGCGCCTCAATTGCCGCATCCTGCCAAACACTTGAATCAAATGAAATACCGGTAATACGCACGAGTTGACGCACTAGAATATCATAAAAATTGGCAGCTAAATCAATGTCAATTGCTTCAATCACAGCTTTGGCATAATGGGGCACCGGCACACAGGCTTTACGAATATTCTTAGGTAGTGCGCGCATAAGACCAATGATTTTTTCCTCGAGCAGTCCAGGTACAAGCCAGTCACATTGATTGGCATCAATTTGATCTAATAGCACTAATGGCACGGTCATCGTTACGCCATCATCTTTTGCTGTGGGATCAAAATGATAACTCAACGGTAACTGAAATCCGCCAAAATCAAAGAAATCAGGATAGGCGTTATCAGTCACCTCACGTGCTTCATGCTGCATCAGACTTTTTTTGTCAAAGATCAGCTGCTCACGCTCAAGCTTTGATAAGGATTGATACCATTTTTCAAATACCACACCATTATTAATATCTACTGGAATCAATTTATCGTAATAGCTAAATAAGGTTTCTTCATCAACAACAATATCGCGTTTACGCGCCTTATGCTCCAAGTCTTCAACCTCTTCTAACAGACTCAAATTCTTTTGGAAAAACTCAGCATTTGTTGCAAATTCACCGTACACCAAGGCATGACGGATAAATAACTCACGTGAGACTTGTGGATCAACATCACTATATTGCACCTTGCGATTTACCACAATATCCAAGCCATAAAGTGTAATACGCAAGCTTGCCATCACTGCTTTACGCTTTTGGCTCCAATGCGGCTCACTATAGTGCTTTTTGGTTAAGTGCTCGGCAATAGATTCTAACCAAGCAGGATCAATTTTAGCGATCATGCGCGCATAGAGTTTCGTCGTTTCGGTAATCTCAGCGGCACATAACCATTTCGGTGTGCGTTTGAATTGCGATGAGCCGGGAAATATATAAAACTTCATGCCGCGAGCACCTAAGTATTCCTTAAGCTCATAATTAAAGCCAATATAACCCAATAATCCCGATAATAATGCTTGATGAACTTGAGCATAGCTTGATTCACTTTCTGAGATTGTCCATTTAAAGGTCTTAGCGAGATTCAATAACTGAAAATAAACCTCACGCCATTCACGCATTCGCAAAGGAGATAAGAAATTCTTTTTGCAATACTCACGTGTTAAGCGATGAGATAAGCTTTTAGTCTCAGCATGAAAACGTTGCCATAGATTAACCACTCCCAGAAAATCCGAGTCTTGATGGTGATCTTGTTTATGCATTTCATCTGATTTTTGTTGAAACTGCATCGGTCGCTCACGCGGATCTTGAATACTTAAAAAACTGACAATAATCAGAATCTCGCGCAAAACACCAAGTTTTGCACCACTAACCAACATTCTCGCCAAACGTGGATCTAATGGAAACTTAGCAATTTGTCGCCCTATTGGCGTGATTTGCAGATGATGTTTTTTGCTGTGTTCAGTTAACGCACCTATCTCATGCAGTAAGCGATACCCATCTTTAACCATGCGTGAATCAGGTTTCTCTAAAAAGGGAAACTTCTCGATATTACCAAGCTTTAAGGTTTCCATTTGTAAAATAACTGACGCTAAGTTCGTACGCAAAATCTCAGGATCGGTAAATGCTGCACGTGATAGAAAGTCTTCTTCTGAATAAAGTCGAATACAAATTCCTTCAGCCACGCGTCCACAACGCCCCGCTCTTTGATTGGCACTGGCTTGTGAAATTGGCTCAATCGGCAAGTGTTGCACTTTAGTGCGATAACTATATCGACTAATACGCACATCACCACTATCGATCACATAGCGAATACCAGGCACAGTCAATGAAGTCTCGGCAACATTCGTTGATAAAATAATGCGCCTGCCAACGCCGCGAGGATTAAATATCTTATCTTGATCGGCATTGGATAATCGCGCAAATAATGGTAGTACTTCGGTGTGTCTTAATTGCGCTTTTCTTAATACTTCTGCGGTTTCATGAATATCGCGCTCCGTTGCGAGAAATACCAAAATATCACCTGGTTTTTCGTGATGTAGACTATGCACAGCGCGCAAAATCTGATCTGCTTGTGATAGCTCATCCTCAAAGTCTAGTGGGTCTTGATAACGAGTCTCAACCGGATAAGTTCGTCCCGAGACTTCAATAATTGGTGCATTAAAATGCTCAGCAAAACGCGCCTGATCAATCGTTGCTGAAGTAATAATAAGCTTTAAATCGGGACGTTTTTTTAATATCTGATGGATATGCCCTAATAGAAAATCAATATTCAAACTGCGCTCATGCGCCTCATCGATAATAATCACTTCATATTGCGAAAGATATTTATCATTTTGAATTTCCGCTAATAAAATACCATCGGTCATCACCTTGATAAAGGTATTGTCATTGGTTTGGTCACTAAAGCGAATCTTAAAACCTATGCCTTGCCCTAGTGGCATATTGGTCTCTTCACTTAAACGATTGGCAATGGAGCGCGCTGCTAGACGCCTTGGTTGCGTGTGTCCAATAAGCCCTTTGGCACCTAAGCCTAAATCAAGACAAATTTTGGGTAATTGCGTTGATTTTCCCGAGCCAGTTTCACCGGCAATAATCACCACTTGGTTATCACAAATGGCTTTTTTAATCTCATCAACCCGCTGACTAACTGGTAAATCAGGATAATTAATCTTAGGCATACTCGTGCGACGCAGTGCAACCTTTTCTTTGGATTGATCCACGTCAGTGAGCAACTTTTGCCATTTATCATTATCCGTATGATGCGCTTTGGCAAGCTCGCTGAAACGCATCATTAATCGCGCACGATCTTTTGTTTGTACATTGTTAATAACTTTTATCAATGAATTAGTGGACTGCATATTCTAAGGCATATTATTTTAATTTTTCTCACAAATGGGATCATAGCACATTTACCCATTCATAAAAACATTGAAAAGTACCAATTTTGGAACTATTATAAGTTACAATTCTTTTGGTTTATTTTGGTAAATAGTCAATGAATTATAAATACAAGGTTGAACTTGAAGTTGAGGTAGTTAAATACCTTAAAGCACTTAGCAAAAGTGAGTTGATAAAAGCCTACAAAGTAATAGACCTGCTACGAATGTTTGGACATGAGCTAAGCTTACCTTATAAAAAAGATATTCAAGGTAACAAACATTTAAAAGAGTTGAGAACGCCAACAGGCACTAGAATCTATTACTTTTATTTCGATGGCAAAACTTACCGCTGCATATGGGCTGGAAACAAAAACACACAGACAAAAGATATTGAGAAGGCAAAACGCATTCTTAAAGATTTAATTGGAGGCTAAAATGAGTAAATATGACTTTATTGATTCCGAAACCCTAAAAAAAGAACTCCTTTCAAAAGAAGAAATTTCAGCAATTGAAATAGATACCACTATTGAAAGCCAAGCAATTATTGCCCGTCAAGAGCTTGCTAGTGATGTTATGGAGTATAAAAATTCGCAAGGTTTAACGCTTGAAGGCTTAGCAGAAAAACTAGGAACTAGTAAATCTCAAGCCAATCGAATTTTAAAGGCAAAAGCATCCTATAGTTTGGAAACCATTTATAGAATTTGCCGCATTATTGGCAAAAAAGAACTTACCCTAAAAATATTTTAAACCCGAAAATAAATATCCTGTGTTGCAAGCTTCACATCGCTTAAGGTCACTGTGATCGTTGTATCTAGCTCTGCAGACTCCGCCAATGTTAATTTCTTGATCAATGATAAACCGGGAATAAAAACAGTAACGCGATTGCCTTGTTGTTTCTCAATCACTATCGCCTCACCTTGCCAGTTAGGGTTTTGCATCAAATAGACACATTTCCAGTGATTGTTACTAAAGCTTTCTGCTTGGCGCGCAGCTTTAATGCCTGATTCACTTTCACCAATACGCATGAGAATCTCTTCACCTGAGAACAAAGTTTCAGATTTTAAAAATCGTCTTAACTGCTGATGTACCACCATATCCAAATAGCGCCTTAATGGACTAGTTGCCTGTACATAGGCATTAAGTCCCATGCCTGCATGCCTATCAGCACTACTTTTGTATTGTCCTTTTTGTAAGCGTCTTCTAACAGCAAACATTTCCGACATCAATTGAGGTGTTTGCTCTTCTTTACTCAGATCATGCTCTGGCTGTGTTGAGAAAGGCAATGGGATCTCATGCTGATCAGCAAAAGTGGCAACTGCCACACCTGCCATTAACATCGCATCGCGCACGATATTGCGACTTTGCAATGTTGCCAAAGGAATGATATCGACTTTCTTATCACGCAATTTGAGCTTCACCTCTGAAAACTGCAGCTCAACAGCACCATGCATTCGACGATAGCCGCTAAATTCATTAGAAAAACGCACAAAATGATTAAATGGTACCTCAGTTAATTTATGCTCGGCTTCTTGGTAACTTAAGCGTGTTACCTTGATAGTTGATAATACGATCTCAATATCTTTAACCTCACCATCGATCAGCTTAAAGCCAATTGATAACGCTGGAGATGTCGGATGAAGCCCCAGTGCCAAGTCCTCAGTAATCTGATGTGGCAACATTGGAATGACGCCTTCAGGTAGATAAAGATTGCTCCCTCGAGCGCGCGCTTCTTTGTCAATCTCACCATCAACACCCACCAAACTCGCAGGATCTGCAACATGCACCCATAGTTTTTGCGTTGTTTCATCAAAACTTAATGCATCATCTGGATCGTGACTGTCCTCATCATCAATCGCATAACTTGCTAAATGCGTTAAATCAACACGCGATTCAGATTGCATTTCAGGCAACTCAAAAACAGGGGCTTGTAAAGCTGCATCTAAACGCATGGGATAGGGGTTAACAAATTCATCCCAATAGCCAATATCAAGCAGTAATGCATGGGCATTAACTGGCGTTTCTTCCTTATCAATTAATTTAAAAAAACGACAGCCTGCCGCTTGTCCCAAAGCATATGATGCCAACTCTTTAACAAAAGGTTCATCCTCTTGGACATAAGTTTTTTCCTTTAAGCGCGTGATAAAAGTCTCTAATGCTTGTGCTTTTTGTGCTTTCTCTTGTGCTTGTTTGATAATGTCATCTACCGCCTCAGGCGTATTAACCCCAATCTCATCTTCATGCGCGAAGAAATGCAGGCCTTTTTGCACAATTTGCCACGTGCCATAAACTGTTGTGCAATTATACTCACCATAAATAAGCTCACTCAATTCACCATAATTGGTTTTAGCACCTTGCAACAATCCCCAAGCATCAATGAGCTCACCCTCACCTAAATCAGTCGTTAACACCTCAAATTTCTTAAAGCCACCATCGTGCAGCAGCAGTAAGTTTTTCTCAGGTAATTTAACGGTTTTTTCATCTTCTAATTGAATTTCAACTTTCTTATCAACAAACCCAATGACACGCGCTGGGCGATTTTTAAAAATTACTAAACTATCAAGCTGCATTAATACGACTAAACAAAGCTAATGATTCATTCTCGCTATGGTATCAAAAAAGCTGATCAACAGGGATGATTGTTGCACTTTTTTTTCGTACACTTTGTCTCTACCCACCGACAAACCAAGGTCGACACATCATGCATGACAAACCTACTAAATCATCTATTACCAACATTAAACCCGTTGTGTTTATCACAGGCGCAAGCTCGGGCTTTGGTGCTGAAATGGCACGTAAATATAATGCCAACGGTCACCCAGTCATTTTAACCGCGCGCCGCTTTGGTCATTTACAAGCATTAGCTAAAACACTCAATCAAGACTTTCCCATCCATATTGCCGAGCTGAATGTCACTGATAAGGATGCCATTGATCAAGTCATTAGTGCACTACCTGAGCATATGAAAAATATCGGCATTTTGATTAATAATGCAGGCTTAGCATTGGGCTTAGCCTCTTTTCAAGATGCCGATGAGCTTGATTTTGAAACGATGATTAATACCAATATTAATGGTCTGTTATATGTTACCAAGCGCATATTGCCATTGATGCTTGATAACAATCGTGGTCACATTATTAACATCGGCTCCATTGCTGCGAATTGGCCCTATCCTGGTGGACATGTCTATTGTGCCAGCAAAGCGTTTGTTCAACAGTTTTCACGAGCGTTACGCTCTGATCTTCAAGGAAAAAATATTCGTGTCACTGATATTGAGCCAGGACTTGCGCAAACGGAGTTTTCCGTAGTGCGTTTTAAGGGAGATGCTCAAAAAGCCAACCAAGTGTATGATCAAACTGAACCATTGCTTGCACATGATATTGCTGAGATTGTCTATTTCACGACATCATTACCTCAACATATTAATATCAACACACTTGAGGTGATGCCAACCTGTCAAAGTTGGGCGCCACTCAATATCACTAGATCATAACAATCGCTAGCATTACGCTCTTTTTGAGGTTTATACTTCTTTTCTAAGGCACTTTGCCAATTACCAACTGACCCCTTTTAAAAGTAAGGGCATAAAGGGCTTGTAATAGAATTAATTCAACCCATTAAAATGTACAATACCACTTATAATAACTACTGGGAGAGAGTTTATGTGGAGCATCTTATCATTAATCGTTGCGCAAATGGTGACGGGGGTTAATATCACCGGCTCCAAATTTTTGGTATCACACTTATCGATTATTGCCTTACTTGAAATACGCTTTATTGTTGGCAGCCTTGTCCTTTTGGCATGCATGCCCTTTATTAAAAAAACAAATAATGCACAAAGCACTATTTCATCGCTTAACAAGAAAGATTGGTTTGTTTTGATTGCGCAAGCGCTATGTGCAGGCATGTTCTTTAACCTGTTGATGCTCTCAGGGATTCAATTCACCAGTGCCAGCATGGCAGGACTTATTACCAGCACACTGCCGGCGATGATTATTATCTTATCGTTTATTATTTTCCGCCAACGCATTACTCCTTTTAAAGCATTATGTATCCTCTTTGCCACCATTGGCTTAATTGCGATTAATGGCTCAAGCCTATCAAGTCACGACTTTTCAGCATTATCAATTATTGGAGATATGATCATCTTTTTAGCGATGATTCCTGAAGCACTTTATTATGTCATTAGCAAATTTAAGAATACTCAATTACCCGCAGTTAAATCGGCATTTTTGATGAATTTAATCAATGCCATTGCGATGATTCCACTGTTGTTTTTCGCTAACTGGCATGAGTTACTTGGTTTAAGCTTTAATGCTTATTTTGTTTTGCTCTTAGTATCAGTTGCCTCTGCTTTATTCTATCTATTTTGGTTTATGGGATGCGATCAGGTGAGTGCCAGCACTGCAGGGCTAGTTACTGCGGCAATGCCGATCTCAACATTGGCATTTTCATTTATTTTCTTAAGTGAGCATATAACCTTGGTGCAAGGCATTGGCACTTTGCTGATTTTACTGTCTATCGTATTTGGCGCCAGAAAAGGCTAATTATCGCTTAGCAAGCACAAATCGTCTTAACAATAAACACAACAAAGCACCGACTATTGTTAAGACAATAAACAATTGCAAACCTTCAGACATTCCAGTTTTAATACTATGGATATCACCAGTCACAGGTGCCCACTGGGCAATGACACCGGCAAGTTTGCCGCCAATACCAAGGGTTACCAACCAGATTCCCATATATAAAGAAACATAATTAGGTGGTGCTAATTTTGTGATAAGTGACAAACCAATTGCTGATAATGATAACTCACTGATTGCCATAATTAAAAAGGCGATAATCATATATATCGCAGGAACGCCTTGACCTTTAGGTGTCAACTGAATACCAACCCAAATAATTAAGAAAACAACGGCAAGTAAGATAAAACCAATATTAAACTTATCAATATCCTGCACGGATTTGCCTTTGCGCTCTAATGACAACCACAGTTTCCCCATAAAAAAGCCAAAGATTAAGACTCCTACCGATTCAAAGCTTAAAAACTGCGAGTCTAAGATATGCCAACCCAATAAGTTATTATTCACTCCTTTTGAGATAAACAGCAACACTGAAATAAATATCTGAAAAAATAGCGCCCAATATAAAATTGACAAAACAAAAAAGATAAAAGCAACAATAACATTACGCCAGTATTTTTTTTGCGCTGAGATAAGCATAACGATAAAGCAGCCTAGTCCTGCAACTGTAATGGCAACATTGGCAATGATTGGATTCTTTAACACCAGAAAGACCACCACAAAATACACTGCTAAGATTAGAATGGTTTTAGCGACAATGGCTAAATTGATTTTCACTTCTTTAATGTGCTTTGCCAAAATAAAAAAGCCAACGATCAAATTGATCAGTACCAGTATCGACACGATCAAGCTTGAATAAAAGGGCGCGGCAAAGCCATAGGTTTCACTTAAGTAAGAAGCAACAAATAATGCAGCAAAGCCCCCTAAATTGATCCCAACATAAAAGATATTAAAACCAAAATCACGCTGCCCTTCTGTCGCATTGGTCTTATCATAAAAGCGTCCGATAAATGAGCTTATATTTGATTTAATCAATCCCGTACTAATTGAAATAAATGAAAGACCCAGAAAAAGTAAGTTCTCAGAGCTTGCAACGGCTAACACTAAGCTCCCAGCAATCATAAACGCCACACCAAGTGTTGCCGCACGGTAATAGCTGATGAGCTTATCGGCGATATACCCACCAACCAATGCTGAGATATATACCATGCTAAGCACCGTACCCACAAGAGATGCACCCTTTGCCTCAGGTAAATTAAATTTGTGAATTAAAAAGAAGATAAGTAATGACTGAATCACGTAGTAGCTATAGCGTTCACCAAATTCAGTTAAGCTTGCGATGGTTAGGACACTACCTTGCCCTTTTAATACTTTCATATGTTTCTCTAATCGTTTTCCCTAGAACGGGGAACATTCGATAATAAAAGTAAGCAAAAAGCAAGAAATATAAAATATAAATTATTAGATTTATGCCCAGTTTAAAATAACTTTACCACACTGCCCTGACTTCATTAGTTCAAACCCTTCTAAGAAATCATCAACATGAAACTGGTGTGTAATCACAGGGTTTACATTTAGGCCCGAGCCAACCATGCTTGCCATCTTGTACCAAGTTTCATAGATCTCACGACCATAGATACCTTTTAAGTGCAAGCCTTTAAAAACAATATCATTCCATGGCACGGTAACTTCAGCACCACCAATGCCTAACAAAGCAATATTGCCACCATTATTCATTGTCTGAATCATCGCATTAATTGCCGCTTGGTGACCTGACATCTCAAGCCCGACATCAAAACCTTCAGTCATACCCAGTTTAGTCATCGTCTCTCTTAGCGCATTGGCTTGTTCAGCTGCTGTTTTATATGCTTTGACATTTAAGGCAACACTCGCCCCCATTTGCCTTGCAAGCTCCAAACGATAATCATTAATATCGGTAATGACAATATGCTTAGCACCAACGTGACGGGCAATCGCCACTGCCATAATGCCAATGGGACCGGCACCTGTAATTAGTACATCTTCACCGGTAAGATCAAAGGATAATGCGGTATGCACCGCATTACCAAAAGGATCAAACATACTAGCAATATCATCACTGACATAATCAGGTACTTTAAAGGTATTCTCCGCAGGAATCGCTAAATACTCGGCAAACGCGCCTTGGCGATTAACCCCAACACCAACGGTATTGCGACATAAATGACGTTTACCAGCACGGCAATTGCGACAAAATCCACAGGTAATATGCCCCTCACCTGAAACACGATCACCCACCTTAAAGCCTTTGACTTCACAACCAAGAGCAACAATCTCGCCGACAAACTCATGTCCAACTGCCATCGGTACTGGAATGGTTTTCTGCGACCACTCATCCCATAGATAAATATGCAGGTCTGTACCGCAAATCGCTGTTTTTTTCACTTTGATCAATACATCATTATGCCCGACTTCAGGAATAGGCAACTCAGTCATCCAAATACCTGGTTCAGCCTTAAGCTTAGATAGTACTTTCATTGTTTTTTGCATTTTAGATAATTCCCATTTCTTTACCAACTTCAATAAATGCCTGGACCGTTTTATCGATCTGTTCAAGCGTATGTGCTGCTGACATTTGCGTACGAATACGTGCTAAGCCTTTAGGAACCACAGGATACGAAAACGCGATCACATAGATACCCTTATGCAGCAACTTTTCCGCCATTTCAGCGGCTTTTTTCTCCTCATATAACATCACTGGAATAATTGGATGCTCACCTGGGATAAGATCAAAACCTGCAGCTGTCATTTTTTGTCTGAAATGTTTTTGGTTGCGCTGCAACACATCACGTCTTTCATCTGAGCTCATCGCCAATTTAATCGCTGCCATTGATGTCGCTGCAATCATCGGCGCTAAGGCATTTGAAAACAAATAAGGACGTGCCTTTTGTTTTAACATCTCGGCAATTGGCGCACGCGCTGCCACAAAACCACCTGATGCGCCACCTAATGCCTTGCCTAATGTACTTGTGATAATATCAACGCGCCCTTCAACACCACAATAACTTGGTGTGCCACGTCCCTGCTCACCAATAAAACCCGTGGCATGCGAGTCATCAACCATCACAAGTGCATTGTACTTATCCGCCAAGTCACAGACGCCTTTTAAGTTGGCGATAATACCATCCATCGAGAAAACGCCATCGGTGACGATAAGCTTAAAGCGCGCACCTTTCTCATCAGCTGCTTGCAATTGCGCTTCAAGATCACTCATATCATTATTTTTATAGCGAAAACGCATCGCTTTACATAAACGCACACCATCGATAATACTGGCGTGATTTAACGCATCACTAATCACCGCATCTTCGGCAGTCAAGATAGATTCAAACACGCCACCATTAGCATCAAAACATGATGGGAACACAATCGTCTCTTCCATCTTTAGATATTGACTGATCAAATTTTCAAGCTCTCTATGTGGCGTTTGTGTGCCACAAATAAAGCGTACAGATGCCGCGCCATAACCATATTGATCCAATGCTTTTTTAGCAGTTTCCACTAAGTCTTTATTATCGGCAAGTCCTAGATAATTATTCGCGCAAAAGTTAATAACATGCGCCCCATTTTTAAGGGTAATATCTGAAGATTGCGGTGAGTTGATAATACGCTCACCTTTGTAGGTTCCTGCTTCTTTGATCTCATTAATCCCTTGACGTAAATGCTCATAAAATGCGTTATTCATCTTAAGTTTCCTTATGTTAGTTTTTTAATAGCAAATAAACTTGCGCCATTCTACCTGAGAAGCGCTGCTAGCTACAAGCCCAACCGTTAATCTATCAACATTCTGGCAAAACGAGTTGCCTGCTTTGTTTTGCCCTTGGTATGATAAGGGCGTTTAATCTCGATGAATATGAGGAATTAAGAGTGGCGCTGCTGCGTAAAAGTAAGAAAAACACATCACAAAAAGCGGATTCTAAGAAGACTAGAGCCGACAAAACAGCTAAAACAGCAAAACAATCTGCTAATCAAGCAACCGTTAAAAAGGAGCTTCATCCACTATTGGTTGATCGCTTACGAATTACTTGGCTAGTGTTAATGGGTGCAATTGCCTTATTTTTATTGTTATCGCTTTTTTCATATAACAGTAATGACCCCGGTTGGACGATCTCTCAATCACAAGATAAGGTCTACAATTACGCCGGCATTGTCGGTGCTTATACTGCCAACATTATCTTAAGCATTTGTGGCGTCTTTGGTTTTTTGATTCCCTTTTTACTGGTCTATGGCATCTGGCAGCTTTTTCTTGAGCGTAAAACCTTTGCTGAAAGTAGTATTCTGCTGATGCTTATGCGTTTTGCGGGTGCTATTTTATTGGTGTTTTCAGGAAGCGGATTGGCTCAGATTGGATTGTCTGTTTTTAGTGTCTACATGCCTGAAGGCGCTGGCGGCATTTTAGGGCAGGAAGTCGCTAAATATGCCATTTTATACCTTAGCACTGCCGGCAGCATTTTGGTGCTTATTGTTGCTTTTGCCTTAGGCTTAACCTTGTTCTCAGGTGGTTTTTGGATTCGCTCACTTGCTGCTCTTATTCGTTTTATTGTGATGACGATAAAAGACTTTTTCACAAGTTCTCCTGAAGAAAAAGAGCAAAGAGCGCTAGAGCGCGCTGAACAAAAAGCGCAAAAAGAAGCGCTAAAGCAGCAAAAAAAGGATGAAAAGGCCGAGTTAAAAGAGCAAAAATTACTGGCAAAGAGTGCGAAGAATGAACGAGAACAACAACAGCAAGATAACTTAATGGCTGAGCATGATACACTTGATCACTTGAGTTACAATGATCCAGGCATTAATCAACACATAGATGATCGCGAGATCTCTTTTGAGCCTTTTGATGATGAATTCACACTAAAACCACTAACAAAAGCGCTTGATGATGAGGCATTACCTGAGATCGATGACATCCCTTTACCAGTGCCTATAAGTAAGTCATCAATACCTAAAAAACCTAAAAATAAAACCGATAAAATTACTGGTCTACCATCATTAGATCTACTTGATGATCCTGAAGCAAAAAAAGAGCTTATCTCTAAAGAGTTCTTACAAAAGATGGCGTTATTGGTGGAAGAGAAACTGGCTGATTTTGGTGTACAGGTTAAAGTTGTTGGCAGTTACCCAGGACCTGTGATCACGCGCTTTGAAGTTGAGCTTGCCCCAGGAGTTAAAGTCAGTAAATTAAGTGGTTTGGCGCAGGATTTAGCGCGCTCCTTATCTGCGGCACGTGTGCGTGTTGTTGAAGTCATTCCTGGCAAACCTTATGTAGGTCTTGAGCTACCGAATCAAAAGCGTGAAATGGTGCGTTTAAAAGAAGTTTTGGCGCATAAGAAATTTATCGAATCAAGCTCACCTTTGACCATGGGATTGGGGGTTGACATTGCAGGCACACCTGAAACAGCTAACCTTGCCAAAATGCCACATTTACTGGTTGCAGGAACGACTGGTTCTGGTAAATCTGTTGGTGTCAATGCGATGATCATCAGTATGCTATATAAATCAGCACCGGATGATCTGCGTCTTATTATGATTGATCCAAAAATGCTTGAGTTATCGATCTATGAAGGGATACCTCATCTTTTGACACCAGTTGTTACTGATATGAATGAGGCAGCTAATGCGCTACGTTGGTGTGTCAAAGAAATGGATCGACGTTACGAACTTATGGCAGCCGCAGGTGTTAGAAATATTGCTGGATTAAATGAGAAAATCCTTGAGGCTGAGAAATCAGGCGAGCCAATGAAAGATCCACTGTGGCTTAAGTTGCGTCCAGGACACGATGAAGATGCACCATTATTAGAGAAGCTGCCTTACATCGTTGTTATTGCCGATGAGTTTGCCGATATGATGATGGTTGTGGGTAAAAAAGTTGAAGAGCTGATTGCGCGCTTGGCACAAAAAGCGCGAGCGGCAGGCATCCACTTAATCCTTGCAACCCAACGCCCATCCGTCGATGTCGTCACGGGTTTGATCAAAGCCAACATTCCAACACGTATTGCTTTTCAAGTGTCATCAAAGATTGACTCACGCACCATTTTAGATCAACAAGGTGCTGAACAACTCTTAGGTCATGGCGATATGCTTTATTTGCCCCCTGGCTCAGGCGTGCCTGCTCGTGTGCATGGCGCCTTTGTCGATGATGATGAAGTGCATCGCGTGGTCGCTGCATGGAAAGAAATGGGCGAACCTGAATATATCGATAGCATCACCGCTAGTGAAGATGAAGAAGGTGGTGAGGGTGAGGCCGGTGCTGATAGCACTGACCCACTGTATGATGAAGCTGTTAAAATCGTACTTGAAACACAGCGCGCATCAATTTCAAACATCCAACGCCGCTTGCGCATTGGTTATAACCGCTCAGCACGATTGATTGAGGAAATGGAAGCAGCTGGTCTTGTGAGTGAAATGCAAAGCAATGGCATGCGTGAAGTACTGGTAAAAAGGTAACAGAAATGAACAATATACAAAAAATAAAGCCATTGATTAAATATAGTCTTTTAGGTTTAACCGCCGTTACTCTACTCTCTAGCGTACTATTAAAGCCTACGTTTGCAGCAGATAAAAGCACCACACCAATAGCAACTAAAACTGCCACCCTTGAGAACTCTAAAAATGCTAAGAATACTGAAAGTATCGAAAATATCAAAAATAATGATGCTGATAGTACATTGTTTACGTTATTAACCAATCTAAAAAACATGCATGCTAAATTTCGCCAAAGTTTAATTAATCCACAACAAGGCATTAAAGAAACGAGCACAGGTGAATTATGGGTAAGCAAGCCAAGCTTTTTTAAATGGCAGGTTGAGTCCCCACAAAAACAAATGCTGTTATCTAACGGGCAAAAACTTTGGAACTATGATGAAGATTTAGAGCAAGTCACAATTAGTGAGGTGCCTAAAAACATCTCGCAAGCGCCCTATTTACTATTATTGACCGGTGATAGCAAAGTATTGCAAAAGCTCTTTAGCATAACGCAAAATGGCGAGCACACTTATCGCTTAACACCCAAAGTGAATGATCAATCTTTGATTAAATATATCGATATTACTTTTGCTAGCAGCACACCAAAGTCCATGCTTATCCAAACAGAAGTTGGGCAGTCCACGCATATTGAATTTTATGATATTTCTACTGCAAAGATCCCTGCTAAAACCTATGATTTCACGCCACCTAAAGGTGTTGATGTATTAGGTTAAAAACAACTTTGCCGATAATAGTAATTACGTAGGGGCGTATTGCATACGCCTTTCAAAACATAATTAACAAGGATTATTCATGCATACGCTTGAGACGCTTAAACACTTATTTACCCTACCGCTAGATAATCCTGTGAGCATTTTTGCCGTTGTTTTAGTGCTCATTCTTGCGGCTAAAGTGATTTGTCATTACAGCAAAATACCGAGCATTATCGGGCTGATTATCACCGGTATTATCGTCGGTCCCCATGCCTTAAATATTTTAGATCAAAACCTTGCGGTAACGATTTTTGCTACCACTGGGCTTCTTTATATTATGTTTCTAGCCGGTCTTGAGCTTGAGATGAAAGAGTTTAAACTACATAAACGCAAGAGCATACTCTTTGGCATACTGACCTTTATTATCCCTTTTGCTATAGGTTTCCCCATATTTCATTATGCCTTTGGTTTTCAAGCCAGTGCAGCCATTTTAGTTGCGATTATGTTTTCAACTCACACCTTAATTGCTTACCCGATGGTCAGTAAAAAAGGACATGCCAAACGCCAAGCAGTTGCCATCGCCGTGGGTGGTACCATTATTACCGATACAGTGGTGCTACTTATTCTGGCATTGGTTACGGGGCTTCATCAAGAAGGTAGCAGTATGATGATGCTGATAAGTCTTGTCATTGGTTTTATTCTTTTCAGTTTGATTGCCTTTGCTGTTATCCCTTATATTGCTAAAGGATTTTTTTATCTCTTTGCGCGCAAGAAAAGTCTGCACTACACCTTTGTGCTATTAGTCGTTTTTCTGTTGGCATTACTTGCTGAGATCATTGGCGTTGATGCGATTATTGGCGCGTTTTTTGCAGGTCTTTCCTTAAATCGTTTTGTTGCCAAAAAGAAAAAATTAAAGGCCGAAATTCATTTTATTGGTGATACTTTGTTTATTCCAGTTTTTCTGATTAGCGTTGGTATGATTGTGAACTTACATGTGCTTGTTGATATTCATCATGTCTTAGGTATCGCGATTACTTTAATCATTGTTGCGCTTTTAAGTAAATGGCTTGCCGCTAAATTTACCCAACTTACACTTAAACTATCACCTCTTGATGGTCGTTTAATCTTTGGCTTAAGTAGCGCGCACGCTGCTGCAACTTTAGCGATTATTTTGGTCGGCTATAAAACAGGTATTTTAAGTAATGCGATTTTAAACAGTACCATTTTGCTGATTTTAATCAGCTGCTTAACTGCCTCATTAGTTACAGCAAACACACTTAAACATTTGTCAAAAAAGGAGACTCACGGTGGTTAATACCATTGACGACTTAACGATTGATCAAAACTATTTACGCGAAGTGCGTGAGCATATTCACCGCCACCCTGAGCTTGGCTTTGATGTTGAAAATACTGCCGATTTTATCGCGGGCAAACTGCAAACGCTCGGGTTAACGATTAAGCGCAACATTGGCAAAACAGGACTTATTGCTGATTTGATTGTTAACCCTGATTATCCGATGATTGCACTGCGCGCTGATATGGATGCGTTACCCATACATGAGCAAAACACGTGTGATTATAAGTCAACCATCGATGGTAAGGCACATATGTGCGGGCATGATGCACATTGTGCGATGGTGCTAACCACAGCGCATACATTGGTTACTCATAAGATCCAATTAAAGATTAATGTACGCTTTTTATTTCAGCCTTCTGAAGAGGTTTTACCTGGTGGCGCACCGGCAATGATCAAAGATGGTGCATTAGCAGGTGTTAGCGCTATTTATGGTCTCCATGTATTACCCTCAATTGATGAAGGAAAAATGCAAATTTGCCAACCTGTCGCCTTAGCCGGTGTTGATCTATTTGATCTTACCTTTATCGGCAAAGGGGGGCATGCGAGCACGCCATGCACGACCAATGATCCGATGGTTATGGCAACACAATTTGTCAATGCTGTGCAAACGATTGCCTCAAGAAACCTTTCAAGCTTCGATCCTGCAGTGGTATCTATCACCGCACTTAATATTGGTAGTACTTATAATGTGATTGCCGATAAAGCTAAACTTAAGGGCTGTATTCGCTATCTTAGCCAAGCTGCGCGCGAGCTCGTTAAAAAGCGCTTATATGAAATTGCCAATGGTATTGCCCACACTTATGACGGATCGGTTGATATCGATTATCTGCCTGGTTATCCTGAAACGCAAAATGATGCTAACTGCGCACAAAAATCCATTGCCGCAGCAAATCATGTGGTCGGTGAGAAAAACACGCTGTTATCTCATATCCCATGGATGGCATCAGAGGACTTCTCCTACTTTGCCAAAGAGATTCCAGCATGTTATGCATTTTTAGGTGTGCGGAATGAAACTTCAGGCTTTACCTCGATGGTGCATGAACCAACCTTTGACTTATCTGTTAACGCCATGGTCTATGGGGTGAAGTATTACTTAGCGCTATGTTGGAGCCACAGCAGTTATAGCTAATTCATTAAACTTTTTGCGTCTTGTTAAACCAACGCACGGCTTTGGGCTGATACAAAATATAAAATGCGGCAATGATTAAAATAATTTCAATAAACACTAACCAGAAATTAAGCGGGTGACTGGCGTGCTCTGGCAAATAAAAGATTAAAAACGCATACCAGATAATCGCAAGGATAATATAAATCCATTTTGCTGCTTTAACCCCCAGACTAATCACAAATGCCACTGCAATGAGCACAATGTAAGCAACCACATCAAGCCAGATATGCTCCATTGGCACCATAACTAAAGTCGAGGATGTCATTAAGTCCAACAGCCCCAGAATACTCACGCCATAGAGCATCCAAATGGCTGCATACACACGTTTTGGTCTAATTACTTTATTCATAAATTTAAGCTCCTTTTAAATGTTGATTATCGGAATATCGTTGTCATTTAATTCCCATCCAAAGTGTAGCCTAAAAACCTGATCTTTGGCTAGTTGGTTTGTGTTAATATCTGCGATTTTTCAATACTATTCTTACACTTAGTATGTTTGATTGGGTATTTCATCATTACAGATACTGCTGACAAAGCGCCTTAAATGCCGCAAAATGCGTCGTAGCTTGCAGCTCATGATAAATTGATTGAGCACATTCATCTGGTGTTTTATTATCAGTATTTATGTCTATATCATAACGCGTATATTTATGTGTCATATGATTTGAGGCGCGACTCATGCCAATAGGTCGGAAATCATCTTGGTAATTTTGGGATTGCTCCATGCGTTTTTGCGCACGCCTTTCACCCACCTCATCGGAGACACGCATAGCAACCATAACCACTTCATATTTTTGAAGCTTCTCTAAAAACACCTTAAAATCATCAAAACGCCAGAAGATCTCATCTGCTACCACACTTATACCATGATTTAAAAAACAACAGACTGATTCATAACGTGCCAGATTAATGCGCTTGATAATATCACCATGCACAATTTCTGTCATCGTCTGCCCATTTTCCTGATATTGTCTTGGATACAAATAATCTTTATCCGGCTTTGACAATTCTAGCTTATCCGTTGGAATTGCCAGATGAAACGTATCAATTCCCAGATGAATATTCGGTTCATCCATTAAGTTTTGTAGTGCTTTTGCAGTCGAGGTTTTTCCTGCACTGCAAGCACCCACCAATAAAATAAGTCGTGCCATGTTGAGTTGTTTCCATTCCTTCATTAATCAAATATTATACAAACCAATTGATATTTATATAGTAACCCAAGGTTACTTCAACAATTTATTAGTATATAAGCAGCTAAACAATAAATAGTTTATTGCTAATAGCGCCTTATTCACCATGGTTGTTGATTTAATTCCATTTGAATTTCAAAACAGTTTGCAAGCACTATACCAAGACTATCTGTTTTTTGATACAATCGCCTGCGTTTATGTCTATATACATCTTACAAAACAAACTAAGGATTCTTAAATGTCTGAACAATATATTTATTCAATGCATCGCGTTGGTAAGGTTGTGCCACCGAACCGCTATATCTTAAAGGATATTTCGCTATCATTTTTTGATGGTGCTAAGATTGGTGTCTTGGGTCTTAATGGCTCAGGTAAATCAACATTACTACGTATTATGGCAGGGCTTGATACTGAGATCGTCGGTGAAGCAGCACCTCGCAAGGGGGTTAAAATCGGTTATTTACCACAAGAACCACAACTTGACCCAACAAAAGATGTTAAGGGCAATGTTGAAGAAGCCTTAGCCGATCTTAAAGCACTGGTTACACACTTTGATGAAATCAGCATGAAATTTTGCGAACCAATGTCCGATGATGAAATGAACAAGTTACTTGCCGAGCAAGGTGAGCTACAAAACAAAATCGATGCCGCTGGTGCTTGGGAGATTGATCGCAAGCTTGAGATTGCAGCTGATGCGCTACGTTTACCAGCTTGGGATGCTGATGTATCAAAGCTTTCAGGCGGTGAAGTACGTCGTGTTGCACTATGTAAATTATTATTATCATCTCCGGATATTCTGCTGCTAGATGAACCAACAAACCATTTAGACGCTGAGAGTGTCGCTTGGCTTGAACGCTTCTTGCAAGAATATAAAGGCACTGTTGTGGCAATTACCCATGATCGCTACTTCTTAGATAATGTTGCTGAATGGATCCTTGAGCTTGATCGTGGTGAAGGGATCCCTTTTAAAGGTAATTACTCTAGCTGGTTAGAACAAAAAGAAGCACGTCTAGCCCAAGAAGAGAAAAAACAAACAGCACATAGAAAAGCATTGCAACAAGAGCTTGAATGGGTACGTCAAAATGCCAAAGGTCGTCAAGCCAAATCAAAAGCACGTTTATCGCGCTTTGATGAGCTAAGCTCACAAGAATTCCAAGAGCGCAATGCCACACAAGACTTATATATCCCGCCTGGACCACGCTTAGGCAATAAAGTCATTAACATTGACGGTATCAGTAAAGGCTTTGGTGATCGCTTATTGATTGATCAGCTTGGCTTTGAGGTTCCAGCAGGTTCCATTGTTGGTATTATTGGACCAAATGGCGCGGGTAAATCGACATTCTTTAAAATGATATCAGGCATTGAAACACCTGATGCTGGCAATGTTGAATTCGGTGAAACGGTTGAGCTTGCCTATGTCAACCAATCCCGTGATACCTTAGATGGTAACAAAACCGTCTGGGAAGAGATCTCTGATGGTCTTGATGTCATCGCTGTTGGCAAGTACACGATCCCCTCACGTCAATACGTTGGACGCTTTAACTTTAAAGGTTCTGATCAGCAGAAATTTATCCATCAGCTTTCCGGCGGTGAGCGCAATCGCGTGCATTTAGCGAAGTTACTACGCAAGGGTGGCAATGTCATATTACTTGATGAACCGACGAATGACCTTGATGTCGAGACATTGCGCGCCCTTGAAGAAGCCATTCTTGCCTTCCCAGGTTCGGTGATGATCATCTCGCATGATCGCTGGTTCTTAGATCGCGTGGCAACACACATCTTAGCCTTTGAGGGTGAAAGTAATGTTGTCTGGTTTGAAGGAAATTATGAGGCCTATATTGAAGATAAGAAAAAACGCCTAGGCGATGACTCCGTTGATCCTCATCGCATTAAGTACAAGAAAATTACGGCTTAATTTCTTCTATTTTTTATTTTTATTTTGTCCAATCTTCTAGCTCAAGGTGCTTTGACAAATGATAAAAGGCTCGATCTTTTGTCACTAATACTGCATTTTCAGCTTTTGCATGTGCTGCGATAAGCATATCCATGCACGATAATGTCTTGCCTTCTTTTTCACATGTTGCGCGTAATTTTGCGTAAGCTTTTGCAGCTTGTGATGTCCAAGGCAAGATCTCGACACGAAGTAGAAACTCATTAACAATCATCGGCAAATGTTTTGCATTTGGCTTTTTAGCCACACCTAATAGCAACTCAGCCTCAGTAATCGCTGAGATGCAAATACTCGACATAGGCACATTGATCAGATGTGTTTTAAGTGCAGGGTAATCACCTTTAATAATATAACTTGCTGTATTGGTATCAAGCATGTAGCGCTTTGTATTTACCATCAGAATAAATCTCTCTGTGATGGCACTTCATCATCTCTATCAGCCATAAAGTCCTTAGGGATCTTCTTGCCTTCTTTCATCTCAAAGAAATCCTCCCACGAGCCTGGCTTTTTAGAAATAATAATATCACCCGTTTCAGGATGACGTCTGATATAAACCTCTTTGCAGTCAAAACGATAACTACTAGGTAATCTTACGGCTTGACTACGCCCATTCATAAATAACTTTGCTGTATGCATCATCGAGCACCTCTTATAGTTTGAATCATATATAGCATAGGATGAAGATTGATATATATCAAGATATATCACGCTGTTTGTCGTACCTTGAGCAAAGTCAAAAGGTAAGGATAAAAACAACAAGAGGCTTCGACTAATGCTCAACCAATAAGCTCTACCGCACCCTGAGCGAAGTCGAAGGGGAATACAAAGATAGCGGATGGCTTCGACTAACGCTCAGCCAACAATGCCAATCACTCCCTGAGTAAAGTCAAAGTGTGAAAAGTTTAAAGACCCCTACCGAGACAGAAACACTATAAAATCGTTTGCACTCGTATACAACGCAAAAAACACTGTAAAATGATTTGTGATGAGTATACAATCACCTCGCTTTTAACGTACTCTTTTGGAGCGAAATCTCGTGAGATCAATTAAACGCGCTTTGCTTAGTGTTTCCGACAAAACAGGGATTGTTGACTTTGCCAAGCAATTGCAAAAACTCAATATTGAAATATTATCAACTGGTGGCACTGCCAAGCTATTAGCAGACGCTAATATTCCCGTAATTGAAGTATCAGATTACACAGGCTTCCCTGAGATGATGGATGGGCGTGTCAAAACTCTGCACCCTAAAATCCATGGTGGACTTCTTGGTAGACGCGATATCGATCAAGCGGTTATGCAGCAACATGATATCCCGAATATTGATTTGGTTGTTGTCAATTTATACCCATTTAAACAAACAATCGAAAAACCGAATGTCAGTTTCAGCGAGACGATTGAGAACATTGATATTGGTGGTCCGACAATGTTGCGCTCAGCGGCAAAAAACCATCAAGATGTTACCGTGATTTGTGATCCTAATGACTATACCGACATTACACAAAAACTAAATGACAATCATGGTGCTTTAGACTTTGCGACACGCTTTAGCTTGGCATGTAAGGTCTTTGAACACACCGCACAATACGATGGCATGATTGCTAATCATTTAGGCACATTAAATCCAGCAACTGGAGAGAAAGCACATAACTTTCCTAATACAATCAATCTACAGTTTAACAAAGCTGAAGTGATGCGCTATGGTGAGAATCCTCACCAACAAGCTGCCTTATATATTGAACCTGATTATCCTAATGCGTCAGTAGCACAGGCGACACAGTTACAAGGTAAAGCATTATCTTATAATAATATTGCTGATACTGATGCCGCTTTACAGTGTGTCAAAAGCTTTGACTTACCTGCTTGTGTTATTGTTAAACATGCCAATCCTTGTGGCGTTGCAGTGGCAAGCTCATTAACCGAAGCCTATCAAAAAGCCTTTCAAACCGATCCAACCTCAGCCTTTGGCGGCATTATTGCCTGTAATCAAAAGCTTGATGCGATAACTGCACAAACAATTATTAATCAACAATTTGTTGAAGTTATTATTGCCCCTGAAGTGGATGATTTGGCACTTAAAGCACTCGCAGCTAAGCCCAATGTACGTGTATTGGCTTGTGGTTATGATCAAAAACCAAATCTTGCTGAGCTTGAATTGAAGAAAATTGAAGGTGGACTGTTAGTCCAAGATAAAGACATTTATCAGCTAGATCAAAATGAATTAAAGATCGTCACTCATAAAGCGCCGACTGATGAACAGTTACAAGACCTGTTATTTGCATGGAAAGTGGTGAAATTTGTTAAATCAAACGCCATTGTTTACGCCAAAAAAAATATGACTGTCGGCATAGGTGCCGGACAAATGAGTCGCGTATTTAGCTCAAAAATTGCCATTGAAAAAGCGCACGATGCTAACTTAAGCATTGAGCATTCAGTGATGGCATCAGATGCCTTCTTCCCGTTTCGCGATGGCATAGATGCCGCTGCCAAATCAGGGGTTAGCGCCATTATCCAACCAGGTGGCTCCATGCGCGATCAAGAAGTCATCGATGCTGCTAACGAGCATGGTATCGCTATGGTGTTTACCGGCATTAGGCATTTTAGGCATTAAACAACAAACACTTGGACAAGCAGGGAATATTCATCTATATTAGCAAAAGATCAAATGAATCACTTAATTTAGCGAGGTCTTATGCATCATATCTATGGGATTGGCGACGCCAAACAAAACTTTCCCAAGCTGATTAATCTAGTATCAACCTCTGGTGAGGAGATTTTAATTACACGCGACAAAAAATTAGTCGCTAAAATTATTCCTGTGGAAAAGAAAAAACGCATTATTGGAAAGCTTTCTAACACAGCATATTACATGGCTGAAGATTTTGATGCGCCCAATGATGCTATTGATCAACTCTTTTACGGTGAATAAATGTATTTACTCGATACCCATTATTTAATTTGGCTATTATATGAGCCTCAAAAACTCTCCGCCAAATTGACCAAAATCATTGAAAACACTGATAATGATATCTTTTTCAGTGCAATGAGTATCTTTGAAATCGCCATTAAAGAATCTATTGGCAAACTCAAAGTATCTCCTGACTTTGCCAATCACCTAGAAGAATCCGGATTACAATCTTTACCCTTCTTATCGGATCACGCCAATTGGTTACGCACGTTAACACTCGATATTCATAAAGACCCATTTGATCGAGCGTTAATCGCTCAATCCGCTGTCGAAGGAATCAACTTAATCACTCAAGATCGACTGATTTTAGAATATAGCAATGTGCTTCGTCATATTAAGGATTTGTGAACGGGTTCCTTCCAAACTTTAAGCTAGTATTAGGTGACAATTAGCTTTACCGATCACGACAACTAGAATTGCCGGTTGAATCATGTAGGCTATTCCTTAATCAATAAAGCTGCAGATAATTAAGATTAAGGTATGGCAAGAAAACGAGTCACAACAGAACAGGTAAAGCTATACATGAAACTCAGACAAGAAGATAAACTCACCCAGATTGGCTGCGCTGCTAAATCAGGCTTTAGTG
>NZ_VXKS01000009.1 GCF_008711525.1 Cysteiniphilum sp. JM-1
ATGGCACTACAAAAGTGATTTTGACATAAAATGAACGTAGGAATAAGGATTTGAAGGGCATGAAATTGCAAAAAAAGTTCGATTTGAATGCTTTGTAATCAAAAATTTACCAACTTGGGAATAGGAAAAGGTAATGTCATCACTACTATCAAAGTCGATAATGTTTTCATTAAGTACAATCTCTTTAATCGAGCGTTTTGCCCATATTTTAGGCACAATAAAGACATAACGCTCTGGAGATAGCACCTTAGTGCACATCTCTTTTGAAATTTGCTTATTATTAACAATCGCTAGATCAACTTGCCCTGTTTTTAACAACTCATGTCGCGCTTCAATATCTTGAATTTGCAAATGTAGTCTTAGTTGCGGGTATAATTTAGCAATGGTTGTCACTACTTTAACAATCCGTGTTTTCATTAATGTCGAGGAAGATACCAGTTTCAAAGCAATAATATTGTCACTTTCGCTCATGTTTAAGCTATGCAAATAGCTGTTTTCTAAGTTTTGCATATCATGGCAATATCTAAGCAGTACTTGCCCTTCTTCTGTCAATTGCATGCCCTTACGTGAGCGGATAAAAAGTGACGCGCCAAGTTTCTCCTCAAGCTGCTTTATTCTTTGCGTTACCGCAGTTTGCGTCAAAAAAAGAGTCTCCGCGGCAGCATGTACCGTTTTATTTTTCTCAACACTTAAAAAGGCTTGTAGTAAAGGGCTTAGGCGAATCATGGTTTTTACTCCAATATTTTTAGGGCGTATGCAACATGCCCCTACAGGTTTTGCATAATTTATGGGCGTATGCAATACGCCCTTACGGTAGGTTACGCGTTTGCTTGAAAATCTCATTAATCCCTTTTTTACCTAAAGCAAGCATTTGCGCAAAATCCTCCTCTGAAAAAGGTGTGCCTTCAGCTGTTCCCTGAATCTCAATAATGCCACCATCATGCGTCATCACAATATTCATATCCGTATCAGCATCTGAATCTTCAGCATAGTCTAAATCAAGCACAGGGGTTTCTTTATAGACGCCAACAGAAATAGCAGCAACATGCGCCTGAATCGGTTTGGCATCTTCTTTAACAAGTCCATTTGCTTGCATATATTTCACTGCATCTTCAATTGCAAGGCTTGCTCCAGTAATCGCAGCCGTTCTTGTGCCACCATCAGCCTGCAAGACATCACAATCTACCTTTATGGTAATTCCTGGAAACTCATTCAAGTTAACTGCAGCACGTAGCGCACGACCGATTAAACGTTGGATTTCTTGCGTTCTGCCTGATTGTTTACCTCTGGCAGCTTCCCTATCCATTCTGGAGTGGGTGGAACGCGGCAGCATACCATATTCAGCCGTTAGCCAACCTTGATTGGCATCTTTTAGAAACTTAGGCACTTCTTTTAGCACTGAGGCATTACATAATACTTTGGTATCACCAAAAGACACTAACACAGAACCTTCTGCATGCTTGGTAAATTGATGAATTACCGTTAATTCTCTCATTTCATTGGTTTGGCGTTGACTTGGACGCATTGTTTTTTCCTTTTATTCTTTGGGGTGTTGTAACAAGGTATAAGTTTCTACTTTTGATTCTTTATTTTCTCAATAATCGACGTACTCGAGTGACTAGGCTTTAAGGTGATGGTCTTAACCTCGCCACCTGCGGCTAATACCTCTTTGGCTCCTGCAATTTGTGCGATTTCATAATCTGCACCCTTAACCAAAATATCCGGCAACAGCTCACTGATAATCCGCTTAGGGGTATCTTCTTCAAAAGCTACCACCCAATCGACACAACCTAATGCCGCAAGCACTTCCATCCGCGATTGCAAATTGACGTATGGTCGAGAGTCACCCTTTAAGCGCTTAACCGACTCATCGGTATTGACAGCGACAATCAATCGATCACCCAAAGCACGCGCTTTTTGCAAATACTCAACGTGTCCGGCATGCAAAATGTCAAAGCAGCCATTGGTCATAACGACTTTCTCACCTTGAAGATGAACTTCACTCATTGCTTTTTTAAGCTCGGTTTGACTTAAAATTCCTTTGTGTACACTCGCTTGTGCATGAAGTGAATCATGCAACTCTTGAGCATTTAATGTTGCTGTGCCGACTTTACCAACGACAACGCCTGCCGCCGCATTCGCCAGACGCATCGCTGAGATATAGTCATAGCCACATGAAATCGCCATTGCCATCACTGCAATGACGGTGTCACCGGCACCGGTAACATCAAAGACTTCTTTGGCAACGGTAGGAATCGTGGTTACCTCACCGTTTTTTAACACCAACGTCATGCCTTCTTCGCTACGAGTAATTAATAGTCCACCTAAATGACAGTTCGCTATTAATTGATGCGCTTTCGCAATTAGCTCATCTTCAGTGTGGCACTTACCAACAACCGCTTCAAATTCCTTGCGATTAGGTGTTATTAAAGTCGCACCTTGATAAATACTAAAGTCATTCCCCTTAGGATCAACTAACGTTGCAACCTGCTGCTTATTCGCAAGCTTTATGAGTTTTTGCACATCGTGCAATGTCCCCTTACCATAATCTGACAATACCATTACATTATAGTGTTGAAGTACTGCCACAACATTGTTGAAAAGCACACCGTCATCAACTTGTGCAAAACCTTCTTCAAAATCAAGACGCAATAGTTGCTGTTTTTGCGATAGGACACGCAACTTTGTAATCGTTGGTAAATGTGTTTCAATCAAATGACTACGAATTGATTGATCCGCTAAAAAGTTTTTTAGTATGTGCGCTGGCTCATCCTGCCCAACCATCGCACAAATTCCAGCTTCTCCTGCTAGGGAGGTAATATTTAAAGCGACGTTACCGGCACCTCCTGCACGATCTTGGATATTCTTAACATGTACCACAGGAACCGGTGCTTCAGGTGAGATACGTTCTGTTGAACCGTAGTAATAGCGATCTAACATCACATCACCTACAACTAAAACGCGTGCTTTTTGTAAATTGCTTTGCATTGTCTGTCTTAATTAAGCCCTCATAAGAATAGGCACAATACTACACTAAAGCCTAATAAAATTACAGTTTGTCGTTAGTGCTATTTGTAAGATAAATATTAGAGAGAATAGGCTATGACCATATTCCTGCTCACTTTGATTGTGTAAGCGTTGGCTGAGCGTAAGTCGAAGCCGCTATGAAGTGTGATTACCCTTCGACTTACGCTCAGGGTACGGTGAGCACTTGTGGCTGAATATTTAGTCTTAGCTAGAGAATATAAGGCTTGATAGTGTTTATCACTATCAAGCATAAAGGTTAATGCGAGCGCGCCAAATCGCTTAAGCTTCTAAAAGCAATATTGACTGATTCAAAGTTTGGCTCATCCGTACGCATATCTTCGATAAGCCCATTCCAACGTGCTAAATAACTGCTGTTGGTACTCAACCAGTGCTCTACTTTGCCATTGACATCTTCGATATCTTTGGTAAATTCAATCACACGTCTGACCAAACGGTATTGCATTTTATCCAGATCATCACGTAAGGCCGATGTTGATAACGTACCCCAGTACGATTGCTTACCACCTAAGTGATTAATACAACTTCTAAACCAAGATAACCATAGCTTTTGATTAAGCAATATAGCAATCTTTTCAAATGACTTACTATCCTTTGAGATCTCTATACTATGCGCTAAATCCATCACGGATGTTGCCATCTTAAATGATAACACCTGATCAACAATTGTTTTTGGCACACCTGCATCAATTAAAGCCGTCGCTTTATCCTCAATCTTTTGCTTTTCTGATGAAATTAGCAATCTTGGGAAGACTTTTAACGCACTAGGTGCCGTGTGACGATACTTCGCAATCACCTCAGCGATTGGAAAACCTTTAGGCTCATTGCGTAAAATCCAACGGCAATTGCGACGCACAAATCTAAATAAGATCTGTAAGCATTTCTGAATGCTTTCAGCGCTTACTTGCCCACTTAATTTTTCAACTTTTTGCCATAGTTTATCCAAAGAGAAGATCTCAACCACAGCAATAAACGCTTTGATAATATCAGCAACTGACGCCCCTGTTTCATCATACAGACGTTGAATAAAGGTGACCCCCATATGCAACGTAACGGCATTGGTGATCTGTGTGGCAATAATCTCACGTTTTAGCTTATGCCCTTGCATTAAATCAGCATATTTTTCACGTAGCACCGTTGGGAACTCCCACAATAAGAAAAAGTTAAAGTGTGGGTCATCTGGTAAGTCAGATTTCAAAATCTGCTGCTTAATCATCGTTTTGGTATACGCCATAATCACAGAGAACTCAGGCGCTGTTAAGCTTTTGCCTGACAATGCACGTGATTGCAGCATCTTATCTGTTGGTAAATACTCAACCTCACGATCAAGTTGCATTTTGCGCTCAAGTTCACGCATCAAGCGTGCATATGATTCAACAAAATAGCGCTCTTGTGATTGCAGTTCATTAGCAATCGTGCGGTTTTGACCGTAGTTATTTTGCAGCACCAAATGCGCGACATCATCAGACATTTCAGCCAATAATTTATTGCGGCTACTTTCAGATAACTCACCGTTTTCAATCGCCATATTCAGTAAAATTTTGATGTTTACTTCATGATCTGAACAGTCAACACCCGCAGCATTATCAATCGCATCAGTGTTGATCGAGCCACCTTTTAAGGCATATTCAATACGCCCTAACTGTGTGCAACCTAAGTTACCGCCTTCACCAACCACCAAGCAGTTTAAATCACGCCCATTTATGCGCACTGGATCATTGGCGCGATCACCAACGGCTTCATTGCTTTCGGTATGCGCTTTGACATAAGTACCAATGCCACCATTCCACAATAATTCATAATCTGCTTTCAATAATAACTGAATGAGTTTGTTTGGTTCGAGACTGACCGCATCTGTTTTTAGCAGTGCTTTCATTTCAGGACTTAATTGAATGCTCTTAGATTGACGGCTAAATATACCACCACCTTGTGAGATAAGCTTTTGGTTGTAATCTTCCCAGCTTGAACGCGGTAAATCAAACATGCGTTTTCTTTCTTTATAGCTTGAAGCCGCATCTGGATTTGGGTCAATAAAGATATGCATATGGTTAAAGGCACCCACTAAGCGAATATGCTTGGATAATAGCATACCATTACCAAATACATCACCTGCCATGTCTCCAATACCAACGACTGTAAAGTCCTCAGTTTGGGTATCTTTACCTCTTTCTCTGAAATGACGTTTCACCGACTCCCAAGCACCGCGAGCAGTAATACCCATCTTCTTGTGATCATAACCATTAGAACCACCTGAAGCAAAGGCATCCCCTAACCAGAAATCGTACTCTGCAGCCACACTATTGGCGATATCAGAGAAGGTGGCCGTACCTTTATCTGCCGCAACCACTAAATACGGATCATCCTCATCATAGCAGATGACATGTTGCGGCTTAATGATTTCATTATTTTTAATGTTATCGGTAATATCTAGCAATGAGCTGATAAACATGCGATAGCAGCTAATTGCTTCTTCCATCACCGCTTCGCGCCCTTCTAGAATTGGCAATCTTTTTGGTAAAAAGCCACCTTTTGCACCCAATGGCACAATAACCGCATTTTTAACTTGCTGCGCTTTAACCAAGCCTAATACTTCGGTGCGATAATCTTCTTTTCTATCTGACCATCGTAGTCCACCACGCGCGACTTTAGCACCACGCAAGTGAACCCCTTCAACACGTGGTGAATACATGAAAATCTCAAACATTGGCACAGGTTTTGGCATTTCAGAAATTTTTGATGGAATTAACTTAAATGAGATGTATTCCTTATGCTGATTATGCGCATCTTTTTGATAAAAGTTCGTTCTTTGTGTTGCTTCAATTACCTCTTGTAAACGACGTAATAGCTTATCTTGATCAAGACTTGCAACGTTAATGAGTTTTGCGCTCAATATCTCGCGAACATCTTTTGTTATGATCTCACGCTCTTTTGCTTCATAAATAGGGTTAAAGCGAGCATCAAATAATAACACCATCAGACGGATAATCTCGGCATATTCGATATACGTATCTTCGATATATTGTTGACTAAAGCGCACACCAATTTGTGTCATATAACGCGTATAAGCGCGCACAATCGCCACTTCACGCCAATTTAGACCCGCATAAACAATGAGTGAATTAAATCGATCATTTTCAGCAACGCCTGCCCAAGTAACTACAAATGCTTCTTTTAACTTATCGGTTACTTCAGCAATTTCAACTGGCTTACTGGTCAATAAAGCAAAATCAGACAACCAGACAAAGCCACCTGATTTAGGTTTAACTTTATAAGGACGCTCTTCAGCAACGGATAAACCAAAGTTTTCTAAAATCGGCATCACCTGACTTAACTGTACTGCCTGATCTTTTAAGAATAATTTGAAGTGTAAACGATCACCAGATTCTTCAAGTACCTGATATAGACTCATCGATAGGCGATTTTTGCGTGCCTGTTCAAAATGCAGGATATCCGAAACTGCTTTGCGTGGGATATAGTCATCTTTGTAAGCAGAAGAAAAGGCATGCGCATATTCTTGGGCATAAGATCGACCTTTGTTCTCGCCAAATTCTTCAATTAAATCATCAAATAGATAATCACTCCACTGGCGCTCAACATTCTTGATTTTATCTTCCAATAATTCTAAATCAACATGATCTACTGGCTTGTTGCCATCAAGATAAACCGTAAAATCAATGCGACATAATACACTTTCTAAGAAGTTTGTTTTAAAAGTGATACGTTGACCGTTCAATGTTTTTAATAATATGCGCTCAACACGCTCTCTGACTTCTGAGTTATAACGATCTCTTGGCATGTATAACATACAGAAATAATAACGGCTAAATTGATCTTTGCGCACAAACAACTTCATGACTTGACGCTCACGAATATGGTAAATGCCAAGGGCTATGTTAAATAACTCTTCATCCGAGCTTAAAAATAACTCATCACGCGGATAGGTATCGATAATATTACTTAACGCCTTATAAGCATGACCAAACTGTCTAAAGCCCGATTGCTTTAACACCATTTCTTTACGCAAACGCAAAAAAGGAATGTGTTGTGGTGATGAGTGGTATGCTGTTGATGTATATAAACCCAGTAAGCGCTTATAACCAGTGATTTCACCTTTTTTATTATAAATCGCCACTGAGATAATATCCATATACGCAGGACGGTGAATTGGAGAAATCTCATCGGATTTCGCAACTGTTAAGATGGCATCGACATTTTTATTGATATTTAGATTCTTCTCATAGATATCATTTAACGCCGTAATATAATCATCATTAACTGAGAACAAGCCTAATGCCGAGGATTTCTCAGCGACAAATGCCTTTTCACCTCTTACCGTTGTGGCATTAAATGCACAATAACCCAAAAAGATAAAATGATCTTTTTTTAAGAACTCTAAAAAGTCGATCGCTTCTTCATAATAGTTTTGTGCAACTTTATCTTTAGGCTGATGCACCTCTTTGATCATCGTTTGCAACTCTGCCTTCATTGGCTCAAAATCACGAACAACCGCCTGCAGTTTTTTATAATTTTCAGCAATCTTTTGCTCAATCGCCTTAAGCGCATTTTTATCATCTGTCTGGCGATCCACTTCCATAATCACTAAACACGTCTTATCTTTGCTCGTAGCATTTTTATCATCTGTCATGCGGTCAGCTAATGAGATAAGATTGCCTTTAGCATCACGCTTTAAATCAATACCACCAATATTCATCATAAAATGAATACCAAGCCCCATCGATGACATCAACATCATTAACGTATCAACAATAAAAGGGGAATCCTGACAACTTAGCTCGATAACGGTATGACGTGATACCCAGCCATTTTGTTCATATACCGGATTATATGCGCGAATCAGTGCTTTTCCTTCGGGGTTTTTGTAGATAAATTTCCAAAAAGAAATAATCGAACCATATAAATCTAATAGCTCACGCTGATGAAGTTCATCTTCTGATATCACGCGTACATAAGCTTTTAATAGAGATTCGAGTATTGAGGCATCCTGTGACGAAAATTTCTCATTGAACATGCTTGTTAACTTCTGAATAACCGCTTGCGTTCTCTCGTTGTAGTGCATTTTTAACCTACTGTTTTGTTTTGACAAAATACGCATGCATGATAAGCCAGTTTTGCCTGTCCCTCAACAGTAAGTTCTGCCTAAAATAAAGTTTTTTTACCTATTCGTGTCATAGCATGTTTTTTATTTCATGCTACAATAGCGCGCTTGGGAACCAAGCTTTAATCCACTATGAATTTTTTACATTTTTTACGCCGTTATTTTGAGTTCACTAAATATAACACCACACTGCGCACTGAGCTTATCGCTGGTGTCACGACATTCTTAGCAATGCTTTATATTATCGTTGTTAATGCCAAGATTCTCTCTCAATCAGGCATGCCTGAGAATGCATTGGTAACAAGTACTGTCATCATCTCAGCCTTTGCCTCTATTGCCATGGGCGTTTACGCAAGAAACCCTTACGCGCTAGCGCCTGCCATGGGTATGAACGTCTTTTTCACCTACACTATTGTTAAAGCATGGGGAATCCCCTGGCAGGTAGCGTTAGGCGCTGTATTCTGGTCTGGAGTTATCTTTGCCCTTTTGGCACTTTTTAATATCCGCACCAAAATTCTTGCAGGCATCCCTGATGGCGTGAAGCACGGCATTGGCGCAGGCATTGGCATATTTATCGCCTTGGTTGGTTTTTATAACGCAGGCTTTATCCATCAAGCCCCATCAGGTTTATTGGAAATCGCGCCATTAACCGCTGAAACCTTAATTTTCTTAATCTGTTTTTTTGCACTTATTATCTTCTTAGCATACCGCTTTAAAGCAGCCATTTTACTTATGATCATTTTAGGGTGTGTTATCTCTTTTCCTGTGGGACGTTTCTTTGGTGATCACATTATCATGCACACACCTGATCATATCTTCTCACTACCTGATTTTTCACTATTTTTCTCAATTGATTGGTTGGGTAGCTTTAAGATTGCTATTATTCCAGCAGTTTTCACTTTCTTATTTATTAATATTTTTGATAGCACAGGAACGTTAATTGGCTTAGCACAAGCATCCAACTGGTTTGATAAAGATGGTCAACCAATTCGCATTAAAAAATCACTGATTGTAGATTCATTTGCTTCAGCCTCTTCTGGTCTTTTTGGCAGCTCACCAACCTCTGTTTATGTTGAATCGATCACAGGTATTTCTGTTGGCGGGCGCACCGGATTAGTCGCTGTCGTTGTTGGCTTATTATTTTTGCCATTCCTATTCTTAGCACCTTTAGTGATGATGGTGCCGATTTTTGTTGTCGCACCAGCACTTGTGATTGTCGGCAGCTTTATGCTGTGTTCAGTTAAGCAAATTCATTGGGATAATTTAACGCAAGCGATTCCTGCTTTTATGACAATTATTCTCATGCCATTGACCTTATCAATATCAGAAGGTATTGTTTGGGGCATGGTTAGCTGGTTTGTGATTGTTCTTATTCAAGATCGCAAACAACTAACACCCATGCCGGTAATTATGACCTTCTGTTGTTTTTTAATTATGCTTAACTCCTTAAAAGTGATCTAAACTAAGTATTCGTCTCATCCAGATTTAATACACCAAGTGCTGCATCATACTCAATAATTTCAGCATAACGCGCCCAACCAATAAAAGTATTAAATACGCGTGCTGCTTCATCATCACTTAAATAATCCTCAAGCTCTGATAAGAAGCGTGATTCAGGCGCTTTTTTATTTGGACGCTCTTTTAGCACTTTGACCACATGACGCGCTAATGGGATATGCTGCACTAACAATTTAGAGAATATGACTTTACGCTCTTCAATGTCGGCATTCATAAACTGCTTACCTAAAGCCGTCATCGTGATATCCCCATCGGAAACACTCGCTAGATGCAATACAGACAGCGTTTCAATAATCGGGAATAAATCATCAATATCCAAACGCACATGATCTGCCAAGTCTGGTAAGTCAATTGAGCCTTTAGCTTGAAGATCATCCATCTCGGTTAAAAGACCTGTTAATTCAGAAACTTCAGCATCTGGCAAGCGATAACCGATATTCAGTGCTTTGCGTTTATTCATGCGCTCTGTTAACTCACGCGTTTCTGCTGTTGTCATCATCCGATAAACTTCGTCAATGAGATCTTCAACCGCTTCGTCATTTGAGTTTCTAGGATGCGCTAAATCAACCTTTAACTCACCACGAATAAAGCCAGGATTACTACCAAAAATAATGATTCTATCCGCGGTTAATACGGCTTCTTCAATATTATGTGTGACATATAAAATGCCCTTCATCGCATCATTTTTTTCCCACAGCTCAAGTAAATCCTCACGTAAGTTTTCAGCCGTTAGCACATCAAGCGCTGAAAATGGTTCATCCATCAACAACAGATCAGGCTGTAAAACTAAAGCTCGTGCAAAACCAACACGCTGGCGCATTCCACCTGAAAGCTCTTTAGGATACGCATTTTCAAATCCATCCAAACCAATCATATCAATCGCTTTGAGCGCTTTTTCCTTGCGCTCTTTGGCGTTGATATTGCGTGCTTCAAGCCCTAGCTCTACATTTTGTAACACAGTAAGCCACGGCATGAGTGCAAAGCTTTGAAAAACCATCGAAATATCCGGCACAGGACCTGAGACTTTTTTCTCGCGATATACCACCTCACCTGTTGTCGGTGCGGTCAATCCGGCAATAATCCTAAGAAGGGTTGATTTACCCGAACCTGATTTACCCAAAAGTGCGACAATCTCACCCTCTTTCATCGAAAAATCAACATGATCCAATACGACCAAATCTTGACGATCTGCCTTTTTAAATGCTTTAGAGACTTTATCTACATTTAATATAATTTTATTTGTGGTTGGTTTTACCTTACTGATTGCTTCAGTTGTCATCACAATGATCCACCATTTTTATTTTTTAATCATAAATTTTTACGTTTTCAAATTCTGAAACTTGCTAATATTTAACAGTTACATATTCATGCTGAAACGTTTCTCAGCATAGTTATACAATCTGCGCCAAAACAGCTTATTCGTTAGTACGACTAAAATACACATCACAACGACACCCAATGCAATATTGGCAGTGTGATCGCCTGGCGCATTATACTGCTTAGAAATATAAGCACCAATGCCTGAAGCCATGATCACCGAGTCTTTGCCCCAGTTGATATACTCACAGACAATACTAGCATTCCAAGCACCACCGGCGGCAGTAATCGCACCTGTGACATAAAACGGCATCACAGCAGGAAATAAAAACTTAAACCATTTAACCATGCCTTTTAATTGCATGTTTTTAGCTGCCATTTTTAACTCATAAGGGATGGCAGAGGCACCTGCAATCACATTAAATAAGATATACCACTGCGTACCTAATGCCATAAGCAAGATACACCAGATATTAAAATTTAAATTAAACGCGATAACAACGGTACCAAATAATCCATAAAGCACATTCACAGGGAAAGCGGCAAAAATCTGTGCGTAAGGCTGCACTTTCTCAGCAACTTTTGGTCTTAGACCAATCCAAATCCCAATGGGCACCCAGATAATTGAAGCTAATATAATAAGCACAAAAACCCTCACTGCGGTTAATGCGCCATAGCCAAAGACTTTAGCAGTCTCCGCAAAGGTGATGGGATCCTCTTTATTGCCATAGATAAATTGCCAAGATAAATATAAAAACAAGGCAACACTTAATGCCACACACAGCTGCCAAATAGCAGCTTGTAATCGCGAGTTTTCACGCTCATTTTTTTGATGCTCGATTTGATTATAGTTTTTACTTAGATCTTTTTTAAGATAGGAGATATTCACCAGTCGATTGGCTTGCACTGCCATAAAATGACTAAAGCTTTGCAAAATCGTTGAGCGTTGTAATAGCGTTAAAAACCATGAGTTTGAACCTGTTTCTTGCTGCATATCACTAACGACAAACTTCTCAGACCATTTAACAATTGGGCGAAAGATAAGTTGATCATAAAGCACAATCACAACAAGCATGACGACAATGGCAGCAATAACTGCTGTGAAATTTCTTTCATTATTTGCCTGATCGATAAAAGTACCTATCCCCGGTAAATTAATAGCCGCTGACGTTGTCGCTGAAAAATTAACAACAATGCTTTCAGATGCGACAATCATAAACCAACTGGCTGACATCGACATCATCGTATTCCAGATAAGCCCAGGCATTGAAAATGGTACTTCAAGCTTCCAAAAACGCTGCCAACCTGATAATTGATACATATCAGCTGCTTCACGTAATTCTTTAGGGATCGTTTTAAGTGATTGATAAAAACTTAACATCATATTCCAGGCTTGCGCGGTAAAAAGTCCAAAAATCACTGCCAATTGCGCTCCCCATAACGAATACGGAAAAATAGCTAAAAAACCCGTAATGGTAATGGCTAAAAAGCCCAAAATCGGAATCGATTGAAATATATCAATAATCGGGATAATCACGCTCTCAGCACGTTTGCTTTTAGCTGCCCACGCACCGATAACAAAGCTAAAGACAAATGAACAAAATAATGCGATAAACATCCTCACCGTCGTATCAGCTGCATATCTTGGTAGATTCCACAAATCCATCGAAATATGCTCATATTGTGTCACGCTAGTAAGATTACGATAATCAACACTACCACCTAGTGAGCTACACACCCAAGCAACAACAAACACCATTGAAAGCACAAAAAATAAAGAGAAAAGATCCCACTTACTGGGCAGAAGCCGTGTAGCAGGAATGTTGTAGAATGATTTTTTCATTGTCGCAAGTTTAGCCTTCTATCATGGCATGAGATTCTACCTGAAGCGCTTAGCAAAGGAAACAGTAGGATATTTGGTTTTTTGATATCCCCTATTTATGATCATTACTTTCTTTTTCTTCGATTAACTGCTGCTCGACCACGGCTTCTGTCGCAATAGATGCTTCGGCAACCACTGTTTGGAAAGCCACTTTTTCATCATCCTTAGGCGCCTCACGTGCACGCAAGCGCCATAAAGTATAAACACCTAATAAGAAGCAGATAAAGCCGACAAAAGTAAAGAAGCCATAGGGACCAAAAATAGACATAAACCACGTCGTTAACAATGGTCCCACCATAGAGCCAATACCATAAGATAGCGCCAAGATACCCACAATACCCACCAGTTGATCGGCATCTAGATAATCACTCGAGTGACTAATCGATAATGGATAAAAGGTAAAAGTAAGCCCCCCTAATAAAAAGGAGAAAATAGCTAACTGCCAAAAACTTCCATGCAAGACACAAATAAGGATTGAAACCACCACAGAGCCTATGAGCATGACTAACAATACCAATCGCCGATCAATAACATCCGATATTTTGCCAATCGGTAGCTGCAGCAACATGCCACCAATAATAATGGCAAACATCATATAAGAAATCGTATGCACAGGCACATCAGTTTGTTTCAGAAACAATGGATAAATGGTGTAAATACTCCCTAAAATCATGCCTGCGGTCATCGCCGTCCAGATGCCAAGTGGCGCTTTTCTAAACAATACAAAAGGTGACAAGAGCTCAACATGCTCTTGTTTTGGCGTTTCAAAGCGTGTCAAACAAACAGGAATAATCGATAGGGTTGCCAAAATTGAAATAACACAAAATGCTAATAGCACCGTCTCAAAGGGAATATTTAATAAAAACTGTCCTGATGCCTGCACAAAATAATAGATAAAAAGATAAATCGATAACACCAATCCTTTATGTTTGCTGCCAGCGCCTTCCAAGCACCATGCTTCAACAACGATAAATAATCCCGCTAGCGCATAGCCACAGATAAAACGCGCTGCCGCCCAGACATTCACATCATAAAAGATACCTTGAGACATCGCACCTGCTGCCATTAATGTCGCAAATAGTGCATAGGCGCGAATATAACCAATGCGCAAAATAAGTCGTTGGGTAAAATATGAGCCTAACACCATCCCAGTGAAATAAGCTGCTGAAATCAAACCGACAACAAAATTACTCTGCCCCATCCGCTCAAGTTCAAGTGTGGTATAGGTCGTATAGAAAGTATTGCCGATCGTTAGGATACACATACTCAAAATCGGTGCAAACAACATCGCAAATCTAGCTGGCTTATACTCAGACATTTTTTCTTTTTCCAACTTTATATTTTCCTTGGTTCCTTGAGTTTCAGCTTAAAACAGATCGTTTATATGCTCAATATAATTTTTATATCTTTTTTAGATCTTTCACTGCATTTTATAATGCTTTAATTATATGCCGCTATCGGTGTGAACTTTGATAAAACGACCGTTTCGTAGATGTTCATTATAAATAGGTTATAAAATGGACTTATAGAATTATTTTGCTATTGTCTATTTATAGAACAAAAAATGCGTAACAAAGACGTTTAAGGTGATTACAATGGATAGCAGTGATTTAATGATTTTGCGGCATCTTCTCATTGAAAAGAATATTAGTGTAACTGCTAAATTAATGAATGTATCACAACCTGCAATTACCATGCGCTTAGGCAAGTTAAGAGGCATGTTTAAAGATGACATTTTAATCCGCGACGGCAATAAGATGAAATTAACGCCTAAAGCTGAGGATATGGTGAATCCAATTATTAGAATCACCGATGAAATGCTAAGTTTAATGCCAGCTCACGATTTTGACCCCTACACGACACCGACGCATATTCAACTACAGATCACCGAAGCGGTTTCTGAAACAAGCACCAAAGCACTTATCGATGCTTTTTTAAAATATAATAACCAACATAAAATAAGTATTACCACCCTGTCTTATACTTCACTACAAGCCCACGATCAAACCCTTAAAAATGTCGATGCCGTCATTGGCATTCCCACGCATATTGAAGGATTTAATGACGAAATTTATAGCTATGAGACAGGTGTTTTGATGTTTGATTCTTTTTTTGATGATGCTAAAAAATCTATTTCTTACGATGAGTATTTACAACTTCCTCATATCGTTTTTTCCCAAGGTAGTAGCAATCAATTACTCTTGGATATTTTAGGGCATCCTGACCCACGTAATCTATGTTTACAAATCAGTAGTCTGCGCGCAGCCACCGAGCTCTTACAAGATAAATATGTCATGACTGCTTCAACGATATTGGCACGCGTCTTTGACAAAAAACATTTACCACTGCCTTTTGATTTACCAGGGCTTCCCTTTAAGCTATCGTATCCTGAACGCTTGAAACATGACAAAAAAAATCGCTGGGTACGTCAGGTCTGTAAAGAAGTGATGCAAGCACTCTTAAAAAAATACAGCTTATAGCGGTTCAAGTGCTTTATTCATCCACAAGCGTTCACCGTACCCTGAGCGCAAGCCGAAGCGGTGCACTGAGCATCAGTCGAAGTGGGTAATCTTGCGAAAATCACACTTCATAGAGGCTTCAACTGACGCTCAGCCAACGCTTACACAATCAAAGTGGTCAGGAATATGGTCACAGCCCTATTTCTCGCTGCTTTTTTGACATTTGCGTGATTTATATTTGACATTAAGGGCGAACTTTACCAATATTTACCACACTAAAATCCAGATCATCAATATTGTGGATACTTTTTTTAAGGAACAAACTTTAATGAACGCAACAACTGCGAACTTAGATATGCTAATTAACTGCTATCAAAAAATGTATAGCATCCGTCAAATTGATAATACCGAAGCCGAGATGGTTAATAGTGGCACTGCCAACTTCCTAGCCTCATCCAAAGGTCATGAGGGCGCGGCTATTTTTGCGGAATACTTAAAACCTCAAGATTGGTTACATTGCCATTATCGTGATAAGCCTTTAATGCACGCCAGAGGCATGGAAGCAAAAATGTTTTTCTACAGCTCTTTGTGTAAAGCTGAAAGTGCTTCCAATGGTCGCCAAATGGTGATTGGTGTCAGTGAACGCAAACTCAACATTGTCAGCATTATCACGCCTGTTGGCAATCAGGCTTTGCCCGCTGTTGGGATTGCACAAAGTGTTAAAGATGATGTAGATAGCCCAATTGTTTACTGTGGCATGGGCGATGGTACGACACAGCAAGGTGAAGTATTAGAAGCTTTTGCTGAGGCGAAACGCCGCACGTTACCTGTACTATTTGTTGTGCAGGATAATGATTATGCGATTTCCACGCAAACCAAGGGTAATACCTTTTTCTCATTACCTGATCACTCACAACCTAATGAGTTTTATGACATTCCAATTACTTATATCGATGGCACTAATCCATTTGCCTCGCATGAAAAAGTTGGAAAAATTATTAGTGATATGCGTCAAAATCGTGCACCACATATTATTGTCTTTAAAGTGGAGCGCTTAAATAGTCATAGTAATGCAGATGATCATAGAATCTATCGCAGTCGTGATGAGTTAACTAACATTGCACACAATGATCCTGTTTTGTTAAGTCGTCAATTTTTATTAAATGCCGGTGTCAAAGAAAGCTTCCTACAAGAGATTGAAGCAAAGACATCACAGGCGATTAGAGAAGCGATGGAGCTTGCCTTAAAAGGCACGACACCTAAAGCTTCTTTTGATGCTGAAGCGCCCTTACCGGAGCATTTATTACCCACTGCACCTGAATATCGTGGCGACTTCTCACAAGAAACACGCCTTGGTATGGGGGCTGCTATGCGCGAGGTATTTCGCCAGCGTTTATTAAATGATGATCGTGTGTGTTTATTAGGTGAAGATATTGAAGATGACAAAGGTGATGTTTTTGGTGTAACCAAAGGCTTATCAACCCAATTCCCAGGACGTGTCGTTAATAGTCCTTTAGCTGAGGCAACCATTATGGGTGTGTCAATCGGTATGGCATTAACCGGCAAACGCCCTGTTGCCTTTATTCAATTTGCTGATTTTATGCCACCGGCGTATAACTTACTGTTTACCGAGCTTGCTACCATGTATTGGCGCTCAAATGGTGATTGGGAATGTCCTGTCATCGTCTTTGCTGCTTGTGGCGGCTATCGTCCAGGCTTAGGTCCCTTTCATGCACAAACTAATGAAGGCACTTTTGCTCACATCCCTGGCATTGATGTCTATATGCCATCAAACGCGGCAGATGCCGCAGGTATGCTTAATGCTGCTTTTGAGTCTAATCGCCCTAGTGTTTTCTTATATCCTAAAAAATTACTTAATAATGCCAGTATCGCTGATACCACATCAACGGATGTAGAAAAACAGATCATCCCTGTTGGTAAAGCACGTATTGTTAAAGCGGGTTCTGATATTACGTTTGTTGGTTGGGGAAACACCGTTTCATTATGTCAAGAAGCCGCTGAAACCTTAGAAACGGTTGGCATTGATAGCGAGATTATTGATTTACGCACCATTAAACCATATGACCTTGCAACGGTGCTTGCCTCAGTGGAAAAAACCGGGCACTTAATCGTCACACACGAAGATAATCATACCTGTGGTGTTGGCGGTGATCTGATTGCCTCAGTGGTTGAACATGCTAAAAGAGCTGTTAGAGTCAAGCGTATAACACGCGCTGATACTTATGTGCCCTGCAATTTTGACAATCAAATGGAAGTTTTACCTTCTTATGAGCGTATTTTAATAGGAGCTGCAGAGTTACTTGACTTATCTCTTGAGTGGGAGATCAAAAACCGCAATGATGCAGGATTTTACAATGTTGAAGTCATTGGTGCGAGCCCATCTGACGAAAGTGTTCTTATTACCGAGTTACACGTTAAAGTCGGTGATGAAATTAAGGTCGGTGATAAACTAGTTGATCTTGAGGCCAGTAAATCAGCCGGTGAGATTCTATCGCCAAGTAATGGCACAATTGAAGAGATTTATGTCGAAGAATCACAGCGTGCAACCGTTGGCGAGAACTTATTAAAACTACGCCTCCCAGCTGGGGCTCAAGATAAGCAAAAAATCCAAAAGCGCCCTATTTTAACGCGCAAAATTCAACAAGAAATTGCCAAGCAAAATAAGCAACATAGCATTTATCCAGTAGGCATTAGCACGCCGTCATTCAGAACAGGTTCAAGACTGGTAACCAATGATGAGCTTTTACAAAATTTCCCTGAGCACACCTCACGCGATATTATTGATCGCACCGGAATTGAATCACGTTTCTGGCTTGCTGATCATGAAAATATCGTTGATCTAGCAACTGACGTTGCCAAAGATGCTTTAACTCGAGGCAATATCAAACTCTCAGATATCGATATGCTGATTTGTACCACTACGACGCCTGATCAATATATCTCGCCCTCTATGGCTTGCTTAATATTAGAGAGACTTTATCAAACTTATGGTGAACATAATGTGCCTGCTTATGATATCAATGCGGCATGTAGCGGTTATTTATATGGTTTACAAAGTGCGCGTGACTACTTGCAAACACGTCCGAATAAACGTGTGTTATTAATTAGTGCCGAGTATATGACCAAACGCATGGATCAAAAAGACTTTGATACGGCATTTTTATTTGGTGATGCAGCAACTGCGACGATTATCAATGGTGATCAGCATCAAGCGGATTCTAAAGCTATTATTGATGAGATTTCATTAACGGCGATTGCTGAGAATGGTGATGTACTTAATATTCCAACCGATGAGTCAAAATTCACACAACTACAAGGTAAAAAGCTTTTTACTTTTGCAGTTAAAACCATGTCAATGATTATGCATAAGTGCTGCCAGCAAGCAAATATTGCCTTAAACACGGTTGATTTAGTCATCCCACATCAGGCAAATCAACGTATTTCCAATGCAGTTGAGAAGCGCTTGAAAATGCATCCAGGCACGCTTTATAGCAATATTGCACGTTTTGGTAATACCTCATCGTGTACTATTCCAATTGCTTTGGGCGAAACATTAGACGCTCAAGCGCCTGATAAAACCGTCGCATTATGCGCGTTTGGCTCTGGTTTTACCGCAGCTGCTGCACTTTTACGCACAAAATAGTTGGCAAGTCGCAGCTAACTCGTTAGATTAATTTTAAGCTTATGAGTCTGAGCATTAACTTTCAGCCCATAAAACAACAAAAATACAAAATACGATTTAAGAAATTAAGAAAAAACCATGGCAAAAAACCTTGTAATTGTTGAGTCACCTGCAAAATCCAAGACAATAAAAAAATACTTAGGCAATGATTTTGAAATTCTTGCCTCTTATGGACATGTTCGTGACCTTGAACCCAAAGAGTCTTCAGTCAATGTTGAAGATCATTTTAAAATGAAATACCAATTGATTGAACGCAATAAACGTCATATTGATGCCATTAAAAAGGCTGCTAAATCCGCTGATGAAATTTATCTGGCAACGGATCCGGATCGCGAGGGCGAAGCAATTTCCTGGCATATTTATGAGCTTTTAAATGACGCTAAACTCATTAAAGATAAACCTGTGCATCGCATCGCTTTTAATGAGATTACCAAATCGGCGGTGAATGCCGCCGTTGCTAATCCACGTGAGTTGGCAATGGATCTTGTTAATGCGCAACAGGCGCGACGCGCTTTGGATTTTCTGGTGGGCTTTAAACTGTCCCCTTTACTTTGGAAAAAAGTTCGTCGCGGACTTTCAGCCGGACGCGTGCAAAGTCCAGCGCTTAGAATGATTGTTGAGCGCGAGCTTGAGATTGAAGCATTTGAATCTAAAGAGTATTGGAGCATCACTGCTGAGCTTAAAAAGCGCAAAAAATTCATGGCAAAACTCTCTATTTTTAATAATCAAAAGTGTGAGCAATTTAGCTTCACCAATGAAAACGATGCGACAAATGCACTTGATATCATCAAAAAAGATGCCAATGGCGAGTTAATCGTTCATGGCATTGAAAAGAAACAAAAGCGTCGCAATCCACTGCCACCTTTTATCACCTCAACACTTCAGCAAGATGCCGTGCGTAAACTTGGATTTACCACCAAGAAAACGATGATGTTAGCACAGCAACTATATGAAGGTATTGAGATTGGTAGCGAAGGCGCTGTTGGTTTGATTACTTATATGCGTACTGACTCAACGAACCTTTCACAAGATGCTTTAAATGAATTACGTGACTTTATTGTCAAGGAATATGGTCAGGATCACCTGCCAACAAGTGCGCGAATTTATAAAACCAAAAATCAAAATGCCCAAGAAGCACATGAGGCAATCCGCCCTACTTCAGCTTATCGTAAACCTGAAGATGTCAGAGCATTTCTATCCAATGATCAATTTAAACTATATGATCTGATTTGGAAGCGTACCGTAGCCTGCCAGATGATTCATGCATTAATGGATACTGTTGCGATTGACTTTATTACTGAAAATAAAGCACATACTTTTAAAGCAACGGGATCAGTCGTTGCTAAACCTGGTTTCTTAGCAGTGTATCAAGAAGCCAAGGATGAAGATGCAGCAAGCGATGATAGTGAGGGCTTAATCCTGCCTGAGTTCAAAGAAGGTGAGAAAGTGCCGGTGCTTGATATTATCGGTAAACAGCACTTTACTGAGCCTCCACCACGCTACACAGAAGCATCTCTTGTAAAAGCGCTTGAAGAATACGGTATTGGTCGCCCATCAACTTACGCAACGATCATTTCAACGTTACAGCAGCGTGATTATGCGCTATTAGAGAAAAAGCGTTTTAAACCAACCGATGTTGGTCGCATTGTTAATAGTTTTTTAACCGATTATTTCTATCGCTATGTCGAGTACACTTTTACGGCGAAGCTTGAAGATGAGTTAGATAATATTGCCGATGGCAAGATCGAGTGGGTGCCGGTGTTAGAGAAATTCTGGCAGCCATTTATCAAGCAAATTACCGAGATTGATGCAACAGTCAAAAAAAGTGATGTAACACATGAAGAAATGGATGAAGACTGCCCTGAGTGTGGGCACAAGCTTTCTATTCGTTTAGGGCGCAGTGGTCGCTTTATCGGTTGTACGAATTATCCAGCTTGTACCTATACACGCGCGATTGCCAAAGATGGTGAAGAGCCTCAAGAAAAAGTAGAGCCTGAGGTCGTCGCAGATCGCAAATGTCCAGCATGTGAATCAGATCTTTTAATCAAACAAGGTCGCTATGGTAAATTTATTGGTTGTTCTAATTATCCAAAATGCAAACATATGGAGCCATTAGAAAAACCAAAAGATACCGGCATTGAATGTCCAAAATGCAAGAAAAACAACTTTGTTGAGAAAAAATCTCGCAAAGGAAAGGTATTCTACGCTTGCGCTGGTTTCCCTAAGTGCAAAAACTCATTCTGGTATCCACCAATTGCCGAGGAATGCCCAAAATGTCATTCACCAATCCTTTTGCATAAGACTACCAAAAAAGATGGCGAGCAAAAAGTTTGCCCTAATGAAGAGTGTGATTATGTGGTTAATTTAAATCAGTCAGAGACAGAATAGATTTAGGTTATTCGCTTTGGTGCAAATCTTGTTTTATCGCACAAGCAAGTGCATAAGCAAGATTTACTGGCACTGCATTACCAATCATTTTGTAACCATCAGTTAGGTTTTCATAATGAAACTTGAAACCATCATCAAACGTTTGTATCCGTGCACACTCACGCACACTTAATCTTCTATATAATGCCTCTTTGCCAGGGACAAAAATTCTTTTATCTTGTTCAATAAACTGCATCTTAGGCGCTTGGGGATGAATTGGAGCATGCCGCCCTCCTGCTTGAATAGTAAACGATTGTTCCTCCCAACTGCGTACTCGATTTCTCGACATGTAGATGCTTGAAAACCCACCTGTCATATATTCATGATTTGCCACAGTGCATAATGCTGCATTTGTATAAACTTTATTTATTGCAGGCATTGCATTATCTTTCAAATCATAAATTGCATCTTTTAATATGGGTTTAGGCTCAAATGGAGTAACTCTTTTAAAATCAAATTTAAGTCCTAGATCTTTTCGATATCCAATAAAAAAAACTCGTTTACGGTCTTGAGGAACATTAAAATCACAAGCATTTAATAAGCCAAATGATAACACATATCCACATTCCTGAAACATCTGCTGAATATTTAACAATGCTTCTCTATGCCTTGGTAAAAGCATTCCAGAAACATTCTCAGCCAAAAAGAATAAAGGCTTCTTTGCGTCCAAAATCCTAATGAAGTCGAAGAATAATTGCCCTCTTTTATCATCAATCCCTCTTAATGCTCCTGCCTCGCTCCAGCTTTGGCAAGGCGGACCGCCAATAATACCGTCACAATCAGGAACATCAGCTACTGAAACAGCCGTTATACTGCGCCTGTCCAAAAAGGTGTTTTTATGATTATCTTCGTAGGTTTTCCAAATTGATTTGTCATATTCATTTGCCCATATACAACTAAAGCCAGCTTTTTTAAAACCAAGATCTAGCCCCCCTGCACCAGAAAACAAGCTAACTATTTTCATTTTCACCCTTGCTTTGGATACTTAATTTATTTTTAAATAAGGTTTTTGGCGAACTTAAAAGTTGAATATCAAACTTTAATGATGGCTCTACTTTTGAGCTTGCATTATGAATTCTGAATGAAATTTTCCAATCATTATCCATAGATAAAATTAACGTATTTTTGCTACCACTTTTAAATGAAAGATCTAATATTTTCGTTGGTGCTTTTACTAGAGGCGTTTGAAATTTAGGTGCAATGCTTCTGAATGATAAATTTAGTGTTCCATAAAGATTATAAGCCTGTATTTCAACACCTTTTCTGTTTTGAATGACTTTATAAAAATCGTGTCTACCGACCAAATAGGCAAGTAAATTAATTGGGACAGTTGATGGGGACTGATTATATAGATCAATTAACTCATGTTTAAATGCAATCAATATTGGTTTGTATACCTCCTCATGATAATCGCCAATTTCACTCCACTTTTTTATTCCTTGGCTTTCTTCCTTAATTTTTTTCAGCCTACTGAAAATGGGATATATATTTTCAAAATACTTTTCTGACGACTTCATATTTAGCCATTTCTCGCCAAAATCTAGCTTATTTGATAGTCTTGAGTGTTTAACTGCATGATGGTTATTCTTAGCTGAAATTCCTATCTCCCATTTTTGTAACAACCTTACAATTAAAACATCTCTCACATCACCACCTTGACCAAGCTGATCTGAAAGAATCTCCAACTGAAGAACATCTTCTTTACCAAAATCATTAGCTAATCTTGGTTCAATATCCATCAAAAAATTAACTGCAAAACTTGACGTTAGTAAATACCTGCTTTGTTCATTTGGGAGTAATTTATCAAAACACGCTTGCGCCACAAAAAATGAACTATTTTCAATCACCTCGATGGTTGTATGATTGTGCAGCTTTTCTTTAAACTCTTTTAAAAGTGCATATTCAAATGCTTTTCCAGTCATCATTTGTTTTGACATTATCCCTCCTTAAGCGAGGTTAATTACAGCCTATTCTAAGGCAAAGCATTCTAACAAAATTTATTTCTGATCATAAGGATTATTTTGATTCAACACGAAAGCCAAAAATTAGCAAGGATTTGCGTTCACCTTGTTTCCCTTTTCTGATAGAATCGCCAACAGTTTTTCTTTAAAATAAACAATTTAAACATTAAAGGAATTTAATTATGTCACAATGCGTAAATATTACTGATAGTGAATTTGAATCAGCTGTTGTTAACAGCGAACAGCCTGTTTTAGTTGATTTCTGGGCGCCATGGTGTGGACCTTGTAAAATGATTGCACCGATCTTAGATCAGGTTGCTGAGCATTATGGTGAGAAACTTAAAATCGTTAAGATCAACGTTGATGACAATCAAGATACCCCTGCTAAGTTTGGTGTGCGAGGCATTCCAACGCTAATGGTTTTCAAAGATGGTGAAAACGTCGAAACTAAAGTGGGTGCAGTACAAAAATCACAATTGATTCAAATCCTTGATAAACATATTTAATTTCAACTATAAAATAAACAATAAACTTTTCGTTCAACCCGAAGGGGTTCCCCTTCTTCAACATTCGTGAGAATTTTCAATGAATTTAACCGACTTAAAAAACCGATCCATCCCTGAATTAATGGAGCTTTCGCGCTCACTTGGTCTTGAAGCCACAGGGCGCGCGCGTAAGCAAGAGATCATTTTTGGTATTTTAAAAGAGCACGCTGATAAAGGTGAAGACATCTATGGTGAAGGTGTGCTTGAGGTGTTACAAGATGGCTATGGCTTCTTACGCTCCTCTGATACGTCATACTTTGCGTCCCCTGACGATATCTACGTCTCACCGACCTTTATCCGTAAATTAAATTTACGCACGGGCGACAGCATTATCGGTAAAATTCGCCCACCTAAAGACAACGAGCGTTATTTTGCCGTAAAGCATATTGATAGTGTGAACTTTGACTCACCTGAGTTAGCACGCACTAAGGTGTTGTTTGAAAACTTAACCCCTGAATACGCTAAAGAACGTTTATCGATGGAATTAGGTAATGGCTCAAGTGAAGATATCACGGCACGAATTATTGATTTAGCGGCACCTTTTGGTAAAGGACAACGTGGTTTGATCGTGGCACCTCCTAAAACGGGTAAAACAATCATGATGCAAAATATCGCCTCATCGATTGCTAAGAAATATCCTGAGTGTTATTTGATTGTGCTATTGATTGATGAACGTCCTGAAGAAGTAACAGAAATGCAACGCTCTGTGCGTGGTGAGGTGGTTGCCAGTACCTTTGATGAACCGGCAGCGCGCCACGTACAATTAGCTGAAATCGTTATTGAAAAAGCAAAACGCTTGGTTGAGCACAAACAAGATGTGGTTATTTTATTAGATTCTATTACGCGTCTGGCGCGTGCTTACAACACCGTATCCCCTGCTTCAGGTCGTGTATTATCCGGTGGTGTTGAAGCCAATGCTTTACAAAAACCAAAGCGTTTCTTCGGTGCAGCGCGTAACACAGCTGAAGGTGGTAGCCTAACGATTATTGCCACAGCGCTTGTTGAAACAGGTTCCAAGATGGATGAGGTTATCTTTGAGGAATTTAAAGGAACCGGTAACATGGAGCTTCATTTGGATCGTAAGATTGCTGAAAAACGTGTTTATCCTGCGATTAGTTTTGGACGTTCTGGTACACGTCGTGAGGAGCTATTAACCACACAAGAAGAGCTGCAAAAACTATGGATTCTGCGTAAGATTCTGCATGAAATGGAAGATACGCAGGCAATGGAGTTTTTAACAGAACGCTTGAAAAAAACGCAAACCAATGAAGAGTTTTTTAATATTATGAAGCGTGGTTAAGCTCAAACAAAAAAATATCATTCTATCTACTTGAGATAACCTAGCAAGTGGCACTCTTTTGCCGTAAACTGCAGGAAGTTTCCACTTAGCTAGTGACACGATGAATTTATTTTCAAACTTAAATCAATATCAGCATAAGCGCGGCATTGAGCGCGAAACCTTACGTATATTACGCTCAGGCAAAACAGCCACCTCAGATCACCCTAAGGCTCTTGGTTCAAAGCTTACCAATAGCAATATCACGGTTGATTTTTCAGAAGGCTTGCTTGAGTTGATTACCGAGCCATATGACTCTATTGATAAGACGTTCACACGTTTAGAGCACATCTTGGCTTTTTCCACACAAAACTTATCTCAAAATGAGCTTATTTTGGCGACTAGTATGCCATTAACAACCACAGAACAAGAGATTAAAATCGCTGATTTTGGCAGCTCTAATTCAGGTAAGATGAAAGAAGTCTATCGCCGTGGTTTAGCCAAACGTTATGGCAAAATCATGCAAGCGATTTCTGGTGTGCATTATAATTTCTCATATGATATTAAGCTTATGAATGAACTCGCTCAAACACGCAAAATGACCAGTGATGCGCTGTATTTCTCGGCGATCAATCATTACTTTGAATTTATGTGGCTGATACCCTACTTATTTGGTGCTTCCCCCATTTGCGCTAAAACTTCTGTGAAGCAACAACCTGACTATCTGACATCATTTGATGATGAGTTTTATATTGGAGAATATGCCACTAGTCTGAGAATGAGTAATTTAGGCTATCAAAGTGCAGCACAAGAGAATCTATTTATCTCCTATGATAATTTGCAAAGCTATGTTTATGACTTAGTCAATGCCACTAAAACCCCTTACCCTGCATTTGAGGAAATTGGTTTATTTGATGGCAATGGGTTTCGTCAACAGCTTAATGGCAGCATTCTACAAATAGAGAATGAATACTACAGCAGTATTCGCCCAAAACAGATTGCCAAGCGTGGCGAGCGCCCTGCTTGCGCTTTGCTTAATCGCGGTGTGGCTTATCTTGAGGTTCGTGTATTGGATGTTAATCCGTTTTCACCACTTGGGATAGATAAAGAGACAGCACATTTTATTGAAGCCTTATTAATGACCTGCTTGATGCTGCCAACTAAGCACTACTCAAAAAATAATATCGCACGCAACAAACTAAACTTCTCAAAAGTTGTAACACAAGGACGTAATCCACAATTGCAATTGATTAATAGCCAAGATAAACCGCAGTTACTACAAGATTTAGGCATAGAGCTTCTTGAGCTCATTGCCCACACAGCAAAAAACATGGGTGAGCAATATCAACGAGCCATCAATAAGCAGCTTCAGAAACTAACTGATCCAACAACAACGCTTTCCGGTCAGTTTGTGGATGCCGCTAAAAATGGCTATTTGAGTGAGGTACTTAATCTATCCGCATCAAATACAGAGCATTTGCAAGAACTCAGATTAGATGACAAAGAGCGCAAAGCGTTCATGCATGAAGCACAAGCTTCACTTGCCGCACAATCACAGCTTGAACAAGGCGATTGTTGTGACCTTAATACCTATATCGATCACTACTATCTATCTGCTGATTGCTCGCAAGTAGTCGAGTAAATTAAGCAAGTACAATGACTTTTTTATTATTTTGAGGTCGATGAATAATATCCGCTTCAACTTGAAATGCCGTATAAATATGCTCGGGCGTTAATACCTTTTCCGTTTGATCAAAGTCTAACATCTGACCATTTTTCAAAAGAAGGCTTTGATGATAGTAACTAAGCGCGATATTTAAGTCATGACCAATGACAAGCACTGCCAAATCATGTTGCTGGACAAGCTTGTTTAATATTTGTAAGGTTTGACGCTGATAATAAACATCCATATGTGCGCTATATTCATCTAATAGCAAATACCCTTGATAACTGTCATCATGTTGGTTTAATTGCAGCAATGCGCGCGCCAATTGCACACGCTGACGCTCACCACCGGATAATTGCTGATATTTCTTTTGACTAAAATGCTCAGCTTTTAATAAGGATAAAGAACATAAGGCTTTTTGATACTCTGTTTGTGAAAAGTTGCCTTTGCAATAAGATAGTGCTCCTAAGAGCACATAATCAATAACATGAATATCTGTATAAATTTCCTCGTGCTGGGTGACATAAGCCATTTGCATGCTTTTTGTCACGGGACAGATCGCTTTTATATCCTTTTCATCTAATTTCACCCATCCAGTATAATGTAAATGCTCGCCTGAAATCACCTTCATTAATGTTGATTTACCTGCGCCATTTGCCCCTAAAATACCAGTTATTTGCCCTTTTCTAACTGTCATTGAAACATTATCAAGCAGGGTCTTTTGTGATAACTTTAAACTAATATTTTCAAGCGTTATCATCTTAGACACCTCGCTGCAATTTTTGACTAAACAACAAATAAACGAAATAAGGCGCACCAATTAACGCCGTCATTAAACCGATGGGTAATTCAGCAGGTGCTAATACCACCCTGGCAACAACATCAGCAACCGTTAGCAATAATCCGCCAAAAATACATGAAAAAAGCAGTAAATGACGATGTTCATTGCCTATAAGAAAACGAATAATGTGTGGCACAACCAAACCGATAAAAGCCACAGGACCGGCAACGGCAGTACTGGCGCCAACAAGCAAAGCAATGGCGATGATGCTTTTGAGCTTTTGCCGATGAATATTAACACCAAGCATCCGCGCATACTGCTCACCGGCGATCATCGCATTAAGATACTTTGCAGTATTCATTAACAACATAAATGCTACGAAAATACATGGCAACAGAAATAACACCTGACCCCATGTAATATTAGCAAAACTGCCCATACTCCAAAAAGTAATACTTCTTAAAATACTATCATTTGATAGATACGTCATCACGCCAATCAATGCACCACACAATGCATTAATCGCAACGCCAGCCAATACCAAGATACCTAAATTACTGCGACCCTTAGTAATCGATAATAAATACGTTAAAAAGGTAATTACCAGACTGCCAACAAATGCGCTTAAACCGAATCCCCAGGTAATTAAAAAGCTTGTCTGTACTAAGCTTGCACTAAGTAGCAAAAACAAAATAGCAAATAACGACGCGCCACTGGTCATCCCTAAAAGGGCAGGATCCGCCAAAGGATTACGAAATAGCCCTTGCATCACAACACCAGCAACAGCTAGTGCACTACCAACAACCACGGTTACAATTAAGCGCGGCAATCTAAGCTCTAATGCTACCTTTTGCATAAAACTGCCATCGACAAACAATTGTGAAAATTGCAAATTCAATGCACCAAACAACAGCGATAATAAACAAGCAGCAATGAGCAAAACCATAAACACACAAAACCAAAAACAGTATTTCTGGCGTTGTAAAGTAAATAGGGATTTAGCGACTATATTATGTGTTTGCATTTTTTTCTCTTTTTTTTGCTATAAACTTATATATTCCTGCATAAGCGTTGGCTGAGCGTTAGTCGAAGCCAACATTAAATATTAATTTAATCTTTAATTCCCCTCACCCGTGCAGCTTAAGCTGCACGACCTCTCCCTCAAGGGGAGAGGTAGCTGATATAGCTTATTTTTAAATTATTACCATATCACCCTTCGACTTCGCTCAGGGTACGATCAGTCTATATTTCATTTTCTATAAATAAACCTTCTGCGCTAGCAACAATTCAGTCTGTCCAAACTCAGCACCAAAATTATCAATGCGTGATGCATCAATTGTCACAATTTTAGTGTGATATTTTTCATGCAGATAGTCTAAAACCTGAGGGTAGGGCTTGACCATGTTTGTTGAAGCCTGCGCAATAACAATCACCTGTGGCTTTAAACTCATCAGCCCTTCTTTTGACAATGGGCGCATACCACTAAAGGATAAAATATTATGCGCTTTAATAAGCTGTAGCCAACGATCTGATTGAGTATCCTTGCCGAGCATATAAGCACCATTGGCAGAAATTTGCAAAAGCATTAGCACTTGTTTTGGCTTGCCCCTACCCTCTTTAGCATACGTATTGACAATCTTATTGGTTTGTTTGGTTTTCGCCTGAAGTGTTGTGATTAACTGCTGCCCCTCTTTTTGCTTACCGAGTTTATTGGCAATCTCTTTAATATTTTTTTCAACATCACTTAAGCTTTTTACCTCAGTCAATAGCGTTGTTTTCACATCAAACGCCTGCAAACGTGTTAACACCGACAAAGGAGAAATAGACGCATCCGCAATCACAATATTTGGCTTCACACTTAGTAAGCTTTCAATCGTCAATGCGCGCATATAGCCTACATCCTTTAGTTGCTTGTTTTGTTTATTTTGTTTATTTTGTTTATTTTCCGCTTTCTCTAGCAGTTTAACGCTCTCAGTATCACTTGCCGTCACCTCAACACCTAGCGCACTAACAATAGAACTAGCACTTGGTCCAAGTGTAACTACAGTTTGTGCTAAGCCTGCATTCATACATCCCATCACCACCATAGCTGACATGATAAACATTATAATTTTACGCACTTTTTTGCTCCTGTAAGTTAAATGAAATCACTTGCACAACACTTGCAGTTACTGGCGTTTTGCCACTTTGTGCAGGCTTGAAATGTAACTTCTTAAACCATGCAATTGCCGCTTGATCTAACACGCCAAAGCCACTGGATTGAATAATTTTGACATCAGCAACCTGCCCTTGTGCATTAATAACCGCCTTAACTTTAACCTTGCCCTCTTCATTATTTTTAATCGCTGAACCTGGATATGTTAATTGAGGCGGGGTAAACGCCAATTTTGGCGCTTGTGTGATTTTAGCAATGGCTTGCTGCTTTTTAACATTTTGCCTCGGTATGTCTTTTACTTCTTTTACTTCTTTTACTTCTTTTACTTCTTTGGCTTGAGTTTTCACTGTGCTCTTGTGAACTTCAGCTTTATGCTCTTTTGGCTTAACGATTTTTTGTGGCTTTTTCTCTTTTTTCTCCACCGCAACATTGGCTGTTTTTAACTCTTTAGCAACCGGTGTAGTGCTTGAAGCTGCTGTAGTTTCTGTGAGCTGTAAAGCCTGCATTAAAGACGCAACACTCTGCGCCTTTAAATCAGTTTGCCCCAAATGCCATGTTGTTTTTGGTGTACTGTTTAATACTGCCCAAATTGAGAAATTAATCGCAATAGACCCCGTAATGGCAATAGCAATTTTAAATACTCTGAGCAACATTCAATCTCACCTAAAAACGATAGTTAAGCTGTAAATAAATGCTTCGACCCATCGCAGGCACCAAGGTGCTGCCATCATAATCCTGATAATACTGATCAAATAGATTATCAACTCCTGCACTCATTGTGAAACCTTTGACAAAGTTTGGCTGCCATTGATATGCCAAGCTTAAAAGCGCGTATCCTGGGACTTTAGGTGTATTATTTGGCACATGGTTTTGTGCTAAAGCATAATCAAATCGTGTTTGAACCGTACTGTCAACAACTCTAATCGGCACAGCGAATGCCACCATCCCTTTGGCTCTAGGGATAGGTAAGGCACTACCCGCAGGAATGGTATTGCCATCTTCATTACGATATGCCGATTTTGTTTTCCCACGCGTATAGGTAAAATTCGTTATTACTTCAAACCAATGATTTTGGTATTGTGCAGAGACGTTATAACCATATAGTTGCGCTTTGGAAATATTGATGTTTTGATTAATTGCTGCTCCTGCATTAAAGCCAATATTACTATTTAAAATATAGTTATCAATATCATTTAAAAAGATATTACCAGAAAAATTAATCTTTTGATCATGTGCTAATGACTGTGCATAGATAAATCCAAGCGTTTTATTATGCCCAATTTCTGGATTTAAATTTGGATTAGGAACAAATTTTAAAAACACATAACCTGAATTAGGATGATCCCCACCTAAATATAGATCTTGTAATGATGGAATATGATACCCTTCGGTATAACCTAAGTAAACTTTTAATGGATCAATCACCTTATAGCTAATACTTGCCTGTTTGGTAAAGAATGAGCCATCATTATTCATATTACCACTTGTACTTTGGTAGCCATTAAAACGCCCACCAACAGTTATATTTAGCTTAGAAAAAATATCCCAACTATCTTGTAAGAATGCACTATAAAGTTGCTGATTTGCTGTCGGAAAATTAGCGCTTGTTTTACTGCTATACCCATCATAACCATTGATATAGCTATACTCTGCCCCATAATACAAGCGTTGCTTATAAACAGTGGTTACATTTGATAACTGCATACCCGTCGTGTTGACATGCACATCTTGTGGTAAGGCAAAGCCTCCACCATTATTGGTTGGTGATGAGCCCAAATGATTTTCGTTGTAATATAATTTGGCTTTAAGATCAATATACGGATTATCCGGATTCCAATGATAATCCAACATACTTTGCGTTTGGAAGAAATTAAAATTTGAACTTGGATTCTTTGAATAAGTTTCTTTATTTACCGTTGCTGGATAAAGACCAATATTCTGCATTGATAAGAAGGATGCCTTTAAGGTTTGCGCTTTTGAAATATCCCAAACCGTTTTAAGTAAATATTGTAAATTATTACTAGCAGAATCCGGTAAAGTTTGACCATTACCCAAGCGCACATTGTTACTGCGCCCACCAACCACATCAACCAAATAACTCACATCACCGGTTTTAAAAGCAACTGCAGCATTGGCATCACCGCTATAATCTCCTGTTGCACCGCCTAATCCAATCTTACCACCAACCTCTTTATCTTTACCCAGTAAATCACTTGGATCTAACGTTTCAAAGTTAACTGCCCCACCTAAGTTGCCATTACCATAAGCAATATTACTACCGGATTGACTCGCTGTGACTTCTTTATAAAGCGCTGAGCTTAGCAATTGGCGCGATTGATTATGCCCAAACGAAGCTAAATTATTATTAATACCATCAATACCAACAAAAACGCGATCATCAGAAAAGCCACCCATGCTAATACTTTGTGTGGTTGGTCGATTACCACCAACCATTTGCACACCTGCCATTTCATTAAGCTGCATAGCCGTTGATTGAGTTAGATTCGTGCCTCCTCCTTGCTGCACTGAAATATTAGGTAAAGCACTACCCGTTTCAGGTGCCACATTGATTTGGCTTATTCTACTTTGTTTCTCAGGCATGCTTGGCAAAGCTTTCTTAACAGCAACCACCTGAATTTCACCTAAATCTAGCGCTTGCGTATTTGCTGATTCTTCACTTGCATACATAAGCTGAGCAATGCCTGTTAATACAAGCACACTTAATAATTTTGTTCTCATTTTTAACACTCTCTCCCGAGTCATCATTACTAATGATTAACTTGTATATCTGCTGCCGTTAAACCTGTTTCTTTTAATACAGCAAATACCTGTAACATTGTTTGTAACGGAATATTTTTATCCGCTGCCAAGGTAATTTGTGACATTGATGTCGTATCTTTTTGTGATAATAAATAACTTTTAAGCGTATCAATACTCGTAAAATGCTCACCATTGATCATATAATCGTGCGCCTTTAAATAAAGCGTTGTCTGAGCAGACTTGCTTTGCGTAACACTTGCCCCCTTTACATCAGGCAAAGGGAGTTTAAGCAAATGCTGAATGGGACCTGCTAACAGTACAAACATTACCAAAAGCACCAACATAAAGTCTAGCAATGGAATCAAGTTGGGTTCATCCACCTCCAAACTATTATGCTCATGATGGTTTAAACTACTGATCATAAGAGAGCCTGTTCACGCAAATTAATCATATTGGTTTTTTTATTTACCTTATTTGCTTTATTTGCTTTATTTGCCTTATTTACTTTATTTATTTCAGTTAAGTCGCTCATTTCAGCAATTTCTTTTTGCTCTTTTTGCTCTTTTTGTTCTTTCTGATCTTTTTTACGCGCTTTTTGTCGATCTAGGCTTAAAATCAACTGATTTAATGCTTCTTCTGCATTTGCTAAATAACGCTCACTAAACTGGCGAAAACAATAAAATGCCAATAAACTCACCAAAGCTAACACAATACCAAATGCCGTGGCATACATTGCCTCAGATAAGTACATAATCATATTCTGCAAACCATTGCCACTTAAGGACTCAGCTAATGCAGCAAATGAATGACTCATGCTCCAAATCGTACCCAAAAGCCCAAGCATTGGTGAAACAACAGCAAATAAATTAAGCCAGATTAATGGACGCTGCATGCGTTGACGTTGTTTGCGCATTAACAAGCAGACTTCACTTTCAGCAAGTTCTTTAGACTCAGTGATCAAAGGTGAAATATATCTTAATATGGGCTTAGCCAATGCGTTTAATCTTAGGTTAAGCGTCTTCTTATCATCACGATTAACCGCATTAATCAAACATTCTACCTTACCTAAATTAAGCTTCGGTAAACTGATAAAAGTAATTATTCGCTCGATACAAATCGCAACAATCAAAAAACTCACTGCCAACATAGCGTAGCTGACTAAACCAAATTGACTAAAGAAATGCCCCATAATATCTAAACTGCCTTTTCCATTAATGCTTCTTCATTACTAGCTATTTGCTGTCTTGCCTTTTTTGACATTGCCGCAAGTACCGCTCTTAACATCGAAAGATTTGTGACATCATGATCAAATGGAATATAGTGATTTTTATATTTACTTTGCAACCACATCCCTTCTTGATCAAAATAGACCATCTCAAGCAAGCTATCCTCTGTTAATGAAATACCCGCACATTGACAATAAAGTACCAATGCATCTTTATGATCTTCATTCATATGCTTGATAGCGCCATTAATCTCGTCGTCTTTAAATACCTGCTCAATACAGAAATTCTCTTTGCTCACCCAATTAATATCACCAAAGCCACCAATAAAGCGCACTTTCTCAATGTGTAATTTATAAAAATGAAAATCATGGGTTTTGTCTTGATAGTCTTTTGACTCTGGGAAAAAACGTGTATAAACATTTGCCGCCTTTTCTTCATCTTCCAAACGATTTAATCGTCCTAAAATGGTGACACGTCCTGCCTGTTGAACATCCTCTTTTTCATCCTCAATAATCGTTAATGACACTTTGTCATCTTTAGCAACATTGCGAGTATGCTGAGCAAGCTTACTAATATAAACAAGCACCTCACCATCAATATCAAATGCATACGCCACCAATGAACCAAAAGGATAGCCAGGCATTGCCACAGATTGCGTTGCTAATACGCCATATAGCTTCTGTTTGGTTAATTGTCTTGCTCTTAGTGCCGTTTCAATTTTATTTGTTTCCATAAAAAACCCCTCTGATTTAAATGATAATTATTGTCATTTGCGATAACAAGCGTAATGATAACCACTATCAAATATAAGTCAATGATAAAAAGCAAATTTTTTATATATACCCATCGTAAATTGTTCTGCGGTGTTTGATGTCGAAGAAATTCAATGTCAGAAATACTGAAAAATGGTTTGTGGTGGGTATAAAGAAATACTTACTTTGCTAATCGCGTATCAAAGCTAAAGTCTAATACTTTGGCTTTTTTGACTACCTTTGCAAATCCTTTATGCAATGGGTTTAGAATATAATTGTACTCTCTTGGAACGATAACGCTTGGTACAGCCAATATTAAAGACTCACAACGCTTAAGCCATTGATCACCAATATCTGCTGTTTCAGGCGGTGCTGGCTGGTCTTGCCATGAATGCGGCAATAGCTCAGGCTCTAAATAGTTAATCTCTGATTTTGGCAACTCAATTTGAAATAGTGTGAAATTTGGTAAAATAGCATAGTCCTCTAAATGGACAAATATTTCTAATATTGCGAGAGATTCTGAGCCTGTGCAATATACGCAAGGACTTCCTTTATTATTCCACCTTCCTCCATATATTCTGGCACCATCACCTGTAAATGCATCTTGTGCAAATTTGCTTTTCAACAATCTATAGGCAAATACTTTGCTCATACGAAAACGCCATGCTCAAGTCTGCCGATGAGATCAAGTACTGCTTTTGTTTCAGCAGATGTCCTAAGCATCTCAATCGGCTTTCTGCCACCCAATCCATTCACCGGAGACATCAGCCAATGCAGTGCTTTCTGGTCGTGTCCTTCAAATAAATTCAAAGCTGATTTATAAACTTCTGCATAGCGATATAATCTATCACTTTCAGCTTCAGTAAAAAAACCTGCTTTATATCTTCTATTAAGTGAAGCCGGTGCTATCGTGGTAATTTTAGCAAGCTGGTTTTTTTCAATCCCAGAAATATCAGCCAATTTGCTAAAAACCTCACAGCTAAATCCCTCATGAATTGCCTGATAGAGACGCTCACCACGTGACGGAATACCAACGGCATCCCAAAAATTATTTTGATTACTTTGATTACCCTGTTGCATAGCATCACCTTGTTATCATTGATATATTAAGAATATATCACATGATTGAGATTATGCAACTTTGAATATTTTAGCCTATTGTGCATTTTCAATTTTGTGCAGTTGTGTTAAGTCTGCTTCTTTGGCTGTATTTTTGACATCACCAACTCTTAGATTAATAGCATCAATCGGCATTACTTCAACTTTGACCTTTTCAATCTCAGCACTTAATACATGTCCACCACTTTTCTTATCCGCAGTAACAAAATGCGCATGAAACCTAGGCACGCCAAACCCTTCTGTATATTTAGGTGAGAAAAACATAACCATCGTCCCTTGCACATCATGATAACTAAAACGATGTTCATGCTCTTTTAGCCATTCAACCAATGGTGTATTAGTTGATTTGTCAATTTTCTCACTACGCGCTAAGATTTCCTTAAATGTTCCAGTTAACTTAACCGCATAAGTTAGCTGATTATTTGCTAGCTTTGCTAATAGTTGCTGCTGAAATGTAGTAAGTTCTATAGATTTATTAACGTCAAAACTGAGTTTTTTCAGTGGTTTGAAATCAACAGCCGTTAGATAAGACAGTCCACTTTCTGGTTTCATTTGTGTAAGCTTACCATCCATATTAGCTAAGTAGTACTTACCATCCAATACAATAACCTCACCTAATCCCTCACCTGCACCAAGACCAAAATCATTACCGGATGCTTTTGCAGATTTAACATTTATCACTGAATGATAATTTCCCGACATCAATGCTGTAATCGTTCCATATTGATATAGTGGCACATCTTTTGCAAATACACTGGCACTTGCTGTTGCTAATAATGCAACTGTTAAACCGATTTTTTTAATCATTCTAGACATTCCAATCTCCCTTTTAACTGGTTATTTACTCATAAAACGTTTTAGCTTTCTCACCATCATGATAAGCAAATAATGTTTGTGCAACTTGGGTTGAACCAGTCGAAATATTGCCCTTTTGATCTAATGCAATTAAGCCCACATAATCATCCAAAGCATCACTTTCTTTAATACTCTTAGCAACCGCCTCATCCAAAGACATACCATCTTTGACACGAGTATGTACTTTTGCTGCAACAGCTTGATTAACAATATGCTCACCAATACCCGTGCATGATATCCCCATGATGCTTGATGCATAGTTACCAGCAACGGTTGGACTATCTCCCACGCGTCCTGGCACTTCAAAACCTGCTCCACCTGTTGAGGTTAATGCGACAATACTGCCTTGACTATCTAATACGACAACACCAATAGTCCCTGTTAAACCCTTTTTAAGCTCAAGGTATTCTTGATAACGATGCTCTGTTATTGGGTTATATTCTGGCATTTTTAATGTCTCATGCGCAAAGCGAGTTGCTTCATTGGCTGCGCGTACACTGTGGTGCTCATTTAAAAGCGCCAAAGCGACTTCGCTGGGATACTGGATATTTTGAATATTAATCACGCCTGCAAATTTAGCTTTTACACCATCCATAATTGAAGCTGACATGCGCACTTGACCATCTTGCTGCAAACGCGAACCCGTACCGGCATTAAATATGGGATCATCCTCTAATAATTTCGCCGTAAAAACAGCAGTTTTTAAAGCACTATCATAGGTTTTAAGAAAGGCATAGGCTTCCTCGACAATGGTCAAGAGATGTACGTGATAATCACTAAAGGGGGTATTTTTATCCTCTCTAGCACCACATCCGCCATGAATAATAATTTTTTGCATTTTTTGCTCTTTCTGCTCTTTTTGCATTTCCAGCCCCATCTTTGCGATTAATTAACAACCTCAACTTCATGCGCATTTGTGTCATATTTACTGCCTTCAAGTAAGAGATGCATACGAATGCCTACCAAACTAATGGGATCATCATCGCGCGCATGTGGCATCGATGAATGCTCAATATGCGACATATCAATAATCGTTAATGCGCCACTGCCTACAACCTCAATTACGCCATCATCAGCGAGAAATGCGCCAGTGTCTTCATCTATGCCAACACCAGTTACAAAGGGATTATAAGATAATGCCGTTAATAAGCGTCCCAAACGATCTCGTTGTGAGAAATGCTGATCAACGAGTATTTTGTTAGTTAGCCCCAAGCCTGGTGCCATATTGACCATATTATAGCGTGGCATAAAACCAGTCGCACCACCAACAATCATATGCTCAGAGATAAAAGCAGCCCCTGCCGAAGTACCTGCTACATGCACACCCTTGGCATTACAACGACGAATCATACGTGCCACTTTAGTACCACCAAGCACGGTTGATAACAGTAGCTGATTACCACCGGTCATAAAGATCCCCGTTGCTTTTTCAAAGTGCTTAAGATAATCCTCATTATCGGTATCAGCACGCGCTTGAATCTCAAGGCTTACCGCATTTTTAACGCCCAGAGACTTAAAGACTTTGACATATTCGCTGCCCGTATCTGACAACTTAGATGCCGTTGGAATAATCACAATATAGGCATCCTTGTCACCAGCTAATTCGACAAACCGCTGTAAAACCTTAGGGGAAACGAGTTTATCTTCACGTCCACCAATTGGGATAATATATCCCCTTTTTATACCTGAAACTGTTGGTGCAGGCATGCTCACTCCTATTTCTTTATTATTTACAATATGTTTTCACTAAGGCACCAACATCAGCAATCCGATCATGACAACAAAGCACGCAAACATCGCCCTGCTGTAATTGCGGAAGCATTAACTCAGCACCAGATAACTCATCTTCAACTAAACGTATTGTATCTTTTTCCTGACCAAAACGAACCAGTGATGCTGCAATTTGCATGGGAATTTCTCCCTCATTGGCACCACGCAAATATTTCTTAAGCTCTTTGATCACAACTTCATGCGGCTTATACTTAGCAATTACTTTTGAGCTATCATCAATCAAATTAATTCTGTCGCCTGTTGTGCCAAATAACAAACTAAGCTTACCGTCTTTTGTTTGATACGCTTTCGCCAAGGATAAAATCGCTTCAAATCCCGCTGGATTATGTGCAAAATCAATAATCACTTTCGCGCCTGATGTGAGTGTGTAGATATTAGCGCGCCCTTGATTTTCTTTAGCTGTGTTTTGGTAAGCACATAGCGCGGTGGTTATCTTGTCAAAAGAAATACCCAAAGCAAAAGCCAAGGCTATTGCGTGTAAAGCGTTTTCAATATTATGTTTTGCATGACCATTCATTGTCAGTGGCACATCATTAATATTAACTAATGTTTTTTCTTTGCCCTGATGCCACCAGATAAAACAATCATCAGCAACATAACAAGCATGATCATTTATTGTTAATTGGTTTAACACCTGAGGTGATATTTTTGTTTGGCTTATTAAAATTTTAGTATTAGTTAGTTGGCTAGCAAGCTCACGCAAAAGCGTATCATCCATGTTAATCACCGCAAAACTATTTTCTTTGGCTAACGCACGATAAACAATGCATTTGGCATCAAACAAATCATTTAAGGTCTCAACACCATCCTCACCCATATGATCATAAGAGACATTGGTCACTGTTGCTGCTGAAACTTGTGTCTCAATCAAACCACGCTTTAACAATCCACCGCGCGCTGACTCCAAAACAGCCACTTCAACCCCTGAATTAGTCAGCACAAATTGGTGTCCCGTGGGTCCTGAATAATCACCGCGATCAATAATCTCACCATTAATAGCAACCCAATCCGTTGAAGCGTAACCACTTATTTTACCCGCATGTTGACAGATAAAATTCGTCAAGCGCACTGTTGTCGTTTTGCCATTGGTTCCAGTAACTATCACCTGTGGGATATCATAAATGTCCTGCCATGGTAGCGATAAATAATCATCAGTTAATAATGATAACTTATAACGACCAACACCAGAGCCAACATAAGCGTGATCTTCTTCTCTAAAGATATTTAAACCATGTGACTTAGCATTAGCATACAATATACGATAGGCAAGATTTTGCTCTTCTTGAATGGCTTGAAGTAAGCTTGCCTTTTGCGATTCATCCAATGACAAAACATCATTATTTAAGAACTCATAACATGCCGCGTGCCATATGTAATCTATAACATCACAACTAGCAAGCAATATATCACACGGTGCGGTAAACGCTAAACGCAAACCCTCGCTATACGCCTTATGCGCTAGCTTATACTCAGAGAAACCAAGTAAAGGCAACAGTCGTTCACAATTTTCTTGCCATAACTTAATAAGCACCTCTTGATTGGTCTTAAGCGGAATATCAAGCACAACACCGGTTTCATTAAAAAACAAATTAGGTCCAACTAAACGCCTTGAATAGCCTTCAGGAATTTTATGCATCTTTACACCTACTTAATCGGCATCTTCTTCAACAACAGCAACAAGGCGCACACCACGCTCATCGGCAATAATGCCACCTTGCATCATCTGTACAATCTCTTGTGCCAAACCATGATTTTTGCTTAATTCAATGGTTGTATTAGTCTTTGTTGTGACGGTATTTTCCGAAGCCTCATCTTCTTTATTAAAATGAATAATTTGCTTCCAGGTGCGTTTGATGTTATCTGCAAATACCACCAAAAGATCACCGGCATTGGCATGTTGTAATGCATAATCAACTGCTTCTTGCTCGCTTTCAATAATCTGAATGTTATTCTCAGGAATTCCAGCTTCTAGCAATGCCTCTTTTAATTTATATGGAACCTCACCAGACTTGCGCCCTCTTAGACCATCATCTTGCTTACAGATAAACTGATCAAAATAAGGAGCTGCCGCTTTGGCAATATTGGCAATATCCTGATCACGTCTATCCCCGGGAGCTGCAATCACGCAAGTCTTAATGCCCTTAGCATCAATCTGCTCAACCAACTTACCCATTGCTAAAACAGCTGCTGGATTATGGCCATAGTCCATTAATACCTTAAATGGATGCTCATCAAACCAGTTCATGCGTCCTGGCGCTTGATAAAACGAGGTTGTAAAGGTTCTTAATCCATTTTTAATATCATCTAAGCTCATATTCATACTATAAGCAATCGCCACGGCAAACATGGCATTTTGTACATTGTGAACAGCGCGCCCTTCCATGGTTGCAGGAATCAAATGCGTCCATAATACCGGCATGTGAATATGATTATCAAAGATGGTGATCATGTCACCATTAACACCCTTCTCAATGACAACGGCCTTACCCCCTGCGCGAATATGCTCTTTGACCAAAGCATGCTCTGGATTCATCGTCACATACATAATATGCTCAGCTTGTGTATAAGCGGATAGTCTTAAACAATGCGGATCATCGGCATTTAATACAGCGACATCACGTGCTGCATCAGTCACGATACGTTTCACTTCCGCTAATTCTTCTAAGGTATTAATACCCTTAAGCCCCATGTGATCCTCAGCGATATTAATACAAGCACCGACATTACAATAATCATAGCCAAGACCACTTCTAAGCAGACCACCACGCGCCGTTTCAAATACAGCTACATCAACATTAGGGTCACGCAACACCATTTGTGCGGACTTAGGTCCTGTCATGTCGCCTGCGACACTTAATTTACCATTGACATAAACGCCATCGGTTGTGGTAAAGCCCACACATTTACCAGCAATTTTCCACATATGGGCAACCATACGCGTTGTCGTTGTTTTGCCATTCGTGCCAGTAATGGCTGCAACTGGAATGCGTGCGCGCTCTGTATCAGGAAATAACATATCCATCACCGCACCTGCGACATCGCGTGGATAGCCTTCACTTGGTGATACATGCATCCTAAAGCCAGGAGCTGCATTCACCTCACAAATCCCACCTCCCACTTCTTGATAAGACTGGGTGATATCTGGGGATAGGAAATCAACCCCACCAACATCTAAACCAATCGCGGTAACTGCGCGCTCTGCCATCTCACGATTATCCGGATGCACTACATCGGTTAAATCAATCGCCGTACCACCAGTTGAGAGATTCGCTGTTTTGCGTAAATAGAAAATTTCACCCATAGGCAAAACACTCTCTGAGGTTAGTCCGGCTTTTTCTAATAGCGTCAATGCTTGATGGTCAAGCTCAAGACGCGTTAATACCTTCTCATGCCCAACACCACGCCTTGGGTCTTCATTGACAATATCAATTAGTTCCGCAATCGTATGCTCACCATCACCAACAACATGCCCAGGAACGCGTTTTGCCACCGCGACTAATTTACCATTAACAACCAACATGCGATGATCAAAACCTTCGACATACTGCTCTAAAATAACCCAGCGACCATGCTCTTTCGCCACTGCAAATGCTTGTTTTAAGGTTTCATCATCTTGAATATTAATGCTTATACCACGACCATGATTACCATTTAACGGTTTAACGACTAGTGGATAACCTAAGTGACGGGCAACAGATAACGCATCACTTTCATAGCGCACACTGCGTTGCTTAGGCACAGGCAAGCCTAAGCCATTTAAAATCGTATTGGTTTGCTCTTTATCACAAGATATCTCAACGGCAATATGTTTGGTCTCTCCAGTAATCGTCGCTTGAATACGTTTTTGGTACTTGCCATGACCGAATTGCACTAAAGACTGGTCATTTAATCGAATATACGGGATATCGCGCTTTGTCGCGGCTTCCACTAATGATCCAGTACTTGGACCAAACTCTTTACTTTGGGCAAACTTAATAAAGCGAATCTTCTCGTTTTCAAAATCAAAATCTTTAAGATCAACATTAAGCGCTTGCTGTAGCTCCTGAGGTAATAGCGAAATCAGTAAATCACGTGCTAAGAAGCTCGCCTGCAAACCAACATCTTTTTGCTTATACTCAAACACCATATTGTATTGTCTTGGCTCACCAGTGCTGCGCGTTTTGCCAAAGCTTACATTGCTACCTGCAACATCCTGAAGCTCAATTGCTACATGCTCCCAAATATGCCCCATCCATGTACCTTCATCTTCACGCATGCGTCGTATAAAACCACCTGGCTCACGATATGAGCAACCATGCTCTTTCAGCCCCGGAAGCGCCTCAACCAAGGCATCAATAAAATCAGCACCAAGCTTTGCCGATGGCCACCCTTCTAAAATACCCAAGTCAATAACATGTCTTATGACCGGAAAGCTGGCATAGATGTTTGGTCCAATATAGACATTCGTGGATAGTATTTGCATCGCATTCTCCCTGTTTGTAATTTTTCTCCAAAGACACTGGTTGTTAGGATAATCAAAGTTAAACCCTTTGTATAGCAGACATTGACGCTTCCTGTATCAGAATTTTTGTATTTTGCAATTTTAATGATTAAGAAGACAACAGGCTGAAGATATTTCATGCAAAACAAGCTAATTGGTTTCCCAGTATTTTTCCCAGTGGATCAAAACCTCATGCCAACATACCATAAATAAACAGCAAAATGAGTTTGCTTTAATCACAAAATAAGGAGCTTTTTATGAGTGTTGCTACAGTTCATGGGGTATCTAGCAATTCAGGCATAAGTATAGAAGATCATATTGAAGATTTTTGTTATAAACTAAATATCGTCGCTATTTGCTATAACGATTTAGGGGAACCCATTAAGACCACAGCAAATTTTGATCTAATTAATTTGCCATTAAATGAATTTCACAGCTTAGTTTCATTTGAGAGTCTATCGCGCTTAGGCACCCAGTACATAACACATGAAGCAAATAACCAAGTGTTCACATTACGCTTGAATGTCATTTATCAATGTAAACATCATTATTGGATAGGTATTAATATTGCTGAGCTTATGAAGCTACCTAAATCTTATCAACAAATTTTAAAACATTTTGCCAAGCAAATCCCTATTGCCAATTACGTCAAAGATGCAAAAGGCATTTATATGTACGGCAATGAGTATGTGTGCCATCTTGCAGATGTAAAAAGCATCAACAATAAAACCGATCATGACCTCATCTGGCATAATCATGCAAAGAGCCTTACCCAAAATGATTACAAGGTTATTGGCGATATTGCACCGAATTACTTTTTTGAAACCGTTACCATTGACAACAAACAAACAACGTTCTTATCAATCAAAACAAGTGATGGCTTAGATCTTTACGGCTCATCAATCAATCTTAGCTTTATTCATGCCAAACTTTTACAGCAAATGGAGCAAATTCCGATTGATGTCAATGATACATCACTCTCGCCACAGGAGTTTGAATGCGCTTACTGGATGTCTCAAGGCAAAAGTGCTTGGGAGATCGCACAACTGACAAATCGTTCACAAAAAACAGTTGAATGGTATCTTGCAAAGCTTAGAAAAAAACTACACTGTAAAAAAGCATCAAGCCTTGCTTTTTTGCTTGGAAAATATCACACCAACTTTGTTAAACATTGATATCTTGTGTAACGCCATGATCAATAAAACAACTACCACGCAGTGTTATATCGATTTTTGTCAAAATATGCAAATTCCGCTTATCGTCTGTCGACACGATTTTTCTGTGGCATATTATAACCTGTATATTCCGCATATTTTTGATGACTCCCTACAACGAGAATTAAACCTAAACGCCACGCATATCAAATTACTCGCTAAAGGTGAGACTTTCTATAGTATGATTGCCAACAAAACGTATGATTTCAAATTGCGCTGGGATTTGCTTAGTAGTGATCACGAATATTATTGCTTTAGTATTCGTATCGTTACTAAATATCTGAAAAATACCCACATGAAACTTACCAGCTTATTTGAGACACTACCAATATCAACCTTTATGAAAACCGCGCAAGGTGTTTATGTTTACAGCAATACTTATCATAACCGACTCGCAGGGTTTGACTCTCTTATTGGGCGCTCACATTATGATGCTTTTGGTGATGAAGATGGCAATAAAATAGCACAAAATGATTTAAAACTTTTGCAAACCAAATCTAGTCTTTTTGTATATGAACACGTGCATAACGCACTTGTGCTCACCATGAAGTTTTATACCACCATCGATGGTCAAGATTATATTTATGGTGCTGCCCTTAATATGTCCAAAGCACATGAAGCACTACTGGCATCTGAGGTTGCTCAAGCAGACGCCCCTGACATTGATATTAATTTAACGGAGTCTGAAATTCGTTGTGTTAACTTCATGGTTAAAGGTCATACTGCATCGACCATTGCCAATCAATTAAATATATCCCATAAAACCGTCGAATTTCATTTAGATAATGCCAAGCGCAAACTAAATTGTTATAAGACCAGTAAGTTAGCATTTATGATTGGCAAATATCACGCCCACTTTATGAAGTAATAAAAGTGATAAAATTTTAGAATATTTACCGCGATTATAATTTTCACAATCATATGTTGACTGCTGTTGAACGCTTATTTTATCAAGCTTTTTAGGTGTTTTTATGAAAATTTTACAGCGTGTTTTTTTAGCGCTATAATCCGCCAAAAATATCACCTACATACTTAATTTATGGACACCCGACAGACTATTATTTCGTTCTGTGACAATATGCATATCCCACTCATTATTAGCACACCAAACTTAAATATTACATTTTATAATGACTACGCCAAGATGCTGTTAGATTTACCCATCAACTTACGTCATACTGCTGATAACATTGAAAAGCTACTAACACATTCCCACAATGAGCTTACAAGTTATGATAATACGACGGATGAAACACTCACATTAAGATGGTATCAACATCATCAAGGTATCAGCGAACGTTATATTAGTATTAAAGTCGTAAAACGTGAAAAGCGTAATCATGGTGACAAACAAACGATAAAACAACTGATTGCGCACCTACCAGCTTCAGTGCTTATTAAGGATCAATCTGGTAGCTATTTGTATGCTAATGAATACCATACACAAGCCGCCAGAGCAACAAGCATTGTTGGGCGTAAAGATGTCGATTTACCGTGGTGTGAATCAGCGCATAAGTTTCGTGAGCATGACGCATTTTGCTTTACTAAAAATGAAAATGAGCCCTACTATTTTGTTGAGCAGCAAGCGTATCGTAACGATAATAACCAACTCATTCACAACACCATGCTTTGTGCAACGCATCATAAAAATAATCAACTTTATGGGTTTTCGATGAATCTGCGCGATATTCACCAAAGTCTTTTTGTAAAATATGCACAAACCACAGGAGCCACTGACGCTAATATCGACTTATCAACGCGTGAAATGGAATGTATTAATTGGCTTGTCGAGGGGAAATCCAGCAGTGAAATCGCCACTATCTTAGCGATATCACGCAAAACCGTTGAGTGGCATATTGCCAATATCAAACAAAAATTTGGCTGCTATAAATTAACAAAACTTGCCTTTTTAATCGGCAAGTTTCATGGGTATTTTATTGAGAGGGATGTTGCAAGCTGAAAAATTATTATACGTCAGTTTCCAAGAATCTAGTTGTCCCCTGAACTCTAGCAACTGTTCCTCGAACTCCAGAAATATAATCTGTTATACAGTTTTCAATTCTCTGCATAAAGTAACGAGGGATCTCACGATCTCCAAATAATGGTTGATTCATACTTCTGGACACAGACTGATAACTTACATGCCCACCTTGATCAAGTCCCACGGAAAAGCCCGCAAATACATCATCATTTGGTCTCTCAATATATTTTTTAAACACTTCATGTGATGAGTAAGCTTTTGAATTTCCAGTGCGTGCATCATGTACTTCAGTTATTCTCGGCAAAAATTCAAGTCTTTTTTGAACTGCTTCCATATAAGTATCACACCTATTAAATCTTTTTATTAAACGTTCATCACTTGGTGGGTCATAAGGTGCTCTCAAACCCACTAAGCTATAGTACTTATTCATATGAGTATTTCCATCTAATGAATTTGTCATCTTCCAAACATACTGTTGATAGCCTGGAAAAAGATGTATATCCCCATTTCTCATATTAATTAAGCCGACAAGTGGAAACCCTTGAGCAAAATGTTTATCAATCATTCGCGTAGAATCTCTTGTTAGTTGAACGGTATTTGGTAAACGCACCCTCATATTTGCGCGATAAACTGGATGCCTTCTTGGATCATGACGATTAAATCCTAACATATTTACTCCTTGGTCTATTTTCTTATTTATTTTTTGATTTAGATTTACTTTCACTTATATTCGCAAGCGAATTAGCCCTAGCTAACTAGATTATGTCTGCTATTTCTTTAATTCCTCTATCATTAGGCATGTAAACTATTTCCAATATACTTCTTCAGGGAGAATTCATATAATCTAAAGATTATGAACTCTGATCAAATAAAAACAGCTAGTAAAAATACCAATCAAATGAAGTGTGCTAATACATACCTGTAATCTAAAAATATTTAGGAAAATCACTAGTTATTATAAAACCAAAAAAGAAGTAAGATGTTGATTCTGACTGTTGTCATGCCACTATAAAACCAGCAGCTTATTTAAATTTTGAGAGGTTATCTATGGCATTTAATTATAAAAAGATTCCACCGGAATGGCTACACTGCACAGAAGATAAAAAGACTCGTGATGCATACTACTATCATATTACTCGCTTATCTACATTTAGAGAATTCATAGAACATTCTGGACTTACTACGTCATACAATCGCACTTTCAAACTTCATGAAAATGAAAATGGTGCATTGGCTGAAGGTAAAACTAGGCGAATTCAAGAAAGCTATAATCGATTATTGAAAGAATGCAGTCAAATGCTTATGGATGCAGATATCCCAACAAACGAGCTAAGTCATAAAGTATCTGAATTTATTAACAACCCTATATTTGATAGGATGGTTAAAAGCTATCAAACCCACGACTTAAATCTGCAAAATTTAGCAAAAAATGGACTCTATTGCTCAGACTTTGTAGCAGATCTTGAATGTGCGTTTAAAAATGATATTAACCAAATTATTGTCAATAAACAGACACTTACCAGACGACACAGAAAAAAACCAATTAATTTAACTATTTTTTGCCAGCTTCCTACTGATTCATTTGAGCACTTTCAATTAGCATTCGACACCCTTCCCAAATTTAAAAAAAATAAAATTAAAGATGCTTACATCAGCCTCATGAGGCTGTATGAGATGGTGAAAGAAAATAAACAACGCCAAAGTATATTACAAACATTAATATATGATAACCCTAATTCTACCTTTGCTCTAGCCTGTATGGTATTGGCTAAGTTAAAATGGAATGCCGAAGCTTATATGTGTGCTACGCATATATATTTCTTTGATCTATATGGATTAAAAGATAATTTTTTTACCTATGCAACAAACCATCTTCAAGGTGATGATATTGTGCTGATACGCGTCAAGAAAAAAGATACACTTGTCATTCCTGACCCCCAACAGTTTTTACCCCATCCCTATGTGTCAAGATAGTTGTCGTCTAGCTTTTCTCATTACGCCTAATACGTTACTAATTTGCTTATTTGTGTTCTTATTTCAGAGACTGTGGGAATATGTTCACGCTTAATATTGAAGTTAACTACATTTCTCATCCACTCCAAGACTCTAGGCACATCGCGATTCCTTGAGAAAGATTTAGGTTGTCCTACATTCCGGTTAAAAGCTCCTTCAATTAATACTGGGAAGGAGCTGCTATCTTTATAAGCATAAACATAATTAGCTCCATTAAGATATGTTCTATCTTCAAGCTTTGCCATTTCGCTATCTAAAGATGAGTCTACTTTTTTATATATCTGATCAATCTGCCTCCATTGTTCGCTACTCTGGCTAATGCTATCCATTTTTTCCTGCAGTTTATCCAACTGTTCAATATAAAGTGAAGATTTTTCACCATGCTTAAAGTTATATTCTCGACTATTCCAAGGTGCAAATTTTTCTGCATGCACTATTTCAGGCATACCAAAAACAAAGCATTGCTGCACTTTAAATTCAGCTCGATTTAGAATAGTTGACGCAACAAAGTAGCCCAAAGAATCAAATGAATCATTCGCAAACATTGCATAACAAATTGATAAATCTATAAAAACATAAGTATATTGGCTAATAATTGGTTCTAAACATGTGATTAAATTTACAAATGGAAAGCCCATTCCTTTATCTGTAAAAACATATGGACTATGAGATAGTTTTGCTGATCCATGTCCACCAATAATTAAATATAAGCAATCATCCTTTGCAAGGTAGTCTCTCCGCTCTATCTTTTTTGACTGAAGAATATCATTAATATCAACTTCTATACTTAATCCGAATCTCATATTTGGATTGTTAAAAGTTTTTTTATCTACAAAAGCAATGCTTATCTGATCCATCTTTTTGCTACCAATATGTTATAAAACATGTCACTTAGCATATCAATCTTTAAAAACCCGATCAGCTAGTAAAAACACCAATAACAATCTAGGAAATACACTTCAAGAAACATTAATTTAAGACAAAATGAGCATGATATTTTATGGTTTAAAACAAATCCATCACATCAAAACCAAAGTGATCATTGATTTTTTGGTGTGCATTTTTAGCATGATGCCAATTAAGCTTGCTTTGGCTCCATTGCTCAACCTTCTGCTGATTTGGTTTGCCAAAATTATTATTACTTGGATCGCAATACATAGCCAGATAAAAGGCTAATGAGCCTTCTTGCTTAGCATTAGGCAAGTATGGATAAAAAGCTTGATAGGCATTTTTAAAGCTCTCAACATAGTAAAAAATATTCATCATTCTATCTTGGGCATTAATAGGATCACTACCTGAGCCATGCATGTAATTCCCATACTCTTGCGCCACTAACATCAAACTATTGTATGTATAAAAACGAAGTAAATAGGCACGAATTTGCCCACTGATCCCATGGCGATGTATCCAACCATAACCTTCTGACTTAAATGCCATATCAATTAATTTACCCAATACTTTACTTGCCTGATTAATAACGGGAATATTGTTTGATATTGCTTTAAGTCCACTAATTACGTATGGCACAGGATTATTACCAATTGCCCCACCTTTTAGAATACCCTCGGTTTCAGGGGCGTTTTTTAGATCATGCTCAGCATAAGCTGATAAAGCACCAATATCCGCTACTGAGCGATTGCTTGGCGCTTTTATCCCCGTATTATTAGCAAACTTCGTTATATATTCATCAATTGCCCATGTCAAACTAGCACAAACACCAACAAAATTCTGAGTCTTAAGCGATGCGCTGGAGCTTGAGTTTGGTAGAGCTAAATCATCGATATAACTTGATGCTGTATCAAAACGGATCTTTTTAAATAGTGTCAACTCGTCTTCATTAAAAAACTTTTGAAGATCTTCTACAGCGCATTTGCTCAGTGCACAGTAACACATATACTGCATTTTCTGTTGATCATTCAGATCTGCATATGCTGTTATTTGAGAGGTTTTAACCGCTTGAAAAGTATTACTATTTGCCCCATTTAATAAAGTCATCATCGCTTTGATTAAGGTTGATAAATCAACTTTATGACTTGTTTTAACCAAAGCAATACACTTCAAGTACTGTGTCAGATTAAATGCCTGGGCATCATGATTTTGTGGCGTGATGATCACATGCGACGCCTCTGATAAGAGGCTATGACAAACCATGGTAATCATTGAGCTTATCGTGCTACTGGAACGCTTTGATTCAATCTCCAAAAATTGTTTTAATACTTCTTTGACATACGAGGCTTGATCTGAGATAGGCATGGTCATCTTTTTCTGCCAATTTAATGCCCGTGCAACACTGCTTTGTGATATATGATGCAAGCTATAGCCAAATTGTGTAGCTCCAGATAAAAATTCATTCAGTCTCGATTTATTGGATTGTATCTTATATAAATCGATATAAAAATTAAGCCCATTTAAAAATGCTTGCTTAACCTTCTCAGCTGATCGGAAAGCTTTTAACTTTATATAGATCATATTCCCTCTCTTTGGTAATAATGGATATTCAGCTCAAGCCCGAATAGGACAACTCGCGGTTATTCTCGGACTTGATCCAAGAATCTAAAAAACACCTAAAATAATATGTGCATAACTTTATTGCTTTAAAAAATCATTTAACCCCAATCTGGTGCATTACATACTGATACAGTGCTTTTTGTACCTGATACGTTGGGTGAACATGATCCCAGAAGACATAGCGCCATGGGTCATTACACATTTGTCCACTGGTTGAAGCCATAATCGTTGCTTTGATATCAGCAGATAACGGTACTTTATTAACGTACTCTAGATTATTTTCACCTGTTGCATTCTTCATTAACAACATTCGATAAAAAGCATTTGGATCCTCAGATTCGGCATTTAAATGTGTTGCAAAATATCCACCTTGCCAACAAGATTGCCCTATGACCTTAGGATCTAGCCGCGTGTGATAGGTTTGATTGAACTGCTCTGGGTCTTTTAACATTGATTCAAACATCGCATCAATACCAATAAATTTAACATTGCTTTGAGAGGCTGCAAACTGCTTTAACAAGTTGTTGTGTAGATTGCTCATATAACTTAACACAGATTCATTGCCTAGCTCTTTTGATTCAATGGTTAAAGCTAGATTTGGCAGCCCAATAATTAACGCATTATCTGCACCAACTTCGCCAATTGAGGAAATAATCTTACCCACAACCTGACTCACCGCATGATCCATTGCCTCTTTACTCATCGATTTATCGGCGGTGAGATAGTCATTGGCACCAATAAAGAAGATTGCCAGTTTATTCTCACCTTGTGACCAGCTTTGCTTATCTAACTGATACATTTTAACTTCTGCCGCTAGATTATAAGGCAAGCCTTGGCTCGCCCAGCTTGGTGCTAATACAACCGTGGCACCACCAACTGAGTAGTTACTAACCTCAACGCCATAAGGCTTAAGCATATTTTTAAGCTGCACTGCCCATACATTGCCATTAGAAAACATGCCAGTATAGTATGGGATGGATTTTGGAATTAATCCGCCTGAGAACTTATAAATATTGCCTTGATCACTTAAACTATCGCCAAAAATTAAGACACGATTGACATGTTCAAGCGCACTTCCCTTGATGCTTAATGCGCTTGAGCAAGCAGACACGGTAAAGCTTGGAATATTATAGTTACCTGACAAGGTGTAACTATGCCATGATTTTTGATAATCCTGAGCAAGATTACCATGCTCAACCTCAATCTCACCATTGAGCTTCTTAAAGGTTGCATTATTACTTGTCCAACCATTATTTAACAAGTACTGGACGCTGCCTGATCGTGCCTTGGCATCTGTAGAAGGCGCAAAAGATATATGAATATCTGAAGTCGTATGGCTCAATGTATTGCTATTAGTATATCTATCGGCTAAGTGGTATTGATTGGGCGAAACTTCTGTACTGAAACTTGATCCGGCATTATCGCCATCTATTTTAAAAGTCACTGGATAAGGGCAATTATTCTCTAAGATCAATTCTGATCTTGCATCAGCATTACTTAATGCAGCACATCCCATTAAAGATAATGCCATAACGGCTGATAATGATTTTTTATTTGTACGAAACATATATGACTCCTTCCTAGATTTTAACAAACATTGATGCGTACTTTTGGCGTGCCACTTGGACGGTTCCACCAAGTTGATGTCTCATTGAGATTTTCTGTCCACCAATCATAAACAGACATTGTCAGCGCACCTTGTAAAGGTGCAACATACATGGTATTAGTCCACAGCCCTGGCGTTAATGTCAAGCGGATTTTGCCGATGATATTGACAATCGAATCCCCCGATTCTTTAACCGTAATTTCTTCATTTAACGGTGGTGAATCATAACTTGCTGTTGCAATTTGCCCTAATGACACCTCGCTATCTTGCGCAATAACTTTTTTTAAGTGTGTTTCTTTCGCTGTCACTTCAATCGGATTAACACAATTGTTTTTAACCATGACATCAATTCCAACATTCGCCAAGGCTGCCACAGGTAACAAACAGCCTAAACTATATATATGTTTCATCTTCATTTTGCTCTCCTTAACTGACGATATGCTCGATAATATCCTGATAATCACTATTGTTTTTGATGTAGTGATAATTAAATGACAGCAGTCCTCCATAGCCATAAGTATTGTAAGGATCCCATAGATAAACCGTAGCATTCTTTGTTGGAAGACCATTGATACCCAAACTTAGCGCCTCAAATTGCAAACCATCTTGTGATAACTGATCAAAGGTTAAATAGTAATAATGACCATTGAAATTAAACTCATCTGCGTTCTGTGCATAGAAATCTTGGTTATCATAACGCTTGCCAAGCTTAGCAACAGGCGCAATCCCTTGATAAATATAATTACTCTGCGTGCCAAAATCTCCAGATAATAACACACGCTTTTGAGCACTTGCGCCTGCTTGATCAACAGAGTTTTTCACGGCCACAATCCAACTTTGATTACTTGGTAGCAATGATGTCCATGGATAAAGCGCATATTGTTTGAAGTTATTTTTTAACACACCGACATGCTTAAATAGCTCTAGCTCACTAAGGGAGGACTTATCATATGTGGCAAGCTTCACATCCGCATTACAATGATCAAAACCTGACTCACCCATACATTGATTTAAATTGTGCTCAATGGTGGTCATATTACTTTTAGCAGTTTCTTTAAAGTGGGTCAATATGCGACGCAGATCACTACCATCCTCTGTGAGACTTGATAAACTTTGTGCTGCCGAATAAATGCTTGCCTGCGCATTGTATAAATCAAAGAGCTTTTTTGATTTCTCATCAAAATACTCTGGTGCCTTGGCATCCTCAACAATACTACTACTGTCAATCTCTGAAGGTAACCCGATATTAACCGCACCCGCTGATTTTAACTGTGAATACGTTTTCGCTTTGTCAATTTGCTGTAACTGATACGAATAACCCGTGGTTGTTTTATCATCAGCAATATACTCCATAATCGCATTGGCAACCCCAATACACTTATCCATGTTATCGGCATTACAATATAAAAATCCGTCTTTAACGCCCGCTTTATTTAGAATCGAATTAATTGATGATGGATTGCCGCCAACTTGCTTAATCGTAATGCTAATGCTCGTCTTAAGACCAAGATTTTTTGATGCTGCTTTGACACTCATCAATGCATCAACAAAGGTGGCATAGCTGATATTAAGTTGCGATTTAAACTCACTCATAGCAACAGAAGATTCCATATCAATATTGATTGACGCTAACAAATATGAACCTAATGACTGCCCAACGACAATGCTACTACCACAGCGTTTTGCAAATAACTGCGGTGTCTGGCGATACATCTGACCGTCTTGATTGAGTTTCACACGTGAATTTAAACGCACTTTGCGATAGGTTTTTGATAAAAAAGTAAGCCTTAATGCGTTACTTTTATTTTGCTGTGAACTCAGATAGGAGGCCTGCAAACTACCCGATAGTAATCCGTAATTACCTTTAATTGTTGAGTTGATATTAAGCTCCTGGGCAAGCTCTTGTTCTTCTTTTATAAATTTCAAGCTCAGACTCCCTTCAGAAACACCAAAAGAAACCTCATCATCTTTGGGTAACTCGATACAATTAACCGCCGCTAATGCATTATCTAGCGGCATGACACCAACACCAAGCTCAGCATAGTCAATCACCGCCAGTGGGCTGCCTACAAGTGATTTGGACTGCATGATATTAGTTTGATCACCCTCTATATGATGACGGATCGTTTGATATTGTTTAATAAGCTCAGTCGCATTGCTAATACTTACACCTGAGATCATTGCTAATGCAATTAATGTTATATTCCTTATCATTTCCATTCTCCTTTTATAACGATATCTTATTTACTATTACCCCTATTGCTCTCTCCTGAGAAATTCTGAGAAATTACTTCAATTAGTCTGATATTTAGGAAATTATAAAATCATTAATAAACAAGCTGGCTTTCTAAGGCAAAATGATCCGATAAATCAAGCATCCCATAAGGTGCATACGGCACTTTAAGCCCACCATCATACATCGCATTCTCATCTGGCGCCCTTAACACCAAAATTTGTGAGGTTTGTGTAATTGGTTGCTCATAATCCTTGATTGCTAAAATATAATCCAACATTTCGCGTGAGTCATCGGTATTCATCTTATTCTTAATGAAGTCAGATGAGTAAGGTACTAGTGCTTGATTAATCCAATGCGCTGCTTGCAATACGTGCGGCATGATATTGCGATTATACTGTACTTTATCCTTTTCCCACCAGTTTATATTTAGGTCTCCTGCCAATAATACTGGCTCAGTATTTGGAATATTTCTACTTTGAATAAAGCTATATATTTGTTGAAATTGTCGATCTCGTGCTGCAATCGCCTTTTCATCATTCCATGCTTGAGTATGTGTACCAAAGATATTGTAAAGCTTACCTTTTTTATTGATTTTAACCCACTGAATCGCCTTGTGAGCACCACAATCTGAACCAGTACAATCACTATAGATCAGTGCATCGTTTTGCACAATTGGCCAACGGCTAAATATAACCACACCACTGGTTAGCCTTGGATCAACTTCACTGGGATAAACTGGACCATAATGGTAAGGGTAAGATTTGCTCATTCCGGCAATAAAGTGCTCACGATGCGCTTTGTCAAATAACTCCTCAGCCACAACAACATCATAATGCTGAATTTTAGTAGGGATAATCGTTGCCCTTTCACTGGCCATATTCATACGCGTATTCCCTACGGCAAAGTAAAAAGGATTTAACTGCACATTATAGGTTAAAACATTTAATACATTAGCTTCTTCATTAACTTCAGATGCCAATGACTGCTGTGGCGCATCAAGCACAAAGAAAATATCATCGGTACTTTGCACACTAGCGCCGTGATGTACAATACCTACATACAAATTAAAAGCCTGTCCATCATGTGTAAATATCTCTTTTTTGCTAATAAGCTGAGTATTATAAGGAAAGCTTCCTGGTGTTGGTTTGCGATCAAAAAGTGTTATTTTGCTACGCCCATCATCAGTGTGCACTTCGCTATCAGAAGACATAACACTAGAGCCCACCCAGTCCCCTCTAACACATAGATTAAAATCAATATGATTAAATGCTTTTTGATGACTTAGATCCGTTAATGTACTGACAAAACAATATGTCTGACCATTTTTAATCCCTTCGTTATAGTTAATATCAAATAAAGGTGCATACCCATAAGGTGAAATATCATTATCATATCCCTTGTACGCACTGGTAGAAATTGCTTGTGATGATGCACCGGCATTGAAAGAGGAATGCGCTTTTACTGCCCTATTTGTATTATTAATAAACTCAATATGATATTCCGCATATGACAAACCGCTACATAATAAACTGAATATTAAGATAGATTTTTTCATCATTGTTTCCTTTTATCCTTTTTTATTTTCAACCCATCATTGGTTTAATAAAACTCTAATCACTTAAAAAATTTTAAATAACTAGTAAAAGCACTCAATAGTTAAAAAATTACATAATTTAGGGTTTTTCCCTGTTAATCATTTATCGGTTTTTGACTACCTTAGCACTGTCCGTCAAATTCATAAATTATTTATGCGCTTGGATGGCATACGCAGCTACACACAACATGTGGCATTTATAAATTAATAAAAAAGGAAAGAAGTGTAATGCACTATTATGCATGGAGTATATTAAGATCAAGTAGCGACCTTAATCAAAAAATGACAAAACCTGAGATGAAAGTAATTTGGACTATTGGTGGTGTCTGCGCCATATCTGTTATAGCAATTGCAGCTATTGCTATTTTTTTGTTGTAGTCATCTTGTTTTATATACTAATGGCACTACCTTTAGGAGGATTGATAACCATCCATGGTCGCTTCGCATTGGATCCTTACGCCATCCTGGTTCAGGATGACAAGTCAGGGGCGTCATTGCGAGCATGGATGCGCGGCAATCCAGTTTGCCAAGGATGGTTGATGTCTGCTTTTTGCAAAGTTTATATTCACAAACTACTTCTTAAGGTAGCGGCATTAGTTTTATATACCATTTATCAGACATATCACTTACTAACGTGAAACAGAATAATCAAAGCGCCTAGTTATAACAAGGCTCGGATATTTTTTGTTTTTTAACTTAAACGTTAAATGATAATCAAACGGCGTGGAGTTCCAATTCCAAAAATATGGTGCAACTGTTTTTAAATCATGATACAAATCATCTCTGGCACCTCCGCCATAGTAGTTACTATATTTAATTTCCCTGTCACCCTCCACCCAAGTTAGTACACCTTGATGCGCCTGTGATATTGGGATATTTTGAAAATCATCTATTGTCCCCCTATAATTAGTAAATTTCACACCGTACGTTTCGATATACCAATTAGAAAAATTAAATATAAGATGAGTCCGTAAATCATATTTGCTATCCGAAATAGTCTGCATATATGTGCCCAAATTAGGCTCAGCCACAGAAGCGATCTCTTGAGTGGCACTCGAGTTAAAACCTAAATTATCCATCACTTTTACACTAACATTATTATTACTTACAACACTTGGTGCTTGTAATACAATTTTTGCGCTGGTTTTACTTCCTGAAATCAACTTCCAATTACTTGGAATTGTCCATAGATAAGGTTGTGCTGCCAATTGTCTTCTCCCTTTTGCGCCTCCTTGTGCCTCAAGTGTTAATTCAGAACCTATTACTGTTGCTTCATGTCCAATAATTTTCACACTTGGATTTAACTGTGGATCTGGTTTAACACTATATTTAACAACAGTTGTACTGCTACTTTGACCACTATCATCTACAGCTGAGACTTGTATATTATATTGGTTACTATTCAGATTATAATCAGGCGCAGTAAACATTGGATTATAGACATTGCCCGCACTTAAGCAATTACCACAGCTCGCACTCCAGTAATAATTGTTACTCGGGATACTGCGCCCTTTTCCAGCGGTTGCTTGCGCATTTAAGCGTATGCTTTGACCTTCAAGAATCTCCTGATCTGTGCCTAAAGTAACACTTGGCGCTAGTGCGGGATCTGGTTTAATTGCTACTGAATGCTGTGCATTTGCTTTAAAGCCTTCACTGTCCATCACCTCTACAGAGATATTAGCAGTTTGCCCTGCTGATTTATATTGAGGTGCTTTAATGGTAATTTGTGCTTGATTAGCGCCGCTAATAATTTGCCAAGGTGCGGGAATATGCCACGTATAATTGCTTATACTTCGCCCACCTTTAGCTTGTGCGCCAGCATTTAAGCTAAACTCTTGAGACTCGATAATACCGCTCACACCATTGATATTAACCGTTGGCAAAAAATCATCATTAGGCGTTACTTGATACGTCACCTGCCCAGTTGATGATTTGCCATACGCATTTGTCACCGTTAAAGTGAATGTATATTGATTGTTACCATTTGCACGATAAGCTGGCACATCAAAGCTTGTGTTTAACTGATTCGAATTATTGATTACAATATGAGGATCTGATGCCTGCCAATGATAGCTAAGTGTTTGATCTGGTGCACTTGTATCGCCCTCTACAGTAGCACTTAACACTTTATTAGTTTGCTCAGTGATATTGCCATTATCTGGCATTGTAATGCTTGGGGCTTTATATATTATGACGGTTAAAGCCACATCGTATATCAACTGATATCCAAAATCAGGATCTTTGACACTCATTAATACTTGTCCTGTATAACGACCCGCGTGTGCTTGATCATAAGCAGCTGTTTTGACCAACTGAAAGACCATTTGGTTTTTATCTAACATTTGATCAGTTACTCTATTTAATGGGAACCAACGACTGCCATCGATAAGACTTCTATAACCTTTAAAATTAAAGCTGACAACTTTGCCTTGCGCATTTTTAAGCTCTGCGCTAAAAGCCGTGTGATCTGGGTTGCCAGTGATTTCTTTATCAGTCAACTTACTTGGTAAACCAGATACCTCTGTATTTGTAGTTGCTTGCAGATCAGCTACATTTACATAGGCAAGTAATTGTGCATTATCATTGATAAACTTATCTTTATAGCCCAAAGTAACACCGGAAAAACGCCTGTCACCCTCTTTTGCAAAGTCCCAATGTAAAGCTTCAACTTCAGTAGCCACAGTACTTCCAACACTTGCCATCATTTGTGCTTTATTTGCATACATTACTTTTATCGTGGGCGTATAGGCACCTTTAGTCGCTGTTTCAAATACAGCATGAATCTCACAAGAATCAGCGATGCCTAAGTCTTGAGAGCAAGTACTACTACTTTGCTGTAAGCCATCAGAGAAAATAATGTTTCCTAAGCCTTTGGCAATTCGATTGCCTTGATTTATCACGCGAAACTGCACTTTATAAGGTTGATTAATCATAATATTTTCAGGTAATGGTTTTGTTGCTGCTATTTGTAATTGCACATTTTCAAGCACATTAATTATTATCGATTGCTCAGTTTGCACTCCGGTATTATCGGTAACGGTTAATTTAAGCACATAGCTATTTTTACCACCTTGATTAAACATAGGTGCAGTAAACTCTTTATGCGTATCGTCTCCTGTTGTATGTGCCATAGCAGTTCCAGACCACTGATAGTCTTCAATATTTCGTCCAACACCTGCATTGACTATTGCATTAATATTTATCTTCTCTCCTTCAATAACACGATGGTTTCCGCCTAATACCACCGTTGGCGCTAGAGCATCATCCGCATCAACTGATATAGTTAATATGGCGTAATCACTACTTACCCCTGTGCTGTCGATAACTGTTAATCCTATCTCACCTTGTTGACCTGACCCACTATATGCCGGTGCTTTCAAGGTAATATGCTTTGCGTGTTGATCTCCTATGAACGCCCAACCCTTAGGGATAAGCCAATGATAATTATTCTCTGGAATATTGCGCCCACCCTTTGCTTGTGCATTAGCATTTAAGGTGATCTCTTGGTTTTCTATAACCTGTTTATTTCCTTGGATTGTGACCGTCGGCTTTAAACTGCTATTGGCTTGTATTGTATACTTCACTGTATTAGCAATGCTTTTAACCCCTGTATTATCGGTAACAATCAATGATAAATTGTAGCTATCTGAGACACCATTATATGCAGGCGCTGTAAATACGGGTGTTGCTGTTTCTCTCCCTGATGTTAAATGCTGTGCACCATCACCACTCCATGTGTAAGATGTAATATGTCGACCACCTTTTGGACTGCCTGAACCTGATACTTGGCGAGATTGACCTTCCTCTATTATTTGGTTACCTCCTGCATTGGCCGTTGGCTTAAGTGCATCATCAGGCTCAACGGATATGCTCAAGGTTGTTTGATCACTACTTACCCCTGTATTATCAATAACGGTTAATGCAACCTCACCTTCTTGACCCAGTCCGCTATACGCCGGTGCTTTTAAGGTAATGTGTTTTGCCGTACCACCCCCCTTAATCACCCAGCCCTTAGGAACCAGCCAATGATAGCTATTCTCCGGAATATTGCGCCCACCTTTGGCTTGTGCATTAGCATTTAAGGTGATCTCTCGACTTTCTGTAACTTGTGTATCACCTTCAATCGTTACCATCGGCTTTAAACTGCTATTGGCTTGTATCGTATAAGTCACCGTACTAACCGCACTGTTAACGCCTGTATTATCAGTAACAACCAAAGACAAATGATAGCTATCTGCCCTACCCCTATATGCTGGGGCTTTAAATACGGGAGTCGCGGTATCTTTCCCTGATATTAAATGCTGTGCACCATCACCACTCCATGTGTAGGATTTAATATATCGGCTACCTTTGGGATTTGCTGAGCCTGATATATTATAAGAACGACCTTCTTCTATTGTTTGATTACCGCCCGCATTTGCCATTGGTCTAAGTTCGTCATCAGGATTAACAGATATCGTTAATATTGTTTGATCACTACTTATCTCTGAGCTATCAATAACCTTTAACGCAATCTCACCTTCCTGACCTAGTCCACTATATGCCGGTGCCCTTAAGGTAATGTTTTTTGCTACTTCACTCCCCTCAATTACCCAGTCCTTAGGGATCTGCCATCGATAGTTACTCTCTGGGATATTACGCCCACCTTTGGCTTGTGCATTAGCACTTAAGGTGATCTCTCGGCTCTCAGTCACTTCTGTACTGCCTTGGATCGTTACCGTAGGCTTTAGAGTGCTATTAGCTTCTACAATATAGTTAAGTATTTTTGTTGATATCTGCCCTGTTGAGTCAGTCACTGTCAGCTCCAACTGATATTCATTACCGTTTAATTGGTAAGCTGGCGCTGTAAAACTGGGACTTAAGGTGTCTGAGCCGTTTAACTGAATACCACCACTAGCTATCCATTTATAGCTGGTAATTTGACGCTGCCCTTTTGCTTGTACCATAATGTTATCAACATTAATCCGCTCACCTTCTGTTACTTTTCTTAGAGGATTAACCATAATAATTTCAGGTTTCAGTTTTGAATCAGGCATAACAATAATAGTGTGATGAACTGTCGCACTTGATTGCTGTGTGTTATCGGTGACAAATACACTCATCTCAAGCTCATCTTCAGATGACCCCTTATAAGCAGGGGCTTGCAAATGAAGCTCACGTTCATCACTTGCCCCATCTATTTTCCATACCTTATTTTTTATTAGCCAATGATAGGCATTGGCAGGAATACTTCTACCATTACCAGCTTGGGCATGCGCTATTAAAGTAATCTCATCACCTTCAACTACCTCACTGTCCTTATTATCACTAATACTGCTTACAATAGGATCTTTACTGCTATCAGACGTTACAATGATATTAATAGATGCAGGCTTACTTTGAATTCCAGTATTATCAATTGCAATCACTTGCAATTGATACTTATCCTCACCACCTAAAAAACTCGGAGCTGTAAAGACTCTTTCTTGATCTTGTCCTTTCAAATGTGCTACTGCTGAACCAGAGAACTGATATTTACTGATTGATCGACCATCACCTGCTTGGGCAACTGCATTAATAGTAATGCTTTGCCCTTCAATCACCGTGCGATCACTACCTAAACTCACCTTTGGTTGTAAACCTTCATCTGCCATGATTTCAATACTATGGTCTGCTTGAGCACTCTTGGCGCCTACGCTATCAATCACCGAAACTTTAAAGCTTCCTTTAATACCTGCTGTTGTATATTTAGGCACTTTTACTGTTAATTGTTTATGATTGCGATCACCTACAATTTCCCAACCTTCAGGTACTAGCCAATGGTAGTTACCCTCAGGGATACTGCGCTGACCTTTTGCGGTTGCTTTTGCTTCTAATGTTATCTTCTGCCCTTCTGTTACCTGTGTATCCGCTACAATCTCAACACTTGGTTCTAATAGCGCATCTGGCGTTACCGTATAAATAACACTACTAGGCTCACTAACAATGCCTGAATTATCCGTCACACTCAATGTTAGTTCATACTTATCTTGCAAGCCCCCTTTATAAGAAGGTGCTGTAAAAATGGGTTGTAATACATTGGGATCACTTAAATAACTTGCACCATTGCCACGCCAATGATATGAGCTAATAGATCTACCTTCTCCAGCAACGGCGCTAGCAAGTATTTGGTGTGTTTTACCTTCCTCTACTGACTGAGCTAAACCAGCATTTGCTGTTGCTTTCTTTTTGCTATCGGCCAATACCTCAAGTGAGGAGAAAACCGTTTGTTTATTGCCTTTGCTATCGGCAACAACTAATTTAAAGTCATAGATGTTATGATCTTTACGGTATGCCGGAGCTATTATCTGTACTGTTTTTTGCGTACTATCTACAACATGTACCTCTTTTGCAGAATCCCACTGATAACCCAAGTTTTTATCCTCTGGGAAAATAACCGGTGTCAGTGAATAATTCTGCCCTTCTTGCAATGTGATTTTTGGCGGTAAATAGACTGCATAATCCTGTGTTGAGATGACACTTTTCTTCACTGACTGCATAAACGCAGGATTATTGCTCAAAGACATCATCACTTTGTTGCTCTTAGCCTTTTCTTCTTGAGCTGGCGATAATTGACTAACATCATAGGTTCCACCATGGTTTTTAGCGCTATAATAAACGCCTTGGTTTGCTAGGGTCATATGCTGATAATTACTTGCACTTTGATAAACCTCTTTGACATTACTACCTGCCGTAAAATAAAGTAAATATTTACCAGATTGAGAACGTAAATTACTGATATAAAACGCATCACCAATACCAGTAATTGCACTTAATAATCCATATGGCAGAATATTCGAGACTTCAATTGAGCGCGATATCAGCTCACCTTTGTCTGATAATTGATACCATGTCAACTGCCCCATCAAATTCACAAGAATATTAATCAGTCGATTCTGACTTGATAGCGCCATAATATAGCGCGGACTATCAAATAAATGTATCAGTGGCGCTATATGCGTTTTGCTTGCATCCTGCGCTATAGTAATATATCGTACCCCACTGTTACTTGATGTGTTAATCGCAAGTAGCGCTTGCTCTTTACCAACTAAAATCAATGATTGAATAGAGCCTGTGAAACTCGCAACTTTGGTAACGCTACTGAAGTCACTGGCAACCTGATAAACACTATTTAGCTTAGTCACAGGATTATAACTGGTAACAAGTATTACCTGCATACTATCAATATAAAGTAAGTGTTGCAGAAATTGCGGGTAGGTTTGAGAGAGTGTTAATGGAAATAATTGCTCATTACTATACTTAAATAGCGTATTACTTACATCATCACTTGCAAAATAAATATCTCCATGCTCATCTGCTATGGCGCTATGTATTGATTTGATCTTAGGGTCTAGCTTAGCAACATCTATCGTCTGACTGTCTTGTGAATCTTGTGATAGCAATATATGAATTTGACTACCCATATTTGCCAAAACACCATGTATAGGGAAAATATAATCTCTGGTGTTAAATAAGTTGTTTTTGATATCTAATGTTGCCAGTTCACTGCCGGCTTCTACCTTAAACTGACATACCCCATGACTTGCTAAAGTAACTTTTTGATTTACAAACTCACAAGCATGCCTTTTTAGCTGACTACTAACGTCAACTCCTTTACTTAGTATCTCGGTGCTAACAGGCGTGTCACTGCCATTGTAAAGCGTATACAAATAATCAGTATCATTTATTTTATGATAAAAACGCCAAAACTTTTGCCCAACAGGTTTAACATAAACAGGAATCTCAGTATCAGCTTGTAAATTGCTATCAAGCGCATTAATTTTTAGATAATAGGGCTCGCTATCTTGTTGCTCTTTTTGCGGTGGTACGTAGCTATAATATATCTTACAGGCTTCGTTTGGTTTAAGTGATGTCAAATGCAAGCAATCCTGTGGCTGAGGGAGATAGGAAAAGCGCTGATCTTTCACAAACTCATTATCATCAAAATTGACTTGAGAAAATCCCTGCCAAACAAATGGCGAGTCATTATATATTGTGAAATAGTACGACTTACTATTGCCTGTAAATATTGGTACGTCCGTTTGTAATTTTATTGGCGCCACCACAACTTTACCCGTATATACTTCAGTTTGCTTATCAAACTGTCCTGTTACACTGATAAAGCCTGAGCCAAAGCTATCGGTATCAGCAATAAGCCATAGACTATAACGTTGATTCGCTTGCAAGATGCCGCCAACAAATAAAGGGTTATAGCTATCAATCCTCACACCCTTTGGCAGCATGATATTCACAGCACTTACTTTTAAGTCATGCTTAGGTATGATCGTCATTTCATAGCGTTGACTCGGCCGACTAATATAAACATTATTAAACGAAAATGCCTGACTGTTATAAGTTTTCAGTTGAATATCATCACGCATATTTGAAGCGCTAATCGTAAACACACCTTGATTGAATAATGAGCTTAAATGACCTGTATTAAGCGAAATATCTACAGTAGCTAATGCGGGGATTATCTGCTGCCTTGAGACAATTTTATCATTATAAGACAAAGTAACATTGTTTAAAGGGATAACACTTGGATTAAATAGTGTCACGCTCTGTGTATCATAACTTAGAAAAATATCATTATTATGTGCAGATAAAAAATTCAGTATTGGCTCATCTAATAGCGCATTACCTTGTGGCTTAACCGTTGTCGAAAAATGCTTATCAAATACTTGGTTTGTTGTCGTGCTCACACTGACATCAAAATTAAGCGCACCTAACTGGCTTGCCGTAACATAAAGAGGGATTGTGCACTCATGTGTAAAATGCTTAAAAACACCCCGATCATTAAAGCAAGTTTCTACACTTGCTAAATCTGTGGCTAAACTCACTTCTTTATTATTAATAAAAATATTTGAAATTTTAACGTCATGACTCGTATCCGAATGACTGCCGATAATTAAGGGATCACCATCATCATTGGAGAGTTTCAAGACGACTACGGCTTTACTATGCTCCTTGATATAGTGTGGCAGACTAACATTCGTACCCATGGATACTCTAGTTTCATCCGTCCCGTCACCTTTTACGCCACACCCAGCAATAAGTAAAAGATATGCTGCAAAACATAAATATCGCACATAGTTAAAACAAAGCATGTTAAAGACTACCCCATCGTATCTGTTTTTTTAATCAAATAGTTTCTGCAAACAGATTATATCGGGCTAAATATTTGATCATACCTAGGGTTTTTCCTAATGAATTTATCATAAAAATAAATCAACTATCATATGATGAGAAAGATACTGGCTTTTCATTCTCAATGATGGAGTCATTTTTAGTCATTTGTAATCAAACCAAGCATTGGTTAAATTAGCACCAAGCAGCAAAGCATACTGCTTAATCAAATCGCAACGTTAACATATTGAGGAGTCATACCGCACCCGTGGAACGGGAGCGGTATGATTCTCAGTGCATCCCTTATGTTTTATTCCATGCTAAGCCAACAACCAACTCTCAGGATGGCGATCAAATCACAACAATTAATTGGAAATTACAAGGCTAAATTGCCTACATCATACAAACCGCATCGATAAATCAATCGCTTGAATGTTTTTAGTCAATGCACCAATCGAGATAAAATCAACGCCGGTTTGTGCAACCGCATAAATACTGTCAAGCGACATATTACCAGAGGCCTCAAGTTGCGCTTTCCCCTTAGCGATACTAACGGCCTTTTGCATATCTCTTAATGAAAAATTATCAAGCATAATTACATCGGCATGCGCTTTTAGTGCTTCATTAAGCTCGTCAAAGTTCTCAACCTCAACTTCAACCATTTTCTGTGGCGCGATTTCTCGCGCTTTTTCAATCGCCTTGGTAATGGAGTGATCACACGCTGCAATATGGTTTTCTTTAATTAAAAAGGCATCAAATAAACCAATGCGGTGATTCATCCCGCCACCACAAGTAACGGCATATTTTTGCGCCAAGCGAAACCCTGGAATCGTTTTGCGTGTATCAAGTATTGTGCACTCCGTGCCTTTGATCGCTTGTATATATTCACGCGTTTTTGTGGCAACAGCTGAGAGCATTTGCAAGAAATTAAGCGCATTGCGCTCAGCGGATAAGATACTGCGTGCTAAACCCTCAACTTCAAAAAGTGTTTTATTCGCAAGAACCTCTTCACCATCATGATGATACCAGTGGATTTTCAAACTAGGATCAACTTGTCTAAAGACTTCATTCACCCAATCATAGCCACACATCACCATCGGCTCACGGGTGATCACGCGTGCACGGGCTTGTTCATGTTCATTGATCAATAAAGCATTAATATCGCCTTGATCAATATCCTCAGCCAGTGCTTGCGTTACCATTGTTGTCACAAGCGCCTTAGGGACTTCGGTAATTTGTTCGGTTTGTAAGTGTGTATGACTCATTTATTGTTAAACTCCACCATTCGCGTTAATGGCACCATTGCACGCTCACGCACATCATCTGGCACGATAATTTCATTGTCCCCTTTCTCTAAAACTTCAGCGAGATTTTTTAAGGTATTCATCCCCATCCACGGACAATGCGCACAGGATTTACATGTCGCACTATTACCCATGGTTGGCGCTTCAATAAACACCTTATGTGGTGAAGCTTGCTTCATCTTATAAAAAATACCGGCTTCCGTCGCTACGATAAAAATAGGATTTGGTAAGTTTTTTGATGCTTCCAATAATTGTGAAGTGGAGCCCACGGCATCAGCCAGTGCCACAATCTCTTGAGGTGATTCTGGATGCACTAACACAGCAGCTTCTGGATATTGTGTTTTTAAATCAAGGAGTGCACGCGCTTTAAATTCTTCATGCACAATGCACGCTCCATTATAATGCACCATATCCGCACCAGTTTGCTTCTCAATCCAACGTCCTAGGTATTTATCCGGTGCCCACAGAATTTTTTGACCTTGATCATTCAAGTATTCACAAATTTGTAAGGCATTGGATGAGGTAACCGTCCAATCAGCCAAAGCCTTAATACGCGCTGAAGTGTTCACATAAACGACAACCGTGCGATCAGGGTGCTCAGCAATAAACGCTTTAAATTCTTCCTCTTGACAACTCACATCAAGTGAACACTCAGCTTCCAATGTCGGCATAATGACTTTTTTATGAGGTGACAAGATCTTAGCACTCTCACCCATAAAACGCACACCGGCAACGACTAGTGTTTCCGCTGGGTGATCCTTGCCAAAGCGTGCCATAGCGAGGGAGTCGCCTAGCATACCACCGGTTTCCTCAGCTAATGCTTGAATATCCGCATCGACATAGTAATGGGCAATTAAACAGGCATTTTTCTCTTTTAATAATCGTTTTATTTTCTCACGATAAAATGTTTTTTCTTGTTCATCTGTTACTTGTAAACTTTTAGCTTTCGGCCAAGCTTGAGCAACACGTGATTGAAATTCGACATCACTGATCATCATTGAGGTGACCTCAATATACTAAATAAAAGGTTTTTGGAGTGTACCACAGACCATCAAAAATAAGAAAAAATAGCAGCATTTTTCTTGTTTTTCTTGCTTTCAGTCACTTTTTCTTTACAGTTGGTAGTTATAAGCAAGGCAATCAAATTTCGTTATGACCTCAAAAAAAACCATTATCATTACCGGTGGCAGCCAAGGCATTGGCAAGGCGTGCTGTGAGCTATTTCACGCCAATGACTATCAGGTGATTAATCTTGATATCGCCCCCAACGAACTTAAAGGTATTGATTATATTCAAACTGATTTAAGTCAAGTTGTGGCAATCAAGGATACTTTTAAACAAATTAAAGAAAAATATCCACGTATTGACGCGCTTATCTCCAATGCGGGCATTCACTTCTCTGCCAGTATTGAAAACACGTCAGAGAAAGATTATTTTCGCGTATTAAACACCAACCTTACCTCATGCTTTTTTGTGCTTAAAGAAACCATTTCATTGATGAAACGAAACGTCGATGGTGGACGCATTATTACTATTGGCTCAGATCAGTCTTTTGTCGCTAAAAATAACTCAGCGGTTTACGGCTTAACAAAAGCTGCTATCGCTCAGCTGACCAAAAACATCGCCCTTGATTATGCTAAAGATAACATTACTGCCAATTGTGTTTGCCCTGGCACGATTGAAACACCACTTTATTGGCAGGCAATACGAAACTATTCTCAAAAATCAGGCGCGGATATCAATGCCATTCATAAAGAAGAACAATTGCTACAACCGGCAAAACGCTTAGGACAACCAGAAGAAGTGGCAAGCTTAATCTATTATCTTATTGATCAAGCAGGCAGTTTTTTATTAGGTAGCAATATTGCTATTGATGGTGGTTATACCGCGCAATAATTGACATCTTTTCTGGTATTTTCTGGTATATGCCAAGCCAGTTCGCTAAAATAACGCCACGCAATATTCTAGATTTAAATTTCTCATGCAGATTCTGCCAAAAGCAACACGCAATATTTATGCCAACGCCATACCTACGGCACTATCGCTTGCCTTAAATGAATACATCTTGGCAAATGATCAAAAGCCTCATTTATTAGTGTGTGAGAGCGCACAAATCGCATTACAACTATATGATGAGCTGTGCTTTTTACTGCCACAAAAAGTCATTTTACATTTTGCTGATCTTGAGATTTTGCCTTTTGACTATTTCTCTGCGAGTGAAGATGTCATCTCATCGCGTTTAAATACCTTAAATCAGATTCAAAATAACCCCAATAGTATTATCATTGCCAGTGTTAATACGCTGACTAAATATCTACCACCAAAGTCCTTTTTGCATGCTAATGCCTTTATGATTAAAAAAGGCGACAAGCTTGATCTAACGCTAAAAAAACGTCAACTAGAAACAACAGGCTATCAGAATGTCACTCAAGTGATTGCTCGAGGTGAGTTTAGTGTGCGTGGCAGTATTTTGGATATTTTTCCGATGGGATCGGATGACGCCTATCGTATTGACCTATTTGATGATGAGGTTGACAGTATTCGTTGTATTGATGTGGAAACACAACGCTCTCACTCGCCAATTGATGAAGTCAACATATTGCCAACACAAGAGTTTGTCCTTGATAAAAAAACACTCGATCAATTTGCATTAAACTGGTATGAACTGATACCGCACGCGGATACCCAAAATCAAATTTATCAAAGCATCATTAAAGGGCAGATGATCAGTGGTATCGAGTTTTATCTGCCGCTATTTTTTGAACGTGTTAATACGCTTTTTGACTATTTACCACAAGATACGATCATTCATAGCATTTATAACTGCCAATTGTCATTAGAAAAATATCACACTGATATTTTGACAAGACATGACCAGTTAGCGCATGATCGCGAGCGCCCTATTTTACAACCTGAGCAAGTTTTCTTGTCCCCTGCTGCATTTAATGGCTTAATCAAAGACTTCACGCACATTAAATGGTTATCTCAAGATAAAACCAAGGCAAATAACCTTGAAGTTGAAGCTCTACCTGATATTCATGTGCATTATCAATATAAAGAGCCCTATCAAAAGCTCCTGGATTTATTAGCAAACACAAGCTTTAACAAAGTTATTTTTTGTGCTGAAAGCCCCGGCAGAAAAGCGCTTATGTATGAAAATCTAAGTAAGTTGGGCTTGACGCTTGATACCTATGTCAACTTCAGTGATGCGCTTGAATCAGGCTCAGCACGCTCAATTACTGTCGCGCCCTTTACCCAAGGCATTATCACCCACAATAAGACGAATAAAACACTCATCGTTACCGAGTTTGATTTATTTGCAAATCATAGTGCGATTAATTTACGCACACGCATTAAACAAAAAAATGAAGCTATTCCTACTGTCGCCCTTAAAGACTTATCGGAATTAAGCCTAGGCAGTCCCGTGGTGCATATTGAACATGGTATTGCCCGCTTTGATGGCTTAACTAAACTTGATTTCGGCACACAAGACACTGAGTTTCTAACGCTTAAATTTAAAAATGATGAAAAGCTATATGTGCCAATCTATGCACTACACCTAGTCAGTCGCTATAGTGGTACTGAGCTTGAACATGCACCCATTAGTAAGCTTGGCACCGATACTTGGCAGAAGGAAAAAGAAAAAGCGGCTAAAAAGATCAATGATGTTGCCGCTGATTTGTTGGCAATTTATGCAGAACGCGCTCTTAAGCAAGGCTATGGCAATATCTTCCATGAAAAAGACTATCTGGCATTTTGTGAAGGGTTTCCCTTTGAAGAAACACCTGATCAAGCCATTGCAATTAATGATGTCATTAAAGATATGATCTCAGATAAGCCTATGGATCGCTTGGTGTGTGGTGATGTTGGTTTTGGTAAAACAGAAGTGGCGATGCGTGCCGCCTTTATTGCCGCAAGTAACAATAAACAAGTGGCAGTTTTAGCACCAACAACCTTATTAGCGCAACAGCATTTTGATAACTTTAGTGATCGATTTAGTGAGATGGGAGGAAGAGTTGAAGTACTATCACGCTTTAAAACAACCAAAGAGCAAAACGATGCGATCAAACAAATCAACGATGGGAATATCGATATTGTGATCGGCACACATAAATTATTATCTGAGAAAATTAAGTTCCATAATTTGGGATTATTAATTATCGATGAAGAACATCGCTTTGGCGTGACGCACAAAGAAAAAATGAAAGCAATGCGCGCTAATATCGATATTCTAACGATGACTGCAACACCTATTCCGCGCACCTTAAATATGGCATTTTCTAATATTCGCGATTTGTCAGTGATTGCCACGGCACCTGCTAAACGCCTATCGGTTAAGACATTTGTTCGACAATATAATAATGGCATTGTTAAAGAAGCCGTGATGCGTGAGGCACTAAGAGGTGGGCAAGCCTACTATCTTCACAACAGTGTTAGCACGATTTATCATAAGGCTGAGGAGTTACAAAAGCTTTTCCCTGATATCAACATTGCAGTAGCGCATGGGCAAATGCGCGAGCGTGAACTTGAGAAAATCATGTTTGAGTTCCAACAAAATCGCTATCAAATTCTGGTATGCACCACAATTATTGAAACCGGTATTGATATTGCTAATGCCAATACCATTGTGATTGAACGCGCGGATAATTTTGGCTTAGCACAATTGCATCAGCTGCGAGGTCGCGTTGGACGCTCACATCATCAGGCCTATGCTTATTTACTGACACCACCTGAGGCATCATTAGCAAAAGACGCTAAAAAACGCCTTGAAGCAATCTTAGAAACAGAGTCATTAGGTGGTGGCTATATGCTGGCTAACCATGATCTTGAAATCCGAGGTGCCGGTGAAATGCTTGGCAAAGAGCAAAGTGGTAATATGCAAGGCATTGGCTTTAATCTGTATATGGATTTACTGCAAAAAACCATCTCAGCACTACAAAAAGGCGAAACATTTGATGCAACCAAGATCAATCAATCCTTCCAGCTGGATGCCCAAATTGAGCTTAGAATCCCTACACTTTTCCCTGAAGAATATATCTACGATGTGCACACGCGTCTTGGGCTTTACAAACGCATCTCCAGTGCGGAAACACACGATGAGTTAGATAGAATCAAAGTTGAAGTAATTGATCGCTTTGGTTTATTGCCCGAGCATGCGCAGTATTTATTTGATATAACTCATTTGAAATTAAGCGCCACTCACCTTGGTATTCATAAAATCGAAATGCACTCATCAGGAGGCAAGATAGGTTTTAATGCTCCACTTAAATTTGATCCTATTCACCTGATTACGCTAGTACAAATGCAACCGCAAGATTTCCAATTAAGCCAAGATCAAAAGCTTATGATTAAAAAATCCTTGCCCCAAGCCCAAGAAAGAATTGCATTTATTAGCGCATTTATCGATAAGTTGCAGTCAAAAATAAAGCACACCATTAATATGTAAGGGCGTATAGCATATGCCCTGCTATTTCTTGTTACAAAACAGATAAATCAGCAACTTGACGAAATAAGTATGCTATTTTTTGTAAGATTGCCAGACGATTATTTTTAATCTTTTCATCCTCAGTAATCACCATGACGTGTTCAAAAAACTCGGCAATTGGTTCATCGAGTGTTGATAAAATCAATAATGCCTCTTGGTATTTTTTGTCACTTATTAAGGTAGATAGCTTACTTTCAACAGCGTACAATGCTTCAAATAGATTAATCTCTGCAGCTTCTTGCAATAAGCTTTGATCAATATTCAACGCATCATTCGCCTCATTTATGGCATTTTTTGCCAGAATATTGGCAACACGTTTGTTGCTTTGTGCCAAGCGCTCGCATGCTGTATGCGATTTAAAGGCAAGTAAAGCATTAACACGCGCATCAAAATCAGCAACATCGGCGTGATCAACCGCTTTAACCGCTTCAAAGACTTCTCCGGCTACACCCTCTTCTTTATAGATCACTTTCAAGCGATCAATGAAGAATTGCTTCAAACTATCCTTTAAATCTGCTTGTGCGCTTAATTGACCTGCTTGGAAGGTGTTGATCGATAACTCAATCAAGCTTGATAATGAGATCGCTAAGTGATGCTCTTTTAATATACGTAGCACACCAATCGCTGCACGCCTTAAAGCAAATGGATCCTTATCCCCTGTTGGCTTTTGTCCAATGCCAAATATACCAACCAAAGTATCCACTTTCTCAGCGATGGCTAACGCTTGTGCTACTTTACTTTGAGGTAGCTTATCGCCTGCGTATTTTGGCCAATATTGCTCTTCAATTGCCTGACATACTTCATCATCTTCGCCATGTGCTTTGGCATAATATTTACCGATAATGCCTTGTAAATCAGTAAACTCATAGACCATATCGGTCATGAGATCTGCCTTACTTAAGTAACCCGCGCGATGCGCAAGCTGCTCATCTGCACCAATAACCTTAGCAATCGCTTGCGCTAATAACGCGATGCGCGCTGTGCGATCAAATACAGAGCCCAATTCCTTTTGGAATGTGACAACCTTTAGCTTTTCAACATACGTTTCTAACGGCTTTTTAACATCGGTATCATAGAAAAACGCGGCATCTGATAAGCGAGCTGCCATTACCTTATTGTTACCTTTAATCACCGTTTGTGGGTTGGAGCTTGCGATATTACTCATGGTAATAAAATGATTGATCATCTTATTGTTATTATCAACTAAGGCAAAGCACTTTTGGTGTTCTTCCATGGCCGATATTAATGCTTCTTGTGGCACGCGTAAAAAGCGCTGATCAAAATCACATAATAAGGCATGCGGATACTCGACAATGGCGGTAACCTCTTCAACTAAATCATCATTTAGCACTGCATTGGCTTGATGTTTCTCGGCTAATGCTTTGGCAGATGTGACTACTTTATCTTTACGCACTTGCCAATCGACCAATACATATGCCGTTTCCAGTTTACGTACATAGTCACTGGCATCATTAATATGTATTGCATCTGGTGCGTGAAAACGATGACCATAGCTGATATGTGAAGTTTTACAACCATAAAAGGAAGCATCAACTAGCTCATCAGCAAGAAGCAGTATTGCCCAATGCACAGGACGCACGAACTGATATTCTTCATCGCCCCAACGCATCATTTTGGGAATCGGTAATTTCTTCAAAGCGTTATCAATAATATCAGCAATAATCTCTTTAGTTTTTTGTCCCTTTTGTGCCACTTGATAAAAAAGGCGTGCGCCTTTGCTGTGTTCAATAGTGGTAAGCTTATCAAAACTCACACCACAAGACTTGGCAAAGCCTAAAGCGGCTTTAGTTGGCTTACCATCCGTATCATATGCTTTATCGATAAAAGGACCTTCTTTATCGATTAATTTATCTTTTTGCGTTGTTTGTAATTGTTCAATCACAAAAGCCAGACGTCTTGGTGAGGCATAAAATTGCTTAGATTGATAGCCAATCTCTAACTCATCTAATGCTTTACTGACATTTTCTAATAGCTTTTGCGCCATATTTTTTAAGGCTTTCGGTGGCAGCTCTTCCGTGCCTAATTCAAATAATAAATCAGCAGTATCCAACATAAATCAATTTCGTTAATTTCATCACTTGCAATGGGGCTGTATTTTAACGTCAATAGCGAGCAAAAGTAAGTAAAAGCGTTAAAAACAATAAAAACAGCAAAAAAATAAAAACCTAAAACTCTAAGGGAAAAATACTATTTTCACTCTGCTTTAGTATACTTTACATCATTTTCTTCTACACTGTCCTTGAGCATATGAGAAGACATGCTCATCCCCAACTTAAAAGGAAATTAAAGGAGAAGACAATGAAACGATGGAAGTTAATCATCAGTGCTTTGATGTTAGTAATCACACCCTATCTATTTGCTACTGAGATCAAAGTGATGACGTATAATGTGAATTTATTACCCAACATCCCTACCCCGTTAACCACGAATTTAAATAAACCTTATCAACGCGCTTATTATATCCCTAAAGAGATTGCCCAACATAATATCGATGTTGTCGCACTGCAAGAAGCAATTGCACCGATTTCTTTTTATATCTTGGATAAACGCATGAAAGCTTTTGGCTATAAATATCGGACAAATGTCGTGGGTCAGCCGAGTTTAGAGCATCTAAATCTGCTTAATGGTGGCGTTGTTATTTATAGCAGATATCCGATTGTTGGTCAGCCTCAATATGTTGTTTTCCCACGCTCTTATGGACTTGAAGGGATTTCTAATAAAGGGGCAGTATTTGTTGCTATTGAAAAAGACCATCAAGTATATAACTTCATTTCACTACATGCACAAAGCTTTAGCGGCACTATCGATGATAATGAATTTAATGTTTGGAAAAGACAAATGGGTGCTTTGCAAGAAGCGATTTCAAATAGGCATTACACAAGTAATGACAAAGTCATTTTAATGGGTGACTTTAACGCAGATAGCGGCTATTCGAGTACCACAGAACCCACAACGGGCAATATCGTCTATCAAACATTGCTTAGTATGCTGCATTTAAAATCAAGCGCGCCTTTTGCTCAAAACACACTGCCCTTTAGCTATGACAAATTAACCAATAGCATGGCAGTCAGTGATGAAAGAACAACACTTGATCACATTCTTTGTATCGATGGCGCTACATGTCCAAGTGGCGCACAATCAACCGTTGAAATCGTTGCTCTTAAAAATAAGCACCTAGGTGACATGCCAGATTTATCTGATCATTATGCAATGATTGGCACGTTGGTTTATCCTTAGTCTTTCTTAAGTTTTATCTTTTTGTGATATTGGTTGCATTACCTGCCCTAAGCGAAACTTCTTATTGCCCAATATCGCCTGATTATAGACCACCATATTGCGCAAGATATTCTTAACGTATTTGCGCGTCTCACCAAACGGGATGATTTCAATCCATTGATCTGCATCTAGTTGTTGCGCTGGTAACCAATTCGCCGCATTACCTTGCCCTGCGTTATATGCTGCCATACCAATAATCAAATTATTGTTAAACAACTGATCCATAAAGTTTAAATTAGCAGCTCCTAACATAATCACTTTTTGCGGTTTGTATAAATCATCATCTTCATAGCTTAAGCGGTATTTTTTTGCTAGAAATGCCGCTGTTGTTGGTAAAAGCTGCATGAGTCCTGTCGCACTTGCCGAAGATACACCGTGCACACGAAAGGCAGACTCTTGACGCATCATCGAGACAATTACATCTGGTTTGATATGAAACTCTTTACCTGCTTTTTGCACATCCGACCAAAATGCTAGCGGATATAAACCAGTTAGATTGCTCGAACTTCCCGCATTAGCATAGGCACTGGTTGAAATCTGGTAAATTTTCTGTTTCTCTGCAAGCTCAGCAATGGCTAATTGCTCCTCGTTAGTGAAGCCATTTCGACTAAAGCGCCATAAAGCAAACGATAAACCATACTCTTTGATCTGATACAAATCAAAGATCTGCAAAACGGTCTGATTATTTGCCATCTCATCTACGGTTTTTTGATCAACCTTAACGGGTTTATTATTTAACGCATAAGGCAGACCTAAGTCATCGGCAGCTAAAAAGCCATAATAACTCGTATCTTTTGCCAACGCTGTTAAAATCGGTTTAGCTTTATCAGCTTGCTTTAAAGCTTGGTAACTTTTTGCCTGCCAATAACGCCAACCATCTTCTGATTTGAGCGATTGCGGCAATTCACTATACCAATTTAAATAACCATTATAATCATTCCAATAAATTGCTGTACGTAAACGCCATTGCCATAATAGACTTGATGCATATTCATTTTCGATATCTTTAAGCCACTGCAGTGCTTTTTTGTTGTGCGCTCTAGCATAACCAATCGCAATTTCGGCATTGATTAGATTAATCGTTTTATTATCTAGCAAATGTTTTTGTTTAAAGGCAAGCCAAAAATCCTCAGCATAATGTGTATCTTTAGCCGATAGATTGTCCATAACACTGATAATAGCGGATGAGAATCCATTGATTTTATGATATTGAACTGTCCAGTCATCCATATATTTTTTAGGATTTTGTGTCGTTTTTAACCATAGTGCATAAAAGCCTTCTAGCTCTTTATTGTTTGTCTTATTGATCCATTTCAGTGCATCTTCAACATAGCCAGAAGTAGCTAGTGAATAGGCTTTGAGCCTAATTTGGCGCTCGTTGAGCGTCACCTTACTTTCCCAGGTTGACTCAAAATCATTACATGCTTTTGGCAAACGCGCACGCGATAACCAAAGATCAGTAAAATCATTAATCGCCTTAGCCTTATCACCAACGCTATACTCGGCAACAACAGCATAACACTTGCCATTAAAGCCTAAGTTATTGTCATAATAATGTAGGAACTTCTGCCAATCTTTTTGCTTAAGATAGTAATTTGCTAAATCCTGCTTTAATTGACTTGCCCAAAAGCTGCCTTGATTTTGCTTTAAATAAGCATCGATGGTTTCTTGTTTAAACACATCCGGATCAACTGAGATCTCTTGATATTGCAAAAAGGGATATAACGGTGTTTTAGTAAGCTTTGCTTTGACTTGATAGTAGTCTTTATAATTTTTTGCCAAAAACAGGCTTTCTGCTTTATTGAAATTCGCTAGATCTGTTTTATTCATTGCAACACTGGTCAATGACATCAGCATCGATGAAGTCAACAGCATTAATTTTCTAAATTGCATCTATTTATATACCTTAAGAACCATAACAGCGATTCATCTTAATAAAAAACATGGCATAAACTCAATAATTGCAGTCACCTTTGTATTACTTTAGGTAAAAAAACTCTACAATGAGCTACTTCAAATAGACATGCTCGCACACATGATTATCTTATACTCTGCATTAGTCGGATTTTTTGCAAGCTGCTTATCCAGCATCTGATGATGTTTATCGTTGCGATTTCAATGCTTGTTTAGCCATATTAATCCGTTTTTCAATTTTTCAATTTTCCTATTTTTGCATTATCGCTTTGGCGCTCTATACTTAAGCTGCAAAAGGATCTGATATGTAATTAATGGAAAAAGCATGCCAAACCAACTCACACAAAAAATAAATACGCACTTCACAACGCTTTTTCTAAAGAACTATATCAGTTTTCCAAAACTAATTAGTGTTATGTTGATTCTAGTCATTCTCAATAGCTTTTTTATTACCGCCATTCACCTGCACTATCACTCAAAATATGAGGATTCATTAGTGCAAAACTCATTGTTTAGTTTACTGCGCATTCGTAATCAATTTCTAACGCAAGCCAATGTTGAGCCACGTTTTGTTTACTTTCAAACAGAAGTCGATCGAAGTACACAGCTCAATCAATTTAATATTATCTTTCAAAAAGTTGCTGGCGCCTATGAAGTAAAGAATACCTTTGTTAGCAATGAGTTATTTGATCAAATGCATCATGACCTACAAACTCATCATCAGTTATTTATCACCAGTCCGATTAACGATGATAAAGGCCATAAGATTATTACTTTTTATGTCTTTTTAAGTCCTGATGATGATTTACCTTATCTTTTAAGTAGCAGCATTAGTATTAGCATTGCGATTATTCTTTTACTATTTTTCATGTGGTATTTAGCACGCTTTATTCTGCCTAAATTACTGCTTAATTCAGCAACCACCGACAAACAAATAAGCCATTTACCAAAATACTTGAATAAAGATGTATCAATCCTTAAACAGCAGATTCAATTATTACTCCAAGAAAAAACGATTATGTTGTCGTCAATGTCGCATGATATGAAGAACTCGCTGACCAAATTAAAACTCTTAAAATACATTATTGATAACGAAAAAGCCCAAGCAATCCTAAGTCAAGAAATCGATGAGATGCAAATGATTATTGACTCATCTTTGGCTTTTGCAGAGCGTGGTAATAACAATGCCAAAGTGAGTTTTGATCTGTGCGCATTTCTTGACAATCTATATCAGCAGCTTAGCCAACGTGGCTATAACTTTATTTTTGACAATCAGCTAACAGCACATACCTTTTTCTTGGGATATCCTAATTTATTAAAGCGTGCGTTATTAAATATCATTAATAATGCGGTAAAGTATGCACCTAATTACACGTTAAATGCCTACATTGAAAATGATCATATTGTCATTGATGTTAAAGATAACGGTCCTGGCATTTCAGAGAGCGACTTAAAAAATATTGCTCGCGCATTTACACGTGCGCAACACGATGCACATCAAAATATTGATGGTCATGGCTTGGGACTAGCTATTACTCGAGTGGCTATTGAGTTTAACTCCGGCAAACTAAGTTTTGAAAACTTACAACCCAATGGGCTGCTTGTCCGTATACGTTTAGCGATTAATGAAAGTTAAATGCTACAAAATGACCCACCCCCATACTCTACACTACACCGATGGTATACATCACAGTAAATAATACATATTTATTGAAAGTAAACTACATAAGATGTATTTTATAGCTACTTTTGTTTTAGCTAAACATTATAAATGCTAGTAACTCTAGCTAGTACAAAGCCAAGTAACATTATGGGGTATAAAACAATGATAGTGAGGGATAGACAATGGGGTTAACATTATACGCACCCGTTAACGGGTTTATTGTTGAATTAGATCAAGTGCCAGATCCAGTATTTGCACAAAAAATGGTTGGTAATGGCTTCGCAATTGAGCCTTTGGATCAAAACATCTACTCGCCAGTAACAGGCATTGTTAAAAATATTGCGAAAACAAAACATGCCATCACCATTGCTACTGAGTCAGGCTATGATGTACTTATTCACTTAGGGCTTGAAAGTGTTGCACTTAATGGTCAAGGAATTGATGTGCATGTATCAATCAACGATCAGGTTGATATCAACACGCTACTACTTAGCTTTGATCTAAGCACTATAAGTAAAAAAATTAAATCCTTAATTACACCGGTGATTATCACTGATTATCAAGAGGATGATCTTTTATTGAAGATAAAAGGAAGGTGCTCGGCACAAACACCAGTCATTAGCTTAGATAGCACAGCGCATAATGATAGCAACAAATCAGCATTAAAAACGCAAGACCAGATTTTTGTGACGCGTACTATAATCATCAATAACCCACATGGCTTGCATGCTCGTCCTGCGGCATTACTAGCACATACTTTAAAATCATTTGATGCCACTGCGATAATATATAAAAACAATAGTAGCGCTGATGTTAAAAGTCTTGTGGCATTGATGGGACTAAATATACAACTCAATGACAAAATCACACTGACTGTCAGCGGTGAAGATGCTGAAAAGGCAGCTTGCGCATTAGAAAATGCACTCGTTAACTTTGTTGATGATCACATAGCCGAAGCACAACCCATAAAATCTGAACTTAATCAGACTAAAGTTAAAGGTAATCAATACCTTGGCATCTCTGCTGCTAAAGGGCTTGCTATTGGTCAGTTACAACAAATTAATGAAGAAAGCTTTAACTATGCCGATGAAGCAAATGTACCAGAAGCACAAGAGCTCGAGCGCTTTACATTAGCGAAAGAAAAGCATGAAAAGCAACTATCAGCACAAATGACTACTTATGCGTATGATAAAGCAAAGCATGCGATGCTTGGTGCGCATATAGCGCTTTTAAATGATGCGAATATTAATAGCAGCGTCATTCAATTTCTAGCTCAAGGCAAAACAGCAGAATATGCATGGGATCATGCAATTTTAGAATCAATCACCATTTTAGAGAAGACTCAAAACATCCTGCTGCAAGAACGTGTTGCCGATTTGAAAGACATTCGCAAACAAGTCTTATATATACTAACCAATAGCACACCAACTAAAAGACACTATAGCAAGCCCACCATTCTTATCGCTGACGAGTTTACCTTATCAGATATTTTAGAGGCGGATCAAAATGTCGTAGGTTTTATCTCAACAAAAGGCGGTCGCACCTCTCATGTTGCGATTATTGCCAATAACAATAACCTGCCTTTATTAATCCAAGTGGATAGCAGTTTATTTAACCATTGTGCTCAAGATGTTATCTTAAATGCAACGGATGGTTATGCCATTATTAATCCTGATCATGATACGATAACGCAATACCAAGCTAAAATTGCTACTTTAAATGATGCCTTAGCACTAATGCGCGCTAAGGCAACAGAACCAGCTAAGACAAAGGATGATCATACGATTCATTGTTATATGAATATCAAATCAGCTGAAGGATGTCTCAACTTCTCGCAATCAGGTGCTGAAGGCGTTGGACTCTTTAGAAGCGAATTTATTTTTTATGACCGCTTGGCAGCGCCAACTGAAGATGAGCAACTTGGCATTTATAATGAAGTATTAGATGCAACCAATGATACACCTATTATCATTCGCACCTTAGATGCAGGTGGCGACAAACAAATCGATTATTTAAATATGCCGCATGAAATGAATCCCTTTTTAGGTGTTCGCGGCATACGCTTATGTTTGAAGCACCCTGATATTCTACGCACACAATTGCGCGCAATCATTCGCACAGAAAATCCTAACGCGCATATTATGCTGCCAATGATTACAAATATTGCTGAGTTTCGTCAGGTCAAAGCCATCTATGAAGAAGAACGTCTGAAACTTGGTATTAGCATAAAACAGCCCTTGGGCATTATGGTAGAAGTGCCAAGTGTTGTCTTTCAAGCAGAGCTGTTTGCCAAAGAAGTCGATTTTATGTCGATTGGCACCAATGACTTAACACAATACCTTTTAGCAATGGATCGCGAGCATGATGCGCTTGCCGCTGAGATTGATCATTTACATCCGGCGGTTATTCATGCCATTAATAACGTCAATATTGTCGCACAAAAGCACAATACTAAGCTCTCCATTTGTGGCTTAATGGCTGCAGATCAAGAAGCACTTGCGATACTCATTGGCTTAGGCATTAAGCATTTATCAATGCGCAGCAATATGTTAGCTGAGAATAAAGCGTTGATTCGTCGACTTAAGCTCACTGATTGCCAACAGTTAGCACAACAAGCTTTAACACTTGAATCAGCCGAAGCTGTAAGAACACTTGTACGTCAACAAATTAGTTTTAATGAGGGAGGAAACTAATGGCTAAGAAATTTAACTTTCAAAATTTGCAACAACTTGGTCGCGCATTAATGCTGCCAATTGCAGTATTACCCGTTGCTGGTATTTTACTGCGATTTGGACAACCTGACCTACTCAACATCAAAGCCATTGCCGATGCTGGTAATGCGATCTTTGCCCACTTACCACTTTTATTTGCTGTGGGCGTAGCCCTTGGCTTTGCTAAGAAAAATCATGGTGCCGCTGCCCTTGCTGCTGTCGTTGGTTTCTTTATTATGAATAGTGTTATCAATACGATTGATACCGGCGTTAATACGGGTGTACTTGGGGGGATTGTCATTGGTATTGTTGCCGGCATGCTTTATAATCGTTTCTATGAAATCAAACTCCCCGAATACCTCGCATTTTTTGGTGGTAAACGTTTTGTGCCGATTATTACGGGACTGACTGCGGTATTGCTTGGCTTTCTCTTTGGATACATCTGGCCACCGATTCAAGAAGGTATTAACGCCTTTGGCAATTGGTTAATTGGTTCAGGCTCGATTGGTTTGTTCCTCTATGGTGTTTTTAACCGTATTTTATTGATGTTTGGTTTACATCATATCTTAAACAATCTCGTGTGGTTTCAATTTGGTTCATTTCATGGTGCTGCTGGCGTTGTTCATGGCGATATTGCACGCTTTATGGCAGGTGACCCAACAGCAGGTGCGTTTATGGCAGGTTTCTTCCCCATTATGATGTTTGGCTTACCTGCAGCTTGCTTTGCGATGTATCGCCATGCCCATAGTCACAAGCAAAAGGCTGTTGCTGGTATGCTGTTTTCTATCGCCTTAACTGCCTTTTTAACTGGGGTGACTGAACCGATTGAATATAGCTTTATGTTTTTGGCACCCGTTTTATATCTGATACATGCTTTACTTACTGGTATTTCAATGGTTGTAATGTATGTACTAGGTGTCAAACTCGGGTTTACCTTTTCAGCAGGACTAATTGACTATGTGCTTTTCTTTAAGATGGATACACATCCGTGGTTATTGCTGCCTGTGGGTGCAGTGACTGCTGTTGTTTATTATTTCTTATTTAGTTTCTTTATTAAGAAGTTCAACCTGTTAACCATTGGTCGCGAGGTCGATGAAGTGGTTGAAGAAGATGAAAAAGATGAAAAAGAAGCATCTCAGTTAACCGACTCACGTGCACTTAACTTTATTGGTGCTTTAGGTGGTAAAAACAACTTAGATAATATTGATGCGTGCACAACACGCTTACGCTTACAAGTCAAAGACAGTAGTAACATCAATCAAGCATTGCTTAAAAAGCTCGGTGCGCGCGGCATCGTTGTGCCTGATAGTAAAACCGTTCAAGTGATCCTAGGACCTGAGGCAGATCTTATTGCAGGTGAGATGAATGAAGCGTTACCATATTCCGCTGATATCCCATTTATTAATACAGCTGCAGATAAAGTAGGCAACCATAGTAAAACAACTGCAAAAACCGTAAAAACAGTGAGCGAAGAAGCTAAGTGCTATGACATCGATGCCATTGTTAACGCACTTGGTGGCAATGATAATATTGTCAATGTCAGCATGTGTTCATTAACACGACTTGATATCGAGCTTAAAACGGCTGATAAGGTAAATTCAAGCACCTTATTTGCGCTTGGCATTGATGGCTGTATTACCTTGGATAAACACTTAGTACAACTATTGGTAATGCAATCCCCTGAGACGTTGTTAACGGAGCTAACATCAACCCCCAATCCTCTTGTCTAATTCATCTTGCGCATACTAAAGTTCGTCGCCCATTGCCTAGATCACTTGCTAATCACCAACACGTTTAAAATACTACCGCCGTCGCGATGGATACATCGTCCTTTTGTGCACTAATAATTTTAGGGAACTTTTTATTTAGACTCGAAGATTTTTTGTATACTTCCAGCATATCGCTCTGCACCTCCCTGTATAAAAAATCAGGTAAAATATTTTTAATGCTTTTAATCCCGTAACTTGCCGGAGCATTTAAATTTGCAACTTTCATAATATGCTCACTATCAAAAAGTGACTTAAAGATTTTTGCAAATCTCCTCTGATCTTCCTTGTTATACAAGTCAGGGAAACCATCCTTATACTCCTGTCTATAAATCAACAAACTATCTGCAAAAATAGACAATAAACCTTCACGATCTTTGCCTGATTTACAAGAGCTATGCACCATACCACCCGCTTGATTTACTGCAATAAGCTCATATGCTGCTCTTGATAGCATATCCCGACGAGAAGGGTTTATTTTGAGCATTGCTTCCTCGTACTTATCCAAGCTTTGCCTAACAATATCTGTAGCTCTAAGTTTTTTATAATTTAAATTAATTTTCATTTGATTTACAATATTCGAGCGATAATCCACACCTCTTCCTGCAAGCCAAGAATTAGCAAAAAAATTATTTAATTTGGCTATACCACTTAAGTTCAATGAATGATTTGTTGCAATAATAAGTTTTTTAGTTTCACGTTTCGATAATTTTTCTAAAGCACTATTTTTCATTGCGAGCATTTTACCTTCAGCATTCAAACCTTGATTGACTAACGTTTGAAATAAAACAATATCTGTTCTTGGCTTCGGATTAATTTCTTTCATGCTACAATATAAATTATTGTAGTTTTCACTTGTGTGTTTTTGTCTGGAAATATCTTTTTTATCTAAATAAGTAACACCAATAGAACTTTTTAAATAACCTCCTCGACACCAAAGTTTTTTATCATTATAGCTCATATTGTGTTGCCAAACATTACTATTACCCGTCATGCGTGACAGAGAGCTTTGTAACTTCTCTTGCATAAGCTTCTCTGTCAACATGCATGGATTACCCTCAATATTGAACTTACTTTCAAGCCTAAAACCTTTGTGTATATCATTTACTGTCTTTTCTAATGCTAAATGTTGATCTTTCCTTGATGCCGGATATAACTTGGCTTCTCTCTGAACCATGATTGAACGTATTATTGATAAAGAATTTGTAATATCTTCTGCCGATGTCCCTTTTTCAAAAAACTCTGATAATTTCTTATTTTGATATTCGTTAGGTTTTTTGGACAGCAAGAAATCAATTAAAGCTTGTTGTTTTTCATAAAGTTTGCTGGCTGTTACTTTTTTATGCTCACCCTCTTCAAAAAAAGTTCTGATGTGTATTTCCTCCATCCTCTCTTTTATTGATTTTTTATCACTTTGCTGATCATTAATTAAATCCATACCATTATGAAGACTTTCAGCCAACTGCATTCTGAGCTTCTTGTCATTAATCTTGCCAAGGTTAATGCCATGCAAATCTTGCATAAAGATATTTGCTGGATCAGTAGGTAGCTTTTGCGCGAGATCGGCAAATGCCCAAAGACCACAACTTACAGTATCCTTTTGTCTTTTATATTTTGTGATTTCAAAATCGCATTGATAATTACGATAGTTTTCAATTTTTTTAACCGACATCGGCTCACTAAACAAGTTATTTCCCAAATAATCATTATACAAGCGATATATTCTGGCTTCCGATTCATCACCTTGATATTCTTTCTTTAGTAAAGCATGACCATAACTATCATCAACAATACTTTTAGTTAATGCATTTTCAATTGCTTGAGCCGCTGTTTTAGCATTATATGTATCACCAAAACTATCTGTTACTTTAAGTAATATTCTTTTATCTGTAGAGTTAATATTAACTACAGCATTAATCCAATGATTACCTCCAACACGTAAAATCAAACCAAAACAATCATTGATAGCGAAGCTTTGTTCTGTAACCCGCTTACTAATTGCATCTGCCAAAGATAATATATTATCTTGGCTTGGTGACCCATCATTGCTATCTAACTGCGCTATAATAACTTTTTCTTCCAAACTCGCTGCTTTTATTAGTTTTTTTAAATCAGAGTCTAATAATTGATAATCAAAATCTAAGGCATTATTCCTTACTTGCGATACAAAGCTGAGTTCTTCAGCCAGATTGAGTGTGGTTTTAGTTTTTTTAGCAGACATAACCGGAACATAAGGTTTTATTTGACTATCGATTTCATACTGATCCTTATCATATTCTTGCAAACTTTCTAAGGTTTTATATAGCTTTTTCCTACTACTTTCTTGACTATCAAACGTTTCTTTATTTGAAGCAGATAAGAGCTCAAGCGGCTCACTAAGCTTATTTTGTGCCATTAACACTTTGACTCTTTGGCTAAAGTCCTCATAGCTTAATTTTGTTGATTTACTGCCCATCTTAAAATCCTGATTTATCACTTGAGTTTTTTCTCCAACACCATTAGAGTCTAGATCAACAGAATCAATATCACTCAGCATATCTTCTACGTCCCCAAAACTTTGAACTGCTTGGGCTGATTGAATTTTGTCGCGTAATTTACTAGAAACATTTTCTGGATGAATATCAAGAGTATTATTATCACTTTTATCAGCAATCATCCCTTCAATATGTGCTTTAAAAGTATTAAGATCTGGATCCATCTCTTTTGTATTGACATATTGTGCTGACATTGGAATGTTTAGCACAATATTATCAAAATACTGTTGAGCAGAACGATAACGTTTACTGTCTACTAGAATTCCTTTATCTTTATTTAATCCAAGTGCAACAGTTCCTGTAAATTTGCGATCATCAACATCATTTACAAAATTACCTGCGCTAATACTAAACGTAGCGCGCCCTTTTATGCTTTTAGGAAATACATTAGGATGTAATTTAAACCAAGACAAAACCAAAGTATTCAAGCTTTTTAAGTCTACTTGCTGATAATGATAGCGCTTTGTTTTTCGTTTTTTATCTTCATAATCTCGGGCATCATCCTGATGATGTACGAGCTTAGCATGCTGAAATTCAGCATCTTCAATAACTTCATTCCATTTTTGTAGTGCTAATGCATAGCTTAATGGTTTTTTTAACAAGACAGCAACTTTGGTAACAACTTCTTTTAAATCTCTATCCTCAACCATGTCTTGCATAAGCTCAACTACTTGTTGCAATTTAGATACATAGTCATTTCTTATAATAACTTTTTTTTTATCTTCAATCACATAATTTTCTTTAATGTTTTTAATTTTATTATTCACCTTCCGACGCTCTTCTGACATTTCTAAAATACTATCTAGGTATTGCATATTTTTAGTGGAAATCGTCTCTAATGTATTATAATACTCATTGGTATAATCTTCATTTAGCCATTTTGAGTCATCAGTAACACTTTCCACCCTTTTCCCTAATGATTTTAGTCTCTGAGCAAAAAATCTTGGTGATATATTATCTCTTGTCTGATTCAGAAAAAATTCTCTCTCTAATTGACTTGCAATCTCATACCGAGTACTTCCCAAGTCATTTAGCAGTGTCAATAATTGAGTTAATTTATGTTTATTATCCTTAGTCATATTAAACTCCTAGTAATTTGTTTTTTAGACTGTATTTATGTAATTAATAATTACTTATAATCATTCGCTGAATCACTCTCTGATGAAACAGAGTCAATATCCTGATTATCATTTTCTCGAAAAGGGCTCGGCAGTCGGTACTGTTTTTTGTTCTCAAGCGTATCATATTCAGCTTTGGTGATGACAAAACGTTGGTGTGTGCCACGAGCAACAAAAAGTTTGCTCAAGTGCTCATCCTGTTCAATATAATTTTTCTCGATTTCTTTAATAATGAACTCCTCTTCCAAATTAGTATATTCTGAGCATGAGGCATGAGTATTTTTGAAGTTCAGAATATAATCATCCGCACCCAACTCTATCGAATGCAATGCATGAGCTAACTCATGGATAATTGTGATTTCTAACTTTCCCTCACGCACCTCGGGTGATGTATCTAACTCAGTATCATGATTAAAAAGTTCAACATTAAAGTTAATTCTACCCTCAAGCAGGTAATAACCAGAATCATCCTCACTCACAGAAAGATGAATGTGATTGTCTTTATTTTTAATTATTCCAAAATTAAATTTTTGCTTAAACGCCTCGGAATTAAGTGCTTTACTGATATATTTTTCAATGCTTTCTCTTTGGATGCTTGGCATATTTGCAACAAACGAAAAGTTTATATTTGCCGCAGCATCAAAAAATGAGTAATTATCTATTGTTTTGTTTATATTTTCCATAAATTTACTACCATAGCCAACGGTTACTTTTATATCTATTTTTACTATTTCCACTAGCAATCATACATGACTGAGTGATATTTCCATTTTCAAGACAAAATATTTGCAAACTATTTGGATTTGGAAGTTTTACTTCTAACCCATCACTCATACAGTTGATATTCTTAAATCCTGGGTCATAACTACAGCAATAATTTCCTTTACAAATTTTGCCGCTATTCAAGATAGTAGACCAAGGAATAATATCTGAGCCGTTATTTTTTATATCTTCTTGTGTTATAAAAACAGATTCGCCTGAATCATTTCTCATAATAAACTGCTCCAAGCCAAAGAAGCTTATATTTTGAGGCTTCTCAAGTAGTCTGATGTATAGCTCAGCATAATCACCCTTACTAACTCTAGTAACCTTCGTCTGCTGACAGTCAGTTGCGCCATCTCTGTTATTTAAGCTACAAAAGCCAAAAGTAATTGCTTTACGTGTATCAAATATTTTATGCAACAGATTTTGATCAGTAGATTCTGGTAGCTCCTCTCCATTAAAATGCTTATCTTTTTCGTTAATTAAATCATCCATAATATCAGGATCAACTAATTGATTTACAAACCCTTCTTCTTTACCGCCAGTAGTATCTATAAATGCAAATGTGTTTGAATAAACTTTTCTTGTCTTTTTATCGGTAACTATAAGCCTAAATTTTGCCAATCTTACATGACCAAAATTAGAATAACTACATCTGGGCAACTTCTGAGTGCCCACTTTTACAACTATTTTAGCTTTAGTTTTTTGAGGTATGTTCGCATCTAAGTTGTTTTGAATATTACCTATTTTAATAAAATTTTTATAGCCCAAGAGTTTATTATTTTCATCATAAAAATAAATGGTTCCATTCCAACTTAATGATGCACATAACGTATTCTCTATTTCAACTTTAACTTCCTGATTTTCAGTATCCACATTATCAATCACAATTTTAGTTGCAGCAAAGGTAATGCTTAAGGATAACGTAAGCACAAAAAGGCAACCTTTAATAAATCTTCTTAACATCACAACTCCATAATTTTTAAATATATAAGCTATTATCTAATTCACCTCTGGAAATAAGATTCTCAATTTTATTCTGCCGGTGTGTGTTTTTCTCTTTTAATAAAATATCCAATAAATTTAGGTCATTCTTTTGCAGTGCATCTACTACTAAAGTTTTGGTTCTTTCATCTAATATTAGATACTCCCTTATAGCCTCATAACTCCCTGATTTTGTACGAATTAATTTCTGCCAAACTATTGCATCCAATGAACGTATTAAGTCAAAAATAGCCAACCTATCATCACCTAATAAATGTTTGATTCGAGAAAAAGTATCTACCACACCTTGGCTATGCATTGTTGTACACACGGCATGACCAGTAATTGCAGCATTTAACAGCGCTAGTAAAGTATCTAAATCACGCGTTTCACCAACCATGATTACATCAGGGTCACGACGCATCGCATTTCTAATACCTGATTCAAAACTTTGGATATGTTTGGGAACCTCCGATTGTGTAATAATTGAATCTGTCCTTTTTGGGCTAAATGTATATTCAATAGGTGCTTCGTACGTTACAACCTTGCACGCCTCTGTTTGCATACGATACTCTAAAGCGCTTGCCAATAATGTGCTTTTACCAGAGCCGGTCGAACCTGCTATAATTACTAGACCTTTATGTTTAACTAATATCTGCCTTAAATCATCTTCAACTACTAACTGGGTCAATTGTGGAATGCTATTTTGAATAAGTCGCATTGTAATTTGCCCTGAAGTGTTAAAATCACCATTACAGGCAGTAATATTAACTCGATAACGCACAACACTACTGTCGAATAGCTTCAAAGAGTATGAAAAATCCAACTCATTTCCTTTTAAAATTTCAGCAAAGCCATTACTACCATACAATGCATTAACAATATCAATCATTTCCTGATGAAATAAAGGTTTATCAGTAATGGATAAGAGCAACCCCTTTGAGCGCACTTTGATCGGCGAATTAACTTGAAAATGAATATCACTAATCGGTTTAGTTGCATAAAAAGATAAGATGTCTGCTAAATCACTTTCTGTAAAATAATGTATTTTGAATAGTTTAATATCATCCATACATCACATCCTTATTAAATAACACACCAATAGAAGTCCCTTGATTTAAGGTAACCGTTGGAGGTCTTCTAAAGTTTTGTTTTACTTCATCAGCCATAGCGGTTCCCATCTGACCTAGACCTGAAGCAATGGCATCATCAACCGTAACCTCTCTCTGGATCGGGAATTTTTGGTCATATGGGTATATATAATAGTTGCTAGACTGATTGAATGCATTACCAAATCCTTCTAAAAATGACGCCGCAAAAAGACTGCCGTAACGTGATAGATAGTGATTGTCAACATCCGACGCCATTCCCATTTGTGCGCTATCAGGATCAACAGCAAAAGCATCAATTGCTAAAGCCTTTTGCCCTGGAAGTGCCAGCATATTGAATTTAATTACAAGTGATTTATCCGCTAGTTGAAATGCACCTATTAATTTTGCACCTTTATATTCTCCTGTTACAACTTCAGCCAATACTGGCGTGCCTTTTTGGTCACTGTTGACTGAGGTATGAATAACGGCAAATAAAATTTCACCCGCTTGAATTCTAGGTGGTAACTCTGAGGATATTTCATGTGCCGTTTTTTCAGAGCTATCATCTACAGCTATTTTTGTAGTAGTAAGAGTATAATTTCTACCCCATTTTTCTTTTAACTTTGTAAAAGCATCTTGTAAATCACGCGCTTCAGCAATTTCAACATTTTCTTTAATCTGTTGATCATGAGATACACTTTGCTGTTGTTTCACATACTCTTTTTTTGTTTTTTCTAATATATTTGACTGACTATGCACCCTATCCTTAAGTGATCTGCTCTGTGCCTGTTGATCAGACTCGAGTTCTTGCTTATTATATTTTTGTACAGTGCTTTCAATATAGCTTTTACCATTTTTTTCAGCCTCATCATAAATCTGCTCATTATACTTCTTCATAAGCTCTTGATAAGCTATTTTATTTTTGGATTGCTTAATACTATCAATTTTACTCGGTGGCAAATCAGCTCCAGACTTTTCATTACCACCAAAATAAATGCTTATCACACAAACACCAATCACAGCAATACCTAATAATTTAACCGATGGTTTCTTAATCAATTTTCTCATTAAACTCATTCCAAGTACCTTTGTTTTTAGATGCTAAATTTGCACTTTAACTGATTCAACATGACCATTGTTACTAACAACCAAGCTAGATGCTTGATCAAAAATATAAGCATTAAGAGTAACATCACCATTGTTTACTGAGGATTTATCTTGCCAACGTGGCGACAACAAGATGCCATTTGTTACCAACAAATATTTTCCTTGCCAACTCCACATACGATTAGAGCCTTCAGAGTCTATTGTAAGTCGCTTAGCTCCTTGTGGTGCTATTCCTGTTAACAATTGTGTGAGAACGGAGCTTGTTTTAAAATTTGGCTTAGCTTGCATACCTTGAATATCATCTGCTCTTGTTATCCGCACATAATCGATTGAGTCATATACTTTTTGCCCTGAGGTTAAAGTCAGCATAATCGGTGTTTGTACTCCTTCAACAATAATTAAAAGATTTGTTTCTTGATACGCCTGCTTAGCTTGTAAAATGATAACCTTAGTTTCTTCTACATATTCAACATTAAAAGCTGCACTATCACCCAAGCTATACTTTAATACCTTTAAATTTTTTCCAGAAATATCAGTCATTACCACAGAACTTATCCTGCCTAATCCCAGACGAATAACCGGAGGTACCGTCTGTGCCATTGGATTTAGGTCAATATTTAGAATTCTAGGAGCTGATGCAACACTACTTTGCCCTGGCATAACGGCAGTTGCTTTTTCGTTTTCTTCAGCCTTTTCTCGAATCTGAGCAATTTCATCACTTGATAGGGGAAAACTTTTATCAAGCGCTTGAGTAAAATCTGCTGAGTTCTTAGGTACGGAATCACTTGAAATAGCTGTTTTTGCTGCACAAGCAACATTAACTGACATCGCAATGGTTAGTAGTGTTATCAAAATATTTAACATATTCGTGTCCTTATTTACCGTAAAGCTTCCACTTCTGGCTTCCAATCCTGTAAATTAGCATTTAACTGTGGTTGTTTATCAATCATTAAAGCACGATTATCAATTGACATAGCATTATCTTTCGCTGAAACAGCTAATTGAGTAGAGCTAATAACAGGATAATCAACCATCCCATTGCTAAACAAACGTTTATAATAGATCATCCCAACATAATCACGCTCAAGCTCACTTAATTTTTGTGTGTATATTTGCTTAGCCTGATTAACACCAATCACCGTTGCATCGGATAAATATCTATTCCATAGACTTTGCTCTTGAGTATTCTTCGGCATGATAGAGATATCTGGCTTTAATGGCTCAGGGTAATTTAAAATCAAATAGTCATGCCAAGTAGGCATATTAGAATAAAACTTAGCAGGGCGTACAATCTTATAAAAAGATCCCGAAAAAGTAACCTTATAATCTTGTACTTGCATTTTATTTTTTGAGCTAATAATTACCGGTGGTAAAATATTGCTCTCCAAGATAAGAGGTGCAAAGTTATATACTTGATCGAGTGTATTAGAGATTAGACGTAGCGTTCTATTAATTGTTTCCGATGCCCAATATAAGCCTGCTTGAGTCCCATATTCATAAGCGGCATTTTTTAATGCCTTACTTCTAATATTAAACTTTTCATCCGTTTTTTGTACGATCTTATTATCATAGACAGTGTCTAAATAAAGATCTGGTGAATCATAAATCATTAAACATACCTCATACTAACTAGCTTCTTGTCAGTATTGATGAAAATTTTGACCTGTTTAGCACTCTGCAGCTGGATATCTTGTAAAATTTCGAATGCAGTAGCTTTTTTAGGTGAACGATCATCTCCAACCCTCACAATAACAGGAAACTCTGACTCTGTTCCAAAAACTTGGAATTGATAACCAACATTCTCAGCAATCTTCTCCAACAAGGGTTGTACAGCACCATACCAAGTAATTTCAAGTGCTTTAGATAACTTATTGCCATCGACATCTTGAAATGGCATCTCTGTCGTTTTATGTGCCATAGCATAAACACGATTAAGCTCACTTAAAGATACTGAAATACGTTCAGCTGACTGATTTATTTGCAACAACACGGTTTCATTTAACTGTTGACCTGTTACACCTGTATTTGCTTTTTCAGGTTTTTTCTTAAAATACGAAACACCAGGCAAAGACATAATGGTTGAACAACCTGATAAACAGACTAGTGCGCCTGTCATTGCTATCAACTGAATTGTCTTGCTTATTTTAATATTACTTTTCATTATCACCTCTATTCAAATAATGGAAACTAGACTCGTTATTTGATATCAAAATCACCTTGATTAATCTGGAATGTTTTTTGAGACTCCCCATCACCAGCATTTTTCATCACAGTTGATTGCAGCATTTGAATCATCGGGATTAAGCCTATTAGAAAAACGCCAACAGCTGCATGACCAATCGCATTTTTAATATTTTCACCTTGCGCCCCTTGAGACGTATGATGTTTTCTAAATAATTGTAGTGCATGGAAACAAAACCAAACACCTATCAATGTGGCAATAATTTGAACAAAAGTAATCATCCCTTGAATTTGCTTCCATAAATTACCTGCCATACTTAACCAATCACCACTGGAATATCCAGCAAAAGCTTGGGAAGAACCTAGCACTGATAAGAAAAGAATATTACCAATGATTAAAGATTTAATTGCTTTATTTTTCATAATGAGTCCTTTTAGGTGTGTTTATGTCAATTTTCTTAAAGCTACTTTAGCTTTGTTCGTCACTATTGTATTTTGATAATAAAAATAAAGAAGATCATAATACGCACAAATAAGTGCTTACACTCAGCACCCCCCCTGAAAGGACTTTCTCCTAAGTCCACAATCAAGCAAATGACGGCGGTTATTCATTTTTATTTAGTTTTGAAAGAGGGCTCTGACACATAGGGGCGCCCAAAAACGAATTTTGTAATGGGTTTGATAGCTCATGGAGTTGTGCTGAAATGACCGTGATTTTTTAATATATTAGCATCTCGTTTAACTCGTTCAGTATAAACAAAATTGGGAGGAATCTTATTTCCGTACGTAAATGAGGGCTGCTTTTTGAGCTCGATTTGAGTGTTATCATCTTTTCCCAACTTGACTAATTGTGATACATATTCAGATCTAAACTCTGAATATTGATCGTCATATTTATTTTCTTGAACGACACTTAGATATTTATCATCGTGGGATTTATTACCACTGTTTTTTTGTCCTAGACATTTTTTATCAACATGCTTTCCAGGTTGTGTCACAACAGCGGCATCAGACAGCACAGTAGTCAACACAAAATTAAGTTTTGTAGCATTAGATTGTTTGATGGATTTAATCAATTTATTCGGTGTATATTTTACTTCACAAGCTTTACCGTTGTCATTAAAAATTTTTTCTTGAGAACTTATCATTTCTATCGCTGCAGCTAGATTAATTACAAATCCTGGCTCTGATGCCCAGTACTCACTGCCATTATCATTTCCACCATGCTGCCCCAACGCTCTTACTTTGCTGCCTAACAAAAGTTGCTGATGATTATTTAAATATACATATGAAGAGCCAACTATACCAACTCGTAGAAATTCTTGATTGCCACCATCTGATAATTGTAAACCTTTTACTATCCGTTCGGATGCTTTCATAGGCTCAATCTTATCTAGATACTCTCCACTTGAGCACCTTTTAAGCTCCAACATCTGAAAAGAATCATTAAAATCCTGTAGTTGCACATAAACATCTAGAGCATTATCTACTTCATAGTCAAATTCACCTAAGAGCTTTGTAATTCCTTCCTCTCTATGAAATGCATGCTTTTGCCCCCCCCCCATTTCCCCGTGTATACCATTAGAATCCCTTCCTTTTTAGCTGCCTCAATGAGTAATTCGAGTTGAGCATCACCCTCGTCACCACCATTAACTGCAATTACGCATTTAATATTCTTATCATCACATTCTTGATGATTCACACTATAGTATGATTTATCCGCATACTCTTGCAATGAATTTTGATCAACTCCTCCATCTTCTAATATGAATAATTCTTTCACCTCATCTACGGGTGCTATGGTTGCAGTAATGACCGCAATTTTATCAGATATCAGCATCTTCATGTAGGCATTGAATTTATCGCGTGTACCACTATCCGTTAATTTAGCCTCTAATTGTGTTAATCTCGATTTTATATCGCCAAATAATAACTCATTATCACTGCTAGTAAAATTTAGATCTGATGTGCTTTCCATATCACTGCTAGTAAAATTTAGATCTGATGTGCTTTCCATTTTTATTCCTTAATAATTTTTGTTCTTTTGATGTTCCCAGAGTTCTTTGCATCTTAAACATCAAATGGGTTGCTTTCTTATTTTTTCTTGTTAATACTTGTGCAAATTGCAAATAACGCTGTTATTGCCCAACTTTCATCGAAGTCTCATTAGACTGATCCAGTTGTTGTTCTTTCTCAGAAAAAGGAGTTTTTGGCACAAGTTTTACTGTTGCTTCATTCAATTTTTGTAGTTCTTTGACGCAACTAAGGCTATCACCAACAATGACATTTCTACCCACACCTTCTTGCTGAACCGCCTTTAGAGCCATTTCCATCTTTGATCCTGGAGTTACAATAATACCACAGCCTGTTTTCTCAGCAATCTGTAGTAATAATCTTGCCTGAGGACGCCTATTTACATTAAAGTCAATATTTTGAAGTTCTTTATCGCTAAATAAAATCTGAAAACAACCCTTTTCTTCTACAAATGTAAAGCGCTTGCCATCTATCTCATATTTTTTATCCTTTTTATAGTGCTCAAAGATTTTCGAACCTTTACACGTTTTAGCATTTTGCTTTTCTTTATGAGATACATCATTTGCCCTAATTACCAGCTTAACTGCATCTTTCTGCTGTTGCGCTTCTGACTCTTTATCAGAGTTCAAATGAATGTCTTTTTCTAAAACTATGTTTGTAGATGACTTATTTTCTCCATATTCAGATTTGCACTTTAAGTTACGACTTTTTATAGCTGTGAGTTCATCTCCAATCATAGATTTTGCAAAAGATTTTCTTTCCGCCACCAGAAGTTTATTAGCAGATTTAGCAATCACACTTCGACTACATCTTATTCTATCTCGTTGACTAACTTCTCTCTTTTCCATATTTACACCTTAAAAATTTTGCCAATTTATGATAATGCCAAACCAAATGTATTATTCTCGATTAGGTTGATTTGAATTTTCTTCATTCTTAACTAATTTAGCCTCATTCTCTTTATTGCGAGCCTCTTGAAACATTTTTTCTTGTTTCTTTTGCCCCACAAACCCTGACATACTTCCGACAGCCTGCCCGCCAGAAGAAAAAGACTGTGCATAAGTATCACCATCTGATTTTTGATACTCTTGCGCCTTATTCGAGGCTTCTTGTCCTGCAGATTTCATTTCTCCTGCCTCTTTTTCCACATTGCCTTTTACTTGATTTAGCTCTGAGCCATCACTGCCACCATGACTGGTTCCGCCAATCCACTTTAATAACTGCTCAGGAATTAAATAAATAGGCGAAAAACATTTCTGAAAGCACAGCACCATAAAGCCCGCATAAGTCAAAATGGCAATCAATGACACGACACCCGTTGTCCACGAATTGGTTACACCACTACCCATATTGGTAATCTGACCAAGAATGGTATGTAGCGCTGTTGAGGTAAAGTTCACCACAAGATATACAGCAACCATCCCCACAAACATACCAATCACAAATAATACTGGCTTAAATATAAGACTTACTAAAATGGATAACCCAGTTTGTGCCTTACCCCACAACTTATGCCCTTCCGGATAAATTAAGCCCATTGCCATAATAGGTGCGGCAATCACCGCCTCAACAACAAGCAGTAACCATGCTACCTTAGCAGCCCAGAATAATATAAATGGCATCAGCGGAATAACAAAGGCAAATAATACACCTGTAATAAATAAAAATCCTGCAATTAAAAATAAAAATGGTAGCATTATAAGCTCACTAGTTAAATCAAGCATAAGGTATTTAATCGTTATATCTCCTCCTGTCTTTGCTACTTCAGCAAATGCTTTAGGTATCTGATGCCATGGATTGGATATCGATATTAGACCAGCGGGAATCTGGGCAGGAATAAACCCTGCCGTGAGTGTAAACGTACTCGAAATACCATAACTTATGTTCGCCGCTAACTTCACATTAGAAATCTTATCTTTGATACCCTGATACACAGAAAAAATACTTTCAATAGCCGTATCAATCATTGAATGCCCTAACTGAATAAAGCTTGTTACTTGTGACGTTTGCCCACCAATAATACCGTCATTATCCTCAGTTTGACCAATCTTCCAGATATCAGACAAAATTCCGGTATTGACATCGCCAATACTTCTACCAAATATTTTATCAAGCATCCGCTTACTTTGACTAACAGTATTATCAACACTAGCGTCTCCCGCAGCCAACTTTAAATGAACACCTGATTGATTAACATACTCCAACGTGTTCAATAAACTAACAATCACCTGTCCATATATTGGATCATTTGGGTTGTTTTGTGCATTTGTCTGCATAATGGATGTCATAATCTGGATCATATAAGCATAATCAAATGGCAAACCGTCATACACGTAGCGATCAATTAGCTGATAAGCATTGAGTTTGTCAGCTTCAGTTTTATACGTCCATTTATCTTCTTTAACACGCTGTTTAAGCCCTTTTGCTGTCTCGGACATTTCAAGACGAAATTCATATTGTGGCTGACTCTTATGTTGATCTTTTTTAAGTTCTACAGTTTCTGAAAATTTTTCTTCCTCTGGAGCTTCATACTCACTTGCATAGATATTCTTAATATGGTCAATCTCTTTCGTGTTTAGTCTTTGATGCCAAAAATCTAATGTAATATTTGTTATCTCTGATGACAAGTCTTGATTGGCTTTATTGTTCTGATAAACTTTGTCAAATGTTTTAAGCGCTTCGTATAATTTATTAAGATTCTTATTAAGACTCTGGTCTAACTGTAAATAGACTTGATCAATATCCCACCAACCTGTTTTTGTTAAGTCAGGGTGATCTTCTGCAGTATCATTTGACTTTTCACTTAAAGCTTTAAGCATTGCTTCAGTCAACTGCCTAATCGCTTGTGTATCTAAATGTGCAGATAGATCTATCTCTTGTTCTTGCGTTAAATTATTCGCATCAGTTGAGATTTGCATGATAGCGCTATTATAATTTGGTGTATTGTCTGGGATATTGAGCTCATAGAATATGTTATGGAAAGATGTCGCAAAAGAGGTGTCATTAGGCATTGACAAATAGTTAAAGAATAGCTTTCCATTTAGCCGCATCCTCAATATTCTAAACTGACCATAAATATCACCGTCTAAATAAGCAGTAGATTTTTTGCCATATTGCAAGCTATCTGCTACGTACGGAATTTTGATAATTTTTTTAAATTGGAACAATAACCCTTCATTTTGGATAAACATCGTTGGATCATAATCTTGCATTATGTGATACTGACATTGGTATTGAGACAAGCTATCACTTAGTTGTCTTAGAGGTTCACAAACGGTATTGCCCTGACCACCTTGCGCTGATATTGCAAGTTGCCCTAGCTTGGATATCATCACATTATTAAAAACCATTAACCCCAGAGCATCGTCAAGTTTACCTTTTAAATTTGGACTTATAACAGCAGGCGTTCCATTATTAACGCTCTTCATGGTATCCTCTAAAACGGTATTAGCCAAACCAATCCCCATCAGCACAACCGTCATTACAAAATACTGAGCAATGCAATAACCTTTGACTATTGGCACAATCAAGCCAGCACCAACAGATAAACGCAAAGGCATCCAGTAACTATCCCAATCTTTGCCAAGAAAATTACCTTCTTTCGCTGAGTTTATGGTGCCTACAACAACAATAAAACCATAAATAATAGTACTAATCATTAGCACAGCAGTTGTAAAATTATAAATTAGCTCATGTAGCAGTGGCTGTGTAGCATCTTCTTTAGGTATATCCCCAAATACACCAAAAATACTTCGTAGGATTTCTATTGATTTATCATCTGGATTTTGTCCAAACGGATTAATATTGCCAAACATGAATGATTCCTTTTAAGCTAGCAGCGTCCACGCGCTTTTATAAACTCTTTTAACGTTACACCTAATTTTCTTGACCTTACTTGAAAATACCAGAAATGAAACTTAAAAGCATAGGCAGTTAACAAAACGGTTAAAGCAAATGACATTAGTCCACCACGCACAGAATCGGTTACAAACGAATACACCATAAAAACAATTGATAACAACGAGAACAAATAAAACAAGTAACTATATAATTTAAATCTTTTGCTAATTTTGGTAAGTTTCTCCTCATTCAAACCTAAACTTATTAATATATCCTGTGAAAGCTCTTGAGTTTCCTTATCACCAATACTACTTTTTGCCTTTTTCAATCGAAATAGACTAAGGAACGTTTTGTTGATATTAACAAACCAGTGAATCCCTGATGCTTTTTTTAATGATTTAAATGTCGATTTAATCATAAGTTATATCCTTTTTGTAATAAAAATACTTAAAAGTATGTTTGTAAAATGTAACAATCGTTGTCATGATGTACCTGAATAGTGAAGAACAAAAAGCGACCAAGTCGCCATATCATTCTTAATAAGTTTTTTTAGTCAATGCTTTGATTTAGCTGCTGTAATGAATGATACATAACAACATAATATGCTTGCTCATCCGTTATATTAAACTGATCATCAGCTGTCGCATGATTAAGTGTGTTTGCAACTAGTTGCGCTAAAACAACCATGAGTTTTGCAAAAACATTATGCTTAGCAGCTTCTGTCATTTTGCTATAGTAAGCAGTCATCGGGATAGCTGTGTTCTCTGCAGTATTACCCACAAGTACTTGCAAAGCACTATATAATTCGCTCATACCAAACTTCTTTTCAGCTTGGTGAACAACATCTTTTACCTCTTGAGGAAATCCAATTGAGAAAATGGTTTTCCTAAAAATTTTGAAGTGATATTCTTGTGCTAACATAACCTCAATACTTTGATTTATAGCCGTCGCTAGGTTATATAAATTATTGATCGCTGATTTATCTGCAAAAGCACGTAACTCTGAAATCAACATATCTTGGTTAATATCAAATATTTGCTCCCTAGTCATCTCCAATGCCTTGTCATAAGCATCATAAGCATTTTGCGGCAATTCATAAGCCATAACATTGAGCTTGTCATATGCTGCTGTCGCCTGTTCTAGGTTAGCTGTATTTGGCGAAAGCATTAATCCATTTAACATTAAGTAGTCTAGAAAATAATTAAATTTCTGGGCTTTTTTTCTGGTGCCTTCTTCAGCATTTAAAAAACTTATACGTTTTTCCCAAGCATTTTGAAATTCAACGCGTGATTCTTGAATATATTGATTCATTACATCAATTTTAGTAATATTTTGTAACGCCTTTGTTAAAGAATCTCCAGCGGCTATTGTTGAGGTTTTCATCTGAGCTAAAAGCGCATCCTGACTAAAAGAATTATATTGAGGGACAACAGTAGTTGTGACAACAATTGCATCAATTATTGATTTTAAATGCTTACCTTTTTTAGCATCCTCAGTCATCATTTTTAAATGTTTAATACTTTTAACATCACCACCCAAGCTCTTATCATGTACTTTGCTTAATGCTGTACGAAGACCTTCAATAGTCTTCTCCTTCAGAACAGGATCATTTTCAGCTGCAAACAAACCAGTATTTGCTGTAGTTAATAATGCTGCGATTGATAATATACTAATTATTTTTTTTATTTTTTTCATTTTTTTCATTTTCCCTAAGGTTGATAATTGTTTAGCATATGTAGTTACCCAAATTCTGGGATAGATGTATTTTAAATAGTCAATAGAAACAAAATAAGGATAACCTGCGCACCACTTTACGCTAAAAAGCAACATGCTAATTACTTGGAAAACAGCAGATGATATTTATCTAGAAATCGGAATGATAAACTGCACTTTCAAGCCACCTTGCGTACGATTTATCATTTTAAGTTTAATGTTATTTTGTTTTAATATGGTTCGAACAAGTGATAATCCCAAGCCTATGCTTGGCATGCCGTTGTTGTTTTGTCGTGATGAATCTACACGATAAAATGGCTCACAAACCCTATGTAAGATTTCTTCTGGGATACCAGGACCATTATCAGAAAAGCAAAGTACTAACTCTTCTTTGTTAGCACTGATTTCAATAACCACTTTACCAGCATATTTTAAGGCATTATCAATAATATTGCGCACTGCACGCTTGAATGCTCTTCGCTGTACACTTATCAAATATTGCTGATCATTGGCGGCAACGTTTAAAGTCACATCAAAATGATGAAACTGATAATCTGAGCATTCAGACTCGAGCAAATCATATAAATTGAGTCTACACCGAGGCTCTTGATCATGCTGTTGCCGTGTATAAGACAAAATCTGCGTGAGAAGGTGCTCAATCTCATCAAAATAAGTATTAAGCTTTAAATTATCTTTCTTTAGAAGATGCTCATCTGCATAGAGCTTTGCTTTTGTTAATGGTGTTTTTAAATCATGCGAAATAGCACATAACATATGCATTTGTTCACCCACGATGCGCTCTAGCTGAGTCACAATTTCTTTTAGCGCTTTTTCAGCATTGTAGATATTTAATGGCGCAATAGAGGTTACCTTTAAATTGGTCAACCCCAGTCTATTAGCAACTGTTGTTAAACGAAACATAGCATGTGTCATTCGCTGAGTTAAACTAAAATAAACAAAAAGTAGCGTAACCAAAGACAAAAAAAACAATACAGACAGTAATACTAAGTATTTATACGCACTACCGGTGACCGATAAATTTAAACATTTTGCCAATTGTTGATCGCACAAAGAAACCGCATAATTTGGCATCATATTATGATCTAAATACTTATCCAAGTATGTTAACAAATCTGCGTAATGCTCAGTGTTTGATAACTTCTCAAACATCTGCAAATTAATTATTACATTATTATCATATTTAGGGCTGTGTGACCAATTATACGCAAAGCCCTCTTTGTACAATGTATCTAACGACTTATTATCATATAAATTAGGCAATGCGCTTGCCATAATATCTAATGACTTATAGCGTTGACGTTCTAAATACTGTAAATAGGTTTCGACTGAGAGTAGACAACCAACTATGAAAAGCAAGGTGAAACTAACACTAAAAACCCAAGAGTAAATATACCTGATATTTGTTTTACTCACATTCACTACTTAATTCATTGTCGAATATTAGCGTTTTCTTTGCTAAGACAGCAGGCAAAAACAAATAACCAAAACCTGAGATAGTTTTGATGAATTTATTTTTGCGTGCGTCTCCCCCTAGCTTTCTACGTAATCGACTAATTGAAACATCAATCGCTCGGTTATATCCATCAAAGTCTCTATGATAAATGTGACGAATCAAGTCGTCACGTGTTAAAATCTTTCCCTGACTTTTTATCAAAGCCAATAATATCTTATATTCTGACAGTGAGAGATCTTTTACAACTCCCTCTTTGCTAATCAATGTTTTTTCATACAAATCAAGCGCACAATCTTCAAAAATGAAGTAACGAACGCTCTTATCCTTCGTATTTGAAAAGCGTCTTAACATATGCTTGATCTTTGCAAGTAGTAGCTTACGATTAAACGGCTTTGATAAATAATTATCCGCACCAAACTCATATGCCAATACTTCATCAACCAGCTCACTTGATGCTGTTAACATCATAATTGGCATTTGATATAGGTCATAAATCCTTCTGCAAAAATCAATCCCACTTTCTCCAGGCATCATAATATCTAACAAAACCAAATCAGGCTTATCTGATTCTATTAGGATTTCAGCTTCTGTAGCATTGTATGCCACACGAACAAAATATCCCTCTGTTCGTAATATTTGTTCAATATAACTACAAATTTCTTTATCATCATCAACAATTAAAATCAGTTTTGACATAACCAGAGTAACCCAGCACTTAGATTTAACATAGATTCTAGCAAATTCAAACCACAATCATCATAAAAATATTTCAGAAAGTATCAATATGTATCCAAAGCAAACGCCTTTAGTGAAGAGAGCCTAACTCCAGTTAAAAGTATGAACTTTTTAGCGTCTCAATACCACATATTGAGCTATACTCTTGTTCTATCGCTGCAATTTCTGCTTGAATGGTCATGATCTGTGCCATAATCTCTTTCTTTGCATTGAGCTTAGCTGCTAGCATTTGCCGTTGAGCCGTGAGACGAGCTAAAAGCGCATGATTGTTTTCAATATTTTTTTGCATTTTTTGTCCTTTTTATTTTGTTTATCTAAATCTTGCTAACACACATGACTCTTCTTTTATTACTACAGCTTATGTCCCCATTATCCTTATTTACTGGCAACCAATTTCCATAGCTATAAGCATGGCGACCAGGGTCTTTTTTTCCATCTGATGTCCAGCTGTTGCAGTTGTTTTTCTGGCCATCATTCATATGGAACCAGTATTCATTATGATCTACATATGCATGCTTCTCATCGCGTAAATTTTGAATTGTCTCTCCATTCTTAAACCCCCCTGGTAGCACAACAATTGCACCACTATACTCAGAAGTAAAATACTGATTGTCCCTTAAATGTATTTTCTTAGATATAGAAGTATATGATGACTCACTATTAAAGTCTTTTGTTAGTACTATCTGAAAGTCATTTCCACAAACAAGATCGTCGTTATCAATATTAGCACCAATACTTTTTCCATTGTAGCGTTCATTTGATAGTTTAAGAATGCGTTGGTACAATTTAGTGAATTTTAATGTATAATTTTGCTTTATTTCTGCTCCTGTTTCAGGGTGTAAAAAGGTCAATTCCATGAGCGAATCTTCACTATCATTTACGTTCTTCAATGATATAATGCCTTTAGCAGATTTTTTAGGATATATAGTCATATCTTTAAAAATCGAGCTCAGAGAGAAAGCATCATATCCATTAATTTTAACTTCTTTGAGCTGAATATCCTTATTGGATGGGTTATAAATATCAAAATTAAATGTTTTGCTATCGAACTCTTTTTTTGAATCGTTGTTGTAAAGGTTCATTGAGCTGAATTCAACTACATTATCGTTAATATTGATGTCATAATTAGGATTAAGTATTAATTCTAGCTCATAATCATCGGCTTCTAGAATTTTAAATATTCCATCTTTAGTTAGTCCGTTATCGCTAATTTCCAGTTTAAAGTTGGATTTCTCCTGAAATACTTTAGATTTTAACATAATCTCACAGGATTCGTTAGGAGCTAATGCTTTGCTACAATTAAAGGTAACGTTTAAATCTTTTACGACGACATCTTCCTGGAAAAGCTTAAATTTCATAGATGATACATCAAGGTCAAATGCACCTCTATTTGTTATGGTCACTATTGGATCGTTATTTTTATAGACATTCTTAACGCTAAAATTGAAATGTTTATCTGAAGTAACGTTAATATTTAAAACCTCTAATGTCTGATGATTATCAGATATATTGATTTTCATTTCACCTAATTTAGTTGCTTGTGTAGCTTTAACTTCAAGCGTTATTATTTCGTCTACTGCAACCTTAAAATCTTGACCAAAGGCGTACTTTTTGCTACCCACTATAAACTCTAATCCTAAATTATCTTGCATATCTGCATCAACAAAAAGCGATAAGGATAACTCAATTCCTGAAACATTGTGTAGGTTGATTTTATTTACCCCTGGTGCTGAGAAATTTATATTAGAGTTATTAATAGTTATTATGTTGTTATTGAGAGTCCCCGTGATATCCTGATCTTTCGAATTATCGGCTATAAAGGTAAACATATCCGCAACCTCAATTGCACCAGTATCTGAACCTGAAGATTCAGATACTATGTTAAACAAGTCATTAAAATCATACATTATTGTTTGTGTACATAGCATATCGCTACATTTCATATTTACAGGTATATTATGAGAAGCATAAATTTTTTTAAAAGCAGGAAAATACTGCTCATTAATCTGTATCTGTGGGTTATAATACTTATCAATTGTTAATTCACCATCACGTGACAGCTTTGGGGTAAACTTAAGCTCAGCTTTTCCTGAGCGATCAAACTTAACAGTCTTAAAATCTATGCTATATAAATTATCTTCTGATAAATCAATTTGGTACTCCTTAGACTGCCCCTCTAATGCTCCGTCAGCGCTTTCAATCAATGTTTTAAAAGCATATTTAGCATCTGCTGCTCCTTTATCGTCATTACCATCATATTGCAAGTCACCACAGACTATCCAAGCATAATTGCTTTCTTGGTTACTGGAGGTTTGAGAAAACTTTAATTTATTCTTAGAACTATCACTTAAGCTCATACCTGTAAGTTTATAAGAAACTGCTTGAGCACCAATTGATAAAGAGTCAAAAGATGCGGGTCTCTCAACTTCTACTCGTTGACATGCATTAACTTTACCACCTTTTTTTAACATTTTTGGCATATTGCCATTGGCAGAAATATTTATAGTTGGTTTGATTGGAGCTGGCGCAGGTGTCGGCTCAGAATCTGCACCTTTCTTTTTAAATGGGTTTAGTTTTAAATCGCAACCACTCAGTGCGATACTGCCTGATAAGATAGCTGTAAACATTAAAGCAATTTTTGTTGGTTTCATATATTTTCCTTTATTCTATTTTAATAGTGGGGTGATAAATTACTGTACTGACCACTCAAAGTGGTCTGAATTTATTTTAATCAATTATTTTTTTATAATAAGTCTATATAGCGCACAGAATTTAGCTTTATTGTGACATTTTTATCAACGAAGTGGCTTAGGCTATCTTTAAGAACATTAGAGAATAGCTACCACGATCAGAAGCAATGGTTTTTAACAATGATTTTGTATAATTTTTTTGATCTTTTCTGATTGATTAGATGACTATTTTTGCATGCAGTATAGATGTTTTTGTGTGCTGCATTTTTCAAGAACAGGATTCTGGTTCAAAAATGACTTATCACTAGCATTTGTTACACTACCAAGGGTATTGCTATTAGTATGCCATTGCTCACATGAGGCTATAGCTGTGTATCTAGGATCACTTAAAAACCACGCATACTTGTTATCAGCATCTTTTGGCAGTAGAGCATGTAATGCTTTATGAGGTGTAACATCACTTAAAGTTTGATACATAGTATTGATGTTATATAATACTGTGCTCTCATTATTGACAACGGTTACATAACGAGCTTCTTGATCATATGAATGTTTTAAATTTATTTGGCTCAAAATTGCGGTGAAATCACCTTTAAAACCTTTTTCTTTTGCTTCTTTCTGACATATAGCATTCGCGCCATCTTGACCACCTAGATTGCCATCATATAGCCCATCAGTTGCAAAAATAACTCTCTCTTTTACTTTTATCTCAATCGGTAATGTTAACTGAGAAGGAAGCAAACACGTCGTAATCTCCTTAGCAGATAAAACAATACTTGTACTAGTGTTAACTATTCCATCTCTTTTAACTTTTAAAGTAATATCACAACTTAACTTTGCCCCTAGCTCTTCTGTGCAACTGTTATTAACAATCGAAATATTTTTGTTATTTGTAAGCTCTGCTTGAATATTATGAATATCCTGCAGTGTATCATTAAATACTGTGACCTTTACCTTCTCTTCTCCTGCAGGAATTTCTAATTTATCAATTTTCTCACCTTCTTTTTGGAAAGTGATTCCTTCCTTGACAGTATTAAATTGATAAGTTTTTTCAATATTTTTATCTAAGTTTGTGATGAAACTGCCATCTTTGGCTTTTGAAATAATTTTAAAAGTTTTAGTTCCTGGTATTGTCTTTGGTTTTACGATGTCAACGAGCATCAAGCAACTACCTCCTTGAGGTAATCCATCTTCTACATAGTTATCACATGGCAATCCCCCATCTATTGATGTATCTGGCATATGATTGATTTTCGGATAATAAGCATTTGCACTTACTCTTGCCGCTGGATACCAATTAAAATCTCCAGTGTTAGAAACTAGAGTATATACAGGATACTCTCCTTCTGTAGGCAAATAACGACTCTCAATATCCTTTACAGAAATTTGAGCATTTGCAACCGTCACGGACAACTCAACAGTCTCTATTTTATTTTTATTTTCAGTTTGATAGTTGATTTTTAAAGGCTTTTTATTGGCAGCTGCTTCTACTGACGCATTAAGCTCAACATCGACTGTCTCACCTGGATTTAAAAGGTTTGGCAATCCAGAAACAGTAATGCCTTTTATAGAGTTCTCGTCAGCAATAGTAAAACCATTTAACTTCTTATTTGTGTGATTTGTTAATCGCAATGTTATTGGATCATCAGATCTTGCAAAAAATACACTATCTTCTGAGAAAGTGACTGGCGCTAAGTTAACATCAATATCAATATTTTTTTGTTTAATATCACTTGCATCAAAATGTATCAAACCACCAGTGTTTACATTATCAAGTAATTGTTCTTTATGACTTGCTAACTTATCAACATCCAAATGTAATACGATTTCTGAAAAGCCATTATCATCAACTATGAATTCATGCTCCGCAATGACAATCTGCTGTTGTTCATTGATCAGTTGCTTATCAAATTCACTGATCGCATCATAAAACCATTGGCTATTTTCACCTTTTGCTATGTCAAGTACAAGATTATCTCCTGGCTCTAAGCTATCATCTAACTTAAATTTAATAACCAGTTTACCATCACAATAAACTGTTGTTTTCTTAACCTCAACACCACTTTCATCGTTGATTTCAGGGACTAAATGTATATGATCAAACTCAGTCTCAATATCCTTAGCGCCATCAACTTTAACATGTAATTTAAAGCTTGCATTAGGTAGATCTGTCTGCCCTTTATAAGCAATATGCGTTATTAATTGCGCGTTATTCCCTTCAGTTAAATCATTACGATTAAAAGATGAAGAAATAAGTTCAATATTATCATTAGATATTACTTCAACCTCATTTAAATGCACAACTGATTCAGCATCAGACTTACTTGCAATAGCTAGCTGAGGCTTACGTGGAAAAGCAATACTTTGCTTAATTACTGCTTGCGATTGACTTTTAATTAATTTTGCAGGCTCAACTTCGGTCCCTATTTGTAGTTGAATTGCTTCAACATCAGGATTATTTTGCGTATTATCGTCACTAGGAGCAGACAAATTACATCCTGCTAAAGTGATAGCACCTGATGCTGCTGCAACACATAGAGCTAAAGACTTAATCTTTTGATTTAAAAAATATTTTTTCATTGAATATATCCTGTTTTTTAGTTGATAGGTTTACACGACGGATAGATTACAGAACAGACATCAATAGATTAAGAACAGATGGTGCACATATTTGTGCCTAAAAATTACATGCATATTGATAGTCATGCAATGACTATCATAAAAAATTACTTAGTCCTACCGGTTGAAATATATTAAAACAATGGTAACTACCCAGCAGCTTGTTAATTGAACTGTGGGATTTTGCCATTAAAGACATCCGCAATGGTATCAATAACCTTCCAACCCTGTTTGCGAGCAGTCGATAATAATGTGCGAATACGC